>SBGD01000063.1 GCA_006226775.1 Paracoccaceae bacterium | reverse complement strand
AAGCAGAGGAAATCTTCTACGCAAGCTTGAACGCAGATGAAAAAGCAGCCTAACTATTGAAGCAAACCCTCTCCGGTAAACCCGGGGCGGTTCATGGCCGCCAAGCAGACCCGCTCCCTGCATGGACCTGTGACGCGATCGAAACCGACCTGGCGCCCATCGTGCGCTTCGCCCGCAGCTTGAACCGGGACGTCGATGCGGTCAAAAGCATTCGAGATGCCCTGGAGCAACGGCCAGGCGGACGGTCAGATCGACCGCCTGAAACCCCTCAATCCCGCCCTGTATGGCCGGGCCAGGATTGTTGCGGGCGAGAATGCTGCCGCTCCGCCACACAAAGTGAGGCAGAGCCGATTCAGGGGTACCGCGACACCGGACCCAAGCCGTCCATGCGTGACGTGACAGCACGATCAGGGCGCCATGCCCCGATCGCGCCGAAACGGAAACTTCCGGCAAATTCCTGACGGGCTCTGGATCAGGCCAATTTGCCCGCCACCTCGACAAGTCGGCGCGCCTGGTGGCTGATCGCCGCTTTTGCATCGGCGTCGAACTCGGCGCCCTGCGTGTGGCTGTAGCCGTAGGGGTTGCCGCCGGTCTTGAAGAGCACCTCGTCGGTGTATCCCGGCGCGACGATAAAGCCGCCCCAGTGCATCGCGGTCGCGTAGAAGGAGGTCAACGTCGTTTCCTGCCCGCCATGCGCATTCTGCGCCGAGGTCATCGCCGAGATCGGCTTGTTGGCCAGTCCGCCCTTGGCCCAGACGCCGCCCAGCGTGTCGATGAAGGCGCGCATCTGGCTGGTCATGACACCGAAACGCGTGCCGGTCGAGATCAGGTAGGCATTGGCCCATTCCATGTCGGCGGGGGTGGCCTCGGGGATGTCGCTTGTCGCTTCCAGATGCGCCTTCCACGCGTCCTGGCTGTTGACCGCCTCCGCCGGCGCGGTTTCACGCGCCTTCAGCAGCCGCACTTCGGCGCCGGCGGCCTTGGCCGCGTCGGCGGCGATCGTGGCCATCTGGTGGTTGGTGCCGTAGCTGGAATAGTAGATGATTGCGAGTTTTACGGTCATGATGTCTCCTGTGGGTTTCGGGGTTGGTCGAGAGCGTGCCAGCAAGGGTCTCCGGTCACCGCCGCAGGGATCTCTTCCCGACCGGCCGGTGCCTGCCTTGGTGTCACGCGGAGGGCCGGTGGTCTAGGTCTGTCCTTGCGGGTCGCGCAGATCGGGCGGGATGTCGGACATCCGACCGCCGTTGCCCAGATCGACGGCGCAGTGCCAGACCTCGCGGGCCCGCAGGCGCGGAAGGTCCCGGGCCGTGATCCCGGTTCCGTCCGGCAAGGTCAGCGCCCTGTCCCAGCCCTCATCGGTCAGATCGCGCCATTCCACGTCGAGATGGACCGTCGCGTGATAGACCAGGCTGCGCAGGGCGCGGGCCGGCAGGGTGGCGCCGAGTTCGATCTCGTCCCGCCTGTCTTTGTCCGCGGGATAGGCCGGTTGCGGAGCGCGCGTGCGCACCGCTTCCACGAGGCGCGCCATGGCCCGGGCGTGATAGCCGGCATGGGCCACCAGGTGGCGGCGGGACCAGCCGTCGCGCAGGCTGGGTGCCGAGAGGTCGTCGTCCGACAATTCGCGCAACTTGCGCGCGAAATAGGCCGTCCCGCGCCGGGCCAGCAGAAGATCCGCGTGCGGGGCCGCCGCCGCGTCGTAGCGCGCGCCCTTTCCCTGCCGCGCGCGCAGCGCGTCGCGGGCCGCCTCTTCCCCGGGTGTCAGGCTCATTCCCCGTCGACCTTGGTGCGCACGAAGCCCAGCCGCTCCATGATCGGCGCATCGGAGAAACGGAACAGATCGAACTGCGTCTCGGCCTGAAGCGACCAGGGGATCCACGACGGGATGACGAACATGTCGCCGGTGTCGAGCTTGTGGGTCTCGCCGTTCAGCACCACCGCGCCTTCGCCTTCGAAGACCTGGAAGATGGTCGATCCGACCTCGCGGCGCGTGGGCGTTTCGGTGCCTGCGCGCAGCCGGTGGAATTCGCAGCGGATCGTCGGCATCACGTCGCCGCCGGTCGTGGGGTTGGTGTAGCGGATCGCGGCGTGGCCCTGTTCGACCGTCGCGGGCTGGCCCTCGTCCTCGAGCAGAAGCTGTTCGGTCAAGGCGCGGTCGGTGAATTCCCAGCGATAGGCGCCGATGGGGGAATTGACGGTATCCTGCAGGCCGGAGAGCGGCCGCAGGCCGGGATGGCACCAGAGCCGTTCCCCGCGCGAGAAATTCGGCGTGGCGTAATCGGTGACGCGGTCCGAGCCGAACTCGAAGAAGCCCACGTCGTTCTGCTGGCTGAAGGGAATGTCCAGCCCGTCGATCCATGTCATCGAATGGTCGGTGTCGTTGTGGTGCCCGTGGAAATGCCAGCCCGGCGTCAGCAGGAGGTCGCCGCGCGACATGCGCACCGGATCGCCGTCGACCACGGTCCAGACGCCTTCGCCGTCGACCACGAAGCGAAAGGCGTTCTGCGCGTGGCGATGCTCCGGCGCGGTTTCGCGAGGGCCAAGGTGCTGGATCGCGGCCCAGAGCGTCGGGCTGATGTAGGCGTTGGGATAGAGGCCGGGGTTGGACAGGCCCAGCGCGCGGCGTTCGCCGCCACGGCCCACGGGAACGAGATCGCCGGATTTCTCGGCCAGTTCATTCAGCCGCGACCATTTCCAGACATGCGGCACCGCCTTGGACTTGGGATGCACCGGCATGAGGTCGCCAAGCTGGGTCCAGAGCGGGACGATGCTTTCTTCTTCGAACCCCTTGTAGAGCGCGCGCAGTTCGGGCGTGTCTTCGGGTTGCATTGCATTGTCATGGTCCATGTCATTTCCTCACTTTCACATATGTCGGATGCGGCGTTCAGGATGCATCGGGCTGGTTCGGGGGGGCGGCATTCTCGAACGCCGGGAGGCGGTGCAACGCGTCGTAGATGCGCGCGATTGTCGGCCAGGTCTCTGTCGCGATGTCGAAACGGCGGTTGTTCCAGACCTGCGCATAGAGGCAGATGTCGGCAAGGCCCGGCGTGTCGCCGTGGCAGAACCGGCCGGTCTCGGGGCTCGCGGCCAGCGCGGTTTCCAGCGCGTCGAAGGTCAGGGTGACCCAATGGGTGAACCACTCCTTCTGGGCCGCCTCGTCGGCGCCGAACTGATCGCCCAGCCGGAACAGCACGCGCAGATTGTTGAGAGGATGAATCTCGCAGGCCATCATGTAGGCCAGCGCCCGCACCCGCGCGCGGCCATCGGCACCCTGGGGCAGGAGCGGCGGCTCGGGGTGGGTCTCGTCCAGCCATTCGATGATCGCCAGCGACTGGGTCATCACCGTGCCATCCTCGCGCTCCAGCGTCGGCACGAGGCCCTGCGGGTTCCTGGCGAGGTATTCCGGCGTCCGGGTCTCGCCCTTGCGCAGCACGTAAGGAATGTACTCATAGTCCAGCCCCTTGAGGTTCAACGCGGCGCGCAGCCGCGTTGAGGTGGACGAGCGAAAGAAATTGTGCAGCTTCAGCGTCATTCTTTCGGCCCGATATGGGTGGTCAGATCGCCCAGCCCCTCGATCGAGACGACGCAGGTGTCGCCTTCGACCAGCGGTCCGACACCGGCGGGGGTGCCGGTCATGATGACGTCGCCTGCCTTCAGTTCCATCGAATGCGACAGGATCGAGATCATCTCGGGCACCGACCAGATCAGGTCCGCAAGATCCGCCTCCTGCTTGACCTCGCCATTGACGGTCAGCTTGATCGCACCCTTGTCGGGATGACCGACCTTTGACACCGGATGGATCGGGGCGATGGGGGCCGAGCGGTCAAAGCCCTTGCCCAGATCCCAGGGACGGCCCTGTTCGCGCGCCTTGAGTTGCAGATCGCGGCGGGTCAGGTCGTTGCCGACGCCGTAGCCCCAGACATGATCGAGCGTCTTGTCTTCGGGAATGTTCTTGCCGTCCTTGCCGATCACGACGACCAGTTCGGCCTCGAAATGAAAGTTCTCGGTCTGCGGCGGGTAGGGGATGGTCGCCCCGTCATCGACCACCGCATCGGCGGGTTTGAGAAAGAAGAACGGCGGATCGCGGTCCGGGTCCTTGCCCATCTCGCGCGCGTGGGCCGCATAGTTGCGCCCGATGCAGAAGATGCGGCGCACGGGGATGCGCTCGTCGCTGCCATGCACGGCAACGGTGGACACCGGGGCGGGGTCGAAGACGTAATTCATGGGGTTCTTGCTCCAGTTGCTTGGGCGGCAGATGGTGCCGCGCTCATCAGATGGTTTGGATCAACGCGCTTGCGCGTGTTCTGGCCTTGGCGAGGGAGTTGAGTTTCAACTCTTCATAGCCGCGGATGTCCTCGGGGATCCGCAGGATGTCGGCGACGGTTTGCGTGTTCTGTGCGTTCAGCCGCGCACCGCATTGGTCCACCAGATCGGTGTACCAGTCAATCGCCTGCCGCTCTGCCCGGCGCCCGTGGTTGTAGCCGAAGGGATCGAACGCCGTGCCGCGCAGCCCGCGCATTTTCGTGAGCAGGACAAGCGCCGGGCGGAACCACGACCCGATGGCAACCTTGCGGTCCTTGATCAGCCAGCGCAGCGCGGGCGGTTGCAGGTTGTAGCTGAACGACCGGAACCCCGGAAAGGCGCGGCGGATACGGTCCTCGAACACCGGGTCGGTGAGCAGGCGGGCAACCTCGTATTCATCCTTGTAAGCCATGATCTTGTGCAGGTTGCGCGCCGCCAGTTGCAGCAGCGGCTGGTCGGGATCGGCGGTGGCGGCCTGCTCGGCCCGGGCAAGGGGCGCCAGGTGGCCGACGTATGTCTCCGCGTAGCGGCGGTCCTGGTAGAGGATCAGGTCGCGCACCAGCCCGCCCACCAGGGTCCGGGCATCGTCGCTGCGCAGATCGAGGGTGGCGGTCACCTGCACGATGTCCGCGTGGATGGCGGCGGGCAGGCGGTCGTCGGCCTCATGGGTGCGGTCGGCGAGGGTCTTGGGGCCGCGCTGCATCAGGCGGGTCATCGCCTCGGGATCGCTGACCGCGAGGCGCCCGGCGCGGAAGGCGAGGATGTTCAACTCCGGCGCGGTGGCGGATGTGGTGATGGTCTCTTCGATGGCGCGGTCCGAGATCGGCAGGAAGCCGGATTGATAGGCCGCGCCCACCACGATCATGTTGGACAGGATGTAGTTGCCGAAGAGCCCCTCGGCGATGCCGAGCGCCGGAACGGAGGTGAAGCCGCTCTTGCGCATCGCCGCCTCGATGTGGTCTTGCATGGCCGCCTGGTCGGGCAGGAAATAGACGTTGCGGGCCATCTCGCCGGTGGGCAGCATCTCGGAATTGACCGCGGCGGCGGTTTTCGTGCTGTCGCAGACCGCCATGTTCGCAGGATTTGTCCCTGCGGCCAGGTCGAGCGCGGGGTAGAGGTCGGCCTGCCCCGCCGCGACCTTGTTGCTGAGGATCTCCTGCTCGGGGCGCGCAATGATCAGGCTGGACAGGACGGCCCCCCATTTCTGGGCGGCGCCGGATTGATCGTAGGTCCTGGCGTTCAGCCCGTCCGCGACCGCCGCCCGCGCCAGCATGGCGTTCAGGGACAGGACGCCGGTGCCGCCGACGCCGGGAATGTAGATCGAAAACGGCTGATCCAGTTCGGGGCGGGTGGGTTCCGGGAAGGTCTCTGGCAGGGAGGGGGCCGAGACCTTGCCCGGCCCGCCGCCTTCGTCCACGTGAACCGAGACGAAGGAAGGGCAGTCGCCGGCAATGCAGGCGGTGTCCTGATTGCACGAGGATTGGTGGATCTGGGTCTTGCGCCCGAAAGGCGTGTCCACCTTCTGCAGCGACATGCAGTTGGCCTTCTGCCCGCAATCGCCGCAGTTCTCGCAGACATCCTCGTTCACGAGGGTAAAGGTCGTGGGCTTGGGCAGCTTGCCGCGTTTCTGGCGGCGGCGCCGCTCGTTGGCGCATTCGCCGTCATAGATCAGGACGGTGACGCCCTTGGTCTTCTCCAGCGCCTTGAGCTGGGCGGGAATGTCGTCCGGTCCCACCAGAGACACGATGCCGGGCAGGCCGGTGCCGCGATAGGCGCGGGGGGTCTTGGTGGCCAGCACGATCTTCCTGACGCCGTCCACCTCCAGCTTGCGGCACATGTTCTGCACGCTGTTGTCGGCGGCATAGGCCTGCCCGCCGGTATTGGCGATCACCCCGTTGTAAAGGATGCGGAAGGTCATGGTCTGGCCGGTGGCCACCGCGTAGCGGATGTTCTGGTTGCTGGCGTGGTAATATGAGCCGTCGCCGACGTTCTGCACCATGTGTTTCTTGGTGGTATAGGGCGAGAGGCCGATCCAGGGCAGCCCTTCGCCGCCATATTGCGTCATCGCCTCGATGCGTTTCTCGGGCTGCTCCATGATCGCGGCAAAGACGTGGCAGCCGGGCGCGCCCCAGGCGATCTGCCCCTCGCCCAGGCGGGTGGACCGGTTGTGCGGACAGCCGGAGCAGTAGTTCGGCGTGCGGCTCGCGAATTTGGGGGCGGGGGTCAGGCGGGGCGCGGGCTCTGCCGTGTTGCGCGCGGCAGGTCTGGCGTCCTCCAGCACCCGGGCCAGCCGGTCGGCGACGATGTCGACGTCCATGCCGCCTTCGACCGGGAAGAGCCGCGCGCCGTTCAGATCGCGCTTGCCGATGATCTTCGCGCCGGCATGGCCCGCGATGGCCTTGGCAACCTGGCGTTCGAGGAAATCGCGTTTCTCCTCGACCACAATGATCAGGTCCAGCCCCTCGGCGAAGTCGCGGAAGAAGCCTTCGTCCAGCGGGGTCAGCAGGCCGATCTTGGCCATGCGGATGCCCGTGTCGGCGCGGGTCCTCTCGCCCAGCCCGACAAGGTCCAATGCCGCGCGCGTGTCGGCATAGCTCTTGCCTGCGGCCAGGATTCCGATCCTGTCGGTCGCCGTCCGCTCGGTGATCCGGTTCAGCGCGTTGGCGCGGGCATAGGCCAGCACCGCCTCGTGACGCTCGTTGTAGAGCTTGGCCTCGGTGGCGACGTTGAGCACCGGGAAGAAGTTGAAATCGGTGGTTTTTGCGAACGGCTTGCCCTCGACCTCGAAATCCTGCGGAACAACCGGCTGCGCGAGGGTGTCCAGATCGACCACCTCGCCACCGTCGCAGAGCGGTGCCACCAGTATCATCGCCACCCAGCATCCGCTGAACCGCGACATGGCGATGGCGTGCAGCCCGAAATCGAGGAACTCCGCCACCGAGCCGGGGTAGAGCACCGGAATGCCGCTGTGCTCGAAGCCGAATTCCTGCTGGTAGGGCACGCTGGAGGATTTCGCCTCGTGGTCCTCGCCGCTCAGGATGACGACGGCGCCATGTTTGCTGGTCCCGGCAAAGTTTCCGTGCTTGAAGGCATCGCCCGAGCGGTCCGCACCCGGCCCCTTGCCATACCAGATCCCCAGGACGCCATCGGTGTCGTCGGCCTCGAAATTGTCGAGCATCTGGGTGCCGAGAAGCGAGGTCGCGCCCAGTTCCTCGTTCTGGGCGGGGCGGTGGAGGATGTCGTATTGTTCGATTCTGGCGCGGTTCAGCGCCATGTCGTAGCCGCCCATGGGCGAGCCGGGATAGCCGGTGATGAACCCCTTGGTCCGCAGACCGTTGTCGCGGTCACGGCGCAACTGTTCGATCGGCAGGCGCACCAGCGCATCGTTGCCGGTCAGGAACTGCCGATTTTGCGTCTGAACCGGAACCGTCACCGGGTCCGCTTCGGTTTGGTGCAGCTTGTCCAGTTTCGTCACGTCACCGCTCCTTTGTCGGGTGAGTGCGGGCCGCGGGCGGCCAGCATTGTATGTGCAGCACTGCCAAGGGTGCTTGGGTCCGGCAGGGTCATTGCGCGTATCCTCACATCATGTTGGGCAGGAAAAGGACCAGGCCCGAGAAGGTCAGCAACACGATCAGGCGGATGATATCGGCAACCCAGAACGGTGTGACCCCGCGGAAGATCGTGGAGGTCGATACATCCGGCACCACGCCCCTGAGGACGAAGACGTTCAACCCGACAGGCGGCGTGAACAGGCTGATCTCGGTCACGACGACGACGATGATGCCGAACCAGACCGGATCGAAGCCGAGCGATGTCACCAGCGGAAAGAAGATCGGCACCGTCAGAAGCAGCATCGAGAGGCTTTCGAAGACGCAGCCCAGCACGATGTAGATCGCGATGATGACCAGCATGACGGTCATCGGCGTCACACCGATGCTGAGGACGAAGGCCCGCAGCGCTTCCGGCAACCCCGCGAGGTTGGCGAAGTTGGAGAACATCCAGGCCCCGATCAGGACCGCGAAAAGCCCCGCCGTGGTGATGGCCGTTTCCAGCAAGGCCTCGTTGATCGACGCAAGCGTGAGCGCGCGCCGGGCCAGGGCGATCAGGAAGGCCCCCGCCGCCCCCATGCCCGCGGCTTCCGTCGGCGAGAATGTCAGGTTGATCGGGTGGAAATCGAAGGCACCGTAAAGTCCGCCGATCACCAGAAAGAACAGCGCCAACACCATCCAGATGTCGCGCAGGGCCGAGAGCCGCTCAGCCCAGGTGCTGCGCTTGCCCGCGGGGCCTGTCGTGGGATCCCGGCGCACGGTGTATTGCACCGCCAGCAGATAGAAGACCACGCCGATCAGGCCCGGGATGACGCCCGCGATGAAGAGCTTGCCGATGCTGGTTTCGGTCAGCAGGCCGTAAATCACCAGAATGACGCTGGGCGGAATGAGGATGCCAAGCGTGCCGCCCGCGGCGATCGAGGCGGTCGACAGGCTGTCGGCATATCCCATGCGCCGCATCTCGGGCATGGCGACCTTCGACATGGTGGCCGCCGTGGCCAGCGAGGATCCGCAGATGGCCGAGAACCCGGCGCAGGCGGTGATGGTCGTCATGGCCAGCCCGCCGCGCATGTGCCCGAGAAAGACATAGGCCGCCCGGTAAAGCTCACGCGACAACCCGCCCTTGTTCACGAAAAGGCCCATCAGGATGAAGAGCGGAACCACGGACAGCCCGTAATCCTGCGAGGTGTCGATGATCAACCGCCCGGTCAGCGACAGCGAGGCCTTGGCATTGATCAGGTAGGCGGTGCCGAAGAACCCGACCAGCCCCATGGAAAAGGCGATGGGGATGCGCAGGAACGACAGCACCAGGACCATGACGAAGCCGATGAAGGAAAGCAGCATTATTGGTCCTCGTCTTGCGATGGAGCGTCCAGGAAATACCCGGCCAGCCGCAGCACATAGATGCCACAGCAGGCAAACAGCGCGACGGAGACAAAGTAGATCAGGTAGTACTGGGGGATGTTCAGGATCTCGGTGACCTCGTTGTAGCTCTTGCTGCGCGTGCCGATGGTCCAGACCCGGTAGGCCGGATAGGCCAGCGCGACGAGGCACACCACATCCACAAGGAAATCACGGACGGTGGCGCCGCGCGCGCTGAAGAACCGGTCGAACAGATCGACGGCGATGTGATTGCCCTGCAGGGTCGCCATCGGCAGCGCCGCGAAGACGATCACCGCGAGGGCGATCTCCGTCACCTCGCCTGAGAAGTTCAGCGGCGCCGAAAAGAGGCTGCGCGAAATCACGTCGACGAAGGTCAGCGCCATCAGGAAAAACAGCGTCACCCCGGCGATCCAGGCGGGTCCGATGGCAAGCCTGTTGCCCAGGCTTGCCATGCGGGACAGTCTCGTCCGCGAGACCATTGTCAGTTGCCGCCGGACAGGCTGTCGAATTCCGCCTTGAAGAAGTCATAGGCGGCCTCGGCGTCGATGCCCGTTTCGCTGGTCTCGGCAATGACCTGCGCAATGATCTCCTGGCTTTTCTCGGCCCAGAGCGCCTGGTCCGCGTCGGAGGCCACCGTCAGGGTGTTGTCGCCCGCGCTTTCAAGCGCGGCGAGGCCGTCGGCGTCGAACTCGTCCCAGTAGGCGCCGGTGATCCGGGACAGCTCTTCGCCGAACAATTCGTCCAGCGCCGCCTGATCCGCCTCGCTCAGCGACTCGAACCTGTCGCGGTTCATCACCGTGGCCGAGGAGGTGTGGTAAAACCCGCTGGGCATGTCGAAGGAATGCTGCGCCACTTCGGTCAGACGGAACCCCAGCTTGGCCTCCATCGGCATCAACACGCCGTCGGCTGCATTCGAGGCCAGCGTCTCGTAGACACGCGGTGCGGGAACGTCGATGGCGGAGGCGCCAAGCGCCTCGCCGACCATCCCGGCAACCCCGCCGCCGATCCGCAGCTTCATGTTCTCGATCTGCTCGAGGCTTTCCACCCTGGTGGCCGAGTGCAGCATCCCGTCGCCATGCGAATGAAGCGCAAGGACCTTCAGGTCGCGGTGCTCGTTGGCATCCTGGAAGAACTTCTCGAACGTGCGCCAGTAGGCGACGGAGTAGGCCTCGGCACTGCCGCCGAAGCCCGGCAATTCCGCGAGCGCGGTCGACGGGAAGCGGCCCGGCGAATAATTGTGCACGATCCAGGCGATATCGGCGATGCCGTCGGTGACGATATCGGCCTGCGCGGGGGGAGGGGCCAGGTTGTACTTCATCTGCGCCGTCACCCGCCCCTCGGTCGCCTCTTAGATGCGGCGGATGAGGTCGGGGAACATCTTGGCGTTGACCCCGTGCGTGGGGGGCGCCCAGGCGGAAATCGTCAGCGTGGTGTCCTGCGCCTCGGCTGCGGTGAAACAGAAGGCGGTAGTCGCCGCCGCCATCAGACCCTTCAGCTCCGTCGGTTTCGTCATGTGTCTCTCTCCCTTTTCAGTCATCCGTTCCTGTCGGCTGCCGGTCCTCGCAACCGGGACTGCCGGCCTTCTCCGGTCCGCGCGATGCCCCGCATGCGACGTGGGCTTTCGGCAGAACCGCTCCGAATCGAAATCCTTCTCTCCGGTCCGGCTGCAATTACTTTACATATAAAACTATGCTTTACCATAGATAAAATTTCGGGCAGGATGTGACAAGGCCGTCCGGGTCAAGATCGGTCCGGCGTCCGGGCCTGCGTCCGGGCCGGGGTTGCAGGTTCACAGGCGCCCCGACCTCCGGGCGGCGAAACGAAGTGTCACCGTCGATGTCTGTCAGGACGCCGCGGACGGCACAGAATGATCAAAGGAGCCGTCGCGGTGAACAAACCGACCACACCCGCCCAGAGCCATCCCGGCCCGATGCGCAGATCCGATCTGCCCGCGCATCTTTGGTCGCGGACCGTGACCTTCCGGCATGGCCAGTGCGACCCTGCCGGGATCGTCTACACACCGGAATTCTTCAATGTCTTCAACCAGACCATCGAAGCGTGGTTTTGCGAATGTCTCGGGATCAGCTACTACGACATATTGGGCAATCGCCGCACCGGATTGGGATATGTCAGCGCCGGGGCGACGTTCTTCGCGCCCTGCAGCATGGGCGAGGAACTGGACGTGTTCGTCGCCGTCACCAAGGTCGGGGGCAAGTCCTATGGCCTGACGCTGCACGGGATGAAATCCGGGCGCGAAGCGCTGCGCGGCGCCTTCACGACCGTGACCACGTCGCTCGACACGCATCAATCCATTGCGATTCCCCAGGATATCAGGGAGGCACTCTTGAAGTATGCTGATACAGGGATGTAGCAGTGAAATATCGCCGGAACGCGAGGAGGCCACCATTCCAGTTTCCCGAAACGATCAGCGGACGCAGGAGACGCGGTTCTGGCTTGCCATCCTGCGGGTTCACAGCACCATCTTTCCGGTGTTGAACCGAAGTCTGCGCGACGATGCCGGGATCGGTCTGGCCAAGCTTGACGTCCTTGCGCAACTGGCGCGGCACCCGGACGGGCTCAGCATGGGCGATCTGTCCACCGCGCTGAAAGTCACCAATGGAAACACTTCGGGTCTGGTCAACCGGCTTGTCAAGGACGGCCTGGTCGACAAGCAGATGTCACCGACCGACCGGCGCTGCTTTACCGCGAAGTTGACCGAGAAGGGCGCGGACACGTTCCGGGCGGCGATGGACTCCCACGCCGCGACCCTGGCCGATCTGATGCAGGACGTCAGCCGGGATGAGTTGATCGGGGTGACGGACGCGCTTCGGCAGATGTCCGAAAAGCTGCGGATGCAGGCGCGCAGCGATGGGTAGACCGCGCGCGAAACCGGTCGCGCTGCCGTTCCGGTCGCCGGCGGAGCTGGAGCAATACCTGCCCTACCTGATCGCGCGGCTGGCCCATCGGTGGCGCCAGAACCAGGACGAGGCGCTTGCCCCGCTGGAGATCCGCGGCACCAACATGCGGATGCTCTCCTGCCTGTCGGCCTTCGGCGAATTGACCATCGGCGAATTGTCCGTGCTGTCCGTGACCGAGCAATCCTCCGTCAGCCGGGTGGTCGAGCAGCTTGTCGTCGCCGGGCTGGTCGAACGGAACATCAGCACGCTGGATCAACGGGTGCGCACGGTGGCGCTGACCGCGCGGGGGGTCGAAAAGCTGGAAGAGGTGGCGACGGTGGTCAACCCGCTTTATTGCGCCTTCACCGAAGGGGTGGACGCGGCGGATCTGCAGACCTGCATCGGCGTTCTGCAGGATATCCTGGCGCGGACCAAGGAACACAAGGTCTGACCGCTGCCACCAGTGCTCAGACCTGTTGCGCGGTCTCGCCTTGCCCGGCAAGCACCTCTGCCAGCCGGTCCATCGGCACACCCGCCAGCGACAGCGTGTTCTCGAGCTGTGACACGAGCAAGGCGATCATCGGCGCGATGCGGTCTTCTCCCAAGGCGGCCGCATAGACGAACGGGCGGCCAAGCAGCACGAAATCGGCGCCGCGCGCGAGGCACTTGGCGACATCCTCGCCAGAGCGGATGCCGCCATCGGCGATGATCGTCAGATCCGTGCCGGCCTGCGCGCGGCAGGCGGGAAGCACATCGACCGGGGCCACCGCGCTGTCGAGCTGCCGCCCGCCGTGGTTGGACAGGACAACCCCGTCGATGCCCAGCCCGGCACATCGCGCCACATCCTCCGGGTGCAGCAGACCCTTGACCAGAAGGTGTCCTTTCCAGCGGTCCCGCAGGCCCGCCACATCGTCCCAGGTCATCGACGGGGCGCTCAGCAGTTTCATGGTATCGGCAAAGCTCCGGCGGTCCTCTCCGGCGGCGCCGCGGAGGTTTGCCAGTTCCGGCGCGCCGATCCTGGCCCGGGCGAGCGCCCAGCGAGGGCGCAGGGCAAGCTGCGCAAGCGTCTTGGGCGTCAGCCGCGGCGGGATCTGCAACCCGTTGCGCAGATCGCGCAGGCGGCGCCCCGGGACCGGCGTATCGACGGTCAGCATCAGGGTCCGGCAGCCGAAGGCGCGGGCCCGGTCGATGAGATCGTCGTTCAGCGATGGCAGTTGCGTCGGGTAGTATTGAAACCAGAAGGTCTCTTCGGCGACGGCGGCGACCTCCTCGATCGTGCGCGTCGCCGCGGTGCTGAGGATCATCGGGATGTCGTGGGCCCGCGCGGCGCGGGCCAGCATGGTCTCGGCGCCGTCGCGCACGAGGCCCAGCATCCCGATGGGCGCGATGCCGAAGGGCGCCGCGTATCGCTGGCCGAAGACCGCAACCTCCGTGGTGGGCGATGTCTCGCCGCTCAGGACCCTGGGGATGAACCTGACGGCCTCCAGCGCCGCCGCGTTGTGCCGCAAGGCGCGTTCCTGCCCCGATCCGCCGCTGACGAAATCGAAGACGAAGCGGGGAAGATGCCTGCGCGCGGCCTCTTCCAGATCCTGAAGGTCAATCATTTCGCTGTCCCTGCGCCCTTGGCACTCGCATCTTCATATCTTCGGGTCGGAGAGTTTCCGAACCGCGTCCCGCAACTCTTCGAGGTGGCCTTGACCGGGGGCAAAGAACCCCGCGTCGGTCGAGATGAACGACAGGGTGCATTGAAGATTGCCGTCGATCCCGAACACCGGAAAAGCCACCGCGAAGAGGCCGGGCACAAGGCCTTCGTCGGTCTCGCCATATCCCTGCCTGCGGGTCCGGGCGCAGAGATCCTCGACATCGGCGGCGCTGATGTCGAGCGCGGGCAACTCCCGCGCGACGATGGTCTCTGTCGCCCTGCGCGGCAGATGGGCGAGGAAAACCTGCCCCGAGGCCGAGCGCACCAGCGGCATCGTCGCGCCCAGCCCGACCGTCAGGATGATCGGCGGGCCGCCGTGTTCGTTGCGGATCAGGACCGGGCCATGATCGCCCCAGACCGCCAGATGCCCGGAGGTCCGGTGCGCGACGCACAGCTCGCACAGCGCGGCAGAGGCGCGGCGGATCAGGTCGTTGGCGCTGATCGCGGTCACGCCGAGGCGAAGCGCCATCGGGCCGAGACTGTAGCGCCCGGAGGCTCTGTCCTGACTTGCCAGCCCCGAGGCGACGAGACTGGTCAGATAGCGGTGCGCCTTGGCCGTTTGCAGACCCGAGACCTCGGAGATGTCCTTCAACGGGGCCGCATGGCGCAGGTCGCACATGGCGCTGAGAATGCGCGCCGCCGTATCGACGGATTGCACGCTGCTGCGGCGATTGTCGGTCGCTGGTTTTTCGATCATCGCCGCCCCGGTTCCCATGTCTGAAAAAGCATCCTCGCGCTCATATTACGCATTGCGATACACGTTACGCAATGCTAAATCCACCTCCATGACGATTCCACCGCTCTGAATTTTTCGAGCCGCAATTTCCACGTTTGGCTTGTGATCGGGCATGCGAAGCGCCGATAGTCTGCCATGTACCACGCTGCCCGGATGTGACGGCAGCACAGGAAACCAGAACAAGAGCCACCCCAGGGAGAAACCGATGACACGCATGATGAACCGCAGAACCGCGCTCAAGACCGGTGCCGCCGGCCTGGCCGTCGCCGCCATCGCGCGGCCCGCCTTTGCCGAGGCGGAAATCACTCTGAAGATGAGCAACTACCTGCCGCCGATGCACGGGTTCACCACGGATTTCATGGTGCCTTTCGGGGAAGAACTGACCGAACGCACCGGCGGCAAGGTCGCGGTCGAGGTTCTCGACGCCACCACAGCTTTCGGCAAGATCGACCGTCAGGCCGACCAGGTCCGCGCCGGAGTGATCGACATCGCCCTGGGCCTGAACGGCATCCCGCGCGACCGCTTCGTGGCAAGCTCGATCATGGAGATGCCGTTCCTGGTGGAAAGCGCCGGGTCCGGGTCGCGCGCCATGTGGGAGCTGTTTAAGGAGGGCGCCTTTGGCGGCGAGTACGACAATTTTCACGTCCTCGGCCTGATGGTGCACAATGGCGGATTGATCCACACGACGAATACGCCGGTCCGTACGCTTGACGATCTGGCGGGACTGCGCCTGCGCACCCCCAGCCCCGCGGTTTCGGCCATGCTCGAGGAACTGGGCGCCTCGCCCGTCGGCCTGCCGCCCTCGGCGATCTACGAAAACCTGCAGAAGGGGTCGCTGGACGGGGTGATCACGACCTGGGACCTGGTCGGCGCGATCCGGGCCAACGAAATCCTGAAGTATCACACCGATGCCGCGGCCTATGCCGCCGGCTTCCATATCCTGATGAACAAGAAGACCTATGCCAACCTGCCCGATGACGTGCGCGAGGTTCTGGACGACATGACGGGCGACGCGCTGGTCGCCAAGATGGGCGACTGGTGGGACGCATGGGATACCCGCGGCCGCGAGGATGCGATTGCCCGCGGCAACGAGATCATTGCCGTCGATGACGAAACCCGCGCGGCGTGGAAGGCGCGTCTCGAACCGATGATCACCGGATATCTTGACGGCCTGAAGGACAAGGGCGTCGAGGATCCGCTGGCCATCTACCAGCGGGCACAAGAGCTGATCGCCCAGTTCGACGCCGCCTGAGCCGAGACGGGCAGCAGATGACCTTATCCCGCATGACTGCACCGGGATCGCCGAAGAATTCGGCGATCGACCGCATCGACCGCTGGCTTGGCCGGATCACGACAGTCGGCGCAATCTTCGGCATCACGGTGCTGACGCTTGCCATTCTCGTCGTCGTCGGAGACATCGTCTGGCGCAGGATCGGCGGCGGCTCTTTCATAGGCGCCGTCGATCTGACCCAGCTCAGCGTCATGATCGCGGCGTCCCTGTCCATTCCTTATGCGTTCACCAAGGGCGCGCACGTCAAGGTCGATCTGCTGGGTGGCGTCCTCAGCGTCGGGATGCAACGCCTGCTGGACGTTCTGGCGGCGCTGTTCGGCGCCGGTCTGCTGGCCTTTCTGCTCTGGCTGACATGGGGGCGCGCGATGGAGGTCTGGGGCTACGGAGACGTCTCCCAGGATCTGGCCGTTCCGATGATCTTCTACTGGAGTGCCCTGATCGTCGGTTTGTTCCTGTCCGTGCTGGTCTGCCTCCTGACGGCGGCGAAAATCATCGTAAACAAGGAATAGCCCGATGCCGCTTGAGTTTTCCGGCCTGATCGGATTTGTCGCCGCCCTCGTCCTGGTCCTGTTGCGCGTGCCGGTGGCGCTGGCAATGGCGGGCATCGGGGTCATCGGTGTCCTGCTGCTGGAGGACTGGAATTCGGCCAATTACGTGATGGCCAGCCTGCCGTTCGAGGCCATCGTGCCATACGGGTTGTCCGTCGTCCCCCTGTTCATCTTCATGGGCGTCTTTGCCACCTATTCGGGATTGTCCCGGAACCTCTTTCAGGGGATCGTCGCCTTTGCCGGGCACCGGCCCGGAGGGCTTGCGTCGGCCACCATCGGCGCCTGTGCGGTCTTCGGCGCGATCAGCGGATCGTCCCTGGCCACCTGTGCCACCATGGGCCGCGTGGCGCTGCCCGAGATGGCGGACCGCGGCTATTCCGACAGTCTCGCCGGGGCCGCGGTGGCGGCGGGCGGGACCCTGGGCGTGCTGATCCCGCCATCGATCCTTCTGGTGATCTACGCGCTGATGACCGAACAGTCGATCGGAGCGCTCTTTGCCGGTGCGATGATCCCCGGGATCATTGCCGCCTTGCTCTATATCCTGGCCATCCGGTTACAGGTCTGGCGCAAGCCCGAACTGGGCCCCAGGACGCCGCGCGTGCCCTGGTCGAAACGTGGGCCGCACCTGCTCCAGATGTGGGACGCGGTTGCGCTGATCGTTCTGGTGATCGGCGGCATCTATGCCGGGTTGTTCTCGCCCACCGAGGCCGCCGCTGTCGGTGCAGGCGGCGCGGTCCTGTTCACCGCCCTGCGCGGCAGGCTGGCACTGGATGTCCTGCGCCAGGGGATGCTTGAGACAGCGGCGATGACGGGAATGATCTTCCTCATCCTGGTCGGCGCGGCCCTGTTCAACTTCTTCATCGAAGCGAGCGGCATGACGCAGGCGCTGGTCAACTGGATCACCACGCAGGGCTTTTCGCCGCTGATCGTGATCCTGATCCTGCTGCTGTTCTACGTCGTGCTCGGCTGCTTCATGGACAGTCTGTCGATGATCCTGCTGACGGTGGTCCCGGCCTTCACGGTTGTCACCAGCCTTGGATATGATCCGATCTGGTTCGGAGTCCTGCTGGTCTCGGTGGTCGAGATCGGCCTGATCACGCCCCCGATCGGCATGAACCTCTTTGTCATTCAGGGGGTGTCCCCGACACTTACGATCGGCAAGGTATCGCGCGGCATCCTGCCTTTCATCGCAGCGGATACGGTGAGGATCTTCATGATCCTGTTCCTGCCTGTCCTCGTGCTGTGGCTGCCAAACTGGCTTGGCCTCGGATGATGTACCTAAGGCGACGGGACCGTGTCGTCCGGACCAATGCGTTGTAACCGGCCAAGATCCTTCGCGATTATTATCACAAACTTCACTATCGGAGCTTGGCATCTGTAGTGGGCACATTCCAAACCGGGGTGCGACAAATCCCCTGTCGTGGAACGAACGACGGCCCGCGCAGATCCGGATTTGCGCAACGTCCGCCTCCGGCATCGGCGGGATGCGCACGCGTTCGTGCGACACCGCCCCGCCCTGCCCTGCCCGCCTCTGACGAGGCCGGGCCGTGGCGCCGCTCAGACCACGCGGCAGGGCAGCGTTTCTCCGGCGAAGAAGGCATCGAGGTTGTCGGCGGCCAGGTGCCCCATGGCGGTGCGCACCTCCTGGGTCGCCGAGCCGATGTGCGGCAGCAGCGTGACGGTCTCCAGCGCGCGCAGCGCCTCGGGCACCGCGGGTTCCTCGGCAAAGACGTCGAGCCCGGCGCCGGCGATGCGCCCCTGCACCAGGGCCTCGATCAGCGCCGCCTGGTCGATGCTGTCGCCCCGGGCGGTATTGACCAGATGCGCCGAGGGCTTCATCCGCGTGATATGCTCGGCCGTCACCAGCGGCGCCGCGCCGCCGCCCGGCACATGGACCGAGACCACGTCCGCCGCCGCCATCACATCGCCGATGCTCTCCAGCCGCCGGGCCTCGACCCCCGGATCCTCCACCGGCGAGCGGTTGTAATAGACGATCTGCATCCCGAACCCCGCCGCCGCCCGGCGCGCGGTGGCGCGGCCGATCCGCCCCATGCCGATGATCCCCAGCACCTTGCCCTGAAGGCCCGTGCCCAGCCCGTCGACGACCGAGAAGCCGCCCCAGCGCCCCTCGCGCAGCATCTTTTCGGCGGCAAAGGCGCGGCGGGTGGCCGAGAGGATCAGCAGCATGGCGATATCGGCGGTGGCATCGGTCAGCACGTCGGGCGTATTGGAGACGGCGATCCCCGCCGCCTCGGCCGCCGCGATGTCGATATTGGAATAGCCGACGCCGACATTGGCGATCATCCGCACCCGGCAGCCCTCGGCCCGCAGCATCGCCGCGGTGATCCGGTCGCTGACCGTCGGCACCAGGGCGTCATGGCTGCGCAGCGCGTCGGCCAGCGCCTCGGGGCTGAGCGGCCTGTCGTCCGGGTTGAAGGTCGCGTCAAAGCTCTCGGCCAGACGCCGCTCGACCGGGTCGGTCAACTTTCTGGTCACCAGGATCTTCGGCTGTGTCATCTCAGTCCTTTCTTGCTTGCAGAACCGCCCCTGCTCAGATCATGTCCCGCCGGGCGCTGTCAAATCCCGGCGTCTCGGCGGCAATCCTTGTCTCCGGCGCCCGCTCAAAACGACACCTCGTCAAGCCTCCGGGTGACCACGATCGACGCCAGCGCCATCGCGGCAAAGATCAGCAGCGTCACCTGCGGGCCGGCCAGCGAGGCCAGCGCGCCGAACAGCCCCGATCCCAGCAGCAAGAGCCCGATCACCGTGTTCGACACCGCAGTATAGGCGGCGCGCCGGTCGTCGGGGGCCATGTCGACCAGGTAGATCACCCGCCCCTGCCGCACCCCGTGATAGGCGATCATCAGCGCGAAAAGCACCAAGGGCAGCGCCCAGATCGTGCCGGAAGCGCCCGCCAGGTCCAGCGCCACCGCCGACAAGAGCGCCAACGCCCCGACCATAGCCGAGACCATCAGCACCCTACGGCTCGACCGGTCCGCCATCCGTCCCCAGATCCAGGAACTGAGCAGCGACGCGATCGAGGATGCCAGCACCAGCGCGCCCAGGCGGTCAAAGCTGCCCTGCCCCGCCTCAGCGCCCAGCAGCACAATGTAGGGCGGCGCCAGCGCCGTCGAGGTCAGAAGCCCGCGCGCCCAGATGAACCGACGCAAGGTCGCATCGCGGCGCAGGAGGCCAAGCTGGCCCAGCGCCGGCGCGCCTGCCGCGCCCGGGGCCGGCTCCTCCCAGAGGCTCGAGAACAGGACCCCTGCCCCCAGCCACAGCAAGGCCGCGAGCGAGATCGCCACCAGGACCAGCGCCGCCCGGTCCATCAGCCCTGACATGAGAACCAGCGCAAAGATCACCACGGCCCCTGCCCCCAGCGAGGTGGCGGTGCCGGTGGCCGCGCCCCGCCGCGACCTGCCCACGGTCTTGCCCAAGACGTCGCTGTAGCTGACCGAACAGACCGACCGCGACACCGCCAGCACCGCCAGCAGCGCGCAGATCATCGCCCCCGCCGCCGCGCCGCTCAGCGTCAGGGCCGCCAGCACGATGCCCGCCGCGGCGGCCCCCTGTCCGATGCTGCCCGCGACCCAGGCCCATTTGCGCCGGTCCATGGCCTGCACCCGCGGTGCAATGAAGAGTTGCGGCAGCAGGGCCCCGGCCTCGCGGATCGGCACCAGCAGGCCGACGAAGACGGCCGAGGCCCCCAGGTGGGCCAGCAGCCAGGACAGCACCAGCTTCGGGTCGATCAGCCCGTCGGCGATCTTGCTCATCGACAGCGATCCGGCGTGGCGCAGGAAATTGCCCGGCTCACGCGCGGCCTGCGCCGGCGACAGGCCCCCGGTGCCTTCGGTGCTGTCGACCAGCGCCTCGAACAGGGTTTCCTCGAAATCCGGTGTGGTCATGGCACCGTCCGATCAGGTCTGGCGGGCATGGGCCGGCGCCGGCTGTCGGCGCTGGGCCAGGTCGCGCAAGGCCACCACCAGCGCCAGCACCACCACCAGCGCGATCAGCACGAACCCCACGATCATCGCCATCCCCCAGGACGAGACCGCCAGCGTGGCAAAGACCGCCGCGGTGATCACCGCGATGCCCACCGCCGTGCCGATCCGCTGGCCGGTCTGCATGATCGCGCCGGAGCTTCCGGCATAGTCCAGCGGCACATCCGCCAGGGTCAGCGTCTGGTTCGGGCTGATCACGATGCCCTGGGCGATGCCGACGAAGGACAGCGAGCCCATCAGCCACCAGATGCTGATATGGCCCGCCTCGAACAGCATGACGACGCCAACGCTCAGGGCCAGGCCGAACAGCGCGATGAGCAGGCCCACGACCACCATCTTGCGGCCGAGAGTGGCAACGCGGCTTCCGGCCCAATGGGCGGCATAGGCCGACAGCAGGGCCGCCGGAATGCCGAAGGTGGCCGATTGCAGCGCGGTCTTGCCGTCGCCCTCCTGCACGTAAAGCGCCACCAGCACCCAGACGCTGGTCACCCCCATGAAATAGAGCGCCATGATGGTGATGCCGTTGGTATAGCTGCGGGTCGAGAAGATCTTGAGATCGACCATCGGGCTGAGCCCCAGCCGGACATAGCGCCGCTCCCACAGGACCCAAAGCCAGACCAGCAGCATGCCCGCCGGCAGCAGCAGCCAGACGATCGCCCCGCCGCCGCTTTCGACAAAGGGAAACAGCATGGCCAGTACCGCCAGCCCCAGCAGCGCCGCCCCCACCGGATCGAGCGAGCGCAGCCCGCTGCCGGTCCGTGGCAGCCGGACGATCAAGGGGCGCGGAAACCACATCAGCCCCAGGATGATCGCCAGCACGCCGATCGGCACATTGACCAGGAAGGTCAGCCGCCAGCCCAGTTCCGGCCCGCCCAACTCGATCAGCAGACCGCCCAGCACCGGGCCGATGGCCACCGAAAACCCGACCGTGGTGCCGAAATAGCCGAAGGCCCGCCCGCGCGCGTCACCGCGGAAATAATGCTGGATCATGCCCAGCCCCTGCGGGTTCAGCAGGCCCGAGCCGATCCCCTGGGCAAAGCGCGCGGCGTTGAGCCATTCGGCATTGGGCGCCAGCCCCGCCGCGACCGAGGCGACGGTAAAGATCGCCACGCCGATCAGGAACAACCCGCCCCGCCCCATGATGTCGCCGGCCCGCCCGGCCGCCACGAGGATCACCCCGAAAGTCAGCGCAAAGCCCGAGAGCACCCATTGCAGGTCTGCCTCCGAGGCATTCAGCCCGACCCGGATCGAGGGCAGCGCGACGTTGACGATGCTGACACTGACCAGGGTCATGAAGATCGTGATCAACAGGACCCAGAGGATCCGCCAGCGGACCGGGTCCGAGGTCGGGCTGTACTGCGATTCGTCGGATCGCTGCGATTCGGTATGCGATGACGCCACGACTGCGTTTCCTTCCTGGATGCGCGGGACCTCGGGGCCCCGCGCTTCGACATGAAAAACCACCCGAACCGGGTGGTCATGCCTTCTTAACCCCCAAGACGCGGAAACCCAATCCGGGCGCGGTCGGGATCGGAGTCAATTGTCGCCGGTGCCGCGCCCGGCCCCGGCGACAAAGGCGCAAAACCCCCGGCCCTGTCACCAGGGCCGGGGGCGCGCGGAACGAAGCAGTCCTAGAACCGGAACAGCGCCGCGATGCCGGTGTCCGAGGGCATCCGCTCAGGCGGGACGATGACGACATCCCCGCCGGTGCGCAGCGCGTGTTCGCCCAGGTCGTCGAGCAGATCGTCGACATCCGGGTCCTCGAGACGGGCAAAGCCGATATGGCCGGTCTGCGGGTTGAAATGCCCCGGCACCACGCGCTCGGCGTCGATCAGCAAGGTGGCGATGCGCCCCGCCGCGGCCGCCTTGCCGATTTCGGTCAGGTCGGCACTGCCGCCGCCATTGGCCTTGGCCGCGCCGTAGCGCTCGATCAGCCCGTCAAGCCGCTCGAGATAGCGCGGCAGCACGATCTCCCAGGCGCGGCGGCGCAGTTCCTCGGCCGAAATTGCCGAAGGATCGACGTCGATCGCCACCGGCAGAAGCGCCGGGTTGTCGCTGACCTCGCGGAACATGTGGTGATGCTCGGGCAGCGCCGCGAGGACCAGCGGCATGTTCGAGGGCCGCGAATAGGTCTTGGTCACCGCCGCATCGACCGCGCGGAAGAACTGCCGCGTGTCGTTGTCGCGCGACTCCTGGCGCACGTTGGTGCCGTGGCGGGTGGTCTGGCCCGACCCGGTGGGGCCATGCGCCCGCTTCGCCCGCTCCGGACCGCCCTCCTCCGCGCTGGCCAGCGCGTCGTTCTGCTGCGGGAACCCGCCCGCCGGATCGACGAGGTCGAGCGCATAGCGATTGCCCTCGAACAGCGTCGCCTCGTGACGGTTGAGCCCGAGCACATGGTAGCGATCGGCGGATTGCAGGATGCGCATCAGCGGCTTGGTGTGGAAACTGTCGGCCACGATCACCTTCTCCTGGACCGGCCGCTGCAGGTTGTAGACCTTGAAGGTCTCGGCGGTGGCAAAGATCGCCAACCCGTCCTGGGTCTGGTTCCAGAACCGCGAATCCTCGGCCAGGTCGCGGAACGGGCGCAGGATGGCGCTGATCTGCTTGGACGGATACTGCCGCTCGAGCGATGTCTCGATCTCTTTCAGAAGGTTGCCGAAGCGGATCGGATCCTGCTTCCTGTCGGGGAAGGTCCGGTGGGTCGGCTGGTAGAGCGAGATGCAGGGCGCGTCGTTATCGACCTGCAGCAAGGTGGTGTAATCGTTTTCAAGGTGCATCATGTAAAATCTCCAGTCGTGTTCCAGGGACCGCGCGGCACCCGTGAAGACGCGCCTGGCGAGGGGTGCCAAGCGGTGTCGCGCGGGTCTGCGCGGCGCATTTGCGTGAATGTCGAGAGATCAGGCCCCCAATGGCGCGATCCGGCCAGATGGGCCGGGTCCACCGGGGATTACCGGCGGTTCAGAAGTCTTCCTGCTTTCGGCAGGAACCTCATATGGAAGATGAACAGGGCCATACACGAGATATGGTGAGGACCCCTAGGATTTTCAAGGGCTGCGGCGCGGATAAATCGCGACATGAAATGGCTTTGGACCATCGCGAAAACACAATCTTGGGTTGTTTGACCGGGGAAATCACAACAGCCACTCCACCGGCAGCCATCCGATCACCGTCAAGGCGGCCCGGTTGAACAGCGTCGTGCCCGGCTCCTCGGTCAGGGTCGGGCCGCCGTCGGGATCGATCCAGACCGGCTTGCCCTTCTCGATCCCGATCCGCCAGGCAATGCCGCGCAACCCCTCGTCAAAGGCATCGTGCAACCCCTGCGCCATGCGGGAACTGTCGATCAGCAGCCCCATCTCGGTGTTGAGCGTGGTCGACCGCGGATCGAAGTTGAACGAGCCGACAAAGATCCGTTCGCCATCGACGGCAAAGGTCTTGGCATGAAGGCTCGACCCCGAGGATCCGAAAGGCCCCAGCCGGTCGGTCGGGGCATCGACCGCCACTTCCTGGCGCATCTCGTAAAGCCCCACCCCGGCGGCCAGCATGTCCTTGCGGCACTTGGCATAGCCGGCATGAACCGGAAGCACGTCCGTCGCCTCGAGCGAATTGGTCAGCATCCGCACCGCAACCCCGCGCGACACGAGGGTCGAGAAGGCCTGGACCCCGATCTTGCCGGGCACGAGATAGGGCGAAATACCGTCGAACCGGTCGTCGATCTTGCCCACGGCCTGCGCCAGCCGCGTCGCCAGCAGGTCCTCGCGCGGCACCGCGCCCTCGCCCTTGACCGGATCGTCGCTGACCAGCTTCACCCGGGTCCACTCCAACCCGAAATCGCCCGAGGCCAGCGCCGCGGCGCTTTCGGACGAGCGCAGGATCTCGCGGTATTCCGCCAGTTGCGGGTCGGACTGGAGCGAGGCGAGACGGTCCTCGAGCGGGCTGCCGCTGCGCGGGGCGCCGACGATCAGCCCGGCCGGATAGACCGACTTCGCGCGCCAGTAGCGGTCGAAATCCGCCGAGACCTCGGGGACGATGTCGCCCACGGCCAGCACATCCAGATCGACAAACAGCGCGGTCGGCCCGGTGGCGAAATACTCGTCGCCGATATTGCGCCCGCCCAGGATGGTGGCGCGCCCGTCGACGGTGAAGGACTTGTTGTGCATCCTCCGGTTGAGTCGGAAGAAGTCGAAGCCATAGGACAGCATCTTGAACCGGCGCAGGTTGAACGGGTTCCACAGCCGCACCTCGATATTGGGATGGGTCTCGAGCTCGGCCAGCTCTGCATCCAGCCCGCCGGTGCCGTTGTCGTCCAGCAGCAGGCGCACCCGCACCCCCCGGTCCGCCGCGCGCACCAGCGCGCCCAGCAGCAGCGTTCCGGTCAGATCGTCGTGCCAGATGTAATACTGCGCATCGATCGACGAGACCGCGGCATCGGCCAGGATGATGCGTGCGGCAAAGGCATCGGCGCCGTTCTGCAAGGGCGCGACCCCGGTCAGCCCCGCATGCGCCGCGGCACGCCCCGAGAGCGCTTCGGCCAGCGGCCCGTCCCAGGCCGGGGGCAGCGCCCGGCTGTCGACCCGGTTGGCCAACACCGGAAGCGTGAAGCTCATCCGGGCAACAAGAATGAGGCCCCCGGTCAGGAACACCAGCCCGACCAGCATCTTCAGCACCGCCATCAAGTCGTGACCCCGCGTCGGGTCTGTGGCACGGCCTCGCGCCAGCCGGTCAGCGCATCCAGCAGCGCCACGGCGAAGGCGGCGGCAAAGGCGCCGGTCAGGGTCAGCACGATCCGGGTGAAGGTGGCATAGGCCGCGTCCTGGGTGCTCAGCGCCCCGGCGATCAGCGCCAGTGCCACCGAGAAGGCGTATTGATAGACCATGCTCGGCTGCGCCCCGTAGAGCATCTTCTGGCCCAGCCAGAGCCCGCCGAGAAAGATCAGCCCCAGCAGGATCGGCAGATGCGTCGAGAGGGTGAAGAGCGCCAGCACCACGGCCGCCAGCGCGCTGCCGATGAAGGTGGCGCGCACCCGCTGCCGCGCCTCGGCAAAGACTGCCCGGCGGGTCGGAAAGACCAGCACCATGGCGGCGATCACCGCCATCATCATGTCCGAAGGCTGCATCACGGTATAAAGCCAGAAGCTCAGCCCCAGCAGAACCGTCGCCCGGATCGCCGCCCCCAAGGTTGGTGTTGCCCGGGCTTGGCGCCGGCTCGTCCACGTGTTTCTCGCGCGTGCGCGCGGGCAGCAGCAGGTACACCAGCGGGCCGACCACCAGCGCCACCAGCGACGCCTGGACGAAGCCGTCGCGCATGACTTCCACCGTCTCGCTGCCGTGCATCCCCATGATCGAGATCAGCACCGCCACGATCACGATCAGCATGCCCGCCGCCGCTCCGCTGCGCAGCACCATCAGGAAGCCCGCGAAATAGACCAGCCACATCGCCCCGACATAGACCGCCGGCATCGGCCGCAGCCATTCCACCACCCAGGTCATGACCCAGGGCAGCACGCACATCGCCGCCGCGCCGCCGATCACCTTGACGGGATCGAAGGCCTTGCGCTGCGCCGCGATCAGCCCCACCGGCAAGGCGGCGATGATCGGCGGCAGCGCCGGGTCAAGGATCGGGATCGCCAGGTAAGCCAGCGCCCCCAGCAGCCCCAGGCGGATGCCATAGAGCGGGTCTTCGATCGGATCGGGGCGCGGGGTGACATACATGGCGCGCTCAGTGCAGGTAGCTGAACGAGGAGCGCAACCGCTGCGTCCCCCGGGCGAGCCAGGCAATCGGTCCGCTGTCGCCGTCGGCAAGGATCACCGCATGGACCTTGCCCCCGACCCGCACGCGGCGCGGCCAGTTCTCCATGCCGCCCTCGATCTCGATCCTGACCGGAATACGCCGCGCCGGCTCGAACCAGCGGTTGGCCGGCTGGTTGACCACCAGCCCGTCCTGGGAGTTGCGCCCGGGATTGATGCCCCAGGCGACGCTCTGCACGCGGCCCTCGAAGATCTGCCCCGGCAGGGCATCGAAGAGCAGATGCGCCGGATCGCCGGAATTGACCGCCTGCAACTGGTTCTCGCGCAGGTCGACGGTGATCCAGGCGGCCTCCGCATCGATGAAGGTCAGCGCCGGGTTGCCCGCCCCGATGAACTGGCCCTCCGAGAGGGTCACGTTGGTCACCACGCCGCGATGCGGCGCCTTCACGGTGGTCGAGGCGAGGTCGTACTGCGCCTTTTCAAGCTGCGCCTCGGCGCCGAGGATGGCCGGGTTGTCCCTGCCCCGCGGCCCCAGCTGGACCCGCGCGCTTTCCAGGTTGGCCTCGGCGCTTTGCAGGGCAGCTTCGGCCTGGGCCACGGCCGAGCGGGCCTGATCGCCCTGGGCTTTGGCGACGATGCCGCGCTCTTCCAGCCGGAAGGTGCGCTCGGCCTCGGCGCGGGTATTGTCCAGCGCCGCGCGCGCCTGGGTGACCGCCGCCTGCGCCGCCACCAGTGAGGCGCCGGAGGCATCGACGTTCTGCAAGGCGGTCTCGAGGTTGGCCTCGGCCTGGCGCACGGCCAGTTCGAAGGGCCGCGGATCGATGGCAAAGAGCGCCTCGCCCGCCTGCACCACCGCGTCGTCGACGATCAGCACGTCGATCACCTCGCCCGACACCCGCGGCGCGATCTGCACCACATGGGCCGAGACGATCCCGCGCGACGAGGACGGGGCGCTCCGATCGGTCAGCGCGTAAACCACCACGAGGACCAGCAGGAGGACGATCACGGCGATGGCCACCTTCGGGGCCGGATTGCTGGCGGGCGGCGGGGGGCTGTCAGTCATGTCCGGCCTCAAGTTGTGTCAGTCGCGCGCCCATCGGCGCCCGACCTTTCGAAGGTGGTGGGCAGGCAAGCGCCGATGACATCGACAGAATAGCTTTTCGCGCCGGATGACAAGCCGCGCGGGCGGTTCTTTGGGGGGCGTTCTGCGCTGCGGGTTGTTCCCTGGTCTTGCCCTGGACGTTTCGTGGGGCGCATTTCCGGGCCCCCTGCCCTCGCCTTCCCGCATGGATCGTACTGCGTCACACAGGCTTTCGCCGCACTTCTCTCCCGCCATGTCCACCGCGGTGGACGTCACGCGACGGCCCCACCAGATCGCGCCAGGGTTTCGAGCAAACGGGTCGGTTGGAACTGCCGTTCCTTGCGCCCCAGGGTGATGCTGTGAAAATAGGCGCCGAAGTCGCGGATGCGCGTCCCCAGTTGCAACATGATGAAGATGGCACAGGCGGTCTTTCTGGGCCCGATTCTGTTCCTGGCCTTCTCGAAGCTGCTGGCATGAATGCCCATCATCGGCGCAAGCGTGCCGGCATGGGTTTCCACATCGTGCCAGTTCTCCAGCCTGTCGCTGGCAAAGGCGGTGGCCTGGTCGCAGACCGAGGTCAGCATCCGCAGGTCGGGCGTCTCGCCCTGCCCTTCAAGATCTTTTTGTTCTTTTTCAGACATAGAATGGTGGCGGACAGTTTGCCCGTCATTGGCGGGCATTTCCCTTGCTTCTGGCGCGTCCACCGCGGTGGACAGGCGCTGGCATTCCGCCTCTGCCGCCGCCAGCAAGGCGCGATATTCCGCGACCGAGAGCTTGCGGCGCAGCGCTTTGCGCGTGTCCTGCGGCAAGGGGTTCTCAGGCTCGGCCCCTTCCAGATGCGCCAGCCGCGTCAGGATTTGCTTGCGCAGGAACAGGCGATCCCGGCGGGCATTCTCCAGGTCCTGCGCCATCGCAAGAAGCTCCGCGCCGCGTGCCAGCAGCGGCGCAAGGGACAGGCCATAGCTGAGGGATTTCCCGTCCGAGGCGCGCACCCGATAGCGTTTGCGGTTCGGGCTGTCGTGACGGGTGATGAAACCGAGTTCGACGAAGCGGTCGATATGCCGGCGCAGCGTGCGCTCGTCGATGCCGCCGATCCGGCGACAGATCGCCTGGTTGGAGGCAAAGACCGTCTCGCCATGGCCCGGCTTGAGAAAGCTGAGCATGGCTTGAAGGGTCTGGACGTGACCGGGACGCAGCCCGAACAGGCCGCGCGCGTCGCGCAGGGCGCGGAAAATCGCCCAGAGGTCGGTGTCCGGCGGGGATGCGGGTTCGGTCCGGGGACCGGAGTCCGCGGGTCTGATGGAAAGCTGTGTGAATACCATGCGTGATGGACGACGACCGTCTGACCCATATCTTTCCCGGCTCTTCACGCGATATCCCGCATGAAAAGGCAACAAAAAACCGTCCACCGAATCGGTGGCTCTTGACCGGCATGTCGGAGATTGCTACATCACAGGTGCTAATCAGATGATGAGGGCTCTCCGGGGGAAACCTTGGGGGGCTCTTTTCTTTTCGGCCTTCGCCGTTCTCCTCTGCTCGTGTTGCGCCTTGTGGCCGGGGTCAGGACCCCGGGCCTCTCTCATTCTGCCACTGGTCGAAAAGCTGCCTCAGCGCGTCTTCCGCGCGCTCTTCAAGCCATTGGCCGAATTCCGGGTTGTCCTTGCGGGCGATCCTGATGGCGATTGCCCTTGTGTCGATGGCCAGCGTGGCCAGCGGCGTGCCGCTGTCGTCCGTGACCATTCTCGTCCGGCCGCGGGTCACGGGCTTGACCGGGCCGCGTGCCTGTTTCGCGCAGGCGGCATGGACCGCCTGGAACCGCTCGGCACTGGGCAGGTCCTCGGGCAGCGCGGCAAGGGTCTGCCGCGCGACCTCTACCAGGTCGGCCTTTTGCGCCAATGCCGCCAGATCGCCCCATTGCCGCCGCCCGACCCCATGGGCCGGGCCGATCAGGCGGATCAATTCGTCGGGCAATTGTTCGATCACCACGCGATGGTTCGACACCCCTTGCCGCGTCAGGCCCAGGGCATCCTGGATCACGCCGGGCTTGTAGCCGGCCTCCTGCATCTCGCGGATGAACAGCGCCTTCTCGATGAAGGAGGGATCGAGCCGCAGGTTGTTTTCCTGGCCCTGCGCGATCAGCGAGGCATCGTCGTCCAGCGTGCGGACAATCGCCTTGACCGTCCCGCCGATCCGGCGCAACGCGGCCAGCCTGCGCCGGCCATAGACCACGCGGTAGCGGTCGGGCTGGTCCGAGGGGCGGACCATGATCGGCACCTGCTGGCCATGCTTGCGGATGCTCTCGGCCAGGTCGTCGATGCTGCTGTCTTCCAGCACCAGCCGGTCGCGCAGCCCGTCGATGTCGATCCGGTCAGGCTCGATGTCGCGGATCGAATTGGCGGTGATCTCGCGCAGCGAATCCCGCAGCCCGCCGACCGATCCGGGCAGTTTTGCCGGCTTGGCCGGGGCAGGGGAGGGCGCCGGGGCGTCCTTGCCGTCCTTGGGGGGCTGGTTGAAGATATTGCGGGCCATCAGCGACGCCCCCAGGCGGTCTGGATCGTCTGCTCAAGCTCGTCGGCCACGCTGTTGACGCTGGTCAGCGCGCGGTCGATGGTCTTGCGGATGAACTGGCTCGGCTCGACCTCGTAGACCGTCTGCTGGGTCATGCCGGCGTCCGAGATCGCCGTCGACTTCAGCATCGGCTCGGTCATGACCTGACCGGCGAGGATCGAGCGCAGGTAGCCGGCCATCTGGGTCTGCGGGCCGTCCGAGGGCTCGTACCGGGTGATCAGGAACTTGACGAAATCCCAGGTGACGCGCCGCCCGATGGCCTCTTCCACCGCCTTGACCGTCTCGGAGGCGAGCTTGAGGAACTGGCTCATCGAGGCGATGTCGAGCATCCCCGGCACCACCGTCACCAGAAGGCCGGTCGAAGCGGCCAGCGCCGTCAGGGTGAGAAACCCCAGCTGCGGCGGGCAATCGATCAGCACGATGTCATAGTCGGCATTGACCTCTTCCAGCGCCAGCGCCAGGCGTTCGGCGAAGATCGGCTGCACCCGGTTGGACAGCGCATTCGCCGTCTCGGTCTCGTATTCCGAGAGCATCAGCCCGGCGGGCACCATGTCGAGCTTGTGGAAATAGGTTTTCTGGATCACTTGCCTCAACGGCACCTGATCGTCATAGCGCAGCGCGTCGTAGATCGTGCCGCCGTCGGCGAATTCAAGCTCGGGCCGGAAGCCGAAAAAGGTGGTCAGGCTGGCCTGCGGATCGAGATCGAGCACCAGCACCCGGTAGCCGCGCAGCGCATAACGTTGCGCCAGGTGGATGGTCGCGGTGGTCTTGGAGGATCCGCCCTTGAAATTGACCACCGAGATCACCTGAAGCGGGTCGCCGTCGCGGCGTCCGGGCCGGTAGGATTCGGCGTTCTTGCCGGTGCGGCCGAGGATGTCGCGTAGCGCGTCGACCTCTTCGGCGGAATAGAACCGGTGGCCGCGATTGTCGGTATGCACCTCGGGAAAGCTGCCGTCCTTGTGCCGGTTGCGCAGGTTGGAGGTGCTGACGCGCAGCATCCCGGCGACCTCGGTCGAACTGAAGCGTCTGAGGGTTTTGCGTTCCTCGGGCTCGAAGGCGATCTTCATCTGCCGGTCAAGCGACTCGGCCAGGTTGTCGGCGAATGTGCCGATATCGGAAGAGCCGATGCCTTGCGCAAAGCCCGTGGGTCGATCATCCATGTCCTGCCGCCTCTCATGGCCTATGCTTAGGCTCTTGATCGTTCTGACGGTCGAAGGCAGGTCTGACGCCTTTTGCCGTCAGAAAGGGGATGCCATGAACCTCCGAGGCCGGCAAGAAGAATCTGGCGGTTGCGGGAAAGTTATCCACAGGCGTGGTTCGGGGCAGGGCGGGGTTTGGGCGGCAAGTGGTTGAAATGTCTTTGGAAAGTGGCTTTCCGGTGGTTGCAGCGCCAAATCGCGGGCGTTTCGGGCGGGCAGGGTAAACCCCGGCGCCGCTTGGATATTTCGCTGCTGACGTTGTGTGGTATTGCCGATGATTCTGCGGGAGTCCTGTGTTACCGAAGCGCAGATCCCTTGTCGGTGGTGCCCGAGGTCGCGGTCCTTGGAACGCAGCTTATTGGACATAAGGAAGGCCCGCAGTGCGCGGCGGTTCCCAAGGACTTTCATGGCCAAAAGCGCCGCGGCGGTATGGTCGGCTGACATCGCGCCAAGCATCGATTCCCCTAGGCAGAACGGGAACAGGTTAGCCGGGCTTTGCCTCCCGGTCACCTCCCGCACCCTCGAATCCCCTGAAGATGTGGCGTTTTTACCGAAGCGAAGCGCGTGCCACGGGCATCCTGCCGTGACACCAACCGAGACCCGCTTGCCCCCGACCAAGGCTTTGCGTGACATCCCCGCGCCGCGGACCTAAAGCAACGGGGCGTAGTCGGCGGGACGGGTGACATCACGGTGCTTTTCTTCACGATATGGCCGCTTTTCGCCCTGATCGGCCTGGGGTTCATGCTGGCGCGGGCCGGGTTTCCGCATCCGGAGTTCTGGGGCGGGGCCGAGCGTCTGACCTATTTCATCCTCTTCCCGGCGCTGCTTTTCACCAGCCTCGCCAAGGCGCCGATCGGCGATCCCGCGCTGGTCAGGCTCGGCGGCGCCGGTGTGGTGACGATCCTGATCGCGAGTGCGGCGCTCTGGGGGGCGCGGCGGCTGCGCCCGACCCCGGCGGCGCGCTTCGGCCCTGCCATGCAGGGGGTGGTGCGGTTCAACACCTACCTCGGGTTTGCGGTCGTCGGCAGCCTCGCCGGGGCGGAGGGGATCGGCCGCGCGGCGGTCTACCTTGCGGTGGCGGTGCCGCTGGTCAACCTGCTGTCGATCCTGGCGCTCACCGAACCCGGCGCCGGGCGGCGGCCGGGGGCGTTGCTGCGGACGATCCTGGGCAATCCGCTGATCCTCGCCTGTCTGGCCGGCTTTGCCGTCGCGCTGGCGGGCACCGGGCTGCCCTATGGCCTCGGCAATTTCCTCGGGCTTCTGGCGCAGGCCAGCCTGCCGCTCGGCCTGCTCTGTGTCGGCGCGGCGCTGCAACCGGCGGCGCTGCGGCGCGATCTGCCGGTGCTGGCGGGCAATGCCGGGCTGCGGCTGCTGGGGATGCCGGTGCTGGCGGCGCTGGTGGCGCTGGGCCTCGGGCTCGACGGCTCTGCCGCGCTGGTGCTGGTGGTGTTTTCCGCGGTGCCCACGGCGCCGAGCGCCTATGTCCTGACCCGGCAGTTGCGCGGCGACGGCGCCCTGATGGCCGGGCTGGTGACCGGCCAGACGATGCTGGCGGCGGTGACGATCCCGCTGGTCCTGATGGTGCTTGCGGCGCGGTAGGGCAGGGCGGTCACTGGACGGGCGAGGGGCGGCATGGCATCGTCCGGGCCAAGACGTCGGCCCGCCGCATGTGCCGACACCCCGACAGCAGAAAAGACCTGAGCCATGCAAAGACTGACCACACAAGCCGACTGGATCGCCCGCGCCCACAAGGTGCTGCCCGCCGGCGGTTTCGGCAACTTCGATCCCGGCATCGTCATCGCAAGGGGCGAGGGCAGCCGGGTCTGGGACGAGGACGGCAAGGAATATGTCGACTACCTGATCGGATCGGGCCCGATGCTGCTGGGCCATGGCCACCCGGAGGTCATGGAAGCGGTGCTGGAGCAATTGCCTCGCGGCATGACCTTCTTCGCCAATAACGCCAGGGGCATTGAACTGGCTGAGGCGATTGTCGAGGCGGTGCCCTGCTGCGAGCAGGTGCGTTTTGTGGCTTCGGGCGGCGAGGCGGACATGTATGCCATCCGGCTGGCCCGGGCCCATACCGGGCGCGACAGGATCCTGAAGTTCGAGGGCGGCTATCACGGCATGAGCGCCGAGGCGCAGATGAGCCTGGCCCCCGCGACCCGGGTGAATTTCCCCCAGGCCGTGCCCGACAGCGCCGGCATTCCGCAGGGCGTGGCCGACCAGATGCTGATCGCGCCGTTCAACGACCTGGCCGCCGTCGAGGCGCTGCTGGCCGAGCACAGGGATGTCGCCGCCATCATCGTCGAGCCGCTGCAGCGGATCATTCCGGCCGAGCCGGGCTATCTTCAGGGGCTGCGCGCGCTCTGCGACAAGTACCATGTGCTGCTGATCTTCGACGAGATCGTCACCGGCTTCCGCCTCGCCTATGGCGGCGCGCAGGAACGTTATGGCGTGGTGCCCGACATCTGCACCCTGGGCAAGATCATCGGCGGCGGCTTTCCCCTGGCCGCGCTTGGCGCCAGCGCCGAGATCATGCAGCATTTCGACAAGGCGGCGGTCGGTGCCGAGAAGTGGCTGATGCAGCTGGGCACCCTGTCGGGCAATCCGGTGGCGGCGGTGGCCGGGCTCAAGACCATGGAAATCCTGCGCCGCGAGGGCAGCTACGACCGGCTGAGATCCATCGGGCGGCGGCTTCAGGAGATCCAGTCCGAGGCGCTGTCGCAGGCCGGCATCCCGCATCGGATCTGCGGCGACGAGACGCTGTTCGATCTCTACTTCACGCAAGACAAGTGTCGCGACTATCGCTCGGCCCGACACGACGATCCGGCCCGCAACGACACCTATAACGCCGTGCTGCGCGAGCACGGCATCTTCAAGGCGCCGGGCAAGCTCTATCCCTCGCTCGCGGTCACCGAGGCCGACTTCGACCAGACCCGGGCGGCGGTCGCGGCGGCGGTGCGCGCCATCGGCGCGGGCTGAGATCGGGCGCGGGACTTTTTCTGCGAACCTTTCGGGCGCTGGCGCATCAAAGAGACAGGTGCCCCGGGATGCGGGGCCACCTTTGATACGAAAGGACCCGACATGAAAACCGTTTCCCTGATCGCCGCCACCGCCCTTGCCCTTGGCGCCAACAGCGCGCTTGCCCATGACGAGGCGGCGCTGCAGATGTCGCCTCCGGGCGCGCCCTACATCCAGGTCAGCGAAGCGCTGCCCCTGCCGGCGTTCATCCCCGGTCTCGGCACGCTTTTCGTCGATCCCGAAACGCTGCCGGCGGGGCCTTTCCTGGCCTATGACCACGACGGCAAGCTCTCGGCCACGGTCTACATGACGCCGCTGGAGGACCTGCAGAACGGCACCGCCTATGACGGGCTGCACATCGGCAACCACACGGTGGATTCGGTCGACATCTACTACAACGCGGGCCATCCCGGCGTGGACAAGCCCCATGCCCATGTGGTGCTGTTCCATGACGATGGCGCCAAGTCGAGGCTCGCGGAATGATGGCGGCGCGCAGGCAGTTTCTCATGCTCGGGGGTGGCGTCTTCGCCACCCTCGGGTTTCCGCAGCTTTTGCCGGCCGCTCCGGTCGAGACGGTCGAGATGAAGGGCACGGCGCGCGGCGAAAGCGTCTGGTTCGCGCCCATGGGCCTTGCGATCGCGGCGGGCACCACCGTGCGCTTTGTCAATCACGACCCCGGCAACAGCCATACCGCCACCGCCTATCACCCGGCGCTGTTCGACCGCGCCCGGCGCATTCCGGCGGCGGCCAGGCCATGGGACAGCGATTTCCTGTTGCCGGACGAAAGCTTCTCGGTCACATTCGAGGCCCCCGGCGTGCATGACTTCTACTGCCTCCCGCATGAGGCGGCGGGCATGGTCGGGCGGATCGTGGTCGGACAGCCCGGCGATCCGGGCTGGGAGGGGGCGGCGCCCGATGGCGATGACCTCGATCCCGAGGTCCGCGCGGCCTTTCCGCCGGTGGAGGCGATCCTGGCGCGGGGCCGGATCCTGAGAGGGGACATGCCATGAGGGATGCTTCGAGAGCCGCGGCCGGGGCGCTTGACCCGGCCGGGATACGCCAGAGCAGCGAAGCCGCGCTGATTGCCGCCGCGGCGGCAAGATCCGAGGCCTCGGTGCGCGAATTGATCCGCCGCAACAATCCGCGGCTGTTTCGCGTCGCGCGCGGCATCGTGTCCAGCGATGCCGAGGCCGAGGATATCGTGCAGGAGACCTATCTCGCCGCGTTCAAGGGGCTGGACCGCTTCCACGGCAAGTCCAGCTTCGCCACCTGGATCACCCGCATCGCGATCAACAACGCCCTGATGCACCAGCGCCGACGCCGCCCCGAAGAGGAGTACGATACGGTGAACGAGACCGATGGCACATCCGTTCTGCCCTTTCCCGCGCCGGACCAGGACGCTGCCGAAGCCCGGCTGGGCCGCCAGCAATTGCGGCATCTGCTGGAAGAGGCGGTGGCCGGATTGCCGCCGGAGTTGCGCCTGGTCTTCGTGATGAGCGAGACCGAAGGCATGACCGGCAAGGAGATCGCCCGCGACCTCGGGCTCAACCCGATCACCGTCAAGACCCGGCTGTTCCGGGCGCGCCGGTGGCTGCGGACCGACCTGGAGCGGCGGGTGAAAGGCGGCTTCGACGCCATCTTTCCCTTCGACGGCAAGCGCTGTGCCCATATGGCCGACCGCGTGGTGCAGCGGCTGGGCGATGACGGCGACCTCTAGCGCCGCGGTCTTTCGGTCCGCACTCCGATGCGCTAGGCTGGCGGCATGGCCGATCCCCGTCTGACCCCCCTGCCCACACCCTGTCTGCTGGTCGACGAGACCCGGATGAAACGCAATATCGCGCGCCTGGCGCAGCACGCCGACCAGCTGGGCGTCACCCTGCGCCCGCATCTGAAGACCACCAAGAGCATCGAGGCCGCGCGCCATGTGCTGGCCGGGGGCACGGGGCCTGCCACGGTCTCGACCCTGGCCGAGGCCGAGGTCTTTGCCGAAGCGGGCATTGCCGACATCCTCTACGCGGTGGGCATCAGCCCCGACAAGCTCGACCGGGTGATCGCGCTGCACCGCGCCGGGTGCCGCCTGACCGTCCTGCTGGATTGCGTCGCCCAGGCCGAGGCGGTGGTGGAGGCCGCGCGCGCCTCCGGCATCGCGATCCCGGCGATGATCGAGATCGACGCCGATGGGCACCGCAGCGGGCTGACCCCCGACGATCCGGAGTTGATCCGGGTGGGCCGCATCCTGCACGATGGCGGCGCGGAGCTTTCGGGCGTGCTCTGCCATGCCGGTGAAAGCTACAACGTGGTGGGGCGCGCGGCCCATGCCGAGTTTGCCGAGACCGAGCGGCGCGCGGTGGTCGAGGCCGCCTCGGCCCTGCGCGCCGCCGGGTTGCCCTGTCCGGTGGTCAGCGTCGGCTCTACCCCCACCGCCCATGGCGCGCGGGACCTGACGGGCGTCACCGAGCTGCGCGCCGGGGTCTATGTCTTCTTCGATCTGGTCATGGCCGGGATCGAGGCTTGCAGCCTTGACGACATCGCGCTCAGCGTGCTGACCACGGTGATCGGCCACCAGGAGGCCCGCGGCTGGACGATCTGCGATGCCGGCTGGATGGCCATGTCGCGCGACCGCGGCACCGCCAACCAGCGGGTCGACCAGGGCTATGGCCTGGTCTGCGACGAGGCGGGGCGGCTGATCCCCGGGCTTTACGTCAAGCAGGCCAACCAGGAACACGGGGTGATCGCGCGGCACCCGGATTTCGACGGCGCGCTGCCCGAGTTTGCCGTCGGCACCCGCCTGCGCATCCTGCCCAACCACGCCTGCGCCACCGCCGCCCAGCACCAGCGTTATCACGTCGTGCCGGAAACCCCCGGCGCGCCGCTGCTGGACTGGCCGCGCTTCGGCGGCTGGTAGCGGCCCGACCCGTTCCCCCGCGTCGGGCAGCCGGTTGCGGTTTTCGCCCCGATGATGTCCTGTGGTGGCATGGCCCTTGCGGCCAGAAGATCGGCAGCGGCCCCATAAGGGCAGGGCGCCGCCGACAGGGATGGGGAGACGCCGATGAGAACCTGGGTCGCCGAGGCCATTGCCAAGATCAACGCGGATGCGCACCGCTCGGCCGATACGCACCTGTTCAAGCTGCCGTTGCCGCGGCTTGCGGGGGTCGACATCTATCTCAAGGACGAAAGCACCCATCCCACCGGCAGTCTCAAGCACCGGCTGGCGCGGTCGCTGTTTCTCTATGCGCTGTGCAACGGTCAGATCACCGAAGGCAAGACGGTGGTCGAGGCTTCCTCGGGCAGCACCGCCGTCTCGGAGGCCTATTTCGCCCGCATGATCGGCGTGCCCTTCATCGCCGTGGTGCCGAAAAGCACCGCGCGCAGCAAGATCCGGCAGATCGAGTTCTACGGCGGCCAGACCCGTTTCGTCGATACCGCGCCGCAGATGCACGATGCCTCGGTCGCGCTGGCCGCGGAAATCGACGGGCATTTCATGGACCAGTTCACCTATGCCGAACGCGCCACCGACTGGCGCGGCAACAACAATATCGCCGAAAGCGTCTTTACCCAGATGGAGCGCGAGCCGCATCCGATCCCGGCGCACCTGGTGATGAGCGCGGGCACCGGCGGCACCTCGGCAACGCTGGGGCGCTATATCCGCTACAAGGGCTATGACACCGACCTGACGGTCGTCGATCCCGAGAACTCGGTGTTCTACGACAGCTACATGAGTGGCGACCGCAGCCTGACCGCCGATACCTCGAGCCGGATCGAAGGCATCGGGCGGCCCCGGGTCGAGCATTCCTTTCAGCCCGCGGTGATCGACCACATGATCCGCGTCCCCGACGCCGCGAGCATCGCCACGATGCACTGGCTGGAAAAGGTGATCGGGCGCAAGGCGGGGCCCTCGACGGGCACCAACCTCTGGGGCGCGCTGATCCGCGCCGAGGACATGGTGCGCGAGGGGCGTGAAGGCTCGATCGTCACGCTGCTCTGTGACAGTGGTGAACGCTACCTCGACACCCATTACAACGCCGACTGGATCCGCGACTGCATCGGCGATTGCCGCAAATACGCCGCCGAACTGACCCGCAAGTTCGGCTGACGCCTTTCGGGAGGATCCTGAACCCCGAAACGCCCTGACGCGCGGCTCAGTCCTCGCCGCGCCGGACGGTCGAGACCATCTCTATGCGCCGGTAGGGGGCGATGCTGCCCGCCCGGCGCAGGGCATTGTCGACCAGGGTGAAGACCTCGTCGCGGCAATCGGCATCGCGGTCGAAACGCGACAGCCAGAAGCGCAGCGCATAGGTGATCCCGGCTTCCTCGTAGTCGAGCACGCGCACGTCCGGCGCCGGGTCCTGCTGGATGAGTTTGGCGCTCTTGAGCGCCTCCTGCATGACCTCGACCGCGCGCCCGATCGGCATGCTGTGATCGAGCGTGATGCGGACCTGCGCGCGGTATTCCGGCTTGGGCGCCGAGTAATTGGTGATCCGCTGGCGCGCGATCTGGCTGTTGGGCAGGATCATGTAGGTGCGGTCGGCGGTCAGCAGCCGCGTGGTGCGCCAGCCGATCTCGATCACCTTGCCGCGCGCCAGCCCGTCGATATCGACCCAGTCGCCGATGCGGAAGGGCCCCTCGATCCCCAGCGCCACGCCGGACAGGGTGTCGGCGACGACGTTGCGGATGGCAAAGCCCAGCAGCGCCAGCACCAGGCCCGACCCGGCAAAGGCCCCGTAGGCGCCCTTGCCCATGTAAAGCGATATCGTGGCAATGAAGGCGATCAGGAACAGCAGGACCGAGATCATGTCCTTGAGCAGGCGCGGGAAAGGCCGCCGCCGTACCGAGGTCGCGTCGAGCGTCAGCGCCGCGATCCGGCTGAGCAGCCAGGCGGCGGCGAAATAGGACAGCGCCTTGATGCCCATGGCCAGCGTATCGCCCTGGCCGAGGACATCGGTGACCCGGGCCGGAAACAGGACCAGCGCGAGGCTGATGAAGGTCAAGAGGGCCGGCCAGAGAAGCCGGCGGACATGCTGACTGGTGCTCATTCTCGGATCTCTGAAGCCGCCGCGGGGCAGGGGCCGGCGGCGGGATGGGACAGGATGTCGGTCGGGGGGGCACAGGGCGCGGGTTCGGGCGTGCAGATCACGGGCAGGGGCTTCGGACAGGGGTATGGGACAGGGCATGATCGCATGATCCCTGTATATCCCCGTCAAGGTGTTTCGTAACCCTTTCGTTTCATCGTGGATCTGCGGGACGGGGACGGCCCGGGGGCCGATCCCCTTGTCGTGTGGGGCGCGCGGTCACGCGTCGGCGCGGTCGGGGGTGTTTTCCACCCGGATCACCGTCAGCATCCGGCGCTGGTTGGCCCGGGTATCCCAGTGAAAGACCGCGCCCTCGGCGAGGCCCAGCAGCGCGACCCCGATCGGCGTCACCAGCGAGATGCGCTGGCGGGCGATATCGGCGTCCTCGGGATAGGTCAGCGTCACGGTGCGCTCGACGCCGTTGCTTTCGTCGCGGTAGGTCACGGTGCTGCCGATCGACACGATGTTCGGCGGCATCTTGCCCGGGGTGACGATGCGCGCGCGCCCGATCTCGTCCAGCAGACGGTCGGCAAGCGCGGGATTGCGCTCCATCGCGCCCTCGGCGAGCGCTTCGATATGGGCCAGATCGTCGGCATTGATGACGATCTTCGGGGCCCGCGGGTTGCGCCGCGGCGCGGTCTTGGTCATGTCGGTCATCATGGTTGGCTTCCTTGGGTACAATGGGTGAAAGGCGCATGGCTCGGGTGCCACCGCCTGTTGAGATCCGAAAGAGAAGGTCGGCAGGGCCTAGTTGGGCGGTGTCACGTCAAGCACCGAGACCGACAGGATGGTCCCGTCCTCGCACAGCAGCGGCGAGCGTTGGCCGACCCGCATTCCGATCAGCGTGGCGCCCAGCAGCGAGGCGACGGGGATCACGCTGATGCCCGAGCCCGAGCGCGCCCGATGGGCCAGCAGGCCGGTCTGGCCTTCGCCGCGGTTGATCGAATAGGTCACGCAGGATCCGCCGGTGACAAGATCGCGCGCGTGCAGGTTGCCGACCGGTTCGGTCATCATGATCTTGTCGCGCAACACATAGGCCAGCAGGTTCGACACCGGGTCCGTCACCTGTTCGCAATGTTCCAGGTGACGCTGAAGCTGCTGATGGTCGGCCACCGGCAAGGGCACCCGGACGCGCGGCCGCGTGCCCGGGCGGAAGCGGTTCTGGGGGTCGAACGAAAGGGTGTTGTTGATGCCGGTCATGTTTCCTCCTCGGACGGATGCGCCGCCGCATGATCACTTAAGGATTGAGAGAAGGCCCCGGGAGGTTCAGGAGACGCGCGTGCGCCTACACCGCCCGGGGCACCGGGCGGTTCAGCAGAAGAAATCGGAAATGATCTGCGTGTACCAACATGCCTTTGAAGATAGGCACGCCGAAGCCTTGCGTCAATCTCATGCGCCTGTTTTGCAGGGCGATTGTGGCCGATCGGCGCTTTCCGGCCAAAAGGTCGCAGCGCAGGCGGCATGACTTGAAAAACCGGCCCGGATGCCCAACTTAAAGGCATGACGATGTTCTTGCTTCATACGAGGTTCCTGCTCTTCGCAGGAAATCTGCTGAACCGCCGGTAACCCCGGGCGGGGCTGGCAGATCTGCCTGCTCACGCCACGGGGCTTTTTCGATCTTCCCTGGATCACACCGAAGTGACATCTGCGTTTGCGTTAACGGTTGCCCTGAAGCGGATTTCCGCGGGCTGTTCCGGTAATGTAGGCGCGCATGTCGTGGTTTCAACGGTCTCGAATTGGAGTACACCATGCAACAGAATATCACCCACCCCACGCTTTCCCATCGCCTCGACTCGCATTCCGGCGACAGCGCGCTGCGCACCTGGTTCCGCGCCGCCTATCGCCGCTGGCAGCGCAACAAGATGATTGCCGCCTTCGAGTCGCTCGACGACGCCACCCTGCGCGATATCGGTGTCTACCGCAGCGAGATCCGCAGCGTCGTCGACGGGTTCGACGACCAGGACCTGAAGCGCGTTCCCGTCATGGTGACGGATGACGCGCGTCGGTGGAAATGACGGCAGATGCCGCGCCCCGGCGTGACATCCGCATGAGACGACCCCGCGCTGCCGACGCCCGGTGGCACGACATCCTCGCGTTCAGAGGCCACGACTGCTCGGAAAGGACCGAAGAGATGATGATCTGTAAAGCCGATTTTGAAGAACTGTTCCCGCACCTGTTCAAGCCCGACCCGGAACCCGAAGCCGACCTGGCCCCCGAGGTTCAGACCGCGGCCGAGGGCGCGGATCTGGCGCGGATCACCGCTCCGGCGGAGGGCGGCGCCCTGCCCCTGGCCCTGGACCCCAGGGCCCCGGCCGTGCCGCGCCGCGGTGCCGACTACGGCTATGACGTGGAGGACATCGCCCTGGCGGGGGCCGTCGCCGCGACCATGCCGGCGATGGCGACCTATGCCGCCGCCCGCAACGTGTTCACCGCCTTTGAACAGATGGCCAACGGCCGCCACGCGCCGGTCTGACCCACCACCCCGCGACGCGGCTCACCTTGGAACGAGGAGCAACCCAGCATGATGACGACGACCATTCTTGCGGCCGTGGACCGGTTTCCGGAGGACGATGCCGTTCTTCTGCGCGGCCGCGAGATCGCGGCCTCTCATGACGCGGCGCTGTGCGTCGTTCACGTCGTGGACCTGCCGGGTGACGGCGCGTCTCCGGCGCCGATCGACACCGCGCGCGGCCAGGCGGAATTTGCCGCCCGCGACCGGATCGAGGACGCCCTGCGCCGACACGGGATCGACCCCGCGGATGTCGAGATCCGCGTCGATTCCGGCGTGCCGGCGCAACGGCTGGTCGAGATCTGCGACGAGATCCGGCCGTCGCTGGTGGTGATGCGGGCGCATCACAAGCCGCGGATCGTCGACAAGCTGCTGGGATCGACCACCGAGAAGGTGATCGCCTGGGGCCAGGCCCCGGTCCTGGTGGTCGGACCGGCCACCGGCAAGCCCTACCAGCGGGTGATCCTGGCGATCGACGGACCCGACAGCGCGCCGACCGCGCTGTCCTTCGTGTCGAGCCTGCTGCCGGAGGCCGATGTCCATATGGTCCAGGCGGTCGAAGTCGCGCCGCAGCTCGAAGAGGCGATGCTGCGCGTCGGCCTGGCGCGGACCGATCTGCAGGCGCATCACGATGCGCTGGCGCAGGATGCCGCCAACCGCCTGGGCAAGCTGGCCGAGCGGCTGGACCCGCCGGTGACATGGCAGGTGCTGCGCGGCGATGCCGCCGAGCAGCTGGCCCGCGTGACGCATCATTCCGATGTCGACCTGATCGCGCTGGGGCCCAACCGGTCCGGCCTGCTGCGGCGGATCTTCATCGGCAGCGTCGCCCGGCGGCTGTTGCGCGAAGCGGCCTGTGACGTGCTGATCGGGCGGCCGCCCGACATCGAGTTATTCGACATCACGGCACAGCGCAGAGGCGCAAGGCCCCACGGGGCCGAGGTCTTTTCCCCCATCGCGAAATAGGAGGTCTTCTTGGTAACGACGTTGCAGAAATCCCCGGTGAACCTTGACGCCGGGGTCGACATCCTCAATTCCCTGTCGCTGGCCGAGGCCGTGGCAGGGGTTCTGACCGACACCTATCGGCTGGTGCTGAAATCGCACGCCTACCACTGGAACGTGACCGGGCCGATGTTCTTCTCGGTTCATGCGCTGACCGAGGCGCAATACACCGAGATGTTCGCCGCGGTGGATGTGCTGGCCGAGCGGATCCGCGCGCTGGGCAAACCCGCCATGGTCCGGCTGTCGGGCCTTGTCGCGGGGCCCGGTGGCCGCGACCCCGATGCCGGCCTGAGCGCCGAGGAGATGGTGCGCGATCTTCAGGCCGACCACGAAGCCCTGGCGCAGCGGATGCGCGCGCTGGTCGAACGCGCCGAAGCGGTGAGCGATCCGGTCACCGCGGACATTGCCACCACGCGCGCCGCGTTTCACGAAAAGGCGGCCTGGATGCTGCGCGCGACCGTGGCCTGACAGCCGGCCCGCGCCACTCCGGCTTGCGTCGGGGCCGTTTCGGGCGCATGTTGACAGGACATCCGGCAGAACAGCCCCGGCCCCCGCGCCGGGGCCTTTTCGTTGCTCCGACCGGCCCTGATCCGGCCCGCAGTGATCTGGCCCCGTCGATTTGGCCCGCGGCGTTCCCTGCCGGGACCCTGCTCACCGCCCGGACCCGATTGGTGACGGGCGCCGTCTACGGAACGCGCCATGGCACAGACCCTTCGCGGCCTTCTGGCCCCCGTGAGATCGCTACTGGGCGGCACCGGCGCCTTCATCGCCGGCAACAGCCTGCTCGGCGTCCTTTTGCCGCTGCGGATGCAGGCCGAGGGCTATTCGGTGGCGCTGATCGGCGCGATCATGGCGGCCTATTACCTCGGGCTCGCCTTCGGCGGCTACAAGGGCAAGCATGTGATTATGCGGATCGGCCATATCCGCGCCTTTTCGACCTTTGCGGCGCTGACCGCGGCCACTTGCCTGGCCTATGACTTCTTCTTCCATCCGGCGGCCTGGGTGGTCCTGCGGGTGGTCAACGGCTTTTGCATCGCCGGGATGACCACCTCGATCGAAAGCTGGCTCAACGAGCGCAGCAGCAACGAGACCCGCGGGCGCGTGCTCGGCCATTACATGCTGGCGATGTACCTGGCGACAGCGCTGGGCCAGACCCTCGTGAACCTGGCGCCGGTGGGCGGCAGCGACCTTCTGATGATCGCCGCGGCGCTGATCGGGCTGTCGCTGGTGCCCATCGCCATGACCCGCCTGGGCGAGCCCTATCTCGGCGATCTCAAGGTGCTGGGCGTGGCAGACCTGTTCCGCGCCTCGAAGGTCGGCGTCATCGGCGCAGGCGTCGCGGGCATCCTTGTCGGGTCGTACTATGCGCTCGGCGTGGTCTTTGCCCGCCAGATCGGGCTGAGCGTCTCGGAGGCCGCGCTCTTCATGAGCACCGTGGTGATCGGCGGGCTGGCCGCGCAAGTGCCGGTGGGCATCCTGGCCGACCGGTTCGACCGCCGCATCGTCATGGCCGTCATCCTGATCGCGGTCGGCACCTCCTGGATGGCGCTGACGACCGCGCTGGCGGGCGGTGTGCCGCTGCCGGTCCTGATGGTGATGGCGCTGGCCTTCGGCGGCGCGATCAGCAGCGTCTACCCGCTTTGCGTCGCCCAGACCTTCGACCGGCTGGCGCGCAAGTATTATGTCGCGGCCTCGGGCCGGTTGCTGATGGTCTATTCGATCGGCGCCACCATCGGGCCCTTGCTGGCCTCGGCGCTGATGTCGGTCTACGGGCCGGGGTCGTTCTTTCTGTTCGAGTCCACGGTGGCGATCCTCTACGCGGGTTTCGTCCTTTTCTGCGTCCGGGGCGCGCGCGCGCTGCCGGTCGAGGCGCGCGAGAAATTCGTGCCGCTGCCCGACATCTCGCCCGCCGCCATGGCGCTCGACCCGCGGACCGAGCCGGATGTCATCCCTTCCGACCCCGACCCGGACCGCCCGGTCAGCGGCGCGGCAGGCTGACGTCAGCGCCGGGCGTCACTCGAATTCCATCTGCTCGTACACCCGGCCGGCGTTCTTGGTGGCCAGTTCCTCGAAGGTGTCGAGGTGCTCGTAGGGCGACTGGTCGACGTAATAGGCCTCGGCCAGCCCGCCGCCCGCGTCGAGATGGGCGCCGATCTTCTCGCGCAGGTAGATCAGGTAGTCGCGGGTATAGCGCCTGACCTGCGCCATATTGGTCGGATGGCCGTGGCCGGGGATCACGTAGGTCGCGCCCAGGGGCTCGAAGGCGGTGTCCCAGGTCTCGATCCAGTCGGCGGTCATGGTGTCGGGGAAGATCGGCAGCATCCTTTCGTGAAACGCCATGTCGCCCGAGATCACGAGGCTCTGCTCGGGCAGCCAGATCACGATGTCGCCGGGGCTGTGGGCGGGGCCGAGATAGCGCGCCTCGATGCGGAAATCGCCCATCTCGACGATATAGTCCTCCTCGAAGGTCTCGGTCGGGCCCTGGATCTCGGTGCCTTCGGCCTGGTCGCGGTTGTAGCGCTGCATGGCCTCGAGGATGCTGCCGCCGAAGCTCTCGACCTCATGCGCGGCATCCACATGCGCGACGATCGGCACGCCCTGCTCTGCCCAGTAGTTGTTGCCCAGCGCCGCATGGCCCTGGCCGTTCTCGTTGAACACCAGCTTCACGGGCTGGTCGGTCACCGCCTTGATCTCGTCATGCAGCGCCCGGGCCAGGCCATAGGCCGCGCCGCCATTGATCACCACGACGCCGTCGCCGGTCACGATGAAGCTGAGGTTGTTGTTGTGGCCGGCGTTTTCATAGGTCGGCGGCGCGGTCGCGCCGATGGCCGAGAACACGCCGGGGATCACCTCCCAGGGTTTGTCATAGAGCAGCGAGCCGGGATACTTGTCGGCGATATCCTCGCTGGCCTGGGCGGCGCCTGCGGCCAGCAGGGCGGCGGTGAAGGCGGTGAGAAGGACCTGTTTCATGTGTCTACCCCTGTGAAACGATAGGTGTCGCCATCGCGTTCGACCCGGCCCATGCCGCCCCCCGGCAGGTGGAATCCCATCAGGATGGTCTGTTCATGCGCCAGCTTGTCCAGCAGGCGCTTGCGGGTCTGGGCGCCGAGATCGGTGTCCTGATCCGCCCCGTTGGGCCAGTCGGGCCGGGCAAAGGCGACGTGGTGGTTGCCGATGGCATCGCCGCCGATCAGCAGCGCGTCGGTGCCGGCGCGGACCTCGAAGGCCATGTGCCCCGGCGTATGGCCGAATGTGGCGTGTGCCATGACCCCCGGCAGGATTTCCTGGCCATCGGTAAAGCGGGTCAGCCGGTCCTCGATCGCATCCAGCCGGCGCGCGGCGCCCACCGCGAAGGCGGCGCGCGCTTCGCCGATGGTGTCGACGGTGGCGGGATCGCGCCAGTAGTCCCATTCCGCCTGGCCCATCAGGTAGTCGGCATTGGCAAAGACCAGGTCGTCGAAATCGTCCAGCACCCCCCAGAGATGGTCGGGATGGCAATGGGTAAAGACCACGTGCGTCACCTCGTCGGGCGCCACGCCGGCGGCCTCGAGATCCTCCAGCACCGTCCCGGCGCTGGGCATGAAGGCCGGGCCGGAACCGGCATCGAACAGCACCACCCGCTCGGCATCGCGCAGCAGCGTGATGTTGCAGGGCGGTTCAAGCTGGTCGGCGGGCAGGTCGTATCCCGCCAGCACCTCGGCCAGGTCCTCCTGCGGCAGCCCCTCGAAGAAGAACTCGCGCGGCATCACCAGGTTGCCGTCGCTCAGGCTGACAAGCTCATACTCCCCGATGCTGGCCGAGGTGCGCGCCAGCGCCCGCAGCGGCCCCTGGCCCAGGGCAAAGCCGCCCAGCCCCGCAAGCACGCACCGTCGATTGATCTGCACTTCCGTATCCCCCCTTACTCATTCCGGTTCATGAATATAACCACTGCCCGGGTAGGGGGCGCAAGGGGGGTCTTTGGCAAAGGGCGCCTTGCTGCCGGTCCTGCCGGATGCGCGGGGGCGTCGCGGCCATCGCCAGCGGTTGGATTTTTCTTGACAGACTCAGCGAAGCGGCCCTCTTTTAAACGAACGTTTAGTTAGCAGAGGAGGATAATAAAATGAAACAATCGTTGAAGATCGTGTCCCTCGCCCTGGCCACGCTGGCGGTGCCCGCGGCCCTCGCCGCCCAGGACTGGAAACCCACCGAGCCGGTGACCATCATCGTGCCGTGGTCGGCGGGCGGGTCGACCGATACCGTCACCCGCGTGGTGGCCGGGGAACTGAGCGAGGCCTTCGGCCAGAACTTCGTGATCGTCAACCAGCCCGGCGCCTCCGGCTCGACCGGCACGCGCGCGGTCTGGGATGCGCCGCACGATGGCATGACCTTTGCCGCCGGGGCCGCCGCCGACCTCGGCGCCTATCCGGTGCTGGGCAACCTCGATGTCACCCTCGACCAGTGGCGGCTGTATCTGCATGTGGCCAACCCGGCCATGGTCTCGGTGCGCAGCGACAGCGAGTTCCAGGACTTCGGCCAGTTGCTCGAGGCGATGAAGGCGAGCGAGGTCACCGTGGCCTCGGCCGGGCTGTCCTCGGCGGGTGCCATCGCGATGCAGGCCATCGAGGCCGCCGCGCCGGGCATCAAGTATCGCCAGATCGTCTATGAAGGCGGCAACCCCGCGGTGATCGCCACCGTGGCGGGCGAGACCCAGTTCACCGCCCAGACCGCGACCGAGCAGGTCGACATGGTGCGCGCCGGGCGTCTGCGCCCGCTGGCGGTGGTGGCCGACCAGCCGCTCGAGCTTGACGGCTTCGGCACCGTGCCGCCGATCACCGACTGGCTGGAGGGGGTTGCCAGCGCGCCGAACTACTTCGGCATCTTCATCCCCGCCGATGCACCGAAGGAGGTGCTTGACTCGATGGATGCGGTCTGGGGCGACAAGATCGCCAATTCCGAGGTGATGAAGAAGTTCGCCGCCGAGCGTGGCGCGCTGTTCAAGGCAACCTGGGGCGAGGCGGCGGAAGCGGCCGCGATGCCGATGCTGTCGATCAATGCCTGGCAGCAGTACGAGAGTGGCGCCGCGCCCAACGACCCGTCGCAATACGGCATTCCCAAGCCGTAAACCGCGTGTGATGAAACCCGGTCCGGCGGCGCTTTCGCCCGGACCGGGTGCATCGCGCATGACGCCACGATCAAGCCTGGCAGGGTCATGGACGGACTTTCCCAATTCCTCGACGCCATTCTCGCGATCGGTCTTTCCGCCGATATCGTCACCGTGGTCTGGGCCACCCTGCTCGGCATCGTGGTGGGGATGATCCCCGGTCTGACCGCGACGCTTGGGGTGGCGCTGGTCACCACGCTGACCTTCACCATGGCGCAGAACACCGCGATCCTGGTGCTGATCTGCGTCTATATCGGCGCGATCTATGGCGGCGGGCGCACGGCGATCCTGCTCAACATTCCCGGCACGCCGGCCAATGCGGCCTCGGCGCTCGACGGGTTCCCGCTGGCCAAACAGGGCCGGGCGGGCGATGCCATGGCGGTGGCGACCACCGGGTCGTTCCTCGGCTCGATGATCGGCATGCTGGGGCTGGCGGTGCTGGCGCCCTGGCTGGCGGAATTCGCGCTGGATTTCACCTCGTTCGAGTTCTTCTGGCTGGCGGTCTTCGGCGTCGTGCTCTGTGGCCAGCTGACGGCGATGGACGATCCGCTGAAAGGCTGGATCGCCGGGTTCTTCGGCCTGCTGGTGGCGCTGGTCGGGCAGGAGAGCCTGCACGCCTATTCGCGCTATACCTACGGGTTCACCGATCTCGAGGCCGGGTTCGGCCTGCTGCCGGTGCTGGTGGGTGCCTTCGGCTGCGCCGAGGTCTTCTCGGTCATGCGGTCCGAGGCGACCCAGCTGGTGCGCGCGAAGATGGGCAACGTGATCGGGGCGGCGCTGTCGGTCTTTTCCTACACCCGGACCTGGGTGCGCTCGGGGGTGATCGGCACCTTCATGGGCGTGGTCCCCGGCGTGGGCGAGGACATGGGCGCCTGGGTCTCCTATGCCGCCGCCAAGCGGGCCTCGAAGACCCCCGAGGACTTCGGCAATGGTTCGGTCGACGGGCTTCTGGCCGCCGAGGCGGGCAACAATGCCGCGGTGCCCGGCGCGCTGATCCCGGTGCTGACGCTGGCGATCCCCGGATCGGCGCCCGCCGCGGTGCTGCTGGCGGCGATGGTGATCCACGGGCTGCGCCCCGGACCGCTGATCATGATCACCCAGCCGGATTTCTTCTATTCCGTCGTGGCCATGGTGTTCTGGGCCAGTTGCGCCATCCTCGTGCTCGGGCTGGCGCTGACCCGGCCGCTGCTCTGGGTGCTGAAGGTGCGGCGCGAATGGCTGATCGGGATCATCTTCGTGCTTTGCGCGGTGGGGTCCTTCGCCATTGCCGGGCGGCTGTTCGACGTCTGGGTGATGATCCTCTTCGGGCTGATCGGCTTCGTGATGCGCGAGACCGGGTTTCCGGTGGCGCCGATGATCCTCGGCGTGGTGCTGGGGCCGATTCTGGACGCGAATTTCCGCCGCTCGCTGTCGCTGTCGCGCGGCGATCCGGTGGATTTCGTCACAAGGCCGGTGAGTGCGGTGATCGCCGCGATGGTGCTGCTGATGATCGTGCTGGCGCTGCCGCCGGTGCGCCGCGGCATCGGCCGGATGCTGGGGCGAAGCCATGGATGACGCGGTGCTGATCTGCGGCTTCGGCGCCTTCGGCCGGTTGCACGCCGAAGCCTGGCGGCGCGCGCGGCCCGGGGTGCGGCTGCTGGTGAGCGATCCCGATCCGGGCGCGCGGGCGGCGGCCTTGGCCATGGGTGTCGCGCCGGGCGATATTGCTGCCGAGCCGGAGGCTATGCTCGCCGTGGCGGGCCTCGTCGACATCGTCGCGCCACCGGCGCAGCACATGCCGCTGGCGCGGGTGGCCCTTGCGGCGGGCAAGCCGCTGCTGATCGAGAAACCGGCGGTTTCCTCGGTCGCCGAAGCGGATGAGCTGGCGCGGCTGGCCGGGGATGTGCCGGTGCAGATCGGCCATGTGCTGCGCTGTCATCCGCTGGTCGCGCGGGCGCGGACCCTGCTCGCCGAAGGCGCGATCGGCGCCCTGAAGCGGATCGAAGGCGATTTCTCCGGGTGGAAACGGATGCGCGCGGATTCCGGGCTGATCGGCAATGACGGGGTGCATTTCCTCGACCTGATGCGCTATTTCACCGGCACCCCAATCACCGGCGTCGATCTGCAGGAGGTGCGCGCGCTCGACCCCGAGATCGCCGACGAATTGCGCCTCACCCTGGGCTTTGCCGGCGGGATCAGCGGCAGTCTGCGGCTGGGCGTGCTGGTGGCCGGCAGCCGAGAGGATGGTTTCGTGCCCGGCGCGCTGACCGAAAAGCGGCTGGTGCTGATCGGCGATGGCGGCAACCTTGCGCTGGATTTCAACGCCGGAACCCTGCGCCATGCCGAAGTGACCTACGCGCGGCACGGCGCGGGCTTTGCGGTGACCCCCGGTGCGATCCGCGAGGAGGCGGTGCTGGGCGTCACCCCGGTCGCGCTTCTGGCGCGCAGCTTCACCCTGTTTCGCGCGGCACTGGCAGGCGAGGGCCCGGTGATGTGCGACCTGGCCCAGGGCGCGCAGGAGATCGCCCGGGTGCTCCGGGCGCTGACCCCCACGCCCCGCCGGCTGCGCGCCATTGAAGGAGCCCGTCCATGAGCCTGCACCGCACCGATCTTTTCGCCGGACTGGTGGTCACGTCGCTGGGGCTGGCCGCCCTGGCCGGGGCCGTGGCCATGCCGCGCTTTGCCGAGCGCAATGGCGATCCGCTGACCGCGCCGGGGATCACGCCGGGGATCGTCAGCGGCGTGATCGCGGTGCTGGGCCTGCTGCTTCTGCTGCGGGCCATGCTGGGGAGCGGGCCGCGCGATCTGCCGGTCGAGTCCTGGCCGCCTGGTGCTGCGCGGCGCACGCTCTTCACCCTGGCCACAACGCTGGCCTATGGCGGGGCGACGTTCGGCCAGATGCCGTTTCTGCCGGCCACGGCGCTCTTCATCTTCGCCTTCACCTTCGGCGCCGAACTGATGCGCCCGGATCGCAGCCGCACCGCCCTGTCGCTGGCCCTCTGGGCGGCGGTGCTGGCCGGGGTGTCGGCCTTTGCGATCGAATTCCTGTTCACCGACCTATTCCTTGTGAGGCTGCCCGGATGACCTTTCGAATTTCCCTGTGCAATGAAGTGATCCGCGATCTGCCCTTCGAGCGGCAATGCGCGCTGGCCGCCGGTCTGGGCTATGACGGGCTCGAGGTGGCGCCCTTCACCCTGTCGGACGATCCGGCGCGGCTTTCGGCCGCCGCGCGCCAGGCCATCCGGCGCGCCGCCGGGATGGAGGGGATCACGATTACCGGGTTGCACTGGCTGTTGAGCGCGCCCGACGGGCTGTCGATCACCAGCGATGACCCGGCGGTGCAGGCGCGCACCCGCGACCATATCCGCGCCATGGTCGCGCTTTGCGCCGATCTGGGCGGCGACGTGTTGATCCATGGCTCGCCGGGCCAGCGGCAACTCTCCGATGCCGCCTCGCCCGAGGCGGGGATGGAGAATGCGCGTGAGGCCTTTCTCACCGCCGGAGAGGCCGCGGAGGTTGCGGGCGTGACCTATTGCATCGAGCCCCTGGCGCCGAAGCTGACCGATTGCGTCAACACCATCGCCGAGGCCGCCGAGATCGTGGCGGCGCTGGACCTGCCGCATCTGACGGCGATGATCGACACATCGGCGGCCTGGGGTGGCGAGGCCGAGGCGCCGGAGGCGCTGATCCGGCGCCACATGCCCTCGGGGCTGCTGGGCCATGTGCATTTCAACGAGAGCAACCGCCGCGGACCGGGGCAGGGCGACCATGGCTTTGCCCCTATCGTTGCCGCCATGGTCGAAACCGGGTACGACGGCATCCTCGGGATCGAACCTTTCGAATACCACCCCGATGGCGCGACCTCCGCCGCACGGGCGATAGGCTATGTCCGGGGTCTGCTGGAAGGGCTGACGACATGAGCGCAGCTGTTGTGAAACCCGGGCAGGCCCGGATGGGCATCGACAATGCCTTTGCGCGCATGCCCTTCCGTTTCGGCGTGGTCACCATCGAGGCCGCGGCCTCGCTGACCCTGGCGCTCGAGATGACCGTGGATGGCACGCCGGTGACCGGTTATGCCTCGGACCTGCTGGCCTACAAGTGGTTCGACAAGCGCCCCGAGAAGACCCCGGCGGACAATGTCGCCGACCTGTTGTGGGTGGTGGATCAGGCGCTGGAGGTGGCGCAGGGGCTGGAGGCGGGCACGCTCTTCGATCTCTGGCGCCAGCTGGATGCCGAGGTCACGCGGCGCGCCGTCGCCGCCGGGTTCAACCGGCTGGGGGCGGGGTTCGGCGTTTCCATGGTGGAGCGCGCTTTGATCGACGGGCTGGGCCGCGCCCTGGGCGCGAGCTTTCTCCGGATGGTGCAGCATGATGCCTTCGGCCTGCGCCCGGGCGATGTCTTTGCCGAGTTGCAGGGGGTCGCCTCGGGCGATGCGGTGCGGCCCGAACCGCTGGCGCAGGTGCATCTGCGCCATACCGTCGGGCTGGTCGATCCGATCGAGGCCGGGGATCTCGCGGGTCTCGACCTGCCGGACGACGGGCTGCCGCATACGCTCGAGGATTACCTCACCCGCGATGGCGTGCGCTATCTCAAGATCAAGGTCAGCGGCGCGCGCGAGGCCGATCTCGACCGGCTGGGCCGCATCGCCCGCTGCCTGGCGCGGCTGGGCGCGCCGGTGCACCTCACGCTCGATGGCAACGAGCAATACCGCGATCTCGGCGATTTCGCCGCGCTGGTCGGCGATCTGCGCAGCCGGCCCGAGTTGCAGGCGCTTTACGAGGCGATCCTGTTCATCGAGCAACCCCTCGACCGCGGCGTGGCGCTGGCCGGCCCGCTGGACCCGGCGGCGCTGGAACAGATCGGCAAGCCGCTCTTGATCGACGAGGCCGATGGCTGGACCACAGCCTTTCACGAGGCCATCGCCCTGGGCTATCGCGGGGTCAGCCACAAGAACTGCAAGGGGGTGATCCGCTCGCTGCTCAACGCGCTTCTGGTGCAGCGCAACGAAGGCTGTTTCCAGTCCGCCGAGGATCTGACCTGCCTGCCGGTGGTCTCGCTTCAGGCCGACCTGGCGGTGGTGGCATCGCTGGGCATCCCCCATGTCGAGCGCAACGGGCATCACTACTTCCGCGGGCTCGATCACCTGCCGACGGACGAGGCCGAAGCGGCGCTGGCGGCGCATCCCGACCTTTACGAGCGCAGCGGCGGCGGTATCCGGCTGGCCAATGGCGGTGGGGTGCTGAATATCGGCTCGTTGCAGGTGCCGGGCATGGGGGTCGTGCCGCTGCCCGACCTCTCGCGCCGCATCGCGCCTGCCGACTGGCACTTCGACATGCTGCGGGCGCCGGGACAGGACGAGGTGCGCGATGGGCACGCCTGACGCGGCGGCGAAACGCGCGCCCGCGGCCCGGCAGACCCGCGACCCGGTGGCCACCCGCGAGCGGATCGTGCGCGCCGGGCAGCAGGAATTCGCGCGCGGCGGGCTCAAGGGCACGCGGATCGAATCCATCGCCCGCGCGGCCGAGTGCAACAAGGCGCTGATCTACCATTATTTCGGCGGCAAGGAAGATCTTTTCCGCGAGGTGCTGGAAATCACCTATGGCGACATCCGCGCCGCCGAACGCAAGCTCAACCTCGAAGGCGAGCCGCCGCTGGCGGCGATGGAGAAGCTGGTGGGGTTCTCCTTCGATTACGTCAGCCGCCACCCGGAATTCATCGCCATCATCAACGATGCCAACATGCACGACGGTGTGCACCTGACCCGCTCGGACAAGGCGCGCGACCTGAACTCGCCGCTGGTGGCGCTGATCGGCACGATCCTCAAACGCGGCGTTGCGCGCGGCGAGATGCGCGACGGCGTCGATCCGGTGCAGCTCTACATCTCGATCGCCAGCATCTGTTATTTCTATATCGCCAACCGGGCCACGCTCTCGGCGATCTTCGCGCTCGATCGCTCCGAGGCCGGGCTGGCGGTGCGCCGCGCCCATGTGATCGAGATGATCATGGGCTACCTGCGGCCCGACAGCCCCCAGCCCGATACCTGTCAGCCCGACACCCGCCAGAAAGACCCGACATGAAGATCTCCGACATTCCCGCCACCCCGCTTGCCGCCCTGCGCCGCGGCGGCGTGATCCCCGCCCATCCGCTGGCCCTCACCGAGGCGCGCGCGCTCGACGAGCGCCACCAGCGGGCGCTGTCGCGCTACTACCTCGATGCCGGGTCCATCGGCCTGGCGGTGGGAGTGCATACCACGCAGTTCGAGGTGCGCGATCACGGGTTGCTCGAACCGGTGCTGCGGCTTGCCGCCGAAGAGGCCGCGCGCCACGAGACGGTGCCCTTCATGGTGGCGGGTGCCGTGGGCCGGACCGATCAGGCGCTGGCCGAGGCGGAACTGGCCCGCGATCTGGGCTATCACGCGGTGCTGCTGGGTCTCGCGGCGCTGCGCGATGCGGACGAGGATACGCTGATCGCCCATTGCCGAAGGGTGGCCGAGGCGATGCCGGTGATCGGTTTCTACCTGCAAACCGCGGTGGGCGGGCAGCGGCTGTCCTACGGGTTCTGGCGCCGCTTTGCCGAGATCGAGAACGTGGTGGCGATCAAGATGGCGCCGTTCAACCGCTATCGCACGCTCGACGTGGTGCGCGCGGTGATCGAGGCCGGGGCCGAGGACCGCATCACGCTTTACACCGGCAATGACGACCACATCGTCGCCGACCTGCTGACCCCGTTCAGCTTCAAGCGCGAAGGGGTGCCGGTCACGGTTCGCATCCGCGGCGGGCTGCTGGGGCATTGGTCGGTCTGGACCCGGCGGGCGGTGGAGCTGCTGGACGAGATCCGCGACGCGCCGGAAGGGCGCAGCGCGCAGGACTGGCTGGCGCTGGATGCGCGCACCACCGATGCCAATGGCGTGCTGTTCGATGCGGCCAATGACTTTCAGGGCTGTATCGCCTGCCTGCACGAGGTGCTGCGCCGGCAGGGGCTGATGCGCGGAACCTGGTGCCTCGACCCCGGCGAAACGATGGGACCGGGGCAGATGGCCGAGCTCGAGCGCCTGCTGCGCGACTACCCCGAACTGACCGATGACGCCTTCGTGGCGCAGAACCTCGAGCGCTGGCTGGCATAGGGGGTCCCGACCGCCTCGAGTAACTCCCGGTGCAAAATTTCATGCAAAAAACTTGCGTCAGCCGCCGGTTCGGTCAAGAACAGGGGGAGCGCGCCGAGCGCGCCCATGCAACAGCGGTGACGGGAGACGAAGATGCGGCAGGCGAAGGTCAGGCAGGAAGACATCGCGCGCGCGGTCGGCGTATCGGTCTCCACCGTGTCGCGGGTGCTGTCGGGGGCGCCGGGCATCAGCCCCGCCACGACCAGGAAGGTGCTGGATGCCGCGGCCGCGCTGGGCACGCCGCTGGCGGCACCGGCGGGCGGGGCAGAGGCCGCCAGCGGCCACAACATGCAGCGCGCGCTGTTGTTTCTCAACCAGGTGGACCTCAATTCCGGGTCGGGCTCGATCTATCATTTCGTGGTGACCGGCATTCAGAACGCCGCCCGCAAGATCGGCCTGCGCGTCGAACTGGCGCTGCTGGGCGAGGATGGCGAGATCCCCCAGAGCATCCTCGGCGGGCCCGAGACCGGGGTGCTCTTTGCCGGGGTCGATCCTTCCGCCGAACTGATGAAGACATTGGCAGACTCGCATCATCCGGCGGTGCTGGTGAACGGGCTCGATGCCTCGATGACCCATGACCAGGTCGCGCCGAACAATTATTGCGGCGGCGGGCTTGCGGCGCAGCACCTTCTGGACATGGGCCATCGGCGCATCCTGCACCTGGGAACCCGGCGGCGCGCCACCCTGGCCGCGCGCAGCGCCGGGTTCCTGGGGGCGATGCGGCGCGCGGGTCTCGAGGACCTGCAATATCACTCGGTCGATATGGGCAATGTCACCGAGAGAGAGGCGCATATCGCGATGCAGGACCTGCTGAAGGACGGCCGCTTTGCCTATTCCGCGATCTTCTGTTCGACCGACAACGTGGCGCTGGCGGTGATGCAGGAGTTGCGGATGCGCGGCATCGACGTGCCGGGCGAGGTCTCGCTGCTGGGCTTCAACGGGTTGCCGCTGGCGGAACTGTCGTCGCCGCTGCTCAGCACGCTGTCGGTGGACTGGGAATATCTCGGCATCGAGGCGATTCGCCTGCTGGCCTCGCGCAGTGCCGACCCGGAGCGGCCGACGCAACAAACCCAGACGCAGGTGATCCTGAAACAGGCCGAGTCGGTGATCCGCGGCGGGAAATAGACGCCGGATCAACGGGTTCAAGGGTGTCGTGCAAATTCCTTGCGCAATAACCGAAAACCTTGCGTAATCGTGCAATAAATGCAAATCTACTTGCGGCAGGCAAAGCCGCAGGGAGATACGGATGCGCTTTTCATCGTTGGTTCAACTGGCAAGGCCGCAGTTCGACATCCATTTCCCTGCCTCCTGCCGGGCCGGCACGGTCGCAAGACTGGCGCGCGAGACTAACCTGCTGCATCCCGACCCGCTCGCCGATCTGACCGGTCCCGAGGCCGCGCCTTTCCTGGCGGATGTCGAGGTGCTGGTGACCGGCTGGCGCTCGCATCCGGTGGATGCGCAGCTGCGCCAGCGGATGCCGCGGCTGAAGCTGATCGCGCACCTGGCGGGCACGGTGAAAAGCATCCTGACCCAGGAGGTGGCCGGGTCCGGGCTCAAGGTGGTCAGCGCCGCCGAGGCCAATGCCCGGCCCGTCGCCGAATTCACCCTTGCGCATATCCTCTTGCACATGAAGCGGGTGCCGGAATGGCGGCGGATCTACCGCATGCAACGCGCGGCGATCAACAACCGCAATACCGAATTTGCCGGGCCGATGGGCAATTCCGGCCGCACCGTGGGCATCGTCGGCGCCTCGCGCATCGGCCGCCGCGTCGCCGAGGAGCTGCGCCGCCACCAGATCGCGGTGTTGCTGCACGACCCCTTTGTCAGTGCCGAGGAGGCGGCCACCTTCGGCGCCCGCAAGGTCGAGATGGACACGCTTCTGGCTGAAAGCGACGTGGTCAGCCTGCACCAGCCGCTGCTTCCCAGCACCGAAAACAGCTTCGGCGCGGCGGAGTTTGCCCGGATGCGCGACGGCGCGCTGCTGATCAATACCGCCCGCGGGCGGATCGTCGACAGCCGCGCGCTCGAGGGGGCGATGGCCGACGGGCGGCTCTTTGCCGTGCTCGACGTCACCGAGCCCGAGCCTCTGCCCGATGCCTCGCCGCTCTGGGACATGCCCAATGTCATGCTCACCCCGCATGTGGCCGGGTCCTTCGGCTGCGAGGTCTGCGAGATGACCGACCTGGTGCTCGACGACATCGCGCGCTTCAGCCGCGGCGAGGCGATGCTCAACGAGGTCAACCTCGCGAACTGGGAGCGGGTGGCATGATCCGCACGGGGCAGTGTTCCGTGACATTTCGCGCGCTCGAAGTCGAGGCGATCGTCGATCTGGCTGCGCGCGCGGGGATCGAGGCGATCGAATGGGGTGCGGACCGGCACGTCCTGCCCGGCGATCTGGCCCGGGCGCGGCAGGTGCGGGATCTCTGTGCGGCGCGCGGCATCGCGCCCGCCTCCTACGGCGCCTATGTGCGCGCCGGGGTCCCGGGCGCGCGGCAGGAGTTCACCGCGGTGCTAAAGACCGCCGCCGCCCTCGGCGCCGGCAATATCCGGGTCTGGGCCGGCAACGCCCGGCGCGCCGAGACCGGCGACGCCGCCTTTGACACCGCCGCCGCCGACCTGCACGACATGGCGCGCCAGGCCAAAGGCCAGGCGATCACCGTCAGCGTCGAATACCACCGCAATTCGCTGACCGAAGAGGCCGAGGATGCGCTGGCGCTCCTGCAGGCCGCCGACCATGAAAACCTCTTCAGCTACTGGCAGCCGGTGCCGGGGCGGGGCCGGGCGCGCTGGCTGGCGGAACTGGAGATCCTGGCGCCGCACCTGGGCGATCTGCACGTGTTTCATTGGATCATGACCGAGGCCGGGCAGGAGCGCCGTCCGCTGGCCGAGGGGATCGACGACTGGCATGCGCTGATCGGCGCATGGACGCCCGCGCCGCGCTGGCCGCATCCACCCACCGGGTTCCTCGAATTCGTCCGCGATGACGGGATCGGGCAGTTCCAGGACGACGCGCATCACCTGCGGGCCCTGTGCGGCCACGACAGCGCCTGATGCGCGCAAGACAATCTTCAGGGAGGAGAACGAAATGCTGAAAACCAACTCCATGGCCGTCTCGCTGACGGCGCTGCTGGCGCTGGCGGGGCCGGCGCTGGCCGAGGGCTATGCCCAGGCGCCGGGTCTGGCCGCCGCGGTCGAGGCCGGAACCCTGCCGCCGGTCGAGGACCGCCTGCCGGAGAACCCCTATGTGCTGACCCCGCTGGAGTCCGTGGGCACCTATGGCGGCACCTGGCGCTCGGCGCTCAAGGGCACCTATGACACCGGCTGGGTCCGCCGCACCGTGGGCTATCAGCCGCTGGTCGCCTATGATTACGAATGGACCAAGGTCGTGCCCAACGTGGCCGAAAGCTTCGAGGTCAACGAGGATGCCACCGAGTTCACCTTCCACCTGCGCGAAGGTCACAAGTGGTCGGATGGCGAACCCTTCACCGCCGAGGACCTGAAGTTCGCGCTCGACGTGATGCGCAGCCCGGCCTATGGCGGGCGCAAGGCCTCGGGCTTCGAGTGGGAGAAGATGACCGGCGAGGTGATCGACCCGCAGACCTTCAGGATCACGCTGGAGGCGCCCAACGGGCTGTTCCTCGAACGTCTCGCCTCGGTCGAAGGCCAGTTCATCGTCAACGCCGCGAAGCACTACTGCGGCAAGTACTTCCCCGAGGTCAGCCCCGACGCCAATGACACCGCCAAGGCCGCCGGGTTCGACAGCTGGACCCAGGCCATCGAGCAGACCTGTTTCTTCAACTTCGTCGACGAGAAGCGCCCGCTGCTCTTCGCCTGGCGGCAGGTCACGCCCTATGACGGGCTGAACCAGCTGATCGAATGGGAGCGCAACCCCTATTTCTTCAAGGTCGACACCGAGGGCAACCAGCTGCCCTATATCGACAAGGTCCAGATGGTCCAGACCGAGAACGTCGAGGACATCGTGCTGAAGGTGGTCAATGGCGAGATCGACTTTTCCAACCGTCACTTCGCCACCGTCACCAACAAGCCGGTGATCTACGACGGGCAGGACAGCGGCGGCTACACGCTGAAATCCACCACCGACGCGCGGATGAACCACGCGATCTTCCAGCTCAACCTGACCCATGACGACCCCGAAAAGCGCAAGCTTTACAACGAGCGGGATTTCCGCGCCGCGCTGTCGCTGGGCATGGACCGCGAAGAGATCATCGACGTGGTCTTTGCCGGTCAGGGCGAGCCCTACCAGGCCGCGCCGCGCCCGACTTCGCAGTTCTACAACGAGACGCTGGCCAGGCAGTACACCGAGTACGATCCCGACGCTGCCAACGACCTGCTCGACGGCCTGGGCCTGACCGAGCGCAATGGCGACGGCATCCGCCTTGGCTTCGACGGCAAGCCGATCCGCATTCAGCTCTTTTCGCCCTCCGACCAGATCGAGTTCAACGACATCGCGCAACTGGTGGCCGAGCAGTGGAAAGAGATCGGCATCGATCTCGACGCCCGCAATGCCGAGCGCAGCCTGGTCTACGAGCGGATCCAGAACAACAGCCACGACATGCACATCTGGTGGGGCGACGGCGGCATGAGCGACGCGCTGCTCGACCCGCGGTTCTACTTCCCGTTCAGCCTTGAATCCGCCTATGCGCAGAAATGGGCGCAGCACTTCATGAAGAGCGGCAGCACCCTGGCCGAGGCGCCCCCGGCCGAGATCCAGAAGCAGATGGACCTCTATCTCGAGCTGATCGCCACCGCCGACAAGGACGCACAGAAGGCAATCTTCGGCGAGATCCTCGATATCGCGGCCGAGCAGTTCTATGCCATCGGCACCGTGCTTCCGGCGGATGGCTATATCGTCGCCAATGCCAGGCTGGGCAACGTGCCGGAGGGGCAGGTCTATACCTGGGTCTATCCGCAGCCCGGCCCGATGGAAACCGCGCAGCTCTACTACAAGAAGTAAGCGCTCCGGGCGCGGGCCTTTCGTCCGCGCCCGAACGGCCCGTGTCCCTGGGGGGAGGAGAGACCCATGCTGAGCTATCTGAGCCGCCGGCTTCTGACGATGATCCTGACGCTTCTGGCCCTGTCGGTCGTGGTCTTCATCGTGATCCAGCTGCCGCCGGGGGATTTCGTCACCTCCTATATCGCCAGCCTCTCGGCCTCGGGCGAGAGCGTCGATCAGGACACGATCATCGCGCTGCGCGAACGCTACAAGCTGGACGCGCCGGTGCTGGTGCAATACTGGGCCTGGCTGTCGGAAATCCTGGTCGGCAACTTCGGCTACAGCTTCGAGATGCAGCGCCCGGTCTCCGAGATCTTCTCGCAGCGCATCGGCATCTCGCTGGCGGTGGAACTGACCGCGGTGGTGGTGATGTGGGCGGTGTCGATCCCGATCGGTATCTATTCCGCGGTGAACCAATATTCGGTCGGCGATTACGTCGCCACGATCCTGGGCTTCCTCGGCCTCGCCATCCCCAACTTCCTGTTCGCGCTGGTGCTGATGTACATCTGCTACAACTGGTTCGGCGTGACCATCACCGGCCTCTTCTCGCCCGAATACATGAACGCCCGCTGGTCGCTGGACCGCTTCCTCGATTTCGCAAGTCACGTCTGGGCGCCGATCCTCGTGATCTCGACCGCCGGAGCGGCGCAACTGGTCCGCGTGCTGCGCGCCAACCTGCTGGATGAGTTGAACAAGCCCTACGTGCTGACCGCCCGCGCCAAGGGGCTGAGCCGGCGGCGGATGATCTGGCGCTACCCGGTGCGGGTGGCGATGAACCCGCTGGTCTCGACCATCGGCTGGGTGCTGCCGACGGTGATCTCGTCGTCCTTCGTGACCGCCATCGTGCTGAACCTGCCGACGCTCTCGCCGATCCTGCTGCGCGCGCTTCTGAGCCAGGACATGTATCTGGCGGGCGCGCTGATCATGTTCATGGGGCTGCTGACGCTGGTGGGCACCCTGATTTCCGATCTTCTGCTGGCCTGGATCGATCCGCGCATCCGACTTGGCATGGTGGGAGCCAACTGATGACCCTGATCACCCCCGCAGACAGCCCCGAAGACCGCATCGGCGCGGTGCGCGACACCCCGGTCGGCGAGGTCGATCCGCGCATCGACCACAGCCACGGCACCGAGAGCCAGTGGCAGCTGATCCGCCGCCGCTTCGCCAAGCACCGCCTTGCGGTCATCAGCCTGTGGATCCTCGGCCTTTTCGTCTTCGTCGCGGTCTTTGCCGGATTCGTCGCCCCCAACGACCCCGGCAACGTCAAGGCGCGCTACACCTATGCGCCGCCGCAGGCGCTGCATTTCATCGACCGCTCCGACGAGGGCTGGTCCTTCCGCCCCCATGTCTACGGCTACAAGGTCGAGATCGAGCCGGAAGCCCTGCGCCGCACCTTCGTCATCGACGAGGAGAAGAAGATCTACCTGACCTTCTTCAAGCGCAGCTGGGACTACAAGCTCTTCGGGCTGATCCCCACCGACATCCACCTGCTGGGCCCCGAGAAGACGCGCGATCCCTTCTACCTCTTCGGCGCCGACCGGCTGGGCCGCGATATGTTCTCGCGGCTGGTCTATGGCACGCAGATCTCGCTCTCGGTGGGCCTTGTGGGCGTGATCATGAGCCTTGTGCTCGGCGTCATCATCGGCGGCGCGGCGGGCTATTTCGGCGGCTGGTTCGACGCCGTAACCCAGCGCGCCATCGAGTTCCTGCGCTCGCTGCCTACGATCCCGCTGTGGATGGGTTTGGCAGCGGCCATGCCGTCCGACTGGTCGCCCTTGCAGACCTATTTCGCCATCACGCTGATCCTGTCCTTCCTCGGCTGGACCGAACTGGCGCGGGTGGTGCGCGGCCGCTTCCTGGCGCTCAATGGCGAGGATTACGTCGCCGCCGCGCGCTATGACGGCTGTTCGCACCTGCGCGTCATTGTCCGCCACATGGTGCCCGCCTTCACCAGCCACATCATCACCGCCGCCTCGCTCGCCGTCCCGGCGATGATCCTCGCCGAAACCGCGCTGTCCTTCCTTGGCCTCGGTCTGCAAGCGCCGGTGATTTCCTGGGGCGTGCTGCTGCAGGAGGCGCAGAACATCCGCACGCTGGCCACCGCCCCCTGGCTGCTCTTGCCCGGTGCGGCCATCGTGATCGCCGTGCTGGCGATGAACTTCATCGGCGACGGGCTGCGCGACGCCGCGGACCCCTATGCCAAGTGAGGAGACAGCCATGACCACCACGGTTCTCGAGGTCCGCGGCCTCTCGGTCGCCTTCCCCCACCGCAAGGGCGAAACCACGGCAATCTCCGACGTCAGCTTCGATTTGAAACTGGGCGAGACCACCTGTTTCGTCGGTGAATCCGGCTCGGGCAAGTCGGTCACCGCACGCGCCGTGCTCAACATCGTCGAACCCGCGGTGATCAAGTCCGGCGCGATCAACCTTGTCGACGTCAAGGCGGGGCAGAGGATCGAGCTCTCCGGCCTCGACCCTGACGGCGCCGAGATCCGCGCCGTCCGAGGCGCGCGCATCGCGATGATCTTTCAGGAGCCGATGTCCTCGCTCTCCCCGGTGCATACCATCGGCCAGCAGATCATCGAGGCGATCCTGCTGCATCAGGACGTCGATGCCGCCGGGGCGCGTGCCAAGGCCATCGAGGCCCTGCGCGCGGTGCAGATCGCCAACCCCGAAGAGGCGATCGACAAGTACCCCTTCGAGTATTCCGGCGGCATGCGGCAGCGCGCGATGATCGCCATGGCCTTGGGCTGCGAGCCCGACATCCTGATCGCCGACGAGCCGACCACGGCGCTGGACGTCACCACCCAGGCGGAGATCCTCAAGCTGTTGAAAGGCTTGCAGGACACCCGCGACATGGCGGTGATGTTCATCACCCATGACATGGGCGTGGTGGCCGAGATCGCCGACCAGGTGGTCGTCATGCTGCATGGCGCGGTGGTCGAGACCGGCCCGGTCGACCAGGTCTTTCACGCGCCGACCCATGCCTATACGAAAAAGCTGCTCAAGGCCGCGCTGGGGCTGGACGAGGCGCCGCACGGGCGCATCGCCCCGGCCTCCGACGAGGTGCTGATCGAGACGCGCGGCCTGTCGCTGGCCTTTCCGTCCAAGAAGAAGCTGCTGAAAAAGCGCAAGGTCGGCGTGCAGGCGCTGGACGATGTTTCCATCGCGCTCAAGCGCGGCGAGATCCTCGGCATCGTCGGCGAATCCGGCTCGGGCAAGACCACGCTGGCGCGGGTGCTCATGGGCCGCTTCCAGCCGCAGGAGGGCACGGCCCTCTATCACAGCCGCGACGGCGGCACCCGCGACCTGACCGACAAGGCCAGCTTCCGCGACGGGCAGGTCTACCGCGAGATGCGGATGATCTTCCAGGACCCCTACGGCTCGCTCAACCCCCGCATGACGGTCGAGCAGATCATCGGCGAGCCGCTGCTGGTGGGCGGTCTGCTCAAGGGCGCGGCGCTGCGCAAGCGGGTCGGCGAATTGCTCGAACGCGTCGGCCTGCCCGCCAGCGCCATGGAGCGCTACCCGCATGCCTTCTCCGGCGGCCAGCGCCAGCGCATCGGCATCGCGCGCGCCATCGCGCTCGATCCGCGGGTGATCATCGCCGACGAGGCGACCTCGGCGCTTGATGGCTCGATCCGCGCGCAGATCCTCGACCTGCTGCTCGCGCTGCGCGACGAGTTGGACCTCGCGATCCTGTTCATCGCCCATGACATCGGCGTGGTGCGCTATTTCTGCGACCGGGTGGCGGTGATGCACCGGGGCCGCGTGGTCGAGACCGGCACCGCGCTGCAGATCTGCGACGCGCCGCAGGACCCTTATACGCAACGGCTGATTGCCGCGGTGCCGATCCCCGACCCGCGCAAGCGGCATCTGGTGGCCTGACTCTGGTGGCCTGACAAAGGATCCTTGGACATGACAAACAGCACCCCCATGGCGGGCAACCGCTTTGCCAGTCGCGCCGATGCGCAACGCGCGGTGGCCGATCTCTGCGCGCCCTTGCTCGGGGCCTTCTCGCCGGGCTGCGCCCGTGTGACCCTCGGGCAAACCGGCGCGCATTTCCACGCCGCCGCCGCCGACCTGGAAGGGCTGGTGCGGCCCTTCTGGGGGCTCGCGCCGCTCCTGGCCGGGGGCGGGACCTTCGACGAGACCCACAAGTTCGTCACCGGGCTGGAAAACGGCGCCGACCCGGACCATCCCGAGTATTGGGGGCCAGTGACCGACCGCGATCAGCGCATGGTCGAAAGCGCCGCCATCGGCTATGCGCTGGCGCTGGCGCCCGAGGTCTTCTGGGAGGGGATGAGCGCGCGCGGCCGCGCCTGCCTGCGCGACTGGCTGCTCAATTCGCTGCAGCAGACGCCCGCGCCCAACAACTGGAACTTCTTTCATGTGCTGGTCTCGCTGGGGCTGACCCGGGTGGGCGTCGCGCATGATCTGTCGATCATCGAGGCCAACCTCGACCGGCTGGAAAGCTGGGACATGGGCAATGGCTGGTATCGCGACGGCGCCAAGCGGCAGGCCGATCACTACATCCCCTTCGCGATGCATTTCTACGGGCTGATCTATGCGCAACTGGGCCCCGAGGCCGACAGCGCCCGCCGCGAGCGCTTGCGCGCCCGGGCGCGCGAATTCGCGCCGCAGATCGCCCATTGGTACGCCGCCGATGGGGCCGCGCTGCCCTATGGCCGCTCGCTGACCTATCGCTTTGCGCACGCGGGGTTCTGGGGCACGCTGGCGCTGGCCGGCGAAGAGGCGCTGCCCTGGGCCGAGATCCGCGGGTTCTGGGCGCGCAACCTGCGCTGGTGGGCCGACAGGCCGATCGCCGATCCGCGCGGCGTGCTGAGCATCGGCTACGGCTATCCGCAGCTCACGATGGCCGAGCGTTACAATTCCCCCGGCTCGCCCTATTGGGCGATGAAGGCCTTCGCGCCGCTGGCCCTGCCCGAGGACCACCCGTTCTGGTCCACCGAGGAAGCCGCGCCCCGCCCGCGCCCGCAGGTCATCAGCCTGCCCGAGCCGGGCATGGTGAAGTTCGAGGACCGCGGCGACGTGACGGTGCTGGCCGGCGGGCAGCAATCGCCGACCTTCGGGCGCACGGCCGAGAAGTACAACAAGTTCGCCTATGCCACCCGCTACGGCTTCAGCGTCGAGACCGAAGGCCGCGCCTTCGACAACGGGCCGTTCGACAACATGCTGGCCTTTTCCGAGGACGGCGAGCTGGCCATGGTGCGCTGCCGCGAGGACATGGCGCGGATCGGGCCGGATTGGCTCTATTCCGCCTGGTCGCCGATGCCCGAGGTCGAGGTGGAAACCTGGCTTCTGGCGCGCGCGCCCTGGCACCTGCGGATCCACCGCATCGTCACCGGGCGCGCTGTGCGCACCGTCGAGGGCGGCTTCGCGGTGCGCCGCGACGATCCCACGCCCGGCCCGGCGCTGACGCCCGAGCTGACGCCCACGCTGGCGCGGATGGTGACGGCGCAGGACGTGACCGCGATTGCCGATGTGCCGGCGCCGCTGCCGGGGGCCATGGCGCGGACCCCGAGGGTGATCGCGCCGGAGCCCAATACCAACCTGATCGCCCCGCGCACCTGGGTGCCGCAACTGACCTGCGCGCTGGCGCCGGGGGAATGGGCCTTCGGCGCCTGGGTCCATGCCGGGCGCCTTGAGGCCGGGGAGACACCGCCGGAGGTTCCGACTGCACTGCCCTCGGCGCAGGATCTGGCGCTGATACGCGAGGGGGGCGAGGTGATCCGGGTCTGGGACCTGGGCTGAGCGCTACGCCCCTTTGCTTCGACGACAGAAGGGCCGGCGCATCTGCCGGCCCTTGTTGTCCTCGTTTGCGGCAAAAGAGGGCTCAGCCCTGCCGCACCTGCTGGTGCTGTTCGCCCAGCCCTTCGATCGAAAGGCGCATCTCGTCGCCCGCTTTCAGGAACCGCGGCGGCGTCATCCCCAGCCCGACGCCCGGAGGCGTGCCGGTCGAGATGATGTCTCCGGGTTGCAGCGACATGTAGCGCGACAGGTAGGACACCACATGCGCCACGCCGAAGACCATGGTTTTCGTCGAGCCGTCCTGCACCTTTTCGCCGTTCACCTCGAGCCACATCGAGAGGTTTCCAGGGTCGGCCACCTCGTCGCGCGTCACCAGCCAGGGGCCGGTCGGGCCGAAGGTATCGGCCGACTTGCCCTTGACCCATTGCCCGCCGTGTTCCAGCTGAAACGCGCGTTCCGAGACATCGTTGATCACGCAATAGCCCGCCACATGCGCCAGCGCCTCGGCCTCCGGGACGTTTTTGGCGGGCGTGCCGATGACGACGCCCAGCTCGACCTCCCAGTCGCCTTTTTCGGTGCCTTGCGGCAGGACGACATCGTCGTTCGGGCCGCAGATCGCCGAGGTGGCCTTCATGAAGATCACCGGCTCCGCGGGCACTTCCATGCCGCTTTCCTCGGCGTGGTCGGCGTAGTTGAGGCCGATGCAGATGAACTTGCCGACCTGACCGACGCAGGCGCCGATGCGGGTGGCGGCATCCACTTCCGGCAGGGTCGCAGGATCGACGGCGCGCAGCTTGTCCAGCCCTTCGGCGGTCAGCGCGGCGCCGGCAATGTCGGGCACCACGGAGGACAGATCGCGGTAGCTGCCGTCGCTGTGAAGCAGGGCGGGGCGTTCCGCGCCGATGGGGCCAAGGCGGAGAAGTTTCATGCGGGTTTCTTCAGTTTCGTGTCGGGTGTCTTGATCCGCGCCAGCAGGCGCGAAAGCTCGGTCTGCGTGATGGCGTCGGGCGTGGCGGTGGGCGGGCGCACCCGCGCGTGGCGGAAGATGCCCGCCTGGCAGAGCAGCGCCTTGTGGACGTGGTAGAACAGGTCGCCGGACTGAAACCCGAGGCGGCTGACCGGCAGGATCCGGGTCTCGACCAGTGCCGCCGCGCGGGCCTCGTCGCCCGCCTCCAGCGCCTGCCAGACCTGCATGAACTCGGCGGCCTGGCTGGCGAACGGCATGGTGCCACGCGCGCCGCGGCGGTATTCCTCGACCAGCGTGCCGCCGCCCGCGCCGCCCAGAACGGTCAGCCTGTCGCCCACCGCCGCGACCATCGCGCCGACCTGGGCGACGGTAGGGTTGGTCTCGACCTTGATGGTGTCGACCTGCGGCACGGCTCGCGCGATGCGCAGCGCCAGCGCGGGCGAGATCGGCGCTTGGGGCACGTCCTGCAGGATGATCGGCAGGGGCGCCGCCTCGGCGATCTGCGCCAGGTGGTCGATCACCGCGTCGGGGCCCAGCGCGAAGAAATCCGGCGGCCAGATCATCAGCCGCGCGGCGCCGGCCTCGGCGGCCTCGACCGCCAGTTCGACCGCGGGCGCGGTGCCCGGCGCCGAGGTGTTCATGATCACCGGCACCCGGCCCTCGACCTGGTCGACCACGGCGCGCAGCATCTCGCGGCGCTCGCGCGGGGTGAGCTTGAAGATCTCGCTGCCGATGGCGATGCCGATGCCGTGCACGCCGGTGGCCAGCGTCGCCTCGACCTCGAGCCGCAGGCTTGCGTAGTCGATGCCCAAGTCGGCGCGAAAGGGGGTCAGCAGGATCGGCACGATGCCGGTAATGCCTGTCATGGTGTGGTCTCCGTGGTGGCGTCCAGCGCGAAAACCTCGCGCAGGTCTGTGTGGATCGGTCGGTGGTCCGGGCCTTCGGTGCGCATCAGGGGCGCCATCTCGCGCCACCAGCGGGCGGTGAGGCCGGAGGGGGTGGCGTGGTTTGACGAAGGAAAGGGGCGGTTGCGCTCCTGGAAGGCAAAGATCGTGGTGCCCGAGCGGTAGAGGAAGAAGCGCAGGATGCCGCTCTCGGCCATCTGCGCCCGGAGTTCGGGCCAGATCGCGGCATGCGCCGCCTCATAGGCCGCTTCGGCGCCGTCGTTGAGTTCCATGGTCCAGGCGCGGCGATAAAGCGTCATGCCGCGATCCTGTTGGCGTCGATGTAGTCCCAGATCGGCTGGTAGCCGAGGCCGGGGGCCTGCGGCAGGGCGACATGGCCTTCGGCGTCCATCGGGTCGCAATTGCGCTTGAGGTAGGGGTGCGGCGCGTCATAGTCGACGCCGGGGGCCAGAAGGCCCTTTTCATACCATTCGCTGGTGTCTTCCGAGGTCGCGCCCATGACCTGAAGGTTGCCCCAGCCCGCCATGTGGATCTCGCAGCGCTGGCCGAAGGCTTCGCAGACGACGGCGGTCTTGCGGCAGCCGGTGACGCCACCGCGGCGGATGTCCATGCGGCTCATGTCCGAGGCGCCCTGCAATATCCACTCGGCGCGGGTGAAGACGCCGCCCGCGGCGATCTCGGGCGCAAGGATCGGAATGGAAAGCTCGCGGCAGAGGCGGCGATAGCTCTCGACCCGGTATTCCGGCATCGGGTGTTCGAACCAGGTGAAATCGAGCTTTTCCAGCTCGCGGCCGACTTTGATGGTCTCTTCGATGGTGTGATAGGTGCCCCAGACATCGTACATCAGCACCATCTCCGGCCCCACCGCCTCGCGCACCAGGTTGATGGTCTCGATATCGGCGCGGATGTTCGACGGGCGGCCATTGGTGGGCAGCCCGGTGTCGGGGTTCCAGAAGTAATGCGGGTGGATCTTGTAGGCGCGGTAGCCCTGCGCCTGACAGTCCAGCGCATGCTCGGCATAGACCTGCGGCTGACCGATGTTGGGATAGGTCGAGGCATAGGCCGGCACCTTGTCGCGCGCGCCGCCCATCAGCTTGTAGACCGGCAGGTCGGCGGCACGCCCCGCCAGGTCCCAGAGCGCGCAGTCGATGACGCTTTGCGCCACCTCGGGGATATTGCGGACCCACATCCATTTCCAGATCAACTCGCGGTCAAAGGGATCGGCGCCGAGGATCATCTCGCGCACCGGGCCTTCGATCAGCCGCTGTTCGTCCGGGCCCATGCCGTCCTGGTCGCCGTGCTTGCCGCCGCCGAAGAAATAGCCCGTCAGCCCCGCATCGGTGTCGATGCAGGTCACGGTCTGATGCACCTCGGCGCGCGGTTTCAACCGGGCATGGCCGATGTCCCAGCGGTCGGCATGGGTGCGAAAGCGGATCACGCGAACGTCGGAGATCTTCATTGCGGGCGGGTCCGGTTGGTGAGGCTCAGCTCCGAGGCGGCATCGAAGCAATGCAGCTTGTCCGCCGGGACGCTGAAATGAACGGTGTCGCCCACGGACTGGGTGATCCGGTCCCGCGTGGTCATGATGATCGAGGCATCGCCGGTGCGCAGGGTCAGTTGCGTCTCGGCGCCGGTGGGTTCGATCAGCGCGACACGGGCGCCGATGCCGGTATCCGACAGGCGAATGTCCTCGGGGCGGAACCCGGCGATCACCTCGCGGCCAGATGAGACATCACCCGTCACCGGCCCCAGCACCTCGCCCGAGGCGATGCGCAGCATGCCGCCCTCGGCGCTGGCGGCCACGAAGTTCATCGACGGCGAGCCGATGAACCCGGCGACAAAGACGCTGGCCGGGGTGTCGTAAAGCTCGAGCGGGGTGCCGATCTGTTCGACATGGCCGCCGCGCATGACGACGATCTTGTCGGCCATGGTCATGGCTTCGATCTGGTCGTGGGTGACATAGATGGTCGTGGTCTTGAGCCGCTGGTGCAACTCCTTGATTTCCGAACGCATCTGCACCCGCAGCTTGGCATCCAGATTGGACAGCGGCTCGTCAAACAGGAACACCTTGGGATCGCGCACGATGGCGCGGCCCATGGCGACGCGCTGGCGCTGACCGCCGGAGAGCTGGCGGGGGTAGCGGTCGAGCAGGGCGGTCAGGTCGAGGATCTCGGCAGCGGCCTTCACCTTGCGGTCGATCTCGGCCTGGGATTGCCTGGCCAGACGCAGGGAAAACCCCATGTTTTTCGCCACGGTCATATGCGGGTAGAGCGCGTAGTTCTGGAACACCATGGCGATGTCGCGGTCCTTGGGGACCAGCGTGTTGATCACCGCATCGTCGATGGCGATGTCACCGCCGCTGATCGTCTCCAGCCCGGCGATCGAGCGCAGCAGGGTGGACTTGCCACAGCCCGAGGGGCCGACCAGCACGGTGAATTCGCCGTCCTGGATGTCGAGGTCGATGCCGTGCAGCACCTCGACGGCGCCATAGGATTTGCGGATGTTTCTGAGTGCGACGGATCCCATCGGTTAACCTCCCTTGGTGTGGTTTGCGCCGGGCTCGAATGCCTTCAGCGCGATCTGCGGCGGGCGGTTGCCCTCCGGGTCAAGCGGAACGGCCACGCTGCCGCCCTTGATGTCGGGGCGCGGCCCCATGAGTTCGTAAAGCGGCGAGGTCTCGCCCCGGTCGACGCATTCGACCAGCGCATCGGCCTGACAGGCAGCGGCCAGCGCCAGTGCCCAGGGCTGTTCGCAGGTGTTGTGCAGGATCACCGGAGTCGCGGCCTCTTCGGCCATGGCGAGGATGCGCCGTGTTTCGGTGATGCCGCCAGCCCAGGCCACATCCGGTTGCAGCACGCCCACCACGCCAGAGCGCAGAAGGTCGGCGCAATCGGCGCGCGAGAAGGCGAAGTTGCCGAGCGCGAGGGCGATGCCCGCGTCCATCTCGCGGCGGATCTTCTGCAGGCCCTCGATGTCCTGCGGGTGGATCGGATCCTCGATCCAGCTGATCGGCAGACCTTTGCAGGCCTCGGCAAAGCGCAGGGTGTAATCGGCGTCCCAGGCGAGGAAGGCATCGATCATGATCGGCACATCCGGCCCCGCGGCCTCGGCAAAGCGGCGCATCAGGGCGACATTGGCCTCCAGTCCCTCCTCACCGGCCTCCGGCCCAAAAGGGGCGGCGGCTTTCAGCCCGGGCCAGCGGCCACCGGAAAATGCCTCGGGGCGCGGGGTGGTGATATAGACGGGGAGCGTCTCGCCCCCCGCGCCGCCGAGACCCTCGACAAGGGGCACACCCCTCGCCTTGGCTGTCAGATCCCAAAGCGCGATGTCGATGCCGGCCACCGCCATCATGGCAAAGCCCGAGCGGTCGTTGGGCAACAGCGCCGCCGTCATCATCTCGTTGAACATTGCCAAGTCAGCGAAATCCTCGCCCACCAGCAGCCGCGCCAGATGCGCATTGACCACCATCTCGACGATCTCGCCGCCGTTGGTGCAGCCCCAGCCGATGGTGCCGTCCTCGCCCTCGGCCCGGACGAAGACCTTCTTGGTGGGCCACATCCAGCTTGCCCGTTGCTCGGCAAAGCGGGCAAAGCGCGACATGGGCGAGGCGACGCGGGAGGTCTGCAGCTTCTGCGCGTTGAAGCCGCAGTCCACCGCCCGCGCGCTGACCGAAGTGATCTTCATCCCTTCACCGCCCCGGCCAGAAGGCCCCGGGTGAAGTAGCGCTGGCCGAAGAGGAAGATCAGCATGATCGGCAGGGCCACGATGGTGGCGGCGGCGCCGACGTACTGGAATTCCAGCGTGAAGAGCTCGACAAAGCTGGCCAACCCGATGGTCACGGTCTTGTGGTCGTTGGATTCCAGCAGGATCGAGGCAAAGGCGAACTCCGACCAGGCGCCGACGAAGTGCCACATGGCGGCGGTGATCAGCGCCGGCGTGGCCAGCGGCAGCACCACCATGACCATGCTCTGCAACCGGCTCGCGCCGTCGATCATCGCGCTTTCCTCCAACTCGCGGGGGATTTCGCGCAAGCTCGAGGCAATGATCCATGTGGCGAAGGGCAGGCCGAAGGCGGAGTAGAGCAGCACCAGGCCGATCAGACTGTCCTGCAGGCCGATCATCGACATCAGCCGGTAGGTCGGCAACAAGAGTGCCGCGCCCTGGAACATCCGGCTGATCAAGAGCCCGCCGAGGATCAGGTCCCGGCCCGGAAAATTCAGCCGCGAGAAGGCGTAGCCCGCCAGCGTGCCGAAGACCAAGACGATGATGGTCGAGCTGACGGCAATGAAGAAGCTGTTGCCGATCAGTTGCGGCCAGTCGAGCAATTGCCCCTTCTGGTGGGTGGGCGAGAACAGCGCCTTGTAGGCGTCGAAGGTGGGGGCCTCGGGCCAGAAGCTGATCGGCAGTTGTGCCAGTTCCGCTTGCGTCTTGAACGACGCGAGGAACAGCCAGAAGACTGGGAAAAGCACGTAGAGCGAGATCACGAGGCCCACGAGGCTCAGGAAGATCCAGTAAAGGGTGCGGGGTTGTTCGTTCATTTCGACGCCTCCGAGGCCCAGGACCGGCGGTTGATGTAGAGGTAGAGCGCGACGATCGAGACCAGCATGGCGAGGTTGATCACCGACATGGCCGAGGCGACGCCCCAGTTGAAGAACTCGAAGCTCTGCTGATAGATGTAGGTCGCCATGATCTGGCTGGCGTTGGCCGGGCCGCCGCCGGTCATGATCCAGGGCAGGGCGAACTCGGCGGTGATCCAGATCATCGAGATCACGGTCACCGCGGTCAGCGAAAAGGCGATATTGGGCAGGGTGACGAAGCGGAACCGCTCGACGGCATTGGCGCCGTCCATGCGCGCGGCCTCGACCTGGTCGTCCGGCACGGCGCGGATCGCGGCACAGAGGATCAGCGCCACCAGCGGCATCTTGCGCCAGATCAGCACCACCACCAGCATCCACATCACCAGATCCGGATCGCCCATGAAGGAGATGGTGCCTTCCGTCAGCCCGGTCTGTTGCAGGGTCTGGCCGATGATGCCGACCTGACCGTGCAGCATCCATTTCCACGCCATCGCGGTGACGACATCCGGCAGCACCCAAGGCAGCAAGATCAGCGCGCGTAGCCAGCCGGTCAGGCGCGAGTCGATGGCAAGGAAAGTGCCGACCGCCAGACCGACGGAGACACAGAGCACCGTGCCGCCGAGGATCCAGATGGCAGTGTTTTTCAGCACCAGGCCGAAGACCGGATCGGCCGCCAGCGCCTTGAAGTTGCCAAGGGTGCCAAAGCCGCGCTCTTGCCCCATCACCACCTGGGTGAGGCTGAGCGTGGCCACGTTGTAAGTGGGCCCGACGACGAACGCCACGACGGCGGCCACCACGGGCAGGATCAGGGCATACGCCAGGAATCGATCGCTTCGCAGCATCGTCAGGCCCTCCTTTTCGGGTCAGTTGGGGCGGGATCAGCCGCGGATCAGGTCGATCTGCGTCTGTGCGCCGGTGGTGGCCTCGTCCAGCGCCTCTTGCGGGGTCTTCTGCCCCAGCACGGCCTGCTGGATCGCGGTGCCGAGCGCGGATTCGATGGCCGAAACCCCGATGAAACGCGGCATCGGCGCGGCGCCGGCAAAGAGCTTGCCCGCCTCGTAGGACTTGACCCAGTTCGGCCAGGCTTCCGCCAGTTCGGGATTGTCCCAGGCCGCCTTGCCCGCCGGAATGCGCGCAATCTCGGGCTGGCCGCCCCAGATTTCGAGCTGTTCGTTCTGCGACCAGAAATCGAGGTATTCAACAGCGGCTTCCGGGTTCTTCGACCGCGACGAGACCATCAGCATGGCGGTGCCGTCCATGATCGCGCTGACCGGTTCATAGCTGCCCGAGGGCGCATCCGGGCGCGGGAATGGCACGCCGGTCCAGCGCACATCCTCGTTCACGCCCCAGGGCGTGTTGAGCCAGGACAGCCCGATCCACATGGCCGAACGGCCCTGGCCGAAAAGCTGCGCGGTGTCGCGGAAGAAGGTCTCGGTCAGCGAGGTGGCGGCGGGGGTGGAGCCGTCCTTGATCAGGTCGACATAGAATTGCAGCGCATCGACGACGCCCTTGTCGTTCAGCGTGACCTTGCCGGTCTCCTCGTCGAAGACGCGGCCGCCGTTGGCATAGGCGAGGCCCTCGAAGATATTGATGTCGACCGGCGCGGTGGTGGCCGGAAAGGCGATGCCGGGGCGGTCGGGCCTGGTCATGGCCTTGGCGTATTCGCGCACCTCGGCCCAGGTCTCGGGCGGGCGGTCGAACCCGGCCTCTTCCAGCGCGTCGAGGTTGATGGCGAGGAAGCTCGCCATGTCGACATAGGTGGGCAGGGCGTAGAGCTTGCCATCGTGCATCCCCGATTCGTAGACCTCGGGCACGATGCGGTCCTTCCAGCCCGCCAGCTTGTCGCCGGCGATGTCGTCGAGCGGCTGCAGCATGCCGAAACCGGCGAATTCCGGGATGTCCTGGCCGAAGGCGATGATCACGTCGGCAAGGCGGTTGGTCTGGAAGCCCGCGAGGATCTTCTGCCGGCGGATCTGGCCGTTGAAATAGGAGTAGTTCAGGCCAACGTCCGGGTGGGCCGCGGTGAAGGCGTCATTGCGCAGCGCCCATTGCTCGACCTCCTGCGGCGTGCCGCCGAACTTCCAGACCGAGATCTCGCCCGATGCGGCGCGCGCGCCGCCGGGCAGAAACGCCGCGGCGCCCGCGGCGGCGGCTGTGGTGCCCAGAAACCTGCGGCGGCTGATTGAATTTGACATCTTGTCCTCCCTCTCTGATGGCCCGCGACGCGGGAACTGCGATGATATTCGTATGTCATTCACTGTTGACGGAAGTTAGAGCCAATGATATTCGTATGTCAATGGAAATTTTGCAGCATTGCCTTCGCCGCCACTCTCGCGCAGGGTCGGGGCGGATGCAGGGGCAGGATGCCGAAAGGGAGGCCGTGAATGGCGCAAGGCGACAACAGGAAGGTGACGCTCAAGGACGTCTCGAAGGCCTCGGGCCTGTCGCTGATCACCGTGTCGCGCGCGCTGCGCCAGCCCGAGACCGTGCATGCCGACACCCGCGCGAAGATCCAGCGCACGATAGACGAGATCGGCTATATTCCCAATCTCACCGCGCGCTCGCTGGTGTCGCAACGCTCGGACATGATCGGGGTCGTGGTGCCGATCCTGGCCAGCTCGCTCTTTGCCGATTTCGCCCAGGGCGTCAGCCATGTGCTGGAGCCGCGCAAGCAGCAGATGCTGCTCGCGGTCAGCGACTGGTCGCCACAAAAGGAAGAGGAGGCGGTGCGCACCTTCATCGCGCGGCAGGCCGATGCGATCATCGTCACCGGCTTTTCCCATACCGAGACCACGCGCAAGCTGTTGGGCAAGTTCGCCGGCCCGGTGGTCGAGGCCTGGAACCTGCGCGACCGCGTGATGGATTGCGCGGTGGGGTTCGACAACTACGCCGCCGCGGTGGACATGACCCGCTACCTGATCGGGCGCGGCTACGACAATATCGTCATGGTCGGCGGCGCCGCGGCCCATAACGACCAGGCCGAGGACCGGACGCGCGGCTTCATCGACGCCATGCGCGCCGCCGGGCGCAGCGTCGATGCCGATACCATCGTCGAGTTCGACAACCCCGCCACGCTGGAGGGCGGCGTCGCGCTGCTCCCCAAGCTCATGGCGCGCAAGAACCCGCCCGACGCGATCTTCTTTCTGGCGGAACTGCCCGCCCATGGCGCGATGATGTGGTGCCTGTCGAATGGCATCGACGTGCCGGGCGAGGTGGCGATTGCCGGCTTCGGCGATCTCAGCCTCTCGGCAATCCTGCCGGTGCCGATGACCACCGTCCAGATCAAGGGCCGCGCCATTGGCGAGACCTCCGCCGAACTGGTGATGGCGCGGCTCGAGGGTGTCACCGACATCCCGCGCACTCATGACCTCGGCTATCACCTTCAAATCAGGGAAAGCACATGACCCACCCCAAGGATGCCGTGAAGGCGGCGATCATCGGCGCCGGGCATTTCGCCTATCGGATGCACATCCCCGTGCTGGCCAGCCGCCCCGAAGTGGTTCTGGACTCGGTCTGCCGCCTCGGCCGCAAGGAACTGGACCTGATCCGCGACGAATTCGGCTTTGCCTTCGCCACCGAGGACTGGCGCGAGGTGCTCGAGCGCGACATCGACATCGCGGTGATCTCCTCGCCGCACAACCTGCATTACGAACAGGCCAGGGCCTTCCTCGAAAAGGGCTGTCATGTGTTGGTGGAAAAGCCGATGTGCCTTGATCCGGGCGAGGCCTGGGACCTGGTCGATGTGGCCCGCCGCGCCGACCGCGAATTGCTGGTGGCCTACGGCTGGAACTACAAGCCCGGGCTGGACGAGATGCGCGGGATGATCGGCGAAATCGGCGAGATCGAGCATGTGGTCTGTCACATGGCGTCCTTCACCCGGTCGATCTTTTCCGGCGGAGAACTGGCCAACTGGCGCCATGTCGCCATCCAGCCCGAGCGCAGCACCTGGGAGGCGCCCGACCAGGGCGGCGGCTATGCCTACGGGCAGCTCTCGCACGCGCTCGGCATCCTGTTCTGGCTGACCGACCTGCGCTGTGCCGCGGTGCGCGCGATGCTTTTCGAGGCGCCTTCGACGATCGACCTGCATGACGCCGCCGCCGTGCGCTTTGCCAATGGCGCGACGGGCGTCTTCTCGGGCAGTTGCGGCGTGCCGCAGGGCCACGGCTTCGAGGTCGACCTGCGGATCTACGGCAGCCACGGCTCGGTGCTGCTGGATATCGAGACCCAGCGGCTGGTGCTGAAACTGCCCGGCGGCGCGGGTCGCGTGGCCGAGGTGCCCGCCGATGCCTGGACCTACAGTTGCGAAGGCCCGGCGCATCGGCTGGTCGACATTGCGCTGGGGCAGGGGCACAACGAAAGTCCCGGCCATGTCGGCGCCCGCGCCGTCGAAGCGCTTCACGCCATCGTCACCTCCGGCAAGTCCGGCGGGGCGGAACAGATCATCAACCCATCCGAAAAGGCAGCCGCAGAATGACCCAGTTCGACAACCAGACCGCCATCGTCACAGGGGGCGCCCAGGGCATTGGCCGCGCCGTCGCCAACCGCCTTGCCAAGGGCGGCGCCCGCCTTGCGCTGTGGGACCGCGACAAGGCGCTGGCCGACGAAGCCGCGCAGGAGATCGGCGGCGGCGCCTTTGCCTGCGCGGTCGATGTCGCGGACTGGGCCAGCGTCGAGGCCGCGATGCAGGCCACGCTGGAGCAGACCGGGCGCGCCGATATCCTCGTGAATTCCGCCGGCATCGCCGGATCGAACGGCCCGCTGGCCGACTACCCGGTCGAGGAATTCCGCGCCATCACCGAGATCAACCTGCTGGGCACCTTTCACGTCAACCGCGTCGTGGTGCCGACGATGACGCGCCAGGGCTATGGCCGCATCGTCAATATCGCCTCGGTCGCGGGCAAGGAGGGCAACCCCAATGCCAGCGCCTATTCCGCGTCGAAGGCCGGCGTCATCGGGCTGACCAAATCGCTGGGCAAGGAGTTGGCGGACAAGGACATCGCGGTGAACTGCGTGACCCCCGCCGCGGCGCGCACCCGGATCTTCGACCAGATGAAGCAGGAGCACATCGACTACATGCTGTCGAAAATCCCCCGCGGGCGGTTCCTGGAACTCGACGAGGCGGCGGCGATGATCGCCTGGCTCTGTTCGCCCGAGAACAGCTTCACCACCGCCTCGGTCTTCGACCTGTCGGGCGGCCGGGCGACCTACTGAGCATGGCGGGCTGGCTGGACGGGATCGCGCTGGTCGACGGGCATCACCACTTCTGGGATCTCGCGCGCTTTCCCTATCGCTGGCTCGCGCCCGAGGCGCCGCCCGCGCGCTTCGGCGACAAGTCCGCGATCCGCCGCAATTACCTGCCGGCGGATCACCTGGCGGCGTTCGGCGCGCTGCCGCTGACCGCGAGCGTGCATGTGCAGGCCAATTGCGGCGCCGCCGATCCGGTCGAGGAAACCCGCTGGCTGCAGCATCTCGCCGACACCACCGGCTGGCCCCATGCCATCGTCGCCGAGGTCGATCTCTGCGCCGCCGATGCAAGGGCGCAGATCGCCGGGCACCTGGCCTATCCGGCGCTGCGCGGCATCCGCACGCCGGTGGCCTGGGACGTGGCCGGACGCTGGCGCGTGGCGGACAGGCCCGGCGTGCTGGCCGAAGAGCGGTTTCGCGCCCTCCTGCCGCTTCTGGAGGAAAACCGCCTGTGCCTCGAATGTGTCGTCGTTCCCGCGCAACTGCCCGAGGTGCGCGACCTGGCCCTGGCGCATCCCGGCCTGAGCATCGTTCTCAACCATTTCGCAACCCTCGAGCCCGATACTCCCGGCAACGCGGATGCCTGGCGCGCGGGACTCGGCGCCCTCGGCGCCGTGCCGAACGTCTGTGTGAAACTGTCGGGGCTCTGGACCGTCGACCGGGGCTGGCGGGCTGCTGTGCTGAAACCCCATGTCGCGCATCTTCTGGCCTGCCTGGGGCCGGAGCGTGTTCTCTACGGCTCCAACCTGCCGGTCGAGAGCGTCAATTGCCCGCTGTCCCGCCAGTTCGAGCAGCTGCGCGAGGTGCTGGGCGATCAACCGGCACCGGTGCTGCGCGCGATCTTCTCCGACACGGCGCGGCGCGTCTATCGGCTCGACCGGCGGTCCTGAGCGGGGGCACCGTTTCCGATGACGGAGGGCCGGGATCGGCGTCATCTGGGGGCGCTTTGGTTTCGCCGTGCCTGCGCAGGTCGACCGGCTGGGGGGCCAGCCCCCCAGACCCCCCGGAGTTTATCGGCAAGATGAAGAGCAGGGGGCGCTGGGGAGGGGGCTGTTGCGGGGAAATGGCCGAGGGGCGGGGGA
>SBGD01000087.1 GCA_006226775.1 Paracoccaceae bacterium | reverse complement strand
CACCGCGCATCCTCACCCCCGCCGTTTCCGTGCCGAGGGTGAATCACGTTCTCAAATCCTTGTCGAGGCGGGACTATTTCAGCACCCTGTTAAGTCGGTGGGCAAAGGAGACGCGAATGCTGCTGGAATGTGACGCGGTCGAGAAAGCCTTCGACGACGGGGGAACCCGCGTGCCGGTGCTGCGCGGCGTCAGCTTCGGGCTGAAGGCCGGCGACACGCTGGCCCTGACCGGCGAGTCAGGTAGTGGCAAGAGCACGCTTTTGCACATCGCCGCCGGGCTGGAGCCGGCCGATGCGGGTAGCGTGCGGTTCCTCGGGAGGGCCATCGAGGGGCTCGACGACCGGGCGCGCGCCGAAATGCGGCGCCGGGACATTGCGCTGGTGTTCCAGCAGTTCAACCTGATCCCCTCGCTCAGCGTCGCGGCCAATATCACCTTTCACGCCCGCCTCGCCGATCGGCTCGACCCGGATCTGACCGAGACCATCATCGCGGCCTTCGGGCTGGGCGATCAGCTTGGCAAATACCCCGAGGCGCTGTCCGGCGGACAGCAGCAGCGGGTGGCGATTGCCCGGGCCCTTGCCGCACGCCCCCGGCTGCTGCTGGCCGACGAGCCGACCGGCAACCTCGACGAGGAGACCGCCGACAAGGTGATGGCGCAGATGCTGGCGCTGGTGGAGCGGACGGGGGCCGCCCTCATGGTCGTGTCGCATTCACAGAAGGTGGCCGCCGCCATGGCGCGCCGCCTGCATCTCAGCGGCGGGCGGCTGACGTGATCGGCGCCTGCCTTGGCGCGCTGGTGTCGCATTGGCGGCGCAACCGGCTGCAGCTCTTTGCGGTGCTCACCGGCATGGCGCTGGCAACCGCGCTCTGGTCGGGCGTGCAGGCGATCAACGGCGAGGCACGCGCCAGCTACGCCGCCGCCGCCACGCTGGGCGAGGGGCAATACGACCAGCTTGTGCCGCGCGCGGGCGGGGCGATCCCGCTGGAGACCTATGTCGCGCTGCGCCGCGCCGGGTGGCAGGTCACGCCGATAATCGACGCGCGCCTCGAGGGGGTCCGGCTGATCGGCTTCGACCCGGTGACCGCGCCCGCCGGGTTCGGCGGGGTCGGGGCCGCCGATGGCAGGGCATTGGCGGGCGCGGGGGCGGGGCTCTTTGCCCGGGCCGAGACCGCCAGGCGCCTCGCGGACCGCGCCGCCGTCACCGTCACGCCGCAGGTCGCCCCGGGTGTGGCGGTGGGCGATATCGGCGTGGTTCAGCGGCTTCTGGGCACCGATGACCTGTCGCGCCTTCTGGTCCTGCCGGATCAGCCGCGCGGCAGGCCGGCGCTGGAGGATGTCGCCCCCATGCTGCGCCTGCAATCGGCGCAACAGACCGCCGATATCGCGCAACTGACCGACAGCTTTCACCTCAACCTGACCGCCTTCGGCCTGCTCAGCTTCGTCGTCGGGCTGTTCATCGTCTACAGCACCATCGGCCTTGCCTTCGAGCAGCGGCGCGGCGTCGTGCGCACGCTGCGCGCCCTCGGCGTGCCGCTGCGGCTCATCATCCTGGCGATCTCGGCCGAGATGCTGGCCCTCGCCCTGATCGGCGGCACGATCGGCGTTGCAATGGGATATGCGCTGGCCGCCATGCTGCTGCCGGATGTCGCCGCCACGCTGCGCGGGCTTTACGGCGCGCAGGTCTCGGGGACGCTGTCGCTGCGGGCCGACTGGTGGCTGTCGGGCATGGCGCTTTCGGTGCTCGGCATGGCCGCCGCCTTGACGCAGAAGCTCTGGCAAATCGCCGCCATGCCGATCCTGGCCAGCGCCCAGTCGCGCGCCTGGGCGATGTCGGGCGCCACGCAATTGCGCCGCCAGGGCTACGCTGCCGTGATCCTTCTGCTCGGTGCCGGTGGTCTGGCCTTGTTCGCCGAAGGTCTCTTCGCGGCTTTCGCGCTTCTGGGGGGCATGCTCGTCGGTGCGGCGCTGGCCTTGCCGGTCCTGCTTGGGCGGGCGCTGGCGCTGATCGAGGCGCGCAGCACGGGGCCGATCCTGACGTGGTTCTGGGCCGATACCCGCCAGCAGCTTTCGGGTCTCAGCCTCGCGCTCATGGCGCTTTTGCTGGCGATCGCGGCCAATATCGGCGTCTCCACCATGGTTTCCAGCTTCCGTCTCACCTTCGAGGGGTTTCTCGATCAGCGCCTCGCGCCCGAGCTTTACATCGAAGTCGAGGACCGGACGCAAAGCCTTGCCCTCGATGCCTTTCTCAGCGGCGCGGGGATCGAGACCCTGCCGCTGTATTCCACTTCCGCGGTGGTGGCGGACCTGCCGGTGTCGGTCTTCGGTGTCCGCGTCGGGCCGACCTACCGCGAGAGCTGGCAATTCCTGGCCAGCCAGCCCGCGCCCTGGGATGCGGTCACCGCGGGCGAGGCCGTGGTGGTCAATGAACAATTCGCCCGCCAGACCGGCCTCTGGGCGGGCGACAGGATCGCGCTTGGCCCGGAGCGCAGCCTGACCATTGCCGGTGTCGTCGGCGACTACGGCAACCCGAAGGGACAGATCATCCTGGCCGAGCCGCTGTTTCAGGCGCATTTCCCCGAAACCCCGGCGCTGCGCTACGGCGCGCGCACCGGCGATCCGGACGCCCTGCGCGCGCGCATTGCCGCAGCGCTGCCCCTGCCGGACAGTGCCATGATCGACCAGGCCGCGCTCAAGCGCGCATCGCTCGAGGTCTTCGAGCGCACCTTCCTGGTCACCGGGGCGCTCAACCTGCTCACGCTTGGCGTGGCGGGCTTTGCCATCCTGATGAGCCTGCTGACCCTCGCCGATCTGCGCGTGCCGCAGCTGGCGTCGGTCTGGGCGCTGGGCCTCACGCGGCGCCGCCTTGGCTGGATGGAACTGGCCCGCGCGGTGGCGCTGGCGCTCGGCGTCTTTCTGGCCGCGGTGCCGCTGGGCCTTGCGCTGGCCTGGGTGCTCTTGTCGGTGGTCAATGTCGCGGCCTTCGGCTGGAAGCTGCCGATGTTCCTCTTTCCGCTCGATTACCTGCGCCTTGGTCTCTACGCCGCCGTCGCCGCCACGCTTGCCGCCGCCTGGCCGAGCCTGCGGCTGATGCGCCTGCCGCCGGCGCAATTGCTGAAGGTCTTTTCCCATGAACGCTAAGGGGCTGATCCTCGCCATCCTCTTGCCTGTGCCGGTCCTGGCCCAGGGCTTTGCCGGGCTCGGCACCGATGCCGAGGGGTTTGCCACGCCAGCGCCCGACCCTTCGTTCACCTTCCCCGCGGATCACGGGCCGCACCCCGACTACCGCATCGAATGGTGGTACCTGACGGCCAACCTCGAAGCCCCCGACGGCACCGCATACGGGCTGCAATGGACGCTGTTTCGCACCGCACTGGCCCCGGGCGAGGCGCCGGGCTGGTCGAGCCCGCAGGTCTGGTT
>SBGD01000017.1 GCA_006226775.1 Paracoccaceae bacterium | reverse complement strand
GTCACGGGCAACTCCTGAAACTGATTCTTGACGGCGCGTTTGCGCAATGGTTCAAGAATTGTGCATGGGGGCGACAAAAGCTGTCATGGGAAGATGTTGGTGGTCTTGGGGCAGTGCTCCGTCGCTGGAAAGATGCCGCGCCGGAAGACATGCGACGGATCGGGCGCCGCTTTTGGATGGGTTCATATGTTGCCCGCTTTCCCGCTCAGGTTGATCATTGGTTTGGCCCTATCAACTGTCCAAAGCGGGCTAAATTATGGAAGAAGAACGGAGAATATGTCCCGGGTTTACGGCAAGGCGGGAAAGTCATTGCGCCTGTGTCGGTCCACCATCTCCCGCAGGGTCCCCGGCGCGATGACTTCGACCTGATCGCCCCATTGATACAAATGCCAGGCCATTTCCATGTGCCCGGAGGCGGCGAAGCGCAGGGTCAGGGCGCCGTCGGGTTCGTCGATCATCTCCTGCGCGGGGTGGAAGATGAACTGTCGCGCGGTCGCGGCGGCCTGGGGGGTGAAGCGCCACTCTACCGGGCCGTATTCCGCATCGGAATGGAAGGACCCGAAGGCGCGGGCGGCGAAAGCGCCAAGGTCGAACCCGGGATCGCGGGCAAAGCTGCGCGGGGTGATGGCCGCGGTCTCGATCCGGTCGAGGCGGAAGCGGCGCATCCGGCCATCGCCCTGCGCCGGGCGCGCCACCAGGTAGCGGCGGATGCCGAGCAGCAGGCCATGCGGCTCGAGGAGGCGTTCCTTCGGGCTGTCGTCCCGGGCACCGCGATAGGAGACCTTCAACTCCCAGGGCGCGCGCAGGGCCTCGGTCAGAACGCCCAGCAATTTCAGGTCGTTGACCACGCGCGGCCCGGGGCGCGAGGCAAAGCCCTGCGCCTCGAGCAGCGCCTCTGCGTCGGCTTCGGTGCGCCTTGCCTGGCTGGAGGGCATCGCCGCCAGCAGCCGGTCGCGAAGCGCGCGCAGCCGCTGTGCCTCGTCCGGTGCGCCGTCGCGGTCGGCGCGTTTCGCCGCCATGTCGAGCGCGGCCAGCTCGCTGTCGCGGATGCCCTGCGCCTGAAGCCAGCGCGGATCGCTGCGCGGCATGTGCCAGCGCCGGCGCCGGTCGGAATCCTCGCCGATATCGACCTGCGGAAAGACCGCCTCGAAGGCGCGCATCATCCGCTGTGCGGTGCGGTGATCGCAGGCGAATTCGCGCGTGATGTCCTGCAGGCAGATGCCGTCGAAACGGCCCATGGCCATATCGGCGACGCGCAGAAGATCGGAGGCCTTGGCATAGGACATGCGTGATCCTCGCAGGGTTGCGGACCGGGTGATCGCAGTGAGAGTCCGGTCGGTGACAGGTTTTGCCATGGTGATGAGGCGGGCCGGCGTTGTCAACGGCTTGCGCGCGCGCGGCGGGCAGGGCGGTGGCGTCGATACCTGCCGAAAAGGCACAGACCGGCGGGTGATTCATTCCAGACAATTATGTATCTGCGTCATATGTTATTGGATTGGAAATCAACAAACGCTTAAGCTCAACAGCAACACATACTCAAGGGAGGAAAATTCGTATGTCCAAAGGTCTCTTTACCACCGCGGCAACCGCGCTTGCCCTGTCTGTCGCATTGGCCGGGGGCGCCGCCGCCCAGGGCTTTCCGGAAAAGCCGATCAAGGTGATCGTGCCCTTTGCCGCCGGTGGCCAGGGCGACGTGATGGCGCGCCTGGTGATCCAGCGCATCGAGGAGCTGGACCTTCTCGAACAGCCGATGGTCGTCGTCAACGTGCCCGGCGGCGCCGCCACCATCGGCATTCGCCAGGGCCGCGATGCGGACCCGGACGGCTATACCCTGCTCTATATCCACCAGACCATGATGACGGCCGAGCTGATGGGCACGCTGGATTTCAAATACGACGAGCTGGTGCCGGTGGCCGAAACCAACTTTTCCTGCCTGCTGACCGCCACCGCCGAAGGCTCGGGCATTGCCGACGCGCAGAACTGGATCGACCAGACCAAGGCCGGGCCGGGCAGCGTCAAGGAAGCGACGCTGGTGGGCAGCATCGCGCAATTCACCACCGCGATGTTCGCCAAGGCGGCGGACATGAAGGTCGGCTACGTGAATGCCGGCGGCGGCGCCGACCGGATCGCCTCGATCCTGGGCAATCACACCAAGACCGCCGTGCTGGTCGCCACCCCGGTGGTTCAGAACCCCAAGCTCTCGGCGCTGGTCTATTACGGCGAGGAGCGTCTACGGCGAGGAGCGTCACCCCGAACTGCCCGACACCCCGACCGCCAAGGAACTGGGCTATGATGTCGTCTCCTGCCTCGACAACATCTGGTATGCGCCCGCGGGCACGCCCGACGATGTGGTGGAAAAACTCGCCGGCGTCTTCGAGATGGTGTCCGGCGACGCCGAGCTGATCGACAAGATCGAAGCCAAGGGCGACGAGGTGCTCTTTGTGGCGGGTGACGCGCTGCGCGACCGTCTGGCGTCGATCTACGACAACCTCGCCGCGGTTGCGGGCGAGCTGCAGTAAGCGTTCCGTCATCGGCCCCGCCGGTCCGCCCCCGGACCGGCGGGACATGCGACCGCGCTGCGCAGGCGGCGCGCCCCCTTCAATTGCCGGAAGAGATCATGACCAAGACCCCCAATTACCTGTTCATCGTGACCGACCAGCATCGCGCCGACCATCTTGGCTGCTACGGCAACTCGGTGGTCCGGACGCCCAATATCGACGGCCTGGCCGCCCGCGGCACGCGGTTCGACCGGTTCTACGTCGCCAACCCGATCTGCATGTGCAACCGCGCCAGCATCCTGACCTCGCGGATGCCGAGCCTGCATGGCGGGCGGCACAACGGCATTCCCCTCTCGCTCGACCCGACCACCTTTGTCGAGCTTCCGCGCGACAAGGGCTATGACACCGCGCTGATCGGCAAATCGCACCTGCAGGGCATGACCGGCCTGCCGGCCACCGCCAAGCGGGAGGTCAAGCCGGGGCTGGAAGAACCCTCGGAGGCGCTGCGCGAAGCCAACAAGCGCCAGCGGGTCGGCGAAGCCTATGACCAGGAAAGCGCGCAGCGCTGGCGCGATGACCCGTCGCACCGGGTGCGCACGCCGTTCTATGGCTTCGACGAGGTGCTGATCGCCGACGATCACGCCGACCTCGTGACCGGCGACTACGCGGTCTGGCTTGAGCAGACCCACCCCGAGGTCGCGGCATCGCGCGGCCCGGAACACGCCACCAAGGACAACCGCTACAGCGCGCCCCAGGCCTGGCGGACCCGCGTTCCCGAAGAGCTTTACCCGACCGCCTGGATCGCCGACCAGTGCCAGGACTTCCTGAAGGACCCCGCACGCCAGGACGATCCCTTCTTCCTGATGATGTCGTTTCCCGATCCGCACCATCCCTTCACCCCGCCGGGCAAGTACTGGGACATGTACGACCCCGACCAGATCGAGCTGCCGTCCTCCTTCGGCAAGGGGGACATCCCGCCGATCCACAACCTGCGGAAACAGCTGGCCGAGGCGCCCGAGACGCGGCAAGGGCAGGACCCCTTTGCCGTGACCGAGCGCGAGGCGCGCGAGATCATCGCGCTGACCTATGGCTCGATCACCATGATCGATGATGCCGTCGGGCGGGTGCTGAAAACGCTGGAAGAGCAGGGGCTTGCCGAGGATACCATCGTGGTCTTCACCGCGGATCACGGCGATTTCATGGGCGATCACGGGCTGATGCTGAAACTGCTGATGCATTACCAGGGGTTGATCCGGGTGCCCTTCATCTGGGCCGACCCGCGCGACCCCGAAGCGCGCAGCGACGACGCGCTGCGCAGTTCCATCGACATCGGCACGACCTTCCTCGAATGCGCCGGCATCCAGCCCTTCACCGGCAGCCAGGGGCGCAACGTGCTGGAGGACAACCACCGCGAGGGGCTGATCGTCGAAGAGGACAGCCAGCGCCCGATGGTGGCCTTCGAGCGGCCCCAGCGGATCCGCACCTACCTTGAGCGGGACTGGCGCATCACCATCCGCTATGGTGAGGACTGGAACGAGATGTACGACCTGAAGAACGACCCCGACGAGGTGACCAACCTCTGGGATCACCCGGATTACGCACAAGAGCAGAGCCGGCTGGTTCACAACATGGTCGTCGAAATGATCAATCTGCAGGACCGCGCGCCCTTGCCGACGTGCCGGGCCTGACACGCGACCCTGACACGCGACATCCGGGAGGAGCGCCACGATGAAAACCCTGAGCGAAGAACACCGCGGCGAGGCGATCTGCCTGCTGGTGCTGCTGGCCACCGGCGTGGCCCTGCTGGTCGGCGCCGCGCGCCTGCCCGAGCCGATGTTCGATCCCCTGGGACCGGCCGGCCTGCCGCGCTATGTCGCCTATCTGCTGCTGGCGCTGCTGGCGGTGCGCCTGGCCGCGCTGGTGCGCGAAGTCGGATCGGACGCCAGGGCCGAGAAGAAGCGCGATCTTCTGGGCGCCGGCGAACGCGGCATCCCGCGCACCGATGAGGTCGACGCGCCGCAGATCGTGACGCTGCTGCTGGCCGCGATGATCACGCTGATCTACCTGGCGGCGCTGACCTTCGGCGGCTTTCGCTTCACCTGGCTCACGCTGGTCTTCCTGGCGACCCTCGGGGCGGCGCTGACCGATGCCAGCCCGCGCAAGCTTGTCACCGTTGCGGCCATCGCCATCTTCATGAGCTTTGCGCTCACCTATACCTTCACCGACGTCCTGTCGGTCGTCCTGCCGGACTAGGAGCCTCGTCATGCAATTGTTAGACGCCTTCGTGAACGTCCTCGCCCCGGCGCCGATGTTCTTCATCTTCCTCGGGGTGCTTCTGGGCATCGTCGTCGGCGCCATTCCCGGCCTGGGCGGCGCGATGCTGATCGCGCTGCTGCTGCCGGTCACCTTCTACATGGACTCGGTGCTGGCGCTGATGCTGCTGGTCTCGATCTACGTGGGCTCGGTCAGCGGCGGGCTGATCACCGCGATCATGCTCAAGATGCCGGGCACGCCCTCGGCGGTGATGACCGTGCTCGACGGCTATCCCATGGCGCAACAGGGCCGGGCGGGCCGCGCGCTGTCGCTGGGCATCATGGCGTCCTTCGTGGGCGGGCTGGTCTCCTGGCTGTTTCTGGCGCTGCTGTCGCCGCCGCTGGCGGATTTCGCGCTGAAATTCGGCCCCTACGAGTTGTTCACCCTGGTGCTCATGGCGCTGGTGCTGATTGCGACCATTGCCGAGGGCACGCTGGTCAAGGGCCTGCTGATTGCGCTGTTCGGCATGGCGGTGGCGATGGTCGGGCCGGATGCCTCGTCGGGCGTCTTGCGGCTGAACTTCGGGTTCAACGCGATCAGCGGCGGGTTTTCGCTGCTGCCGGTGCTGCTGGGCGTCTTCGTCATCAGCCAGATCATCGAGGACGTGCTGAAAAAGGAAGTGCCGATCCAGCAGCAGGGCGGCAAGCTGACCGAGTTCATGCCGACCGCCGCCGATGCGAAAAAGCACGGGCCGAACGCCCTGCGCTCCTCGCTGATCGGGACCTGGATCGGGGTTCTGCCGGGGGTCGGCAGCGCCATTGCCGCCATCGTCGCCTATACCACCGCCAAGAGCTTTTCCAAGCACCCCGAGACCTTCGGCACCGGCGAAGAGGCCGGGATCGTCGCGGCGGAATCGGCCAACAACGCCTCGGTCAACGGTGCGCTGATCCCGCTGATCACCCTGGGCATTCCCGGCAGCGTCATCGACGCCATCCTGATCGGCGCGCTGGTGATCCACAACCTGCAACCCGGCCCGCTGCTGTTCACCAACAGCCCCGAGATCGCCTATGGCGTCATCGCCGCGGCGCTGGTGGCCAACTTCATGATGGCGGCGCTGATGTTTGCCGGGGTGCGGCCCATCGCGCGGATCGCCACCATCTCGCGGGCCTATCTGTTCCCCACGATCATCGTGTGCTGCGTGATCGGCGTCTATTCGCTGTCCAACAGCATGTCGAGCGTCTGGGTCATGATGGTCTTCGGGGTGCTGGGCTTCATCTTCCGCCGGGGCGGTTTCCCGGTCGGGCCTTTCGTCCTGGGCTATATCCTTGCGCCGCTGGCGGAAAAGGAGTTACGCTCGGGCCTGATGCTCTATGATGGCAGCCTGATGCCGCTGATCACCCGGCCGATCTCGCTGTTCTTCATCGTGCTGACGCTGGTGCTGGCGTTCTGGCCGCTGGTGCAGGCCCGGATGAAGGCGCGCCGCGCCGCGTGAGGCCGATCACCCGACCCCGAGGGCGCGCCGCCCGCAGCAAGGAGCCCAGGCCATGAGCGACCCGCAACGCGATCCGGTCCGTGCCTCGGGGGCGCCCGCCACCACGCCGGACCTGGCCGGCGCAAGCGCCCGCCGCGGCACCGCCTTTGCCGCGCCGGGCCTTCCCGCGTGAGCCGCGCCGGTGATTGTCATGCTTGACCGTTCGGTCCGCTCGATGCTCACGCCGCTGCGGCCCTGGATGGCGCGGATGTCGCCCGCCACGCTGCGGGCCGACGCGCTGGCCGGGCTGACCAATGCGGCCATCTTCCTGCCGCAGGGCGTGGCCTTTGCCATCATCGCCGGGCTGCCGCCGCATTACGGGCTCTACACGGCGATGATCACCACCGCGATCGCGGCGATCTGGGGCTCGTCGAGCGTCATGGTCTCGGGGCCGACCACCGCGATCTCGGCGGTGCTGTTCACCTCGATCTCGGCCCAGGCCACGCCGGGAACCGAGACCTATATCGCGCTGGCGCTGGCGGTCACGGTCATGGTGGGGCTGGTCCAGCTTGCCGCCGGGCTGGCGCGGCTGGGCGGGCTTATCGCCTTCATTTCCCATTCGGTGATCGTGGGCTTCACCGCCGCCGCCGCCATCCTGATCGGCGTGTCGCAACTGGGCGGCGCCCTGGGGATCGAGGTCGCGGGCGGCGGCGGCATCTTCGAGCGGCTGTCGCGGCTTCTGGCGGCCATCGGCGGAACCCATCCGACGGCGCTGGCCATCGCGGCGGTCACGCTGGCGAGCATCCTGGTGATCCAGCGGATCGACCGGCGCATCCCGGCCTATATCGTGGCGCTGGTGGCCGGGTCCGCCACCGGCTGGGCGCTGGACGCGCAAGCCCAGGGCATCGCCATGTTCGCCGAGCTTCCGGCGGTGATCCCCAGCTTTCTGGTGCCCGATGTCGGCGCCTCGCAGATCGTGGCGCTGCTGCCCGCCGCCGCCACCATCGCCTTTGTCGGGCTGCTCGAGGCGATCTCGATCGGCCGCTCATTCGCCGTGCGCCGGGGCGAGCGGTTCGACCCCAACCAGGAGATCGTGGGCCAGGGCCTGTCCAATACCATCGGCGGGTTCTTCCAGTGCTATGCCGGATCGGGGTCCTTCACCCGCTCGGGCCTGAACGCCGAATCCGGCGCGCGCACGCCGATGGCGGCGGTCCTGGCGGCGATCTTCCTGCTGGTTTTGCTGCTGATCCTCGCGCCGCTGGTCAGGTACATCCCGGTTCCGGCGATCTCGAGCATCATCCTCTACGTCGCCTGGCGGCTGGTGAACTTCGCCGAGATCCGCCACATCCTGCGCAGCAAGGCCGAGACCGCCATCCTTGCCGCGACCCTGCTGACCGGCATCCTGACGCACCTGGAACTGGCCATCGTGGCGGGGGTCATCGCCTCGCTGGTGCGGTTTCTCTACGACAGCGCGCGGCCCTTCGTCGGCGTCGGCGCGCCGACCTATGTCGACGGGCACCGCTGCTTTCGCAATGCCGATACCTTCAACCTGCCGCAATGCCCGCAACTGCGGATGATGCGGATGCACGGGCCGGTGTTCTTTGCCTCGGTCGACGCGGTCGAGACCGCGCTGCGCCGGATGGACCGCGCCCACCCGGACCAGACCACCCAGATCCTCGAGCTCAAGGGCACGGAGACGGTCGACATGGCCGGGGCGGATTTCCTGATCTCCGAGATCCGGCGGGCGCGGCGGCGCGGCGGCGATTTTCACATCATCGCCACCTATCCCGGCTTGCTGCGGCGACTGGCGCGCATGGGGGTGATCGACGTGCTGGGCGCCGATCACCTGCACGCCAACAAGACCCGCGCCATCGCCATGGGCGTCCCCTCGCTGCGCGACGACATCTGCCAAAGGTGCCGCGCGCGGGTGTTTTTCGAATGCAGCCAGCGCCCGGGGGCGGTGGCAGAGGATGACCGGGCGGCGCCGGGCGTGTAGCGTGGCGCCACAACGCGCCACCAAGGACACGCCCATGCAGATCGACCCCCGCCATCTCATTCAACTGGCCACCATCGTGCAATGCGGCTCGTTCGGAGCGGCGGCGGCGAAGCTTGGCGTGGCGCAGCCCGCGCTCAGCAAGAACATGAAAAAGCTCGAAGAGCGCCTGGGCGCGCCGATCTTCGAGCGGATCGGGCGGCAATCGGTCGCCACCGGCCTGGGCACCACCTTCGCGCGCTTCGGGCTGATGATGCTGGCCGCCGAGGAGCAGGCCCAGGCCTATGCCCAGCATGTCTCGACCGGCACGGCGGGGGCGCTGCTGATCGGCACGCCGCCGTCGCTGGCCGACCATTTCCTCGCCCCGATCCTGACCGGCTTCCTGTCGAGCCATGTCAGTTGCCGGATCGAGTTGCGGGTGGGTCTGCTGGTCGAGCTTGAGACGCAATTGTCCTCCGGCCAGATCAACCTGGTGATCGGGCCCTCGCGCCCCCATGCCACCGACCTGCAATTCGAGACCGAGCCGCTGGCCGACGACATGCTCGGCATCGTCTGCCGCAAGGGCCATCCTCTGACCCGCAAGGCCGACATCCTGCCGCGCGATCTCGAGGCGCAGCGCTGGGTGGCGCATTCGCGCGGCAGCTACCTGCGGATCCAGACCGAGGACGGGCTGGCCAAGTTCGGGGTCACCTCCTTCGACATCGCGCTCGACACGGATTCGACGGAAACCGCCTACAAGGCGGTCGCCCGGTCCGATCTGATCACCGTGATGCCGCGCCTGCCGACGCTTCTGTCCGGTCACATCCCGGGGATCGAATTCCTGCCGCTCGACAGCACCGCCTTTCTGCGCCCCATCGGCATCGTCCAGCGCGCCTCGCACACCAGGTCCAACCTCGAAACCGCGTTCCTTCAGCACCTGAGAAAGGCGGTGCGCCGGGGGGACAGGGCAGGGTGACGTGATGCCGTTGTGCTGTCGATTGCCTGCGGCACCGGGGGCGGACGCCGCAGGATATGCGCCAATACGCTTTTGCATGGGGTGCGGAGGACGTCAGCGTCACGCGTCGTAGATATCGAGCAGCAGGTTCGGATTCCCGCCTTCTCCGCGTAGATACGCCAGCAGGCCATCGAGAATGGGTCGTGACAGGATCGCGCGCAGCAGCCTTTCCTCCATGGCGGGACCCTGGGCAATTCTTGCAAGCCCCTGAAAGACCAGCACCCAATTGTTGTGGTTCCAGACGAAAGGATGCGTGCCGGTCGCGCCGGCGTGATCCTCGATGCAGGTGGCGCGCCATTCAACAGGTTTGATCCGCCGGTGTTTCGGGCCACAGATCAAGGCTCCTCGACACCCGTCACGAACAAACACATGGTTCGCATCCTCGACCGCAAGTCTCGCGTGGATTGCACCCGTCGCTCACGGCCCAGTCCTGCACTTCGCCGGAGCATTGCTGCGGCACGACCGACAGGCGGCCTCTCCAAGGCAGCGGCATGTCGAGGGCCGCGCATATCTTTGGCCGCCATGGGTCTGTCAGCCTGTCGTTGACCCGGCAAGATGATCCGCTTATCCAGAAAAACTGCTGCTCTGATTGGTTGGACGTGTCGGCTCGGACGGGTCGGATTTGCGATGAAAAATCCCTCCCGCACCATATGACGCCATGCTCTGACGAGGGGGACGGCGAAGTTTATCCAACCCTTTCATCGGGGGCATTCATGACCAGGCCAAGCCTTGTTGCCATGTTGGCGACATGTGGGCGCGCGGAATTGCTGATCAACCGCGCGCTTCCCTCCATCGCCCGCCAGATCCGCGCGGCCGACGAGATCCTGGTGATCGAGGACGGGGCATCGACCGATCTTGCCGCGTGCCTCAAGGCCGCGAATTCTGCCGCAAAGCTCTTGCGCAACCGGCGCACGGCGGGGCTCTCGGGGGCGCTCAATACCGGTCTGGACCAGCTGGCGCGAAAATCTGCCCGTCCAGATGAGGTCTTCGTCGCCTTCCTCGATGACGACGACGCCTGGACGCCGGATCATCTCGCCGCGATCGAAGCTCGGATCCGCGAGGGGGCGCACCTCGTGGCGGCGCCCTTTCTGCGGCTCGAACCGGGGCGTCCGGCGCGCAGGATCGATCCGCCCCGCGCGCTTTGCCCCGAGGATTTCATGGAGCGGAACCCGGGAATACAAGGCGCCAGTTTCGCCGCGCGGCTCGATGTGCTGCTCGAGGCCGGCGGGTTCAACGAGGCGCTGCCAAGCTGCACTGATCGCGATCTGTGGATTCGACTGTCCCGCCGTCGCGCCCTGAACTACGCGACGACCCCGACGCCGAGCATGCACCATCACGCATGCCCGGATCGTCCAAGGCTTTCGTCCCGCGGATCGCCGGCAAAACTTGCCGGGCTGGACATGTTCGAGCAGATACACGGGCCCCTCATGCCGCTTGCGCGGCGCCAAGGCTACCTGAAACGGTCCCAGGACCTCTTTGGCTGGCGCCCTGCCGCAGTGCCCGACCGAATGGACGGGCCCGATCGTGCCGGCGCGGGCGGGGCCCCGGCACCGGCGACGCGGACGGAGGTGGAGATTCCGCCACTGATCGTCGGCATCATTGCCGATGATCGGCGTGTCGACACGCTCGAACGCCTGCTCGACGATCTTGCGGCACGGGTCGCGTCCCGGCGGCTGGCACCGCCCGATGTCCTGCTGCTTGAGAACCGGCCGCAGACAGGCGCGGGGCACGCCTTTGCCCGCATGGTGGCCCGCAAGCGCGCGGCCCTGCGCATCCGCGTCATCGATCGCCCGGCAATCGATTGCCTCGTCGCGAGCGGCGAATGGCAAGCGCAGGGGGCAGACACGGGTGGGCGCATGGCGATTGCCGACGCGAGAACCCTTCTGCAAGCCTGCCTCTATCACATGGCGCGCGAACGTCCCGGTTGCGCGGTCTGGATTGTCGACGACGACATGCGTCTCGATCCGGTCGTGGCAGAGTCCGGATCGCTGCGCCGCAAACCGCTGGACCTGGGCCTGGCCTTGCGACGGATGCGCGCGACGGGCGCGGATATCTGTATCGGCAGCTATACCGGCGCGCCGCCCCTGCCGGCCATTGCCGGCATTCGGGGCCAGCTGGTCGACCTGATGTGGAACCTGCGGCGGCTCTCGGCCTGCGACCCCGATGCCCCTGTGCCGCCGGCCGCGCGGCATAATGCGGCCCTGCGCGCGGGGCGTCGGGACTACTATCACGATCTCTCCAGGATCGAGACCGACCGGCAGGAAACGCCATTTGCCCTCGAGCCACGCTCGCCCGAGGAGCGCTGCGGCGATGCCCTCGTTCGACTGGGCGGGATGGTTCCGAGACTGCTGGCGGGCGAGGCGCCCTTGCGGCCACTGGTGATGGACGCCGACGCGTTCGACGCCTTCCGGGTGACGGATGCGGTGCATCGCGGCGGCAACACGTTCATCTTCTCGCCCGATGCCCTGGGCGACCTGCCAAACCCCGCGCCGACGGTTGCCGGGCGCCCGACGCGACGCTCGGACATGATCTGGGCGTTGCTGCAAAGACGGCGCCTTGGACGAAAGGTCGTCTCGGTGCCGGTCGGCCTGCGTCACGACCGCAGGTATCTGCCGGTTCCGGACGCGCTCGATCCGACCGGGATCGCGGACGATCTTTGCGGCTACGCGATCTTCAATGCGCTGGCAGACGGCGGCGGGGACATCGCCGAAGTCGAGCGCGTGTGCGGCAAATATCAGGAGGACCGCCTCGCGGCCTTGCGGCTTTCCTTTCACCGGGTGCGGGGACTGGCGTTGGAAATCAAGAGCTGGCTGGCCTGTGACGCGCCGCCCGCCGTCCTGCGGCTGGGCCTCGAGGGCCAGGCCGACCGGTTGCTGGCGATGTTCTCGCCCCAAGCCTTCGAGGCGATCGAGCACGCCGTCCGCGCGCTCGGGAAAGTCGAAGTCCGCCGGTTTCTTTCGGATCTCGAGGCGCGCATCGAAGGACATGCTGACTGCGTGCGCACATCACGCGCGATACCCCGCCTCCTGGCGGCAGAGCGGGCCAAGGCGGTCCAGGCCGCGATTCCGGCAGGTTCGGCGCTTGAGGTCTTGGGGCAAGGCGCGGAGGGCGTTGTCCTGACCGACGGCAAGACGGTCTGGAAGTGCTTTGATCGCTGGACAGCGGCGCAGGCGGAAAGGGCCGTGCCGATATTGCGCGCGCTGATCGACGACGACAGCGAATATAGGGCTTTGCGGCGCCCCGAGACAATCATCCGGACCCCTTTGGGATGGGTGCTCGGCCTGCCCTATGAGGAATCCAGGCCCTGGCCCGGAGGACACGGGCCAGGTCTGGTCGAACTGATCGCCGACCTCCACCGGGCGGGTCTTGTCTGTCGCAACCTTCATCCCAGGAACCTGAGGGTCGCGGAGGGCACCGTTCGCCTCGTGGACTACGGGGCCGATCTGCGCCGCCTGTCCGATCCCGGCGGCGAAAGCCTGGAATTTGCGCGGATGTGCCGACGTGCCTGGCTGTGCTGGCGCTGGTGGTGGCGCGATGATCTCGACCTGCTGATGCGCCGCTCGCTGCACGAGGCGGACCTGCCCGAGCTTGATGGCCATGAAAACCTGATCCGGGCCGTGCGCGAAAGGCTTGGCCTGCACCGCGCGGACGATCCGACGCTCTCGCGGGCCCTCGCGTTGCGCCCCGCCCGCGTGCTTGATTACGGGGCGGGCAAGGGCAAGCAGGCCGCGATAATGGCCCGCGCGGGCGCCGAGGTTGTTGCCTGGGACCCCGATCCGGCGGTCGCACCGCGGCTTCAAGCACTTGCGTCGCTGGGGGTGCGCAGGGCCGAAACCGCCGCGCAGGCGGTCGCATCCGGCCCGTTCGACCTGGCGATCTGCCGCCGCGTCGCCTGCCTGCTCGACGAGCCTGAACTGAACGCGGTGCTCGCGGATATCCGCGCCAGCCTCGCGCCTGGCGGGCGGGCCCTCTTTGCCCTGTGTCACCCGGCCTATGCCCACCGCGCCTGCGTCGCCGAGGCCATGCCTTGCACCCCGCCGGAGGATCGCCCCGCGGCGCCCTGGACGAAAACCCTGCGCGCGACCGGTCGGGTGCTGCACGAATGGCATCGCAGCGAGCAGCAGCTGCGCCGCACCCTGATGCGGGCAGGGTTTCGGATCGTGGCCCGGTACGAGCGCCAATGCATCGAGTTCGAGCGGTTCGAGATCGTGTCGGACCTGCTCGTTTACGAGTTGGTGGCCGCCGAGAGACCGCAGGTCTCGCTGCTGGTCAAGGCCTGCGCGATGGATGCGGAGGCGCTGGAGGTCCAACTGCGTGACATGCTGGCCGCGCTGGAGGGACCGGCCGATTTCCGTGAAATCATCCTGGCGCTCGATACGCGCCTGTCGGGCTTTCCGCGCCCTCACGCAACGCCTGACCTTCCGGCGCTGCGCGCGGCGGCCAAGCACCTGCTGGAACAGGCTCTGATCGACCGGATCGTCGAAACGCCGTCCTCTGCCAAGGCACTATGCGCGCTCAACCGACGCTGGTTCGATCTCGGACTGCCGGCGAGCCATAGCGCCGGCGGTGCGGCGACCGCCGCGCTTCTGGCCGGGTTCGAGGCCTGTTCGACGCCATGGGTTTTGCACGCGGATATCGACATGATGATTGCGCGGCGCGACCACGACACCGATCCTGTCGCGGACATGCTTGCCGCCATGCAGGCGGCGCCGCGCGCCCTCACCGCCAGCTTTCCGATCGCCCAAGCGTTCCCTAGCCGGTGGACCGCGCGTGGGCCGCAAGGGCCCTGGCGCGTCGAAAGCCGGATCGGTCTGGTCCATCTCGATCGTATCCGCGCGATCCTGCCGCTGCCCAACCGGAACTGCGACGGCACCCCCGCGCTGTCCTGGCACCGCGCCATGGACGAGGCCGTACAGCTGGGCCGTGGCACGTCGCTGCGGGGCGGGCGCGGCGCCGCCTTCTGCATCCACCCGCCGAATTCCCGCAAGGTGGAGCTTGACGCCTGGGAGGAGATCCGCGCTTGCGTGGCGCGCAACCGGGTGCCGGAAGTCCAGCAGGACCGGATCGAATGGCATGGCGAGATGCGCGACTGGCGCCGGCCGGAGCGCCACGAGCGCTTCGTCTTCGTCATCTGCGGGCGAAACGTGATGCCCGAGCGCTTCCGCCGGTGCTGGGAGTCGGTCAGGCGGCAAAGCGTCACGGAATGGGGCGCCATCGTTGTCGATGATGCCTCCTCGCCCTGGATCGCGGACGAGATCGCGCAGATCCTTGCCGGTGATGCGCACCGGGTCAGCTTTCTTCGGCGGCGGCGCAGGGCAGGGCTTCTGGCGAATACCGTGCACGCCATTCGCCATCTCTGTGCCGAGCGCGACCAGGTCATGGTGACACTGGATGCGGATGATTGCCTCATCGGTCATGACGTGCTCTCGGAGCTTGCCGGGGCCTACGACGCAGGCGCGGATCTGACCGTTGGCTCGATGTTGCGGACCGACAAACAGCCGCATTACCCCGTGACCTTCGGCGATCCACGCGCCAATCGCGGTGGAAATGTCTGGCAGCACCTGCGCAGCTTCAAAAAGGGGCTGTTCGACGCCATCCCCGACGGGGATCTGCGCCTCGATGGGCGCTACGTGGACCTGGCCTCGGACTGGGCCTTCATGATCCCGATGGTCGAGGCAGCCTCTTGCCCGGTCTGGCTTCGCAGGCCCCTCTATCTGCACGAACCCGGAGAGCGGCGCGATCCCCTGCGGGCGGTGCAGCGTGAAGAGGTGATTGCCCGATTGATCGCCAGGAAATCCGCAAGAAGAAGGGAAATCCGATGACATCCCCCACGCGCCAGATCATCGTTTCGGTGATCGGAGACGCCAATCTGCCGGAGCGTGATCCGCGGCGCGACCTGGCGTACGAGACCGGACGGTGCCTGGTCGACGCCGGCTTTGCGGTGATGACGGGCGGTATGGGGGGCGTGATGGATGCGGCGCTGCACGGCGGGCGCAGTTCGCCCAACTGGATGCACGGGCGCTGCATCGGGGTGCTGCCCGGCAGCAACCCGGAGGCCGCGCATGTCTCGCGGCACGTGGATATTGCCATCCCGACCGGCCTCGACCACGGGCGCAACCTGGTGGTGGCACAGGCCGACGCGGTGATCGCCATCGGAGGCGGCGCCGGCACGCTTTCCGAAATGGCTTTCGCCTGGTGCCACCGGCGGTTGCTGATCGGGCTGCGGTGCGCCGGTTGGAGCGGCAGGCTCGCCGATGCGCCGATCGATTCACGTCAGCGCTACCCGGACATTCCGGACGACCGGGTCCACGGTGCCGATACGGGTGCCGAGGCTGCAGAGCTCGTCCAATCCCTGTATCCCCGCTACTCGGGCCGCCACACCAGGATTCCAGGTTGAGGGGGCGAAAGGGCGGTTCTCGGAATTGAAGCCTGAAACACCGAGGGGCGGCATTCCTGTCAGCGGTCCTTCGAAATTGGCTCGCACAGAGTAAAGGGTGGGCGGTCTGCTCTGGCCAGTCCTCGCGGATCGTCGAGACCTTGCAAAGGTCATTGCCTGCGGATCGCTGACATTGGTGGAAAGCCCGAGATGAACGGTAAGGTGTTTGGGGCCAGGAATTGCTGATCTTGCCTTGATGAAGTGTGCCCCGGGAAGCTGCAGCGATTTCACGCTTTCCGCCGGATCGACCTGGGGTCACAGACGGCCGAGGCTGCGTGGAAACTGCGTCCGGGAGACCGAGAGACTGCAGATGTGTCGGGGTGGTGCGTGCCGGCCTCGCGAAAGTAGTCTGAGGCCTCGAAGACGGTCCGGGATCGCCGCCATCAGGACGCGGATCCGGGCCAGGTCCACCATCCGCTCGATGTTGTATGCGAGGGCATTCAGCGCCATCTCCGCGCGGAGGTTGCTCAGCCTTCGCATCAGGAGATGTGTGGCGCACATCCGCGCCTTGATCGTGCCGAAAGGGGGGGCGACGGTGCATCGGCGCAGCGTCATCGGGTCTTCGTCCCCGGTTGGTAGGGTCTGCATGTCCTCGACCAGGTGCTCGTGCTCCCTGCGCCGGATGCGGCGCTCCTTGCCGGTGGTGCGCGGTTTCGGACCGGGCAGTCGCCGCAGTTCCCGGTCCGGTAGCGGCGCATCTGCAACCCGTCCTCCTCTTGGGTGTAGCGGTAGATCAGGTCGTCACCCGCGGGGCAGACGTGGACGCCACGCGCCGGATCATGGGCGAAATCCGCTTTCACGAACCTTGCCTTGGAACGATTGCCCGAAGTCTCCGGTCGCGGCACGGTCGCGGGGATGCCGGCCTGATGGGCGGTGAGGATCTCGGCGCTGCCGAAATAGCCTTTGTCCATTGCCCGGCAGTGCCTGTGCTGCATGTGCGAGAGTTGCAATCGCATGCAGATCCTCCTGGCCAAGCGCGTTCTTCGCTGCCTTGGCCATGGGGGCCAATTGGTCCCGGTCAAAGCCCTTGTCGGTGACCTCACGCGACGATCAGATGGGTCTCGGTATCGACCGCGCTCTGGAGATTGTCGCCGACGAGCCCGCTTCGGCGGGCGCTGGTCGCCCTGGCACGGGCATCCGGATCGGTCAGGACATCTGGCGAGCCGGAGCCTCGGACAGGGCTGCATTCTTCGCCTTCAGCCACGCGATTTCCTGCCGGATGCGCCCGTAGCGCCGGGCGAGATTGGCCACTTTCGTGTCGCGACTCCTGCCGGTCGGTCCGTACCATCTCGTCGATGTAGCCGCTGGACGTCGGTCTCGAGATGCGCCAGGCGGTTGGCGATCATGCGCTTGGTGAAATTCCGGTCGCGGCTGCCCGCCGCCATGAACTTGCTGCCGTCGATGGCGACCCAAGCGCCCTTCAGCGTTCCGAGCCGGCGGCAAAGCTCGACGAACTGCGCGCAGGTCCCGGCGATCGCGGCACTTTTGTCGCGCCGGAAATCCGCGATCGTCTCGTGAACGGGGGCCAGTCGACCGGCCAGATCGAGTTCATCGACGAAAAGATGATCCTCGCCGATCCAGTCCTCCAACCGCTCCGGAAAAAGCGTCGGCTGGTCCCGGTCGATCCTTTCGATGAGACCCGGCATGCCTGCCTCTTGCAGCCTCGCAGAAGACCAACATGCCGGGGAGGTCCCACACAACCTCGGCCCTGTCCCGACCCTCATCCGCCGCCGTTGTCGCCGCGTGTGGACGGTCGGTTCGAGCATCCGCTGCGAATGAAAACTGCCGCCATTGAGAGTGACGCGATTGCGGACGGGCGTTCAAGAGCGGTCAGACCAGCGGTGATTTTCTGACCCCAGGCCCTGGTTTCTCCACGGCGCCAACGACGCGGTAGTGCCTGCAAAGAACGGCAGGACCCGGTTTCGCGCGAGGCACGACCGCCGCCACGCGGGTTCGGCGCAGACGCCGCAAGGTCAAGATACGTCTTGACAGATTTCCCGGGATCGGTCATTTAGTCGCAAATACCAATATTGGAATTTTAAATCCCAACTATGGAATACACATGGACCCGACCGAGCGCACACTGCAAGTCCTGGAGTACATCATGGCCGCCGGGCCAGGGCCGGTGAAGCAGATCGACATTGCCCGGCACTGCGGGTTGTCGCCGTCCACGCTGAACCGGATCGTCAAGTCGCTGTCGGACTGGGGCTACCTGTTCCGCACAAGCGAGAAGTACTGCGTTCGCAACTTCCGGCTCGAGCGGAACGTGCCGATGTCGCAGGCCTACCTGGCCAAGCTCGACAGCACGATGCGCGACCTGTCCAACCGCCTGGGCGTCGCGGCCGAGGTGATCGTCGTCGCCGGGCACGAGCTCTTGTGGCATTCCAAGGCAGACCACCCGGACCCGGAGGTGATCATCCGCGCCGGCGTCGGGTTTCGCCGCTCGCTCTATGAACTGGACGTGCTGTCCCGGTTGTACCTCAGCCGGCTGGAGTGGAGCGACATCCAGGCGCGGTTCTTCACCGACGGCTTCTTCGAGACCCTGCGCAGGCCGGGCCAGCCGACACGCTGGCTGCCGGAGGCCACGGTGCAGGAGACGCTGGAACGCACGCGCTCAGAGGTCTTCGCGGCCGATACCGAGGGCAATCACGTCGGCATCCGCCGCTGCGCGACCGTGGTCGAAGACCCGAACGGCCGGTTCCTGCATCTCCTGGCGCTGGCCGAGCCGGAGGATCGTTCGGACGACCGGATGGAGAACTACCGCGACGCGCTGATGAGCCTGCGCGCCGAATTGTCCGATCTTGCCTACGCAGAGAGCGCAGCCAACCGGCTTGTGCCCAAGCATCACGCCATGCCGCTTCGGGGAGGGTAACCGAACCGGCGGGCCGCTTATTCAATGGGGGGAACCATGAAACATCCTGAAACTCCGATCTCTTCCGGGCGTGCGCCCGCATGACCTGGAAACACCTCAACAGCCTGATGTCCGTCCTTCTGATCATGGGCGGCATCGGCTATGCGCTGAACCTCAATCACAGCGCGTCGCAAGCGATCTTCTTTTCGGGGTCCGGCGTCGGGCCGACCTATTTTCCCAATGCGCTGACGGCGATCCTGGTCCTGTTGTGCATCGTCACCCTGATCCGCAATCTCCGGGACAAGAGCCCCGAGAACACCGGCAAGGTCACCACCGCCAATTCCAGGTACATCCTTGCCACGCTGGGCCTTGCCATGGCGTTCATCGCCAGCTGGCAGGTCCTTGGATACTTCTACCTGAATGTCTTTGTCCTTCTGACCGTGTTGCTGACGATCTACCGGATCGAATTCGGCATCAGGAACAGTCTGCTCGTGGCCGTGGTGACGTCGGCTTTCCTGACCGGGTTCCTGTTCGCCCTGTTCGGGAAGATCCTGGAAATTTCTTTCTGAGGGGATGGAAAGACAAAATGGAAATGCTGGGCCAAGACCTTTGAACCGCCCCGGGTTTACCGGAGAGGGTTTGCTTCAATAGTTAGGCTGCTTTTTCATCTGCGTTCAAGCTTGCGTAGAAGATTTCCTCTGCTT
>SBGD01000030.1 GCA_006226775.1 Paracoccaceae bacterium | reverse complement strand
AGCAGCGTGCGCGCCAACAGGCATGACGATCAGGCGATCCGCCACCGACGGAAGAAATCCATTCCGGCTCGGCAACTATTTCAGCAACCTGTTAGGTCTTCAGCGAGAAGATAGGGCAGGCCAACTCTGTGTTTGCTGTGCTCGTAAGGTCGGCACATACTTGGGCATCGTATGCCCGTCCGTGCGAAGCACCGGGCCTGTCGACGGGTAAACTTTAAGTAGCTCGCCGACAGGTCAACCTGGGTCCGCCTTCAAGCAGGGTCTTTCCAGAGCACCCGGACAAAAACGACCGTCGCTGCCCTTCCACCGGAAAGCTGCCGTTGGTTCAGGCGCAGCGAAATGGTGCTTTCTCCCGCACGGCAGACCTTGCTGCACAGCGCAGCCAAAGCCCGCTTCTCGAAAATATCCCGACACGGTCGCGGCAAGACCCAAGCGCGCGCCAACCACCGCGCGGCACCTGACCGACACAGCGTCGCCCCGCCACACCAACCCCGCGCACCGATTCGATTGACTCTGAATAATTTGATCATATTCTGGCGCCCGAACCTTGGCGCGCGAGGAAACCCAATGAACATGATCACCAACCACCTGCCCACGGCCGAACTCCAGGCGCTGGATGCGGCCCACCACATGCACCCCTTCACCGAGAACGAGGGGCTGGCGAAAAAGGGCGCCCGGGTCATCACCCGCGCCAAGGGCGTCTGGATCACCGACAGCGAGGGGCATGACATCCTCGACGGCATGGCCGGGCTGTGGTGCGTCGCCATCGGCTATGGCCGCGAGGAGCTGGCCGAGGTCGCCGCCCGCCAGATGCGCGAACTGCCGTTCTACAACACCTTCTTCCAGACCACCCATGTGCCCGCCATCGCGCTGGCCAACAAGCTGGCGGAACTGGCGCCGGGCGATCTCAACCACGTCTTCTTTGCCGGCGGCGGGTCCGAGGCCAATGACACAAACATCCGCATGGTCCGCCACTACTGGGCGCTGAAAGGCCAGCCCGAGCGCAATATCCTGATCTCGCGCAAGAACGCCTACCACGGGTCGACCGTCGGTTCCGGCTCGCTTGGCGGCATGTCGGGGATGCACGCCCAGGGCGGGATGCCGATCCCCGACATCCACCACATCAACCAGCCCAACTGGTACGCCGAGGGCGGCGACATGGACCCGGGCGCGTTCGGCCTCGCCCGCGCGCGCGAACTGGAAGAGGCGATCGAGCGCCATGGCCCCGACCGCGTCGGCGCCTTCATCGCCGAGCCGATCCAGGGCGCCGGTGGCGTCATCATCCCGCCCGCGACCTACTGGCCCGAGATCCAGCGGATCTGCGACAAGTACGGCATCCTGCTGATCGCCGACGAGGTGATCTGCGGCTTCGGGCGCACCGGCAACTGGTTCGGCAGCCAGACCCTGGGCATCAAGCCGCATATCATGACCGTGGCCAAGGGCCTGTCGTCGGGCTACGCCCCCATCGGCGCCTCCATCGTCTGTGACGAGGTGGCGCAGACCATTGCCAGGGACGAATTCAACCACGGCTATACCTATTCCGGCCACCCGGTCGCCGCCGCCGTGGCGCTGGAAAACCTGCGCATCATCGAGGAGGAAGGCATCGTCGCCCATGTCCGCGACGTCGCCGGGCCCTACCTCAAGCAGAAATGGGAAGCGCTGGCCGAGCATCCGCTGGTCGGCGAGGCCAGCATTTCCGGGCTGATGGGCTCCATCGCGCTGACCCCGGACAAGGCCAGTCGCGCCAAGTTCGCCGGCGAGGAGGGCACCGTCGGCTATATCTGCCGCGAGCGGTGCTTTGCCAACAACCTCGTGATGCGCCACGTCGGCGACCGCATGATCATCGCCCCGCCGCTGGTCATCACGCCCGCCGAGATCGACACCCTGGTCGAGCGCGCCCGCAAATCGCTGGACGAGACGCTGGAGAAGATCACCGCCGAGGGTCTTCTGACCGCCGCCTGAGAGGCGCCCCCGACAGGACCGGAAATCGCGGCATTCCCGCCGCGGTTTCGTCCCATTGGCCCGCTAGCGTCGGCTCCGACCGGAACCAGCCAGCGGAGCCCTCGGCATGACCCACTCCCGAACGCTCGGACCCCTGTTCGGCACCGCCGGGGCGGCGCTGCTTTTTGCCGCGCTCTACCTCATCGTGTCGGGCAAGGCCGAGACCTACGTGCAGCGCGCGCAGGAGACCGAGGATTTCCTCGACCTGGCCGAGACCCTGGCGCCCGGCGGCGCCGAGGCCGCGGCCCGGTTGATCGGCCAGCCGCTGCGAAGCCCGCACCCCTCCCCCGCGCCCCTGGCGTGCAGCGACGACGGCCTGCCCGGCGTCAACTTCGGCGCGACCTGCGTCACCGCCCGGAGCACCGGCCTGCATGTGCGCCCGGGCTTTGCCGACCGCCTGCCCCAGGTGCAGGGCCACCCGGCGATCCGCGCCGTCACCGCCCGTCTGGACACGCCCGAGCAGCTTGCGGTGGTCACCAGCCTGCCCGAGGCGCGCAACCTGTATCTCGACGGCTCGCGGCTGCGCGATTTCTCTCCCATTGCCGGGATGACGGGGATCAAGCGGCTGGAACTGGGCGGAACCCGGATCAGCGACATTTCCTTTGTCGCCGAGATGCCCGACCTGCAGGAACTGGCCCTCACCGGCACGCCGGTCACCGACCTCACGCCGCTGGCCGGGCACCCGGCGCTGAAGAGGCTCGATGTCTCGACCACGCCGGTCACCGATCTGGCGCCGCTGGCCTCACTGCCCGCGCTGGAGGAGTTGCACATCGCCGCCACCGGCGTCACCGACCTGGGTCCGCTTGCGGGGCTGACCTCGCTGCGGATCCTCGGCGCCCGGCAGACCGGGGTCCGCGACCTGACGCCCCTGCGCGATCTGACGGCCCTCACCACCCTGTCGCTGTTCGACACGCCGGTCGCGGACCTGGCGCCGCTGGAGAAGCTGACGCGGATCAGCCGTCTGCACCTCGACAAGACCCGGATCACCGATCTTGCGCCGCTGGCCGCGATGACGCGCATGACCTATCTCCACATCGACCGCACCGGCATCTCAGACGTCACGCCGCTGGCCGGCATGACCCGGCTGCGCACGCTGGACCTGCGCGACACCGCGGTCACCGACCTTGCGCCGCTGTCGGGCATGACCCGGCTCTACCGGCTGCACCTCGACAATACGCCGGTGAGCGACCTCGCCCCGCTGGCCGATCTGCCCGCCCTGAGCAGCCTGCACCTCGCCGGCGCCGAAGCCGCCGACACCGACCTCGCCTTCGCCAACCCGGGGCTCGCCATCAGGCGCTGAGACCGGCGCGAACCCCCGCGAGCCAACCGCGCACCGGTTCTCGCGCTGGTTGAAAATGGCCAATACATATCCGAAAAATGCACTTTTGACCTGTTCTCGGCTAAAATGCTCGATGGGCGTCGACTCGACGCCGCCATTTTGAAACAGGAGAATTAGCCGTGCGTACCGTCGTATCCGTCATCTTCCTGGTCAGTCTCGCAGGGTCCGCCGTCGCGGAGGAGCCGCGCGATCGGGGGGAATACCTGGTCACAACCGTCATGGGCTGCGGCAACTGCCACACCCCGATGGGCCCCGAGGGGCCGGTCGCCGATCAGGCCCTCGCCGGGCGTCTGGTCGAAAAGAACGAGATGTTCACCGCGATCGCCCCCAACATCACCCCTGCCGGGCGTGTGGCCGGTTGGTCGGACGCCGACCTTGCCCGCGCCATCCGCGAAGGCATCCGCCCCGACGGCACCGTCATCGGCCCGCCGATGCCGCTGGCGCTCTACAAGCGGATCTCGGATGACGACCTGGCCGCGATTGTTGCCTATTTGCGCACAATTCCGGCGGTCGAGGCCGATCCCGGCACATCCGTCTACAATATCCCCCTGCCGCCCGCCTATGGCCCGCCGATCGACACTGTCTCGGCCCCCGCGCCCGGCGTCACGGTAGAGTATGGCGACTACCTTGCGGCGCTCGCCCACTGCATGGAGTGTCACAGCCCCCTGACCCCGATGGGCCCCGACCTCGGCGAAAACATGGGCCGCGGCGGCTTCGAGTTCCACGGCCCCTGGGGCACCACGGTCTCGGCCAACATCACCAATCACGCCGACGGCCTGGCGAATTACACCGACGCCGAGATCAAGACGATGATCACCAAGGGCATCCGCCCCGACGGCGAGCGGATGACGCCGCCGATGCCCTACGGCTATCTCGCCGGGATGACCGAAGGTGATCTGGACGCCATCGTGATGTACCTGCGCACGGTTCCGGGCAAGCCGGATATGTGAGGGTTTGGAGAGGTTTGCGGTTATTGAGCGTCGTTTCGACGTCTCGCTGCTTTGCGGTTGCGCGCAGAAGGACGAGGCCTTGGCACCCGGTCAACGCCACCTGCGCGGGAACGTGACATCAGGCAGTGCCGTTTTCCCGAACCAGGGAAACGCGCGCCAGATCGCTGTCAGCCACCGGCGCGTGTCATCGCTCCTGATCGCGCGGCCTTTGGACATGTAGTGGACAAGATCGATCGACCCGTCGCTCAACCGCTTGATCTCTGTTTGGTGTGTCATGGCCCCGGCTCCCTTGCGGATTTGCTGTCGCCAATTTGCCACGGCAATTCCGGCCCCGCTTGAAGAGGAGCCTGTGAAACCCTTGTGAAGGTCTTGAGATCGACGGAGGGTCCTGCAATTTCCTTGAGAGCGGGGCGAAAACGATATCTGATATGGGGATGCGTTTCAGCTTCGCAAACTGCGTGCTTGATATCGAGCGTCATCTCCTGATCCGGGATGGTGTGCCGGTCAAGGTCGAGCCGCAGGTGTTCGATCTGCTCTGGCTGCTGGTGCGAAATGCGGGCGTGCTGGTGACCCGGGACCAGATTGTCGAGGAGGTCTGGGGGGGTCGCATCGTGTCCGAAAGCACGATCAGCGCCCGAACCAACGCAGTACGCAGGGCGGTTGGCGATAGTGGCAAGCAACAGGCGATCATCAAGACCGTGACCCGCCGCGGCTTGCAGCTTGTCGTCCGGGTCTCGACGGATGGCGACGCCGCGCCGCCTGCCGCAACGCGCCACAGGGACTGCCAGAAGGTGCGATTCGCGACATCCCGTGACGGGACAAAGATCGCCTTCGCGACATCCGGCAGCGGGCCCGGGATCTTGCGGGCGGGACATTTCCTGACCCATCTCGACATGGATTGGAACAGCGCGATCTGGCGGCCCTATCTCGACGCGCTGGGGCAAGACCATACGCTCATCCGTTATGACCAGCGTGGAACCGGGCTGTCCGACGCGGCCATGTCCAACGTCGATCTCGACAGCAATGTTGCCGATCTCGAGGCCGTGGCCGATGCAGCCGGGCTTGATCGGTTTCCGCTGGTCGCCCTGTCCCAGGGCGTTCCCGTCGCGCTGCGTTTCGCGGCGCGCAACCCCGCGCGCGTTGCCTGTCTGGTTCTCTACGGCGGTTACGCGGAAGGGCGGGCGCTGCGCGACGGCGGGGTGTCGAGCAAGGCTGCCGAAGCGATGATGACCTTGATGCGGGAGGGATGGGGGAAACCGGAAAGCGCCTTCATGGGGGCCTTCACGTCCCTGTTCTGCCCCGGGGCCGCGCATGATCAGCTTGCCGACCTCGTTGCCTTGCAGTTGGCGTCGGCCTCGCCCGAGAACGCGGTGAGATTGCGAATGGCAATCGACCGCTTTTGCGTGCTCGAGGATCTGGCCGATGTCCGCGCGCCCACCCTGGTCATCCACAGCCGAAACGATTCGGTTCATCCCTTGTCCGAGGGGCACAAGCTGGCGTCCTGCATCCCCGGCGCCGAGCTTGTCGTGCTGGACAGCGCCAACCACATTCTCTTGCCAGATGAACGGGCGTGGTCCGTCTGGGCCCAGGAGACGCTTGCCTTCGTGGATCGGGCAAGTCGTGGCGAACAAGGCCCAGGTGCGACGGACACAAAGCGGTAAACCTGTCAGCAATGCGGCCAATGGTGCGATGCGCAGTGCAAAACCACTGCCCGCCCTGAAGGAAACGCTGATAAACTCGCCCGACCGAGCCCCCTCACCCGATCCGCTCCAGCATCTCCAGGCAGCTCTGCATCTGCGCCACCGTCACGAATTCATCCGCCATATGTGCCTGCTCGATCGAGCCCGGCCCGCAGACCACCACGTCGGTGCCCAGCCCCTGGAACAGCCCCGCCTCGGTGCCGAAGGCCACAAGCTCGGTGCCGTTGGCGCCGGTCAGCCGCGCCACGAGGTCGCGGGCGGCGTTGGCCTCCATCGGTTCCAGGCCCGGGATCTCGCCGATGCACTCGACCTCGATGTCGGCCTCGGGGTCCACCGCCTGCATCGCCGGGCGCAGGACGTGGTCGACGTAGTAGTCCATCTCGCCCTTGACGAAATCGCCGTCGCCCCATTGCACGGGCCGCATTTCCCATTCCACCTCGGCCAGCGCCGCGATCACGTTATGGGCATAGCCGCCGTGGACCCGCCCGATGTTGATCGTGGTCCAGGGCGGCACGAAGCGGCTGGACGAGGGGGTGCGGGCCTTCAGGTCCTCGCGCAACTCCAGCAGCCGCGTCACGTAGCGCACCGCGTATTCCGCCGCGTTGACGCCGCGGTCGGGGGCCGAGCCATGGCCCTCGAGCCCGCGGAACCGCGCGGTGTATTCGCAACAGCCCTTGTGGCCTTCGATGATCCGCATCGAGGTCGGCTCGCCGACGATGGCCATGTCGGGCCGGACGCCCATCTGGCGCAGGGAATCGACCAGCGCCTGACCGCCGAGGCAGCCGGTTTCCTCGTCGTAGGTGAAGGCGAAATGCACCGGGCGGCTCAACTCGCGGGTCGCGTATTCCTTGGCCATCACCGTGGCGCAGGCGATGAAGCCCTTCATGTCGCAGGTGCCGCGCCCGTAGAGCGCGCCTTCGTGTTCGACCATGCGGAACGGATCGCTCGACCAGGGCTGGCCCTCGACCGGCACCACGTCGGAATGGCCCGAGAGCATCAGCCCGCCCTCGGCCTCCGGTCCCAGGGTGGCGAAGAGGTTGGCCTTGGTGCCGCTGTCGTCTGACAGAATGCGCACCCGCGCGCCGCAATCTTCCAGCCGCGTGGCGAGGTAGCCGATCATCTCGAGGTTGCTGTCCGCCGACACCGTGGGATAGGCGATCAACTCGCCCAGCAGGTCGATGGACTCCTTCAGATGGCTCATTTTACCGTCACCATGCGGGGGCGGTCACAGAAGGTTTCGGCCGGGCCGTCGGGTTTGATCAGGATCGATTCGGTGATTTCCAGCCCCCAATCCTCCATCCACAGGCCAGGCATGAAGTGGAAGGTCATGCCCGGTTCCAGCAGGGTTTCGTCCTCGGAACGCAGGGAGATGGTCCGTTCGCCCCAGTCCGGCGGATAGCTGAGCCCGATGGGATAGCCGCAGCGCGCCGCCCGCTTGATGTCGGATTTGCCCAACTCGTCGGCCAGCGCATTGGCCACGTCGCAGGCGCGGTTGCCGGCGCGCGCCATCTCGATCCCGGCTTCCAGCCCGCGCACCAGCGCCTCTTCCGCGCGCTTGAGGAAATCCGGCGGCGTGCCGAGGAAGATCGTCCGGCAGAGCGGCGCGTGGTAGCGGCGGTAACAGCCCGAGATCTCGAAGAAGGTCGCCTCGCCCCCGGCAAACTCCCGTCCGTTCCACGTCAGATGCGGGGCGGCGGCGTCAGGGCCGGAGGGCAGGAGGGGCACGATCGCCGGGTAGTCGCCCCAGTGCCCGTCCGCGCCGCGCACCGCGTCGGCCATGGCTTCGGCCACCACCTCGTTTTTCGGTTTGCCCCGCTCGGTCCGTTCCATCAGCCCGTCGATGATCCGCTCGGAGATCCGCGCGGCGCGGCGCATGAAGGTGATCTCCTCGTCCGACTTCACCGCCCGGCACCAGTTGACCAGCGCGGTGGCGTCCGCGATCTCGCATTGCGGCAGCCAGTTGACCAGTTCGGCATGGGCCTTGGCGGAGTAGTAGTAGTTCTCCATCTCCACCCCGATCCGTGCCGCCGACAGTTCCAGGTCGCCGAAACGCACCGCCAGATCCTGCATCGGGTGGCGCTCGGTCGATTGCACGAAGTGGTCGGCGTAGCCGAAGATCCGGTCGTCATCCATCCAGACGGTGCGCAGCGCGCCATTGCTGTCCTGCTCGCGGCCCCACCAGATCGGATCGGCGTCGGGCAGCACGATCACGCCCTGATGAACATAGAAGGACCAGCCGTCATAGGCGGTCAGCCAGGCCATGTTCGACGGGTCGGAGACCAGAAGCGCGTCCAGCCCCTGTTCGGCCATCGCGGCGCGGGTCTTGGCCAGGCGGCGGGCGTATTCGGCTTCGGAAAACGGAATGTCCTTGGCAAATCTGTGGTGCGGCATCTCGGTCCTCCTGACGGGTTTGGGGCGGAAGCTGACGTCATCGCGCCGGGACTGGCCCGACAAAAACGACATCGATGGGAGATTTCGGCCCAGATTTCATGAAGTTTGCCGGCGAGTCGAGCCAAAATGACGCCGGTACGGCGCGCGCCAGTGCGGGTTGCGCACGACTGACGGGCGATTTCGGCGCGACGGGGCTGCGACGCTGGCGCGGCCTGACGCCCGGGGCGCGGCGATCCGCGGTCGATTTTCCCGAAAAGGCCGAAAACGCAGGTCATTTGACCTGCGATGGCGCGAAATCGGGGTAAAGGGTCGCATCTTAGTTGCAGTTTGGGGAGATGCGGGTTTTACTCATGGCAAAAGGGGACAACCCCGAAGACATGACAGGGAGCCAGTTTTGGCAGAAAGCTCAGGGATCGACGCGTTTGTCGAGTTTGAACGTGTTCAGAAAAGCTATGATGGCGAGACGCTCGTCGTCAAAGACCTCAACCTTTCGATGCCCAAGGGCGAGTTTCTGACGATGCTCGGACCATCCGGGTCCGGCAAGACCACCTGCCTGATGATGCTGGCGGGCTTCGAGACGGCGACCCATGGCGACATCCGCCTCGACGGCACCTCGATCAACAACATCCCGCCGCACAAGCGCGGCATCGGCATGGTGTTCCAGAACTACGCGCTGTTTCCGCACATGACGATTGCCGAGAACCTGAGCTTTCCGCTCGAGGTGCGCAAGATCGGCAAGTCCGACCGCGAGGCCAAGGTCAAGCGCGCGCTCGACATGGTCGAGATGGGCGATTTCGGCGGCCGCCGCCCGGCGCAGCTTTCGGGCGGCCAGCAGCAGCGGATCGCGCTGGCCCGGGCGCTGGTCTTCGAGCCGGAGCTGGTGCTGATGGACGAACCGCTCGGCGCGCTCGACAAGCAATTGCGCGAGAAGATGCAGTTCGAGATCACCGATCTGGCGCACCGGCTGGGCATTACCGTGGTCTACGTGACCCACGACCAGACCGAGGCGCTGACCATGTCCGACCGGGTGGCGGTGTTCAACGATGGCCGCATCCAGCAGCTTGCCCCGCCCGACCTGCTGTACGAAGAGCCCGAAAACAGCTTCGTGGCGCAGTTCATCGGCGAGAACAACACGCTGGAAGGCACGATCAAGGAAATCAACGGCGGGCTGGCGCTGGTCCAGCTTGACGATGGCGAATTGATCGACTGCACCCCGGTCAACGTCAGCGAGATCGGCGAGCGCACCCGCGTCTCGATCCGGCCCGAGCGGGTGGAGTTCAACAAAGAGCGGATGAAGGAAGGCGCGCATACGCTGAAGGCGGAAGTGCTGGAGTTCATCTACATGGGCGACATTTTCCGCACCCGTCTGCGGGTGGCGGGCAACGACGATTTCGTCGTCAAGACCCGCAACGCGCCCGACCAGGTGCGGCTGAAACCGGGCGAGCATGTCGAGATCGGCTGGCTGCCCGAGGATTGCCGTGCCCTGGACGCGCCCTAGGGTCGGGAATGCCGTGTGCCGGGCGTCACGCCCTGGCCACGCAGCCATGCAGACCGGTTCGGCGCTACCCGTCGCGACCCGGACTGCAAATCAACGTTACGGGTTAATCAGGGAGCTTAATAAATGAAACTGAACAAAATCCTTCTGGCCTCGTCCGCGCTGACCGTTGCCGGTGGTCTTGCCTTCGCGGCAAGCCATGCCGAGATGGCCAACAGCATGACTCTGGTCAGCTGGGGTGGCGCCTATCAGAAGAGCCAGATCAAGGCCTATTCCGAGCCCTACATGGAGATGCACCCCGAGGTGTCGATTTCCTGGGACGAAAGCTCGAACGAGGCCGTGGCCAAGCTGCGCGCGATGAACGAGGCCGGCAATATCACCTGGGACCTGGTCGACGTGACCGCCGGTGACGCGATCCGCCTGTGCGACGAAGGCCTGGCGATGGAGTTCGATCCCAACGAGCTGCTCGCCGACGGCGACGATGGCTCGTCTGCCGAGGACGACTTCGGCGATCTGCTGGTGTCGGACTGCTTCATCCCGCAGATCGTCTATTCGACCACCTTCGGCTATCGCACCGACCTGGTGGGCGACACGCCCCCGGCCGATGTCTGCGCGGTGTTCGACCTGGAGACCTATCCCGGCAAGCGCAGCCTCGAGAAGCGCCCGATCAACAACATGGAATGGGCGCTGCTCTGTGACGGCGTGGCCAAGGACGACATCTATGACGTGCTGGAAACCGACGAAGGCCAGCAGCAGGCGCTCGACAAGCTGGGCACCATCAAGGACCAGGTGGTCTGGTGGTCGGCCGGTGCCGACACGCCGCAGCTTCTGGCCGATGGCGAGATCGTCATGGGCTCGACCTACAACGGGCGCCTGTTCAGCCTGATCGAAGAGCAGGACCAGCCGGTCGCCATGCTCTGGGACGGACAGGTGTACGATCTTGACGGCTGGATCATTCCCGAGGGTCTGCCCGAGGACCGTCTGGCGCGGGTGAAGGACTTTGTGCGCTTTGCCACCGACACCCAGCGTCTGGCGGACCAGGCGGCCTATATCTCGTACGGTCCGGCGCGGAAATCCTCGGCGCCGCTGGTCGGCAAGCATGCCGAGCTGGGCATCGACATGGCTCCGCACATGCCGACCGACCCGGCCAACTCCGGCAATACCTTCCTGCAGAACTATTCCTGGTGGGCGGATTACCGCGACGACATCGACGCCAAGTTCCAGGCCTGGCTGGCACAATAAGCCCAAGGGCTGAGCACTATCCGGGAGGGCCGACCGCGGCCCTTCCGACCCCAAGAGAACACCCGGCTGCATCCGTTGGAACCGATGGCGGCAGACCGCGGCGAGGGAGAGACAGATGAGCGAACTCAAGTCCACCGGCCCGCAGACCATGGATGCGCCGACCCCGGAAGACGCGCTGCACGAAGCGGCGACGCTGCGGGGCCGGGATCAGACGGACGCCAGCGGACGGCTTGTCACCGCCGACGGCAAATCGCTCAAATCCTCGCTCAAACGCGCGCTTCGGATGCAGAAGCTGCGCGCGCTGATGCTGATCGCGCCGCTCTTGATCTTCGTGCTGGTGACCTTCATCGCGCCGATCGGCTCGATGCTGTTCCGCTCGGTGGAAAACGAGATCGTCGCCAATACCCTGCCGATGACCACCGCGGCGCTGAAGGACTGGGACGGCACCACCGGGGATCTGCCCGACGAGCAGGTCTATCAGAACCTGTTCTTCGATCTCTTCATTGCCGCCGAGGCCAAGGAGCATACCAAGCTCGGGTCGCGGCTGAATTACGAACTGACCGGCGTCTCCTCGCTCTTTCGCCAGTCCGGTCGCCGTCTCGACGACCTGGGCGAGGTCTATCAGGACCCGCTGGAAGACCTGAACGACGCCTGGAAGGACGGCGCTACCTGGTACGACCTCATGAGCGGCTCCGGCGCGGGCGATACCGACCTGGTTGATGACCAGCGCCGGCGCTACAACGCCCTGACCCAATCGACCGACCGTCGCGACATCGGCTTCGTGCCCTCGCAGGCGATCTCTCAGATGCTGCCGCGCACGGCGCGCGCCTATACCGCCTGGGCCACTTTCACCGTCTATGCGGACGAGGACGTGGTCGCCGAGGAGGACCCCTGGGAAGCTGTCCATGCCGCGCTGGCGCTGGACCTGATGGCCGATGGCACGGCGGCCAAAATCGCCGCCTATTCCGGCCCGCGCGCCGACCTGTTGCAGGAGGCCGCCACCCTCGAATTCCCCGCCGCCGATTTCAAGACCGGCTTCGGCGAGATCGACGAGGACTGGCTGGCGCATGTCACCTGGGAGACGATCAAGACCTACAGCCCGAAATACACCAACGGCTACTTCCTGAACGCGGTCGACCTGCAAAAGACCGCCGACGGCTTCGAGCCCCGCCCCGAGAACCAGCGGATCTACATCACGCTGTTCCAGCGCACGCTGTTCATGTCGCTGGTCATCACCTTCTCCTGCATCATGCTGGGCTACCCGGTGGCCTGGCTTCTGGCCAACCTGCCCGCGCGCACCGCCAACCTGCTGATGATCCTGGTGCTGCTGCCGTTCTGGACCTCGCTGCTGGTGCGCACCTCGGCCTGGAAGGTGATGCTGCAACAGCAGGGCGTGATCAACGACGTGCTGGTCTGGCTGGGGCTGGTGGCCGATGACGGGCGGCTGGTGATGATCAACAACCAGTTCGGCACCATCGTGGCGATGACCCATATCCTGCTGCCCTTCATGATCCTGCCGATGTATTCGGTGATGCAGACCATCAACCCGACCTACCTGCGCGCCGCCAAGTCGCTGGGCGCGACCAACTGGACCGCCTTCTGGCGGGTCTATTTCCCGCAGTCGGTGCCGGGCATCGGTGCCGGGTCGATCCTCGTCTTCATCCTGTCGATCGGCTATTACATCACGCCCGAGATCGTCGGCGGCACCAAGGGCGTCTTCATCTCGAACCGGATCGCCTATCACATCTCCAGCTCGCTGAACTGGGGTCTCGCGGCGGCGCTGGGCACGATCCTCTTCCTGGTCGTCCTGCTGCTCTACTGGGCCTACGACAAGATCGTCGGCATCGACAACGTGAAGCTGGGGTAAAGACATGGCGACATTCACACCGATCGAACCCAAGCCGATTTCCTTCACCGCCCCGGTCATGGCCGCGGTCGGCGGCTTCATGGGGCTGCTTGTCGGCATCGCAAACGGTGCCGGGCTGCTGGGGCTGGTCATTGGCGCGGTGCTGATGGCGGCGCTGGCCTATGTCTTTCTCGAGCTCTGGAAACAGGAAAAACCCGCCCGCTGGATCCTCCTGGCGGGCTTCACCCTGGCCGGGTTTCTCTTTGGCGGGCTGTCGACGGCGATCCTCGGGGTGCTGTTCGGCGCCTTCTTCGGCTGGTTCCTGTTCTGGGTCGGCGAAGGGCGCTATCGCGCGCGGCTGGCACCCTACCTGACAGCGGGGCAGGTGCTCTGGCACTATACCTTCCGGGTGATCTGCGGCGCGATCTTCATCTTTTTGATCACCCCGATCATCGTGGTCATGCCGCTGTCGTTCAATGCCGAGAACTTCTTCACCTTCACCCCCGGCATGATGCGGCTCGACCCCGAGGCCTATTCGCTGAAACACTACCGCGACTTCCTGACCAACTCGGAATGGACCTCGGCGGTCTGGAACTCGGTCAAGATCGCGCCGGTGGCCACCCTGATCTCGGTCTCGCTCGGCACGCTGGCGGCCATCGGGCTGTCGCAGAGCCACGTGCCCTTCAAGCGCACGATCATGGCGGTGCTGATCTCGCCGATGATCGTGCCGCTGATCATCTCGGCCACGGGGATGTACTTCTTCTACTCCTCCATCGGCATCCAGGGCACCTATTGGGGCATCGTTCTGGCCCATGCGGTGCTGGGCATCCCCTTCGTCATCATCACCGTCACCGCCACGCTGGTCAGCTTCGACCGGTCGCTGACCCGCGCCGCCGCCAACATGGGCGCCGATCCGGTGACCACCTTCTTTCGGGTGCAGATGCCGCTGATCCTGCCCGGCGTGATCTCGGGGGGGCTGTTTGCCTTCATCACCTCGTTCGACGAGGTCGTGGTGGTCCTTTTCCTCGGCTCGGCCGAGTTGCAGACCCTGCCGTGGCAGATGTTCACCGGCCTGCGCGAGCAGATCTCGCCCACCATCCTGGCCGCCGCGACGATCCTGGTGTCGATCTCGATCCTGCTGCTGGCGACGGTGGAAATGCTGCGCCGCCGCTCGGAACGGCTGCGCGGGATAAGTCCCACCTAGAGGGGCATGTCACGCAGGCTTGGCTGAGCCGGGCGATAGCCCTCTTGCGCCGCCTGTCCCGACCGCCCGCCCTTGCCACCGGCGGGCGCGCGGGCCATTGTCGCGCCCGATATTGTCATTGCGGAGCCGCCCTCATGTCCTTCACGCTTGCCACCTGGAACATCAATTCCGTACGCCTGCGCGCCGGGCTGGTGGAGAAGCTGCTGACCGAAGAGGCCCCCGACATCCTCTGCCTGCAGGAATGCAAGAGCCCGGTCCACAAGATCCCCCTCGAGGGGTTCCAGGCGCTGGGCTACCGCTACATGGTGGCGCGTGGCCAGAAGGGCTATAACGGCGTGGCGATCCTGTCGAAACTGCCGATCCGCGACCTGGGGGAAAAGGATTTCGCCGCCCTGGGCCATGCCCGCCATGTCGCGGCGGAACTGGAAAACGGCGTCACGATCCACAACTTCTACGTCCCCGCCGGCGGCGACAAGCCCGACCGCGAGATCAACGTCAAGTTCGGCCAGAAGCTCGACTACCTGACCGAGATGCGCGACTGGTTCCATGCGGAAAAGCCCGCCAAGTCGATCCTCGTCGGCGATCTGAACATCGCCCCGCGCGAGGACGATGTCTGGGATCACAAGAAGCTGCTCAAGGTAGTCTCGCACACGCCGATCGAGGTCGAACACCTGGGCGAGACCCAGGACGCCGGCCAATGGATCGACATCACCCGCAAGGATATCCCCGAGGGCAATCTCTACAGTTGGTGGTCCTATCGCGCGCCCGACTGGGACAAGGCCGACAAGGGCCGCCGCCTCGATCACATCTGGGCCACGCCCGACATTGCAAGCGCCGGGCATTCCAGCCGGATCCTGCGTCCCGTGCGCGGCTGGGAGCAGCCCTCCGACCATGCTCCGGTCTTTGCCACCTTCGATCTCTGAGGCCCGCCGATGATGCAAATCCCCGCCGCCGATGCCCTGCCCGAAGACATCCTGGCCTTCTGGTTTCCCGACGGGCTGGTGCACAAGGGGCTTCAGGACCACGTGGATTTCTGGGCCAGCCGGATGCAGGGCGGCATGGATGCGGCGATCCTGGCGACCATGGCCGAGGTGACCGCCGCCGGCGCCCGCGGCGCCTATGACCATTGGGCCGAGACCGCCGCTGGCCGCCTCGCGCTGCTGCTGGTGCTGGACCAGTTCCCGCGCTCGCTCTGGCGCGACACGCCCGCCGCTTTCGGCCAGGACATCAAGGCCAACCTGCTGGTGCTCGAGGGGCTCGAGAACGGTCACTACGACGCGCTGACCTGGCCGTGGGAGAAGAACTTCTACATTATTGCGCTGTGCCATTGCGAAGGCCCCGACCACCTGGCGCGGGTCGAGCGGGCGGTGGCGCTGGCCGATGCGTTGACCGGCAGCGTCGAGGGGCCCTACCGCGAGCGCTATGCCGACATGGGCGACCCGCCCCGCAGGGTGCGCGAGGTGATCCGCCGCTTCGGGCGCCATCCGCATCGCAACCCGATCTACGGCCGGATCTCGACGCCCGAGGAAGAAGCCTATATCGCCGCGGGAGATTTTCCCCACGCCCGTGATCTCGACGCGCCCTCCGGCTGAGCGGGGCAAAATCCGTCGACGGATTTTTTCCGATTTGTCGACAAATCGGTCCCCGCCCGAGGGGGCAGAGCAAGGTTTCCCCCGGGGTGCCGCAAAATCCGTCAACGGATTTTCCCTGATTTGTCGACAAATCAGCCCCGTCTCAGCCCATCGCGCCGATCACCCCGGCCAGGGCCTCGCCCAGCACCCGGTGCGCCTCGGGCTCGAAATGCACCCCGTCCACCGCGCTGGTCGCGATCACCGACCCGGCATCGAAAAACGCCACCCCGCGCGCCTCGGCCAGCGCCGCCAGCGCCGGGGCAAGGCCAGGGCCGTGGTCCGCCGCGCCGATGAACTCGCCCCGGATCGGCCCCACCTCCCGGACCGCGGGCGGGCAGATCACCAGCACCTTCATCCCGGGATGCAAGGCCGCGATGTCGCGGTGCAGCGCAAGATCCAGAAGCCCCGCAACACCCGCCGCAATCCGCGAGACCGACGGCTGAAACCGCGTCTTCAGGTCGTTGGTGCCCAGCATGATCGTCAAAAGCGCCACCGGCCGGTGCGAGGCAAGCGCGATCTTCAGCCCCTCCTGGCCGTTCATATGCGCGCCCATCACCGGATCGTCCCATTGCGTCGTGCGCCCCGGCAGCCCCTCCTCGACCAGGTGCCAGCCCGCGCCCAGCCCCGCCGCCATCACCCGCGGCCAGCGGATCTCCGGCCCGTAGCGGGCGACGTCGCCGCGCATCTTCATCGGCACGGTGCCGTGGGTGTTGCTGTCTCCGAAGGCCAGCAGTGTCCCTGTCATGGCTTGCCCTTTCACATTCCCCGAAGGCAATGCTAGATACCCGCCAGGCAGAGGTAAACCGCCGCGGTGCATTGCAGATCACCGGGCAGCGCCCATATCAGGCGCGACACGCATATGAAGGAGCCAGACATGCTGGAACTCGGACAAGGCCAGACCGGTGGCGCCGCCCCCGCCGACCTGATCAAGGATGTGACCGAAGCGGATTTCATGGCCGAGGTGGTCGAGGCCTCGCAGACCGTGCCGGTGATCGTCGATTTCTGGGCGCCCTGGTGCGGCCCCTGCAAGACGCTGGGCCCGATGCTGGAAGAGGCCGTCACCAAGGCCAAGGGCGCGGTGAAGATGGCCAAGGTCAACGTCGACGAGAACCAGATGATCGCCGGCCAGCTCCGGGTCCAGTCGATCCCCACGGTCTATGCCTTCTGGAAGGGCCAGCCGGTCGACGGCTTTCAGGGCGCGGTCCCGGCCTCGGAAATCGCCGCCTTTGTCGAGCGGATCGTGGCCGAATCGGGCGGCGATGCCTCGGGCGGGCTGGACGATGCCATTGCCGCCGCCGAGGAGATGCTGGACCAGGGCGCCGCGGTCGATGCCGCCCAGACCTTTGCCGCCATCCTCGGCGAGGATCCGGCCAATGCGCGGGCCTACAGCGGCATGGTCCGCGCCCATATCGCGATGGACGATCTCGACCAGGCCGAGGCGATCCTGAACGGCGCCCCGGCCGAGATCTCCAAGGCGCCGGAACTGGAGGCCGCCTTTGCCCAGCTGGAACTGGCCAGGCAGGCCGCCGATGCCGGGCCGGTCGCCGATCTGCGCGCCCGGGTCGAGGCCGATCCGGCCGATCACCAGGCCCGGTTCGACCTCGCCCGCGCGCTGCAGGCCGCCGGCGATACCGAAGGCGCGGTGGACGAATTGCTGGATCTCTTCCGCCGCGACCGCGAGTGGAACGAGGGCGCCGCCAAGACCCAGCTCTTCACCATCTTCGACGCGCTCAAGCCGAATGATCCGGTGGTTCTGAACGGGCGGCGCAAATTGAGCTCGATGATATTTGCCTGAGCGCGCGGGCAGGCTAGGTTACCCGGCATGATCAGAGCCGCAGACCTGCCCGACACCCTTCCCGTCTTTCCGCTGCCCGGCGCGCTGCTGCTGCCCCGGTCGCGGTTGCCGCTGCATATCTTCGAGCCGCGCTATCTTGCCATGGTCGAGGATTGCCTGAAGACGCCGCAGCGTCTGATCGGGATGGTCCAGCCCAGCCCGAGCCCGGGCAGCGACGACAACCGGCTTCATGCCATCGGCTGTGCCGGGCGGCTGACCCAGTTCTCCGAGACCGAGGACGGGCGGTTCATGGTCACCCTCACCGGCACCTCGCGCTTCCGCATCCGGCGCGAGGTCGAGGGGTTCACCGCCTATCGCCGCTGCGACGTGGACTGGACCGGGTTCGACCGCGATCTGGGCCAGGCCGAGGCCGACAGCGGCTTTGACCGGCCCTGTTTCATGCGGTTGCTGGAGCGTTATTTCGACGCCCGGGCCCTGTCGGCGGATTGGGACACCCTGCGCGAGGCCGAGGACGAATTGCTGATCAACTCCCTGTCCATGCTGCTGGATTTCGAGCCCGAAGACAAACAGGCGCTGCTCGAGGCGCCCTCGCTGGCCACGCGCCGCGAAACCCTTGTGACATTGATCGAATATTCGCTGCGCGGCGGAACGTCCGAGGAGATCATGCAATGAACGACACCCCCCGCCCCTCCGAAGCCTTCGACCGGCGCATGTTGGAGGCGCTGGTCTGCCCGCAGACCCACAGCCGGCTGAGCTATGACGCCGAGAAGCAGGAACTGGTGTCGAAGAAGGCCGGCCTCGCCTTCCCGATCCGCAACGGCATCCCGGTCATGCTGGTCGACGAGGCGCGGGTGATCGACTAGGCGGCTGAATTGCTGAACAGGCATGGTCTTTTGCGGGCCTTGCAAAAAGCACGCCCTGAGCCGGGCCAGTGGCGGCCCGCGGGATGCCGCTGCAACGGTTCTTCGGCGCGGTTTATCTCGGCCAGGTCCGGATGACCTCGGAGCGATGCGCGGGCGTCACCGGAGCGGCAGCCCGGGGGGCGGGTCATGCCGGAGGCATGCCTTTGGCATGACGCTGGCCCGGCGCCTTCGGCTTGATTCCGGGCCGGGAAAGGTTCAATCGGATGACCGCAAATTGCCTGAACCGCCCGCTTCAACCTGGCGTCATCCCGCGTTCGGGCGGCTGGCGCGACACGCAAAGGTAGGGGCCCCGAAGGGCCCCAGTTGCTGCTCATTGGCTTTTTGCCTGTTTGTTATGGGGTGAACCTCAGAGGGCCGGGATGGTCAGCCTCATGCCCGGTCGCACCGCGCCGGGCGAGGGAAGCTGATCGCGGTTGGCCTGGTAGATGATCTCGTAGGCGGTGGTCGTGCCGTAGTGGCGCAGCGCAATCCCGGCGAGGCTGTCGCCGGGCTGGACCACGTAGGTCAGCACCTCGTCGATGGCCGGGGCCACCTCGGGCAGGGGGGCGGGCTTGGTGACGGCGGCCTGTCGCCTGGCCTGTGGCGCGGGTTTCGGCTTGGCTTGCGGCGTGGTTTGCGGCGCAGGTTGCGGGGCGACCGAGCGCTGGACCAGCGAGTCCAGCAGCGTCGCTGTGTCGATCCCGCCCGAGGAGGTCACCAGCGCCTCGGGGGCGGCGACCGCGCCGGTGCCCACGGCCTCGTTCTGGATCGCGTCCACGTAGGCGTCGGACAGCCCTTCGCGCATCGCCTGCACGATCAGCGCGTTCAGCGATTTCGGCCCCGGCGCGGGCGTATCCGCGGCGCGCGCCACGCCCAGCCCGGCCAGCACCCCGTCGGTCAGCGCGCGCATCTCGTCGTCGGTGCCGCCGGTGCCCGATGCCGCCTGCCGCAGCCGGTCGCCGGTGACCGGGCGGCGGTATTCCGAGACGATCGACCGGATCATCGCGTCCATGTTCAGCCCGTCGTCGGACCCGGCCTCACCCGATGCGGTCACCGGCGCCTGCCGGACCTCCGGCGCGCGCCCGGCCAGGTCGCCAAGGGCGAGGCCGGTGGCGGTGCCGGCGCGGGTGACCTCGGCCGAGGCGATCTGCGCGGCGTCATCGCCCGACCGGTTGATCAAGAGCGCGATGGCGATGGTCAGGACGCCGGAGGCGAGGAGGAACAGGCGGATCACGGCTGCGGCCCTTTGCGTGTCATTGCGGCATCGCCACGGTCAGGCCGAGTTGCAGCCAGAGCTGCATTCCGCCGCGATAGAAGCTCAGCTTCCCTGGCGGATAGCCCGCGCTCAGCAGGCTGCGGATCGCGCGGGGGGCCTGGTCGCACCAGGGGCCGTTGCAGAACACCAGCAGGTCGCGCGCCGCGGTGAAATCCAGGCCATCGGCCCCCTTCACCGCGCCCAGCGCCTGCAGGATGTCATCGCGGTAAGGATTGGCCGCGTCCAGCGTGGTGAAGGGCACGTTGACCGCGCCGGGGATCGAGCCCTTGGCGAACCATTCCGGCACCCGGCTGTCGAGCAGCAGGCCGAGGTCGGCGGCGACACGGGTGTCGAGAAACTCCAGCACCTCGAGCTCGCCCAGGGTGGCGACGCCCGGCGCGGCCTGCATCGGCGTGATGCAGAACGGCGGGCAGGCGCGCGAGGTCTTGGTGAAATCGCCGGTCAGCCGGTGCTCGGGGTCCTGGATGCGCTCGATGACCAGCGGTGCGCCGTTGATCGTCAGGGACTGGCGTGCGAGATCGGGGGTGATGCGGACGTCCTGAGCGGCCAGGGTTTGACCTGAAATCATGACTCCGAAGGCCAATGCCCCCGCAATACGCAACATATACGTCCCCCCAGACCGCGCGCGCCATATCTGGTCAATCAACGGTAGTCTTGGCGCTGCACATACAATTGGATCAACATATAGCGAGAAATCGCCGATTCAGTCAATGAAAAGGTGATTCGGCTTGCATTTTCCGGGGTGATTCGGGCGGTGGGTGTAGCGTGAAACCGAAATTTGCAGAGTTTGTAAGCAATATTTGCAGCAGACGGTTATTCCCGCTTACCCTGCGACACGGCGCTCGCGGAACGATGGCATGACCGGAACGTCGATGGACGAGTCGATCAGATCGACGACGCTCTTGCCCCCTTTGATCGGCAACATCATCTCGCGCTGAGTGAGGTCCCTGGGCTTGCGGAATGCATCAAGCTTGGACTTCTTCCGGCCGATCGCGGCGGCCGTCACCGTGTTGAGCATGGCCGGCACGTTGATCGTCGCGCCCGCAAACATCTCCGCCACGGTGATGATCTGAACCGCCGGAATTTGCCCGATAAATGTATCGATCTTGCCGAACTCCCGCGCGGCGTCGCGCATGCCCTTGGTCGGTTCATGAGCGCAAATGAGCACGCCGATGGCCTTGTCGTCCCGGGTCAGTCGACGCTGGGTTTCGACGGTTCCGCCAAGGTCACGAACCATCCCGGGATTGAGATTTCGGCCGCCCTTGACCGAAACGATCCCGCGACTGCGGTCATCGCTGGCTGTGAGATAGTAGAAGCTTCCGTCGATCCCGCCGTCGCCCCGGAACTTGCCTGAGTGCATCGCCCCGAGCGCCGTGACAGCCCATTCCTCGAACTTGAAAGGATGGTTCTCGGCCAGCCAGAGCGCGCCATCGGCGCTCTTCGGGATGCCGAACACGTCGTATTTGATGCCCGGAAAATGGTGTTTTAAACGGTCTTGAACGACGTGCATGGACTGGACTGCCACATCGATGCCGATCCATTTCCGCCCGAGTTCTTGGGCGGCGTGCAACGTGGTACCGCAGCCGCAAAAAGGATCCAGAACAACGTCTCCCTCATTTGAAGACGCCTCGATGACCCTCCGCAGTAGAGCCAGAGGCTTTTGGGTCGGATACCCCAACCGTTCTTTGGCTTGGGAGTTCAGGGGGGGAATGTCTTCCCAGCAGTCACCGATCGGATTGGTCTCGTCGTGTCGAGGGCGTATTTTCCGCCGTGGCGAACGCTTCGGCGGCGACATCGCCCCAACTCCAGGTGTCATCAAAGGTCGCGATCTGCGAGTCCGACCACCTGGTCTTGTCAGGGCTCTGGAACAGCGCAAGTGAAAAAACCAGCGCCCCAATCACTTACCCGCCCTCGCGGCTGGTGTGCTGGAGCTTGGTGCGCTTGCACATGAGTTCGAGTGTTTAGTTACCATGCGTCAATACTCCAGCACCTCGACTTGCAAGGTCAGACCGCTCATGGCCGCGCCCGTACCCGCGTAATTGAACACGACATAAAACGCATCCCCGGGGTTCAGGTGGGCGTTTGCCTCGGTCGCTGTCATGCCCAAGTCGGTCTGCGCATATGCTGCCACGGACGTAGCTACCGTGGACCAGGAGCCGATGCTCTGCTCGACGCCGGACAATCGGCTCTTGAGCAACGCGCCACGGTAATTGCTCCCGTCTGCGGTGATGCCAGCCGTCACCATGAAAGTCGCCCGTGCAATCCGGCACCGCCGCTCCGCGATGTACGCGATGACCGTCTTATTGGTCGTCGCCGCAATATCCCCGATCGGCACGACAACGGTCTTGCCATGGATGTACTTGTGCGCGTCGCCTTGCAGGGTCATATCAGCGCCGGGCTTAAAGCGGTTGTTCGGCCCCCAGATGATGCTGTAAGGCTCGGGCAACCACTCCCACGTCGCGGTGCCGTCTGTAATGCCAACCGCCTTCGTGGTCGGCCCGCCCCCGCCCGCGCTCATGCCCGCCGTGGTGCAGCGGTAAAACAGCCCACCGTTGCTGACTATGTTGTTGACAACATAGGCCGTGGACCCGGCCCACACGCTGACCAACGTGCTGTCGCCGTTGATCGTCACACCCCCATCGGTGTCCAGCCCGTCGACAAATACCGCCGCGCCGCGCCCGTGCAATGCGGTCAGGCGGACCGCTGGTTCTGCACTTGCCTCGGTGTCGTTGTCGCGCAGGTAGAGGTCAAAGATCGACGCGCGCGACGGGTTTGAGATACGTACCGCGCCCCGCTCCGATCCGGTGATACGTCCGTGTTCGATGCTGATGTCAAGGTCGCTGTCCTGTAGCTCGTTATCATCGCCGGACTGCGACTGCGCCCAAATCGCCGCAGGACGCGAAACTGGCGCAATCACATCCTCCATCCCAAACCGACTGATGCGCAAATTTTGCGCCTCCTGCACCTCGATGTAACTCGCATCCTGCATGAAAAAGTCGGACAGTAGGATATCATGTACCGGGCGATACCCGGCCCAGGCGTCATTCTCAGCCCGGTCCTCACCAATATATAGTGAGGGGGTAACGTCCGCACCGATGCTCTCCGCCGACCAGCCCGAAAAAATGATGCGTTGCGAAGGCGTCAGGGTAGTCGGCGTTTCGTTCGCCACGTAGTCGGCATAATTGTCCGGCGTGGTGTATTTGTAGTTGATCGTCGCGATGTTGCCGACGGTTTTGAACGTCATCCCCGAAAAAACGCCATCCGTCTGGGAATTGATGTCCAGCGCCTGGGTTGATCGCGCGATGCTCTCGAAGGCCGTCGCGGACACAATGGCCCGGTGTGACACCCCATCAAAGTCCATTGCCTCCGAGAAGTTGTCGAACAGGCACCCGGCCATCACGAAATTCTCGACGTAGCGCAGGTTGATGGCCCCGGTCATTTTTTGGTGCGTGTGGCCGAGGATCTGCACGTTTTTGCTATTTTGGATGTGGGCATAGTACCCGCGCCGGTCCCCGCTCGACCGGCAGTGGGTGTGATAGAATCGCACCCGATCCACACCGACCAGATACGCGAATCTCTGGTTCGAATTGGTCATGTCCGCGTCGTTTTCGGGGTCGAAGCCGACACCCTCAAAGGCCAGGTTTTTGACCGCGCCAACCGTCGAATTCTTGTCCGTGCAGAAAACAGGCTGAATATCGCTGGCAGTCACGCCGTCCCGGCTGACGCCATGCACGGTGCCAGGGCCTCGGATTGCTCGATCCGAGGTGGTCAGCGCTACGGCGCGATAGACATTGTTGGACGCCGAATTGCCGAACAGGAAAGGCGATGTGCCGGTTGGTTTCATTTTGAACGTGCCCACCGGGACAATGGCGGATGTGGATGTCAGCGCCGATGTAAAGGCGCTCGCCGCATCGGCGCTGTCGTCATCAACGGCGCCGAGGGCGCGCACGTTTAGGCCGCCGATGACCAGTTCAGGCCTCACAAGGAACTGCGCGGCGAAATCCGCGATCGTCTGGCGCGACGTGGAGCCATCTTTGTGACCCAGCAACTCGTCGAGCGTGGGTGTCGTCGAAAGTGTCGTCGTAGATTGTCCCGCCATGAAAGCCCCTTTGAGAAAATCAGATCACTTGAACGGACAATGGCGTCGAGAGCGGGCCGGGAACACTCGCACTGTTGTGCGGCGCGAGGACGTAGGTATAGGTGCCAGAGAGGATGCAGGCGGCGGTCTCAAGGTAGCGGATCACGTCGTCGACTGAGCCGTCGAAATCGGCGTCGGCGTCGAATGCGAACCCGTCCGGCGCCGCGCTTGCGCTGTCGGCGTCGAGCACTTGGACGAAGATTCCATCGGCCGTGATCGCATCGCCCGAAACTTCGTCGCTGCCGGTGAGCACCGGGCTTATCTCGCCTGCTGTCCGTCCCGAGACCGTCACGGCGATGCGCTGATTGCCGGTGAGGGCCGAGGTGGCCTGCGACAGCCGCCCGGCGCTGCCTGAACTGTGCGTCGCCACGCCGGATCCGATGCTCCAGCCCGTCCCCTCGGTCCAACTCGCGGCGCTGTCGAAACCGCCATTCAAGGCCAGATCAACCCGCGTTGAATCGCCGTCGATGAAGGAGTAGCTGCCGCCGGCCATGACCGCGATCGGGGCGCCCACGGCGTGCAGATCGGGATCGAGCGTGTCGCCATCCGGCACGCGGTAAATCTGGACCTCGGCGGTGTTGGGGTCGCTGACGGCGAACTGGACAGTCACGTGGCCGAGGCCGGGCGTGACGGTGATTGCATCGTCGTCGAGCGCGATCGGGCGGGTGCCGGCCGAGTCGCCCACGTCGATGACCTCGGTATCGGTGTAGGCGCTGGGGGTCCCGTCGAAGGCCAGGGCCCGGGCGCGGATTTCGACGGCGTCGTCGATCACGAATGGCCCGAGTTCGACACCCGACGTGGTCCAGAACTCCTCGATCGTGGTCCAGGTGGGCGCGCCGACCAAGCGGTAGTCGAGCTCGTATTTCACTGGCAGCACCGTCGTGTCGCTGCCCGGTGCCAAGCTCACGAAGATGTCGTAGGTCACACTCGGCACACCACCGACGTATTCGACGGTCTGGTTGACCTCTTCAATGATCGAGATGATCGGCACGTCGGGCGCCTCTGCGGCGGTCGAGGGGTCGAAGAGGATTTCGCCGACCTGGCCGGTCCAGGTGGTCGGAACCTCGGCATCGGTGAGCGTGTCGATCTCGGGCGCGGCGGCCACCATGTGGACCACCTGGGCGAAGGCATCGCCGGCCTCGATGCCGCGCAGCTTCAGCTCCAGGCTCTCCTGCCCCAGAACCCCGAAATGCGCGATCTCGCCAATCCGCGGCGCGTCGATGTCCGCAGCCGCCAGGGCAAGGGCCGACACGCCCGGCCGGGTGATCAGCGGCACCACGACGGACGTGCCGACGGCGTCCTCGTCGTCCTCGTAGGTCCGGTACCGGAGCGCATAGGCGCTGCCCTCTTCCATCGCGAAGGGATCGTCGAGCACGATGGCCCGGCCTTCCACCTTCATGATCCGTGCCGCATGAAGGGTACGGTCCAGCACGTCGACCGCCGCCATCACGACATCGCCCCGGGTCGCAACCCGGGCGCCGCCGTCCTGGATGGCCGTGAAACTGTCGAGCCGGTAGGTCAGCTCGTGTTGCCGGCGGCGTGTCTCGATCCAGACCTCGTCCGGATCGGTCTTGCCGATCAGGGGCAGGTCCTCGGTCAGGGTGATGGCACCCGCGTGACCCGGCCAGGGCACGATGCGCTCCGCCGCTTCCCAGCCGTTGGTCTCGTCGTTGAACTGGACGCGGAACGCATGCGGCGGGCGCAGGTAGTTGCGGCGCCAGCGGAAGTCCCGCGAATTGCGCGGGCTGATGTGATCGACCACCAGCCCGCCGGGCCGATCGATCACCACGCCCCAGCGCACCCCATCGTGTCGCGGCGTGGCGCGGCCGGCGGCGCAGATCGTCATCAGCTGTTCGCGAAAGCTCTGCGACTCCTGGTGGATGTAGTCGTATTTCAGGCCCTTGGTCTCGCACCACTCGTGCCAGCCTTCGAGCTGCTCCAGGTCGATCTCTTCGTCGGTCACCGGGAAGGGGTTCTGCGGGCTCTGCAGCGCCGCGCGGTAGGCGGTGGCGGGGTTGCGGCTGAGCGCTTCGGTCCAGTCCGATTCGTCCCAGTCCAGGGCATAGCGCTGCACGACGGCATTGACGGTGTCGAGCGGGCCGCTCAGCTGTTCGGTCGCCTTGATGCGCAACCCGACCAGCGCCAGCGGCTTGTCGATGTTGAGCGGATATTCTGGCCGGATGCTCTGCACCGCGGCCACGTCCATGCGGATCGAATATTTGCCGTCGGTGTTGTTGGTGTCGGCGTTCATGCGGGTGATCTCGGCCTCCCAATGGCCCCGCGTCGGCAGGCTCCAGCGGTACTGGCGGAAGAACGGCTTGCGGATCTGCTCGTAGAAGGTGAGTTCGGCCACGTCGATCCATTCGGTGGCCCCGACCAGGCGGTGGCGGATACGGATGATGTTGGGCGTCGGGCGGAAGCCGCCGTCGCTCTTGACCCGGAACAGGCCTTGCGGGAAGGCGAAGATCACCGCCATTTCGGTGGCGTTCCGCGCGCTTTCGCGCACGATCGGCGGCGCGACCCATGCGTCGTCTTCGTAATAGCGCTGCAATTCGGCACCCACCCGTTCCTCAATGACCTGCTGAGGGTAGAGCGGGATTGGCGTGTCGTCGTCGCGGCCTTCGCGCAGCTCGATCTCGACGTCGGTGAAGTTCTCGATCAGCGTCTCGCCGATGCGCAACTCGGAGATGTCCAGCGGACCGTGGCCAAAGGTCAGGAGCGCAGTGACATACTGCTCGTCGCCGATGATCGTGGTGTAGGGCGGCGCGGCGAAGGGCGGCGCCATGCGGTGGCGGCCCAGCATGAAGGGCACCGGTTCGTTCGGCCGCGCCGTGTTCTGCCATCCCGAGATCGCGTAGCTGTTGCCCGGGCGGTCCGGCGTGTCGGGTTGCTGGATCGGGATCAGCGCGTTGAGCAGCATGGTGCCGGCGACGGTGAGGCCGGCGGTGATCAGCCCGCCCACCAGCGTCTGGCCCAGCCCGGCGGTGGGCACGATGGCCGCGGCCCAGAACTGGCCCAGCGCCATGGCCGCGACGGTGATGACCACGGTCAGGACAGACCGCAGGGCGCCGTCGTCGCCCGGGACCAGGCGCAGGATCACCTGGACATGGGGCTTGGGTCGGGTGCAGCGCCAGTAGTCCGGATGCACGACGGCCACGTCGTCCTGGGCCACCAGCAGCACGCGGACGTTCTCGCGCTCGACGGCCGGAAGGCCCGGAAAAGCCCGGTCGATCATTTCGTCGAGGCTCAGGCCTTGCGGCATCTGCACCTCGCGGCTCAGCCCGGCGTCGAGCACCGGGATTGCGGTTGTCGAGACGAGATCACGGCTCATTCAACGACCCCTTCAACATGCCTGAAAGCGCCCTTGAACCTGTGCTGCCAGCGGCCCAGATCGAACCGCTCCAGCTTGGCCGCGTCCCGGCCCTGGACGTGCAGCATGTGGCGGCGGTCCACCGCCACGCCGATGTGGGTCCGGTATGTCCCGGCGCCGAAGACCAGGGCATCGAAGGGCCGGATGACATGGTCCGGCTGCCAGGGACCGCGCGCCTCGGCCGCGTTGATCAGGCGCGAGACCTCGTCGCACTCGGACGGATCGGTGTAGTCGCCGGCATAGGACGGCAGATCGATCAGAAGCTCTTCCCAATAGACCAGCCGCAACAGCCCCCAGCAGTCGACGCCCTGCCAGTCCCGTCCGAGCTTCGCGGCCGGCAAGCCGATGTAGCGATCCGACCAGCTCATCGGAAGAGGCCCGGAAACCGGTGGCGGGTGAAGCGGTCCATGGGCACCGACTCCTCCTCGATCTCCTCGCGCGAGATGCTGAGCTCGACCACCTCCGCATCGCCCTCCGCCACGAGCAGCGAGAGGCCGCGCGCCTCCTGCTCGATGACGTCGGGCGTGGCCGCAAAGACCAGCGCCATGTGCACCGTGGCCGGCGTGGTGAAGGAGCGCAGGAGCCTCGCGATGTCGTTGTCGACATTGCTCAGGGTGAGGCTGAAGGCCGTCGGCGCATCCTCCTGGTCGGAGGGCAAAGTCGCGGCCACCAGCACGAAGTAATAGGGATCGGTCACTGGATCCGCGTCCAGCCAGGTCGACCGGGTGCCATAGCGCAAGGGCTCGGTCGACAGGCGCTCGGTCGGGTCGGTCGACAGGCGGATCGGATCGTCCAGGTCTGCGTGCTCGACGGTGATCAGCATCGTCAGGACCTGCGCGGTGTTGGCATCCTCATGCGCGCGGCGGGCGTTGACCGAGACGGTCCTCATGGCAGCACCGCCACCTGGAAGGCGATCTCGAAGTCCACCTGGGCATAGACCGTCTCGGAGGGCTGTTCGGTCAGCAGGCACAGCCATTGGGCGGCGATCAGCAGCGGCGTGCCGTCCTCGGTGGTCAGCGGCGTGCCATCCTCGGTCAGCAGCGCCCAGCCGTCCGAGGTTGGATCGGGCATCCAGAACGGCACCAATCCCCGATCGGTCTCTTCCAGCCAGAAGGTATCGAAGATGCCCTTTTCGAACCGCGAGACAATGACCGAGAGGTTGACCAGGCGCGCATGCGACGAGAAGCGGCGGCGGAAGCCCGGCGGGCCGGTCTCGGCATTGCGGCGGATGCGCGGATCCTGCGGCGCGGCGCCATAGCCCCGGCGCGTCGGGCGCGGCAGTTGCGTGGGCCAGACGGGCACGGTCATCGGCGCGTCCCCCGCGGCTTGACGCCGAAGCCGTCCTTCAGGGTGCGCCGCGCGCCGCCGCCGGGCGTGGACAGGGCGCTGCACACCATGTCGGACAGGACCATCTTGTAGGCGCGGCCGCCGCCCTGGGCGGGCACCTCCTCGATCTCGCCCTGCACCGGCACCGAGGAGCGGTTGTCGATGCTGAAGGCGACCTGGACGGCGCCGGGGGCGGTGGAGCCGCCCGAGATACCGCCGCCCGCCGCGAGCCTGGGAAAGTCTTCGCCGGCATTGATCCGCTCCAGCAGGCCCCGGTTGCGGGCGGTGGCCTTGGCGTTGGTCACGAACTCGCCCGAGGACAGCCAGGTCAGGTTGTCGTCGGACGTCCCGTCGCCCCGGCCATAGATCATGCCGCCCGCCGCGCGCGCCTCGATACTGCGCCAGCCGGTGCGGCGGTCGGACTTGCGCGGCGCGGGCTCGCCCACCATGCCACCGGCGGCGCGGGCGGGGGCGCCGGAGAGCTTGCCGGCCAGCGAGTCGGCCAGGCTGCCCAGCAGCCCGCCGTCGCCACCCCCCAGGATCCCGGCCAGCGGACCTTCCCCCAGCAGGATCGCCTGGAAGACCGCGTCGGCCAGCGCCTCTGCGGCGCGGGTCGCGGCATCGGCAAGGGCGTCGGCGCCCTGCGTCGCGCCGCGGAACAGGTCGTAGCCGGTGTCCTTCAGGTAATCGCTCAGGTCGGCCTGGCGCTCCAACGCCGTCTCTTCTTCCTGGAGGGTTCCGATCAACCCGCGCACCGCCTCGCGTTCGGCGTCGGTCGCGCCTTTCAGCGCCTCGCGGTTGCGCAACAACTCTTTCTGGACGGGATCGGTTTCGCGCAGGAGCGCCAGTTGGCCTTGCAGGCTGGTGATCAGCTTCTCGACCGCGTCGCGTTCCTTGTCGGCGGCACTGGCCCGGCTCGATCCGCCGCCGCGCCGACCGCCACCGCCGCGCGCCTTGCGGTTTGCCAAAGCTTCGCGTTTGGCCGCGGCCGAGCGCTCTTCACTGAGCTGCCGGTCGAGCTGCAGCGAGTTCATCTGGACTTCGCGATCCGCCCAGGCTGTCGCCTTCTCGAACCAATTGGACGCCGCGGCGTCGCGGGTCCGGTATTCCATGTCGATCTGCGATTCCGCCGCCGCCATGCGCGCGTCGGCAACCGACTTGCCCGCGCGCAAGGCTTCGATTTCGATGCGCTTGGATGCGTTGGCGATGACGCCGCCGCCAATCGAGGCGAGGGCCGACAGGATGCCCCGCACTTCCGCCGCGACACCCGACATGGTCGCGGCCCAGTTGCCGGTGGCGATGTCGTTGGAAACGATGGCATCGAAAGTTGCCAGGGCTTCCTGCTTGACGCTTTCGGCAACGTCGAGCGTTTCGAGCTTCTGCGCCAGGACGTCACGCTCTGCCTGCGCCCTGTGCTCCGCGACCTCGGCGCTGTCAGCCCCATAGACGGCGATCAGTTCCTGAAGTTTGACCTGTTCCTGAAGCTCGTCCAGCATCGCCTGAGCCGCAGCGAGGTTGGCATCCGATTCAATCCGGCTCTGAGCGTAGAGCTGGTAGTTGGTCATCAAGTCGGCGGCTTCCCGGGCGCGCGCGTTCGCCAGGAACTCCTCACCCCGGATGCGCGAGGCGTAGTATTCCTCCATCGCCTCGCGGTGGGCGGGCGTGATCCCGTCGAAGGACGTGTCTGTCGCGGTGATTTCGGCAATCTTCAGGGCCAGCTCGGCGGCGGCGGTGTTTGCGTCGCGGAAAGCTTCGGGGATCTTGTTGGCCGCGCCGTAGACTTCCGTCAGGACGGTGTTTAGGCGGGTCGCCGCAGAGACGGCCTGGTCAGGCGTCGCGGCGGCGCTGATTGCCTCGAAGGCATCCTCGATCCGTCCAGCCTGCTCGAGCGTGATATTGAAGTCGCGCTGCAGCCAGGCCAGCTGATCGCGGAGATTGGCCTCCGCCTCGGGGCTGGTCAGCGCCAGCGGCGCTGTGCTTCGGATTGCATTCAGGTGATGTTCGAGCCCACCGAGATCATCTCCGAGTTCGGCGACGGCGGCTTTCATGTCCTCGATCGCCCGGTCGCGGGCTGCGGCGCTCAGGGTCTCGGCGAACCCGCGCGCCTGGCGAGACGCTATTCCGAACGTTTCTTCCAACTCGCTGGTATCTGCCACCGCGAGCTTGGCAAAGCTGGAGTATTCATCGACGGCCGCGGACAGATCATCCATCCGGTCTTCGAAGGTCTTGGCTTCCGGTCCGGCATTCGCAAACCAGTTCGCCATCGCCCCAGCGGCGGCGATCGAGCCGATGGTGATCAGGTTGATCGGGCTGACCATCGACATGAGCGCGCCACCGACCAGCTTGAAGGCGTCCTTGCCCTTCACGCCCATCTGGCCCCAGACCTGGTTGATCTGGGTCCCTTGCTGGATGGCCAGCTGCATCGGGTTCTGCCCGGCGATCAGCATGGTGATCACGTCGTTGCCCTGGGCCGTCAGGTTGGCCATCGACCCGGCGGCGCGCCGGTTGGCATCGGCCATGGTATCGACCTGGCCGGCGCTGGACCCGGCAGAGGTGCCCAGCGTGCCGACGCCGCCGGCCGCGCCCCGGCTCTTGCTGTTCAGCGTTTCGCTGGCCTTGGCGGCGTCCTTCTGGGCCTTTTCGACGCGGCGCACTTCCTGGACAGCCGCCTTGCCGTCTGCATCGATCAGAAGAGAGACCCGGAACGTCATGTCATGCCTCGTTCAATGCGGCGCGGGCGGCCAGTTCGATGATCTGCAGCTCTTCCCAGAGCTCCGGCGTGGTTTCGATCCCGGCGCGGCGCATCCCGGCGTCGCAGGCGGCATAGTCAAGCCCGGTGGCCCGGGACGCGCCATCGTGCCGGGCGATCCAGCGCCACTGGGTGTCGACGGCGAGGAAGGCACTGACGGCGGGCACATGCTCGGCCCAGACGGCGCCGGTGTCGGGATCGAGGTCCGCCGGGGCCAGGTCGATCCCCCAGAGCGCGGCGTCTGCGATGGCCTCGTCATGTGTGCCGCTCCCCGAGCGGAGCGTGCCACTGGCCCAGGCACGCCCCGCCCATGTCAGTTTCCCAGCTTCAGCCGGGTCACCGCCTCGGAATAGGTGCGCATCAACGCGAGCCGGGCATTGTCCATGGCAAGGACGGCATCGCGCAGGCTGGGCCCGTATTCCATCGGCCCGTCGTCGCCAACGACGTCATCCAGCCGGACGATGGCATCGCGCAGGAAGTCCTTCATGCCCTCGACCCGCACCAGGTCGTGATCCTCGGACGAGGTGACGCGGAACGTGGCCTTCAGCGTGTCCTCGCGATAGTCGTCGCCCTCGGGGACGAGGATGGTGACGGTGCGGGTGAATTCCGGGCGGTCGTTGATCTTGAAGCTCATGGCAGTCTCTCTTCTCGGGTCAGGTCAGGACGAGGGTCCACTGGTCGTTTCCGGACGCGGCCAGCGGCACCAGGCGCAGCGGCCATTCGGTGATGTTCTGGGCGTTCTCCAGCCCCTGGGGGCGCTGCATCTGGGCGGTGGGCACGTTCAGCGTGACGATCTTGCCGGCGGCGGTACCGTGGACCAGGACGATCGGCACCTCGGTCTGGGCCTTGGCCAGCGTGTAGGGGTTGAAGGCAGACAGAGGCTGCGCCTCGACGGTGCAGCTGAAGGCCTCCTGGCGCCCGGTGATCAGCACCGACTCCGACCCGATCAGGAAGCGGTTCTCGACCTGGTTGCCCAGATCGAGCATCGCCTGGCGCAGGACGAAGGCGGTGCTGTTGATCGTGAAGGTGGGCGTGTTGGCCGATGTGGCCAGCGACGGCTTGAGGAAGGCCGAGAGGTCCGGCGTCGGGCGCGTGGCCTCGGCCGGATCGACGAAAAGCCCGGTGATCTCGAACTCGATGTAGGGGATGCCCTGGGCCGTCAAGCTGAACTTGGCGTTGCCCCGCGCGCCGGTCAGCTTGTGCAGCGTGGCGCCGACATAGAAGTAGAGCGTGCCGCTTTCGTGCGCGCCGGAGACCGGGTTGTAGGTCACCGAGGTGTCGGCGACGATGGTCTCGGCACAGGCGCACATCCGCAGAAGCTTGCCCCAGCCCGGCGCGGTACCGGCAGTGCCAGAGCCCTGCAATTCGATCTTGAAGTTGACCTTGGCGTGCAGTTCGGCCGGGATGGTCGGATCCGCGGACATGTAGGGCAGTTCGAGGTCCCGGCTGACGTCGTTGCCTTCCATCGGCGTGATCGAACCCTCGACGGTCAGGATCGCATCCGCACCGTCTGGCGTGGCATCGGTGCCGTAGGTCCCTTCGATCTCGACCGCGACGATCTTGGTGTTCCAGAGGATTGGAGCGGGCATTTAAGCCTCCTTTTCCGCCGGTTTGGCGGGGCTTTTGCGCTTGGGTTTCTTCGGCGCGGGATTCCGGGCCAGGCTGCCGTCGGGCTGGCGGGTGAAGCTGCCGCCCTCTGCCGGAAGTTTGGCTTTTGCGTTGTCGTCTGTGGCCTTCTCGGTCATGTCGCGATCCTCAGCTGGTCGTTGATGGCAAAGTCGATCTGGTAGCTCAGCAGCCCGGAGCTGATCCCGATCAGCGCGCCTCGGCTCAGCTGGAAGACGCCCAGTTCGTCGGACGACTGCCAGCCCGCGATCGCGCCGATCACCGTGTCGATGAAGGGGCGGACATCGGCCAGGGCCTTGGCCCCGTGCGCATCATGGCCGCGGATGAACAGGACCACGCCGATGCTTTCGGCGATCGGCTGGCGAAACAGCCCGGCAACGGCCTCGGGCGTGCTGCCGCGCAGGCCCAGCGGGATGACATAGGCGGCGGGGTCCTGTTGCGGGGTGGTGTTGCCCTCGACCAGGGCCTTGTACGCGCCTGCGCCCTGGACGCTGCGCAGGTCGGGGACCTGGGACTGGAGCCGGGCAATGACGGCGTCGAAATCGACCATCAGATGAAGCCCTTCATGTTGGCCTCGGTGAAGGGTCGCTCACGGTCGGTCATGCGGGCGCCGCCGCCGCCGGTGTCCTCGGGCTCTGCCCCGGCAATCGGCAGCTTGATGGCGCCCGTGCCGATCTCGCGCAGCTGGCGCAGGGCGGTGTCGTAATCGTCCTTGATCTTCTGGTCGGGCGAATAGACGTGCAGCTTGTAGATCGCGACCGCCTTGGCGATGTCGGCCACCAGCGGCGGTGTGGCGTCCATCGGCAGCTTGTAGCGGTTGGCCAGGTAGCCATCGATCAGCGCATCGGTATCGGCCAGCGCCTCGTCGATCACGTCGGTATCGACCGCCCCGGCGGGCGGCGTGTCCCGGTCGGTGAGCGAGATCAGCAGGCGCGCGCCGTAGCGGTCGGTCAGGTCGGTGAGCGATGTGTAGGCCATGTCTCAGCTCCGCTGCAAAGATGCCCGGCAGGGGGCTGCCTTCCCCCGCCGGGCAATTTGCCGGGCCCGCGAACGGGCAGTTTACTTCCGGCTCGACCGCCACGCGCGCCACCCTGGGGGGATGTCTGCTCGCCCGCGCAGCGGCATTCAAGTCAGGTGCCGGTCTCTCCCGGCTGTCACGCCCATGCCTCAGACGTTGCAGGCGCCAACTCGGGTGGGCCTCCCCTACTCAGAACTGCACCGTGGGGCGGGGTCTGGTTTCTGCCCGGTGTATCCCGCTGGTTCGCGATCGTTCTTTTCGCTCTGGAATTCAGTCCGCGCCGCTGACAACAACCATGAGCTGCGGGTCGGCCTTGAGCGCTTCGAGATCGCCCTTGTTCAGGTCCGACAACGGAATGATCTCCGCTTTGGCCCCGAAAGATCGCCCGATCCGGCGACGGCCCTTTTCCGGACCTTTCACCGTGACGCTGGGCACAGACTTCTTGGGCGCGTCGTCTTGCCCGGACTCCGCCGCCTCGATCTTCGCGGCGATGGTTTCGTCCTTCATGTTCGCGGTGATCGCGATACCGAGGGATTTGGCCTTCTCTTCCAGCGCCAGGCGCTCTGCGTTTTTTTCGGTCATGTCTCAGGCCTCCCTTATGCCAGCCAGGGCACGACGAGCAGTTCGGCAGTGCCTTTCCACTCGTTGGTCGCCCCGCCGGTGCCGTATTCCGAATTGAGGATCTTGCGCCCGGCGCTTTCCAGCGTCGGCGGCACCACCAGCAGATTGGGCATGATGCCCAGCGGACGACCGTAATCGCCTTTCATGCCGCTCAGCGCGGCGCGCGCAGTGGCGTAAGCCGAAGCGTCCAGCGTCTGCTTCGAGCCCCAGGCGAACTGCCAGAAGCCGAACCCAACGTTCATCCGCGCGTCGATGCCGTAGACGAATTCCTTGTTCATGAACACGTTCTGGTCGTTGGGCTTGTCCATGGCTGTGAACTCGAAGCCCTTGCGCTCCTGAAGGATGATCGGCTTCAGTGACCGGTTGGTGTCGATCAGGAACCAGGGTGTGCCTGAGCCGCCGTCGGTGTTGGCCACGGAAATCTCGTTGCCATCGGCATCGAGCACCGGGTGATCGGTGTCGAAGTAGAACTGGCCGTCATAGCAGTTGGTGGAGAAACCGGCCTTCAGCAGCTCGAAGATCAACAGCTGGCGGTGCGCCTCGGCCGACATGCCGAGTTCGGTGAACATCGGCGTATAGATGCTGAGATTGTCGGTCTCGATATCGTCCTTGTCGACGCCGAGGGTGAATTCCCAAGGCTCTTCCTTGATCGCATAATCGTGCTGCGACAAGTTCTGCACCGCGCGCGGGCCGATCCATTTGCGCACATTCGGAAGTTTGCCCAGCCACCCGTATTTCTGCTCCTTCTGGGTGGACCGCACGGTGGTGGCCACGCGATCGTGCATGGGTTTCGCTTGGCCAAGGCCATTCTGGAAAGCGGTCGAAAAGCCGACGCGCAGGCTGTCGAGGTTTGCGGCATTCACCAGCATGTGATGGTCTCCTTAAGACGCTTTGGTGAGAGCTTCGTCGATGCGGACCCAGACGCCCTGGGCATCGACGTCGACAATGATGCCGGCCGGGGACCGGGACGACGAGCCGTCGGTCTTGGCCACGGTCTGATCGTCGACCGCGTAGGCCACGTCGCCGATCTCGGCGATGGTGATCTCGTCCGCGGAGGCCGAGTTGCCGAACCGGAAGATGCCGGGGCGGAACTTGGCGTTCAGATCGCCGTTCGAGCCCGAGCCGTTGTCGACCCGCTCCTCGGCGCGGCCGACGCCGACCAGGCCGGTGGCGGTCTGGCCCTCGATCAGGTAGCCGGCGGCGTTGCGCATCACGAGCGCGCCCGCATAGATCGTGGTGGACGCGGCCACCGCGCCGGAAAAGACATCGCCCTGCAGCCGCGGCGTGTTGCGGTCCTGGGAAAGTGCAGCCATCAGAAAGCCCCCCGTTTTGCTTCAGCCGCCTTGGTTTCGGCCATTTTCTTGGGATCGATGCCGAGCATGCCGGCAACGAGGTTTTCGCTGGCGCTGAGCGCGGCTTCTCCGTCCGGCTCGGGCGGCACGTCGGTCGTGTGGGTGCTGTCGAGCTTCGGAAGCGCGCTGATCATCTTCTCGGTGCGCACCGGGTTTTCGACGTGCAGCGTCACGTATTCGTCGCGCGCGGCTTTCACGCCGACGCGGCGGTCGCGGATGGCGCCGTCGACGAAGTCCTCGGCGGCTTTCTTCTTGCCGCCGTCTTCCAGCGACTTCACCCGGGTTTGCAGCGTGGCGATGGTCTCGGCGCTTTCACTGGCCCCGGCCTTCAGCGTCTTGACGGTGGCGAGCAGCGCCTCGGGGCTGGCGTCGGCCTGGGCGCCCAAGGCCTCGGCAACGGTCGACAGGGCGGCCAGCGCTTCGCTGCCCTTGTCCTTGCCGTCCAGCTTCTTCTTCAGGGCGGCGGTCACATCCTCTTCGGACGCGTCCTCGCCCAGGCCAAGCATCTTGGCCACGGTCTTCAGGAACATACCTTCAGTCTCCTTGGTGCTGAGGGGGGTGAGTTCGGCCACGGCCGGATCATTGGTCAGGGCGGCGCGGGCGATGGCCCGCACGGCGCCGGTCGTCTTGTCAAACGCGATAACGGGCGAGATGCCCCAGTAGGCGCGATCCGAGAGCAGCGCCTTGCCCGCCATGGTCCAATCGACCTTGCCCCAGATGCCGGTCTCGCGCTCTTCCATCTCGGTGACATAGCCGACGGCGGGCGCATCGAGCCCGGCCTTGGCGGCGGTGTCGGTCGAGTGGTTGAGATCGATGTGGATGCGCTTGCGGGCCGAGAAGCTCGCCAGGATCACGTCCTGCGCATCGCGGTAGTGCCAGGGGCCGCGGTCATCGTGTGCCGCGCGGAATTCGCCCTTGGGCACCAGGTGCACCCATTCGGGCACCTTGCCCGACTCCTGGTCAGGCAGTTCCATCGCGGAAAGGGGGATGAGGGACAGCTTGGACATGCGGCGATCTTTGCCGCCTCGGGCCTGCCCGATACACTCGCACCGATGTGCGAGGGCGCGCGCCGAGGCCCTGACCCAGAGTGCTACCGGGCGCGTGCCGCGTCAATCCTTGGTGATGCGCGCCAGGTAGTCGTTGATTTCGGCGGTCACATTGGCGCGGTCCTCGTCCGAGACACCGATGAAGGGGCGTGCCGGGATCGGACCCCAGGGGATCGAGTTGCCATTGCCGGCAGTGCCGAATTCGCCCTTGGCCGCGCCGAAGTGCATGACGCCGGAGTAAATCAGCGAGGAACCGATCTCCACGCTGGTGGCATCGGCCTGATAGAAGATCTCCGAGCTGAGCCGCCCGGTGGGACCGAAGAGCGGGCGGAAATCGAGGTTCGCATTAGGCTTCTTCTTCTCGCGCCGCCGATAGGCATCGAGCGTGGCCTGGGACTTCGGCGCCCAGGGCGTGCCGTCCGGGGCTTCGCCTGCCTTGAAGCGCTGCTTGGTGCTGTCCTGGAGCATCTCGCCCAGGTCCTGCATCAGGTCCGTCATGTCGGTCAGATGCGCAGTGACCTTCGCCAGGGCGGCGGTCAGCTCGGCGTCATCGATGTCGACGGTGATCATGGCCGGGGCATTCTAACGGGACCGGTCGGCCATGCTGGCGGCCAACGCTGCCAACATAAGACCATCCCCGTATCTTGGCTGCTCGAAGGGAGGGCGGACCTCTGACGAAAGCTGTCTTTTACCTGCCGCCTTCGCTTTCATCTTCAGCTTTTCGCGCAGTTTGCGCGCTGCAGGTCTCGGGCGTTTTCTCGGCATCTCAATCTCCTGTTTGCTCCAGCGCCTCGCGAATGGTCTCAGCCGTGTTGAAAAGGTCATTGGCCTCGGCCATCTCCAGCCCCAAGCGCGCGGCTGCCTCGACCTTGGCCAGTCGCGCCGCAGGTACGTATTCCTCGGCATCCTCCGGATAGCGCGTCGTGGCCCAAGTTCCCGCCCACGTCAGCGGCCACTGGCCGAACCAAACCATGATCTTGTCGGGCAATTTTTGCACGATATCCTCCTGAGCTAGATTTCCCTTGCCAGCGCCGCGCGCAGCATGTCCTCGGCCACCGCCCGTTCACCCTCCGGCAGGCGGGCGATCATCTTCTCGATCCGGTCTTTTGCCTCGGCCCTTGGCCGGGTCTTCAACAGCGTTTCAATCGCCGCTTCGAGATCGGCAAACTTGACCGGCCGGGGCGGCGGGGCGGCGGCGGCGAGCGCGGTGCCGATCTGTGCGGGCAGCTTTGCGCTCTTCTCGGCCACCATCTTGGCGACGTCCTCGGCCACGCTGCGGCCCGGGGCATAGGCCCAGCCGCGGTCGATACCCTCCGGCGCGCCGGTCTTGGGATCGGGCCGTTGCCAACCGTCGCCCAACTCGACGTCCGGATCGCCGCCACGCCGCCGCGCGCCCTCGATCGAGCGGGCGCCGGTGACGTAGCAGCTGCAGCCCCAGCCGTTTGGCGGATAGTGCGTCTGCCAGAACGGATGACCGGCTTCCAGGATCAGCCCGTCCCAGCCCAGGTGTTGCAGCCGCGGCTCCAGCGATCCGCCGTGGCGGTAGACCCAGAAGGCAAAGCCGCCCTCGGTCAGCTGGGCGTAGCGCCCGGCGGCATAGGTGGACCGCGCGTTGGTGCGATAGATCACGCGGGTGCGCCAGGCCTGGCCTGCCTCGGTGTCCTCACCGGTCCAGCCGTGCCAGCCGTGTTGCTCGACGATGCCGCGGAAGTCGCGACGGAACTCTTCCAGCGACGTGCCCTCGGAGATCGCCTTGTCCACCGCGCCCGCCAGGTCGGCCAGCAGATCGGCCTTTGTCGCCCCGGCCACCATGAAGGCGCGGTCGTGCGCCTCCTGCCAGATGTCATCCCAGCGCGCGGTCGGCACAAGATCCCCGAGCCGGAGGCGGAAGGCCGCGACCTGCTCGGGGAAGGGGCGGCGGAAGACGGCGCGCAGCGGATCAGCCACCGTCTTCCTCCACCATCACGCGGCCGGCGGCGAAGGACGCCGCGAAGGCCTGGGCCATGACTTGGGCCAGCTGGCCGTCGTCGAGATCGGGAAATCCCGAGAGCAGCATTTCGCGGAACTCGGCAAGGTCCGAGGCGGCGGAAAGCATCGCCTCGACCTGGCCCAGCATCGCCGCCATCGCCGGGGCGCCCTCGATCTCAAGTTTCCGGGTGATTTCGCCCGCCGGGTCCAGAGGCCCTGAGCGGCCCGCTGAGGGGCTTTGCGTCTGGAGTGCGGCAGAGGGTGCCGATTTCCCGTCACGGGTATCAAATGGGTATTTAATGGCGCTCTCAGGCGGGGTCTCGTCCGTGTCGACTGCCCCTTCCTGCACCTGCGGCCCGGATTTGGCCTGCGGCGCGAGAATTTCGTCGCCCGCCGCCGGTGTCGCCAGCCCGAACTTTTCGCGCACCTCCTGCGCCTTGACCCTCAGCCCCCGATCGATCAGCCCGCCGATGGCGCTGGAGAAGGCGGCAAGGTCCTCGGCTTCCGGTCTTGCGATGACCAGCTGCGGATAGCGCGGCTGCGGACCGTGGTTGAGGATCACCCAGGGCTGGATCAGATCACGGTTCAGGACAGCGGCCAGCGCCTTGCAGTCGGCGCGTTCGATATCCTCCTGGACCTCGCGGTGTTCCTTGCCCGATCCCAGCCCGCCGACCTCGGCGTCGGTGGTCGAGGTCTGGCCCAGCACCGCCTTGGAGACCTGCTTGTCCAGCCAGTCGGAGCGGCGCTCGTAGTGATCGGTCGAGGATCCGAGGTTCCCGGTCTCGACGAATTCGATCATCATCGACTCGGGGATGATGGCCGCGCAATCCCCGGCGATATTGGCCACGGCCCGGAAGAGCGTGTCGCGGTCGGCCTCGCTGGCGCCCTGGCCGAACTTGCCGACGCGCAGCGGCTGGCCGTAGGTCTGGGTGAAGATCGCCCAGTCGCGCTGGGTATAGGCCTTGAACATCCAGCCCCAGACGACGGCGCGGGCCAGCCCGGAGCGCATCGGCAGTCCGGACTTGGCCTTCATCTGGTTGAAGATGAACTTGTAGGCGGGCAGCGGCTCTTCCTGACCCGAGGCGCCCAGCATCATCGGTGTTTCCAGGTCCACCCGATCGAAGCGGAACCAGCGTGGGTCGCGCCGCTTGAGCTGATCGGGCATCCATTGCCCGGTGGACGTGTCCCAGAGGATCTCGGTGAAGCTGTAGCCCTTGCCGATCGCGTCGAGAATGTCGAAGATCTCATCCTGCAGCTCGTCGCGCTGCAGCCAGTCGCGCACCATGGTGGCGAGGTCCTCGTCGAGCGCGCTGTCGCCGCCGGGCTTGACGGTGATCTCGATCTGGCTGACCGAGCGCTTGCGGGTTCCCAGAACGCCGAGGTAGTGCAGGTCGCGCTCTTCGATCGTCTCGGCCAGCTCCAGGTAGCGCACCGGATCGCCCATGTCGGCCTCGCGCAGGATCGCGGCCAGGCGCATCGGGTTCAGCCCGTCGGCCGGGTAGCCAGAGATCGGCGAGCGAATGCCGCCAAAGGTGGGCGCGGCCACCTCCTGTTTCAGCTCCGCCCTTTGGATCGAGCGGCCCCAGCGGTCGAGAATTTGCGGCTTGGTGTTCATTCATATGCTCCTTGAAAAAGAGCGGAAAGGCAGGCCCGCGTCAGACGAGTCGCAATTGCCGCCAAAAGCCCGGCACGAGAATTCACGAATGGTTAACAATCGGACGCGCATTCGCATCACAGCCCCTCTCTCAACCTTGCGCCCATCGCCGGGCGCCACCAGTCGTCGCGGACGCCGTCCCGCGCATCGGCCTCGTCCGCCGTTCCAAAGGCGCTCTGCTGCCGGTCGCCCGCGCCGCGGTAATCGTATTCGGTGAACTCCTGCCGGCTCGCGAAGTAGCCCAGGGCGCAGGCGACGGCGCTGTCGCCGTGCCGGTTCATGCCGTCCGAGCCCTTGAACCGGAAATCCTCCGGCACCCGGATGATGCCCTTGACGTATTGCAGCGCCTGGTGGTCGCTCAGCACGTCCTCGTGGGCGGGCAGAAGCACCGTCTTGTCGCCGAAGGCCTCGATGTAGGGCGGCATCTCGCGCGCGTACCACTCGCTGCTGAAATGCACCTCGACGATCCGGCTGCCATAGCGCTGGGTCGCCTTTTCGGCCAGGTAGGCGCCGTTGCCGGTCTTGTCCATCGCGCCCTTGGCGAAGTTCGGAATGCGGTCGCAGATCCAGAACAAGATGTCGCGCTGCTGGTCGAAGGGGATGTTGCGCAACTCGACGATCAGCTTGGCCCTGCGGACGAGGTCCTGGCCCTGCTCGAAGATCACGATGTCCGTCACGTCTCCGGAGCGGGCAAAGTCCTCTCCCATGAAGTGGCGGCGGTTCTCGTCAAGTTTCTTCAGCACCGGGTCGAGGTTGGTCTTGCACCATTCCTCGGCCTGGCGCTTGCGCACATCGTCCGCGGCGTTCTTGAAGTCGTCGCCCTTCGACCAGCGGTGCAGCGGGATGCCCTGCGCCATGCAGGCTTCGATCTGCACCCGGGTCAGAGCCGCGCCTTCCATGTCGGCCGGGATCGCGTCAAGCTCCTGACCCATGGCGGCAGTGCGCCCGCCATAGGACCCGCGGATTTGCGCCTCCCAAGCGTCCTGCTTTTCCTGCGTCCATGTCCAGCCCTTGATCAGGCAGACACGCTGGTAAAGCCCGTTTTCAACCGCCTTGGAGAAGGGGATGTGGTGGACCTTGTAGGGGTTCTTTCCGGCCTTTGCTTCGCGGATCAACTCGTTGAACGGATTGAGCCGGCCTTTGTGAGTCGAGATCACCCGGACCTTGCCGCCCCACATCAACATAGCGTTGACCGCGTCGATAACCTCGCGCACGTCCTTGTGGAACGCCGCCTCGTCGATCACCACGAGGCCCTGAAGCCCGCGGATGTTGGCCGGGTTCGACGACAACGCCTCGACCCTGAAGCCCGAATTGAAGGTCACCCGGTAGGCGGTCATCATCTTGGACGTGCCGTCGTCGCGTTTGTCCTCGAACAGGAACTCTTCCACCTGGTGGAGCTCGCCCGCGATGACCTTGGCGAAATGCGCGACATAGCCGATAAACTCGCGGCCCTTGTCCTTGGTGTCGCCGATGTAGAAGACGTTGGAGCCCCCGGCCTTGCGGCTGGATGCGGCGATCAGTGTGTCGTCCAGCGCCTCGGCGAAGGTGATGCCCGTCCGCCGCCCTTTCTCGGCGATCTTCAGGTCGCTCTTGTCCTCAAGCCATTCCTTCTGGTGGAGCATGAGGATGCCCTCGGCCAGCGGGTCGAGATCGGCGGGGATCGAGGCGCCGCGCGGCAGCTCGTCGGGCAGCGCGGCATCGTCTCGGGACAGGATCGGCTCTTGCGGCGCGATGGTGGCGGGATCGGGGGCGGTCATTTCGCACCTGCCGCAGCGTGGAGCACTTGTAGGGTCCGGAGGGCGCGATCAAGGTTGTCCGCAATGCCAAACGAGGCGTAGCGCCGGCTTTCCGAAAGGTCGAGCAGGCGGCGATGCAAGCCGCCGTAGGTCCGGCCATCGACCTGCTTGTCGGCCAGGTAGTCGCGGATCACGCGCGCGGCATCTCGGCAGGCGGCGCCAATGCGCTTGTCGCGTTTCTCCCAAAATGTTGCCTGCGCAGACATGTCGTTCGCGACTTGTCCCGGTGTCGCCATGTCACACCGCCTCCCAGTAGCCGTCGCGCAGCCAGCCGTGCCAGCCGCAGTCGATGCGGTTGACCGACGGGTACAACGTGGCTTCGGTTTGTGAGCCGTTCCAGGTCCACGACGGCGACGGGGCCGGCTTGTGCCCAACGCCAGCGTTGATTGCCACAACGCCCCCACAGCCGCACGGACAGACGAACCAGAAGGAAATCCACCCGAGATCGTCCGGAGCCCCAAGGTGGATGCTGCCAGCCACGCGCTTTTCGCGGAACTTCTCGAAATCGGGAAAGGGGATCGCGCGGATCATCAGCCAGCTTCCCTCATGTGGATCAGGTACGGTTGGCCCTTGTACCAGGCGACCGTGCAGCGCATTCCGAGATGCTCGAACCGCTCCCGACGGCCAAACAGGAACGCGGCCAAGGCGGGCAGCTTCGGCCCGTAGCGCCAGTTGTCGTCGCCCACCAGCACCTTGGCGCCATATGACATGTCCAGCGCGCTCATTCGCGAAGCCCCAGGAACTCGCGGCGCATCTTCGCCACCGTGTCTTCGCCCAGGCCCGCCTCGGCGGTGACAGCCTCGAAGCGTTCGGTCATTTCGGCCTGGGCTTCTTCGCGCGCCCTTGCCGCGATCCGGGCGCGCTCGTCCGCCACCAGCTTCTCGCGGATGCCGGAGCTCGACATGACGTCCTTCATCATCTTGCCCAGGAAGTGCAGATCGCGCGGATCGATCTCGCCACCGTCCTTGGTCATCTGCGCCTTGAGCACCTTGAACGCGACCGAGGTCATCATCTGGAACAGCACCCGGTGCTGCTCGGCCTCGTCCGACAGATCGTTGTCGGACATCCATTGCTGCGCCCAGGCCCCGGCCTCTTCCTGGAGCTTGGCGAACTGCTCGTATTCCTGGCCATAGTTGTGCAGGGCGGACTTGCCGATGCGCAGCTCCAGCCCGGCCTCGTCCAGCCAGCCGTTCAGCTCGTCGGTCAGCTGCTCGTAGCCGTGAAAGCCGTTCTGCTTCCAATACTCGTGCAGCCGCGTCTTGAGCTCGGGCGGCAGAAGATCGACCTTCTTGGGCGGTGGCATGATCAGGCCCTCGGCCGCGGGCGCTGGATTTCCGGGTGCTGGGCCCGGCCGCGGGCGATCTCGACCCCAGCGCGGGTGGCCTCGGCCACGACAAAACCGGACTTGTCTTCCAGCTTCACGAACTCGTTCTCCTTCAGCCAGCAGAGCTCGGTCAGCACCTGCGAATGACTGCAGGGCAATCCGACGCCGTCCAGCACATCGGTCAGGATCGAGGCGTTCGACGTGTAGTCGGTGCAGTGTTCCAGGTGCCGCAGGATCGCCAGCCGGCGGTGCTTGCGGACGGTCTCGGTATAGTCGCTCATCGGCTGTCCCCTTTCAGCAGGTGGTCTTCGTGTCGGGTCACGATGGCTTCCAGCCGCGCCATGATCTTGCTGCTGCCGTCCATCACGGCCTCCATCCGGCTGAGCGACCCGGCCAACCGCTCCATGTGCAGTTCGATGGCGTGGATGTCGGTTTTCGACGGCAGGCCCTGGATGGTCTGTTCAGCGCGGGCCAGCCGGCCATCCAGGCGGTCCATCCGCTCGGACCCTTCCTTGAAGCGGCGCTGCACGTCGCCGCGGCGGCTTGCGACCCAGGTGTAAAAGGTGCCGCCGATCGACAGGATCAGCGCGAGAAAGGCAAAGACGCCCTGAAGGTCCTGAAGCGTGACATTCTCCATGTCAGCCGCCAGCGCCCTTCGAGGCCCACTTGGCCACCACGTCCTTGAGGGTGTGGCCGCCCATGTAGAGGCTGAAATAGATCCCGGCGAGCTGCAGGACGGTGGCCCATTCCATGGGGGGCAAAGCGATCTTGAAAGCCGCATTCAGCGAATGCAGGATCACCGAGTTCCACAGGATCAGAAACCCGATCATGTACATGCCGCCGGGACGCCAGGCGCGTGCCCAGAGTGGTTCGGATTGCGAGAACTCCAGCTGCGCCATCTGGAACTCCAGCTCCTTGGCATAGAGCGCCAGCATCTCGGGCGATTGCGCCTCGACCATCGCGATCGCATCCCGGACGGTGTCCGGCTCGACCTGGATCAGGGCCTCCAGTTCATCCGCGCGTCCGCCCGCGTTGATCGCGATCCGGGAGATCACCTCGCGGATCAGCGCGGCATTGCCCTGGCCGATCTTGCCGCCGAGGATCTTCTCGATCATCGGCGCACCGACCTCGGCGGCGAGGGAAAGAAGAAGTGCGGTGTTCATCAGAAGCTCCTCAGGAAACGGGCCGTTCCGGGCAACCGGCCCTGGACCTTGACGGCGATCACGTCGCGGTAATTCCAGGCGGTCCTGGCCAGCCAGGCCAGGCAGAGCGCCAGGGCGATCCAGGCGGCCCAGTCGGCGGCGGGAAGATCGGGAATGGCGCCCTCGGGCAGAACCCCGGCGGCACCGGCAGCACCGGCGCCGGTCGCGCCTGCGGCGGCCTGCTTGACTGCGTCCAGGCGGCGTTGAAGCGTCGCCAGCGTGGCGCGTCCGATGATGCCATCCTCGGTCAGATCGTGATCGTGCTGGAAATCGGTGACCGCGTCTTTCAGAACGCCGCGGGTGTCATCGCCCGGTTCATATCCCAGCTTGGCAAAACCCGCCCGCACCGCCGCCAGTTCGCTGGCCGTGAGCGTGACGACGACCCGGGCCAGCCCCGTGGCGGGCGATGTTGTCGGCGTGCCGTAGTCGCCGTACCTGATGACCCTGAACTCCTCTTCCCGGCGCCGCACGAGGCCGGGCAGCACCTTGCCGCCGCCCTTGCGCCAGGCGCGCAACCCACTCAGGACGCGCGCCCAGTCGCCCGAGCGCCAGGCCTTGACCCAGCTGGCGCGCTTGATCGCCCCGGTATTCCAGTGAAAGCTCACGCCGCCGTCGAATTCGTGCTGGGAGGCCTTGGGCATGGCGCGCTCCACGGCGGGCTCGTAATTCCGCCCAAACGCCAGGGACAGCAGGCGGCTGGCCTCGGACCTGGTAATCTGCATGCCGGCCTTCGGCACCACCACGCCCGAGGCCTTGGTCAGCCCGGCGCCGATGGTCCAGATGCCGACAGGATCGCGATAGGCCTTCAGAACCACGCCTTCATGGCGCTCCAGAAAGGCGATGCCCTTGGGGGAAGTCTTCATATCCGTCTCCGCTGCGCAGGATCGCCCGACGGGGACGGCCCTTGGCCGCAGAATGGCGGTCGAAGCCAAAGCCAAACACTCGCACCGGTGTGCGAGGACGGGTCAGAAGAGAGAGGGTTGTCGCGGATCCGGGGCGCCGTTCAGGTAGCGGCGGACGGACACATCGCTGACGTGCAGTTTGCGGGCAATTTTCTGAACCGGCAAGCCCTTTGCCGCCAGCACCTGCGCGATCCACGATTTGGGAATCGGGCAGCGCGCGGGAAGCTGGTAGTCATGGTTGCGCAACGCGCGCAGTTTTTCGGCCCCGACCAGCTGCTCGACCTCGGAACGGCCGCCGGGGTTTTCCGGCAGATAGACCACCGATCCGCCGAAGGTCAGGAAATACTCGACCGCCAGCTCGACGCCCAGCACCTCGACATAGGGCGCCACATGCGCCGGAGCGCGCGGAAAGAGGGGCTGAGGGACCTGCGTCACGACGGCCCCCCGTTTCCGGGGGACCGCGGATTGTCAGGCGCGCGGCTGGAAGTGCTGCAACGACTTTGCGGCGGGGTCCAGTTTGTCGTGGACCAGCCGCAGGAGCGCTTCCATCCCGCCGCGATGGATCGGACGGTCGTTTTCGCCCATGAGGTCGATGATGCCCCAGATCGCCAGTTCGGCATCGACCACCGCGTCGCGCGGATCGGCGCCCAGCAGGCGCTCGTCGTCGGTGGGCCTGCGCTTACACATTGTCGAACAGCCCCGGCTGCATGCCATGAGGCAATTCCGGGATAAGCCCCTGCGCCAGCATCTCGCGCGCGGCGGCTTCCAGCTTCGGACGGCTGTAGTTGGTGTCCCGCCAAAGCTCCTCGAAGCTGGCACCGCGCTCGACGTAGGTCTTGATCCACATGTAGATCGGTTTGCGCGTGGCTTCGGTTTGCAGCTTGAGCAGCATGCGCTTGGTGTCGCGCACCGCCGCCTGCTCCATTTCCGTGAACGCGTCGTTGATCGCCACTGCCAATTGATCGGCAACTGCGCTTTTCAGAACGCCGGAAAGCATGTTCGCGCCCCCATGGGTGAAGCCGGTCAGATTGGCGCGGTTTGCCCGGTTTGAAGTCACATTTTGTGACTTCAAACTCCGGCTTTCGTCCTCGGTCAGGGTGACCAGATAGCGCTCTGGAAACCGGGCCGGATTGCGCTTCACCGCCTGATTGATGGCGCGTGTCGAGGTTCCGTAAACCTCCGCCAGATCGGCGGCGAGCATAAAGGGCGCATGGCCCGGCAGGTGGTGAATGCGGGCCCGCACGCCCGCCAGATCGAATAAGGTGTTTGGGGAAGTCATGATGGATCGCTCCTTCGGTTGCGCCGGAGAGTGGTCCCCGGGTGTTAGAACGACTGCCGAAGGACAGCCTCCATGCGTCTTTAGGCCGAAGCCCTGGACATGCGCGCATGGCACCCGGAGTCAGGATCGTCTCATGTGAGACGCCGTGTCGGGGCGTAACCGCCTTCGGTGTCGTCGTTCGGGCGGGTTCTAAACCGCTGTCGAACGCCGCCAACCTAACGCGGAACGCCGGAAAAGGGAAGAGGTAGCGAATCGATCTGCTTTCGGAGGAGGCTGTCCGAGGCTCAACCGTCAACATTTTGGTGACGGTTGAGGCCGCATTTGCTGCCAACTCTACGGAGATTGATGTGAAAGATTTCGGAACGCTGCTCTTGAGAATGTTCTTCGCCAAGAATTGGTCCGCCGAAGACGGCCCGACCGAATATGCCACCTGGGAGGATGTCACTGCCGTGATGTTCGACGTCGCCAAGATGGCCACGCAAGCCGCCGACAAATATGAAGCGGTCTGGGAGCCGGGCGCCGTCGAAGCGCTGGATACCTGGCTGATGGAAATTGCCGAAAGCGGCCAGTTCGATGGCAGAACGACGGTCCCACGCGATGCGGCCCGCGAAATGGAACGCCGCGCCAAATACGCCGTCGTTGCCTCTGAACTGGAGGCCAAGAGAGGCAGCCCGCTCAATCTTCCATTCCCGGCAGAAGCTCCAGACGACATGAAAGGCTGGGGCCTGGTCTTGTACGTGCTGGGCGGCCCGGCGCGGGACTACCCGGAGCAGTTCGCGACATAATGGCCTCGATCCGGTCTGCGGCTTCACCGTGCGTCTGGGCGTGCTCGACCGCCTCACACGCCTGGTGAAGCTGATCGGAGGACAGTTTCCTGATGGCTTCGAATTTCATCACTCGATCTCCCGTTTGCGTTTGCAGGACCCGATGTGCATCGCCGTGCGGCTGGCCTCGGTCACGGTGATCACCACGCCCTCGGGGGACAACACATAGCGGAAGCCCTCCGAGACGATGGCTGTGGCGCCATGGGTGACGGCCAGGTCCACCTTGTGGCCGATCTCCGACCGGACCTGTTCGATGTCGACGCCCCGCACCCGTTCCAGGTAGCGCAGGACCGCGTGATCCGAGGCCGGGTGCAGGGGCTTCTTCATTTCCTGTGCTCCCCGAAATCGAAATCCGCTTCCTCGCGGTCCGCCCAGGCCTTGAGCGCCTGGATCACGTCGTCGATCTGGTGCCACTCGCGCAGCATGTCGACGTCGGCCGGGACGCTCTGCCAGGCCTTCTCGAAGCGCGCGCGGATGAAGGTGTTCAGCCCCTTGCGGCTGGGATCGCGCAGCGCGCCGGCTTCGCCCAGCTTGGCCCAGAGCACGTGGATCAGCCGGAGATCGGCGCGAGGCGCGCGTTTGGCCTTGGCGCTCTTGCGGCGCACCGCGGGGTTGAAGCCTGCCAGCTTCAGCCGCTCGAGCACCCGCTTCTTCTCATCCTCGGTCATCTCCGACAGGCTGGCCTTGCCGGTGGCGGCAAGCTGGAGATCGTGACGCGCGTCATCGTCCAGGCCGAGCTGTTTGCACCCGACGAAGATCATGCGTTGCAGGGCGGCGCTCATGACACGAACGCCAGCTTCAGAAGCACGATCCAGAGCCAGACGCCCAGGATGCCGCCGGGGATCAGCCACCAGCCCGACGGCGGGTTCCACGCCGCCCACCATTTCGCGAGGCGGCTCATTTCAGCAACTCCGATTGCGAATTACTCACAGCGTGATGCTCGACGTTGAGGTCTTGGCAGATGCCTGCAGCGTTTCCCCACTCGGAGAACAGCAGCCCAGCGGGCGCCGTGTCCCAGCAATCCGATGTCAGGAATTTCGGCAGAAGGTGCCGTCGACCGGACAATCCATGAGGATGAACGTCGGTGACCCCGGAGAGCCCTTCCGACAAAGCACGGGCATCAGAAGCGCGTATTTGGAGCAGCGTTTTCATCTGAAGTCCACCTCGTGCTGGTCGAAGCAGAAAATCCGCTTGCCGACGTAAATCTCGAAGGCCTTGTCCCACCAGCCGAAGCCGAACTTCCATTCGCCGGTGCCCCAGAAATCGACGCGAAACCAGCGTTCACTGGCCTTTGAAAGGCGGTTGAAGAGGCGCTTGATCATGCCCTTTCCTCCGCCCTTGCGACTTCGTCATCCATCGACTCACCGATGGCTTCCACGCCGCGCGCGATGTCATCGAGAAGGTTGTCGATGTCCGCCGAGACCTGTCCTTCCTCGAACATGCCGGCGATTTCATGCAGAAGGGTCCAGCTCCGCTTTTTCAGCGCCTTCAACTTCCGCCGCCCTCGGGCACGGGCGTCGCGTTCGGATTTGGGATAACTGCCCATCGTTCATTCCTCCTTCACGGCGCGCTCGATCCGGCGCAGCCATTTTTCCAGCGCGCCGACGAAGCCCAGCCGCGACGTGGCGACCTGGCCGAAGGCGGCAATCGTGCAGAACGCGTCGCTCTGGGTGATCCGGGCATCCCGGCCCAGGTCCCGGAACTGCGCCTTCGCCTGGTCGACCGCGGCGGTGAAGGCCGCGTCGAAGGACGCCATGTCGGAAAAGTCGTGGTGATCCGGCAGGGCCTCCAGCGCGGTGCGGAGCTCGGTCAGCGCGTCGCGCATCCGGGCCGGATCGGCGGGGCGGGGTTTGACGACGAAGGTCATTTGCGGATCGGCAGCTCGTCGAGGATCGACTGGCCTTCGCCGATCTTCCGCGGTGCCGCCTGGGCCTTGCCGGGCTGTGCCCAGGCCGGAAGGGTAAGCCGCAGGATGCGGTTCGAGACCTTGTCGGCCCGCACCGGCTGTGACTTGATCTTCTCGGACTGGGGGCTGATCCAGGGGACGAGCTTGAGCACGACAGAGCCGAAGCCCGCGCCATGCAGCGCATGGGCATCTTTCACGCCGGCGTCCGTTACGAGCTCGATCTGGGCGTACTCCCTCAGCTCCGGATCATCGTCGACTTCGACCCGGAACCGGTGTTTTCCGGGCTCAAGCAGCACGCCGAAATAGGTCTGTTGCGCCGCCTTGGAAATCCCGACCCGGATGTAGCTGCCCGCCACCGAATTCGCATAGGCTATGGTGATCCCGTGTGCCGCGCCCGGCGCCGCGTCGAAGGACTGGATGTCAATCTTGGCCATGGTTTCAACTCCTCAGGCTTTTGCCAAATCGATTGTGATCGCTTCCCAGGGGCTCTCCTGCGTCTCGCGGCGGTAGCAGCGGATGTAGGTTTTCGAGCCCACCACCCGCATGGCGTCGCGGATGGCATCCATCGCGCGCTTCCAGCGGATGTCGTCGATCTCCTGCCGCAGGAGCATGAAGATCTCCGAGCGGTTCACCTGGCCGGGCTTGTCGGTCTGGAAGGCGCTGGTGACGATGGCGCGCAGGTTGTCGTTCGCCTCCGCCGCCCACTCGTTCAGGCATTCGTCGATCAGCTCCTTCGCGACCTGCAACTGCGGGCCGAAGTCGATGTGGTCCTGCACCGCGACCTGGACCTTCATCAGGCCGTCGAAGCTGAGGAAGGTCTTGTTGCCCTTCTGACCGCCGCGCGTTGTCTCGTACTCCTGGGCGAGGATCGCCTCGAAGTCGCCGAGATCGTCGAAGGTGTGCGCCTTGAAGCGGCGGACCTGGGCGCTGAGATCATCGGCGTAGCGGATGATCTTGCGCACGGTCTCGTCTTCCAGAAGGTCCTGGGCGCGGATGGTGCTGACCGGTTGCCAGCGGCCCTTGCCGTCCTGCATGTGGGGCGTGCCGCCGATCAGCTGCGCGCCGTCGGGAATTGGGGTCTGCTCAGTCATTGGGGTTTTCCTCTTGCGGGGTCTTTGTCAGCGCCTGGGCGCTCAGGTCGATCACCGTGCCGATCAGGGCGGTGATCTCGTCGTGGGTGATCATCTCGATGCCGCGCGCGCCGCGGGTGTGGGCCTTGCGGATCGCGCTGGCGGTGAGGGCGTTCATCTCGGTACGGGTCATCTGGTCAGCCATCGCGCGCCACCTCGTCGTCGAGGACGGCATTCACCAGGTCTCCCCCGACCACGGCCGTCACGACCGCGGCGGCAAGCTGGCGCACGGTCAGACCGCGCGGGACCGCATGGGTCCGGAGCGCTTCCAGGACCTCCGGTTTGACCAGGACCCGCCCGATGCGCTGGTTCTCGCAGCCCTGGTAGACCGGCACGTCATGGCCTTCGCTGCGATGCCAGTGGCAGACGTTGTAGACCCGGCTGATGCCGATCTCCAACTGCTCGGCAATGTCACGCGGCGGCACGTTGGCCCGGGCGAGGGCAAGGATCGCGGGCGTGTCACTCTTCATCGGCCTGCCCCTTGTGCAGCGGGCACCGGTTGCAGGCCCGGAACATCGTGACGTTCATCGCGTTGGCGCTGTTGAGCTTGCGGGCCTTGGTGCGCCACTTGCGGCACTGGTTGGACGGCAGCTCGCCCAGGGCCGGGCAGTCGACGGTCTTGCGGTCATAGACCCCGCGCACCTTGTCTTCGACGGCCTCAAGGCTGGCGGCGTACTTCTTCGACAGGACGTTCGAGACCACGGTGGGCGAATAACCCAGCCGCTTGGCGACCTTGTTCTGGCTCTCGTGCGTGCAGGCCTGGGCGAGAAGCTCGACCCAGTCCGGCAGATCATCGCCCCAGGCGGTGCGGGCTTTCTCGATCGGATCAGGGGTCATGTCGGCATGCCCTCCGGAAGGTGCGTGATCTTGCCAAGGTTCTCGTCCCAGACCGCCCTGATCCGCTTCTCGCGCGGGGCGCGCGGGCCGGTGTTCCTGATCAGCTGGTAGATCGGCGGTTTCTGGCCCGGCACCGCCTTGCGCAAGGCGCGTAGATAGCCGGAGCGAAACAGCACGCGGCAGTATTCGAGCGCCGCTTCCTCGCTGACCTCGACCTCCGGGCAATTGGCATACATCGCCACGTCGCGCGGATCGAAGGACGTGAGCTTCCGGATGACGCGCCACATCCGGTCCTGCGGCGTGTCCGCGGGCCTCACCGAGATCCTGATCGCCTGGTCGTTCAGGTGCCGCGGCACTTCCAGGTGCACCAGCTTGCGCTCGGAGGGCACCCGGACAAGCTTGCCGGCCTCTTCCCATGCCCTGCAGATCGTTCGGATGGTATCCGGGGCCAGCCCCACCTCGGCGCTCAGGGAATGATAGGTGAACGGCTGGGTCAGGCTCATCTGGCACGCCTTGCGCCAGATGTACTCTCTGCCCTCTTCGCCTCTGACGCGCCAGCTGCTCATGCGAACCTCCGCATCTCGGCTGGGACGCCGTCATGCAGATCGAACTTGCCGAGGTCGGCCAGCGATACCGGGCCGGACACGCCGCGGACCTGCGCCTCCATCCGGACGCTGTCGAGGTTGTTGACGATCAGCCGGGCACTTCCGCGGCTGGCCATCTGGATGGCCTGTGCCAGGTCCGGCGCAAGCTCCACATCCGGGCAACGGATGCCCGCGAGGATGTCGAAATCCTGCTTGTCGAGCGGCTCTGCCGGAACGCGCGCCAGCAAGCGGCTGTTGATGCGCTGCCACTGTTGCAGCTTCGAGGGCATCGCCTCTTCGCCGATCAGAACGACAGGCACCTGGGACTTCTCGTAAAGATCCCGGATCAGCTCGATGTACTTCTTGGTAACGATGTGATCCGCCTCGTCGATGATCAGCGGAATGTTGTCGCTGGCCAGGGCCTGCTGGATTTGCTTGGCCATGCGCCAGACCGTCGATTGCGGCTTGACGCCCAGCTCGTCCAAAATCGCCTCGCACAGAGCGGTCGGCGTCCAGCAGCTCTCGCATTGCACGAGGCAGGCCTCGGTCCGCATGCCGCAGTACATCGCGGCCATGCTCTTTCCAAATCCTGCCGGGCCATAGAAACAGCCCATGCCAGGGATGCCGGAACTGCGCCCTTCCAGCCGCTCGACCATCGTCATGAAGCTCATGACGTTGCGCAGCGGCGCAAGGTTGTTGTGTATTTGACTGCTCTTTGTCATCTTGTCCTCGTTGTAGTCTTCAACAGGCGCGGACGGGGGCCATCCCGCTGCGCCACTTCACCCCCGGATGCCCTTGCTGAAATCCTCCTGCACCGCCTTGTGGGCGCGGTATTCCGGGGTCTGCCGGTAGCCTTCCAGCCACCGCTCCTGGTCGCGCGCCAAAGGCTCTCCGGCCTTCAGGCGGGCTTCCATCTCCACCGCGCGGGCGAACCGTGCCCGCGCGTCGTCTTCGGGCGCCTGCGCCTGTTTCACCGCCTTGCGCGCACCGAAATCGGCGACGAAGGCTGCCCGTTTCGATTGCTCCTCGCTGGACATCGGGCGGCTCTTCGGCGCGGGCTTCGGACCGCGCGCCAGCGGCTCCATCCGCACCACCTTGCCCTCGGGCGCCGGGGCCGGTTCCCGCGGCTGCAAACCATCCAGGAACTGCCCGAGGTCCTTGGCGCGATAGGTGCGTGCCGCTGCGGCGGCGTCCTTCTCGGCCTTGATCCACTTTTTGCGCGCAGCATTGTGCTGGCGCGCCTCGTCGAGGTCGAAGAACCCGGCAGCCACGCGGCATTCGGCTTCGCCCAGGTAGCGACCATCCAGACCATAGACGTGCAGAGGCGCGCGCAGGTCCGCGGGATCGAACCGGGCCACCACCTTGTCGCCCGCGATCTCGTACATCCACTCGGCGTGGTACTCGTTGCCCATGAAGCGGATCAGCCCGTTGCGGCTGTCGGCCTTGACGCCCTCGGCCCCCATCAGCCAGAGACGGCGCTGCGCGGCCGTGGCTTTCTTCACAGGCGCCTCGGCGTAACTCGCCTCGAATGTCTCCAGGATCGAGCGGCCATTGGTGGTCTGGCCGCGACGCCCGCCGCGGGCATTGTGCTCTTCGATGCCCTCGGCCACAACGCGGATGAAGTCCTCGAGCGGGATCGCCGCGTTGCCATAGTTCTCGGGCTTGGCGTCCGGCCGGTTTCCGGTATAGGCGCCCTCGAACCGCGGGTCCTTGGCGATGTCATCGGCAAGGTCTCTGAAAGCCCGCTCAATCGGCTTCGACTGGCCGCTGTAGGGCGTGGCCCAATGCACCTGGCACCCGAGCGTCGTGAGGATGCCAGGGATGTCGTCGTCCTTGACCTTGAAGCGGAACCGGGTCTTCACGCCGCCGGTCAGGAACTTGTTGGCAAACTCCCGGCCGTTGTCGAGCACGACGTGATCGGGAATGCCGAACCGCTCGATCATGTCACCGAGCGCGAGCGACACACCCACCTTGTTCGGCGTCTTGTCCAGCCGCCAGCTGAGGATTCGCCCCGAGTGCAGGTCCTGGAAGGCGACAAGCTGCGGCCGCACGATCTCACCTTCGGCGCTGGCCGATCCCGGCTCAGCCGGCCACCGGACAAAGACATCCAGCCGGTGATAGTCGGCGTTCACAGCCTCCATGGCATGCAGGGACATGCGGTCGCGCGTCTGCGCCGGATAGAGCGCCTTGAGAGCATCCACGCCCTTGCGACACAGCGTGATGGTCAGCTGGCTGACCTCGCGGTGCAGCCGGTTGCGCAGCGTCCGTTCGCTGGCGGTTTGCCAGCCGTGTTCCTTGGCGATCCGGACCGCGCGGCGGTAACAGCTGGTGAAGCTCGGGCGTTCCGGGCGCAGGTAGTCGCTCTTGACCACGTCCCAGAACGCCTCGCTGCACTCCGCGCGCTTGACCTTGCGCCTGGCCGCGCGATGGCGCGGGGCGAGATAGGGCAGGCGGTCATCTGGGCGCACGCCCTCGATCAGCCCCAGCCAGTTCCAGACCGTGCGCGCGCTGATCCCCTCGAAATCGGCGATCTCGCGCACCGCCAGGTCGCGACCGGCTCCGCCGTGCACCAGGGCTTCAACCTTCCGGATGATCTCCAGCCGCTTGCTCGCCATGTCACGCGCATTCCGGGGCAGACCTTCGAACCACTCCCAGGCTTCGCCACGCACCATCTGAGGCGCGTCCGCCGAGGCCTTTGCAGTGGCCAGCAAGGCTTGCTGGGCGCTCATCGGCAGAAGGCTCCAATGGTATTCCCAGCCGCCGCCCTTGCCGCTGCGGCGCCGGGCCTTGCCGGGCGCGGCGCGCCAGTTGAACCGGCTGGCCATGGCATTGATGCGCCGCGCGGTGGCCGGCATGCCCGGCAAAGACGCCTCGGCGATCTGATCCGGCGTCCACCAGACGCGGTCGGGCTGACGGGGGTCACTCATCGCCACCCTCCGTGATCTCGCGGAGCTCCCGGGAGACCTTGTCCAGGAACTGCAGGCGCGCGGATTTACGGGCCCTTTGCCAGGCCTTCAACAGCGCTTGAAACTCGGCATCGACCGGATCGACCGGCGCAGGGCCGGTTCCCGCCTCGGCGGCATAGAGCTTGCGGGCCTTGGCAGCCTGTTTGACATCGCCCGCTGCGATCTTCTCGACCACGAAAGACCGCTCGGCGTCGTCACCGATCTTGCCGATCTCCGCGATATCCTTGAAGGACACCCAATGCGATGCGTCTCGGACGTTGTCGATTTCAGATTTGGTCAGATGCTTTGCGGCTCTGATTTGACGGCGAATTGTGCTTTCATCCTGCCCGGTCAACTGGCCGACCATTGCCACGAAGGATACGACGGGCACGGTGCCCGTCGTATTCCAACGCTTCGCGGCAAGCTCTGCCCCGATGGCGGCTTTCGCTTCGGGATGCTTCTCCTCGTAGACCTCTTTGTACTGCAACAGGAAAACAGCCCTGTCGATCGGCTTCATCTCGGCGCGCGCCAGGTTGCGCTCGATTTCCAGTAGCCTGGCGTCGAGGGCGGGTCCTTCCCAGACAGATGCAGGGATAACTTCGCGGCCCAGCCGCTTCATCGCCTCAAGCCGGTGAGCGCCATCGACCAGACGGAAGCTCACCACCTTGCCTTTGCGCACTCGACGCACGTCTATCGGGTCGGTGATCGACCCGCCCTCTGCAACGGTCGCGAGGATCGCCAAGACGCCAAGCTCGTCCACCGGGCGCAGGCGGTTTTCGACTTCGATCTCGGCAATGGGCATTTCACGGGTTTCGATGAGGCGCAAATCAGTCATTGTGATCCCCGCCCAGATCAGTGCCGCTCAGGTAGCGCGCTGTTTCGCCGGGGTCTTGGGCGACACCTAGCGCGGAGTAATCGCGCTCCTCGGTCGCTGCGAGCCAGGCCTCGTGGTCAAAGTCATCGCTGCCCGTCGCCACGAAGTGCAGGTCGGCCAGCAGGCAATGAGTCATGTCCGCCTGGAACTGCAGTGCGAAACGCAGCCGCTGGACGGCGCGCATCGCCTGTTCTTCCTTGCTGGCCTCGATCAGGGCACGTGCGGTTCCGTATAGGGTATTTGCGCTGTTCAGGAACTGCTCGAATGTTGCCAGATCGTCCAGGCAAAGCTGGCGTTCCTCGGCGACGGATTTACGCTCAAATGGATCGCTCATCACCACCCCTCCGGCGACGTGAGCAGCGTGTAGTACCAGCGGAACGCGCCGTTCTCGTACTTCTTCGCGCATTGGATATCGGCGCCGTTGAACCGCAGTTCGGCCATCACCGAACTGACGGCGGTCACACGGGCCTTGCGGACCATTTCAAGCGCGGTCACAGGGCGCTTGACCTTCTGCATGTAGCGCAGGGCGCGCTGGAGCCGGGCGCTCGTGCTGAGCTTGGCGTAATTCATGGCTCAGCCGTCCCCATATGTATGGTTGAGCAGTTCTGCGACGTCATCGAGCGCGCGCAGCTGCTCCAGGGCGTTCAGATCGTGCAGGATGGCATCCGCCGCCGCGGTGTAGCGCCGCGTCGCCTCGGCGCGCGCGTCAGAGGGCAGGTAAACATCCCGCATGGCCTCGAAATCGACGCGAGACCGGACAAGGCGCTGGACAATCCGGTCCCAGCGGGCGGGCGGGGAAAGACGGGTGGTGGCAGGGTTGGAAAGGCTCATGACAATACTCCGGCTGAAATGATCCCGATCGCGGCAGCGGCGGCGAAGCACAGCGCTCCGACGATGCTGCCCGCCCAGGTTTCGTCGGAACGGGAAAGGGCGTCTCCGGCTCTCGCCAGGGCCGCGCGCAGACGGCGCGGCCCTGGCCCCGGCACAGGCGTGTTCTGCTCGTGAGTGGTGGTCGCCTGTAAGCTCGTGTCGGCGCCCTCGGGCGCTTCAGTGCGGAGAAAGCCCTCGCGGACAGGACATGATCCGGCAGGTGTCTCGACCATGTTGGCCAGCGCTGCATCCAGCCGCACCTCGTCGCAATGCGCGCTCAACATCCCGAGGAACATGTCGAGTTGGCGGAAATCCTCCGGATCGTCGACGCCTTCGACAAGCCGCCAGGCGACGGCAAGGCGCTCGGTATGGTTCAGGCCGCGTGCCGCAACCTCGGCCCGGCGAATCGGGTCGGCAAGGCTCCAGCTCATGATGCGTTTTCCGGGTTTTGTGCGATCTGAAGAGGGGTGGCGCGGCTGCGGCGCAGCTCGGCAACCACTTTCTTGGCCCCGTCCAACCGCTGCCAATAGATGTGGATCGCCGATCTTCCGGGGCAGCGATCGCCGAAACATTCCTTGCCCTGTTTTGCTGCTTCCAGCAGTGACATCTGCCGATGCGACACCGTCAGGAACTCGCGCACATCCAGATGATGCCACCAGTTCGGGCGCTTGTTGCTTGGCCAGATCGGCAGATGGGTCAGCTCGCGCATGTATTCATCTGTCTCGCTCAGGCTGCGCAGGTGCCGCAACGCGGTCTCCGAACGATTTGCCGACGCTTCGAAGTCATCGCGCGGGCACGCCTCTGGGACGGGCACATCCTGCTGGCGCATTGCGGCCAGCCCATGCAGATCGCCGCGACGCCACGCGAGGAACACTTCGATGATCTGCATCCGCGCCTGCCGGGCTTTGGCGGTGTCAGCCCACATGCAGAGGGCAACCGCTTGATGCTCGTTGAACAGGTATCCCTGCTTCCGGCGACCCGGCCCCGATTTTTCCTCTTCAAAGCGGAAAATTCGCCCGAAGTCCTCCAGTTCCTCAATCCGCGATCTCATAAGGCGGATCAGATAGTCGTGCCGGGCAAACCCCAGCGCCTTTGCCAACCGGCGGCAAGACACCCGCGCATCGCCTTCGATCACCGACAGGTCTTCGCGTGAGAGGCTCATTGCACAGCCTCCATCTCGGCCCGCTTCTTGTAGAGCGCGTCGAAAAGCTCCGGCCCGATCTCGACGATCATTGCCTCGCGCATCGCTTTCGACTTTGGGCCGTTCGAGAAACCTGTCGTGTAGACCCGGATGTTCTGGAAATGCACATCGTGCTGCTTGGCCCACTTCCGGACATTCGATCCCATCGCCCGCAACCCCGCGAGGAAGGCGTCGTGAAACACCGTGCCCGGCTGGTAATTCTGCTCGTATTTTGTCATACCGTTTTTCCTTGACCGGAGCGGCCCAATTCATGTTTCTTGATTTTTGTAATTCAAGAAATTTGATTTGGCAACAGGGATTTTTGATATGGACGACAGTCCGGGCGACCGCCTGCGCGCATTCCGAACCTCATTGGCCATGGAGCAGAGGGAATTGGCAGCGACGTTGGGCGTCAGCCCATCCGGCATCAGCATGGCCGAGAGCGGCAAATCAAATGTATCTAAGAGACTGGCGGAAAAGCTTTATTCGACTTATCGCGTCAGCCCCAACTGGCTGATGCACGGCGTCGGCGAAATGCTCTTGCCCAAACAGGGCTTCGAGGGGCGCGGGACCGAAATCACGCCGCCGGACTACACGCAACCGGCCCACGGCGATGTGCGGATCGACGGCGTCGGGTTCCAGCGCATCAAGCGATTTGAAGTCTCGGGGTCCGCTGGCAAGGGCGCCCTGGTCGAGTCGGAAAAGGTCATCGATCAGGTCGCCTTCACCTCGTCCTGGTTGTTGCGCATGGGGATCAACGGCGATCTCGCGGCACTGATCGAGGTCCGTGGGGACAGCATGGCACCGGGGTTGCGAGACGGTTCACTTGCGCTCGTCCACTTCGCCGAACACGAGGTCGAAAGCGGCCACGTCTATGCCTTCGCTCTCGGCGACGAATTGTTCATCAAGCGCCTCGCGGTCATTAGGGACGGCTACCTGGTGATGTCCGACAACCCGTCGCATCAGCCCTACAAGATCCTCGGAACAGACGCCAAAAGGCTCCTCGTGCGCGGTCGGATACGCGCGTCGATCGCCTCTGTTTAGAGGCGAAGCGCCCGAAAAACGCGTCCGAGTTCCAGCCTCGCATTTCAACGTCATGAAAACGTCAAGCCATTGGTTTCGCGGGCGTAATCCCGTTCTCGGACGCCTGAACCTTTCTCGGACGCCAACGTCCGAGAATACGCGCCCAAGCGAGCCCCTGGGCGGCTCATAAATCGCCCTTCAAACCCGAATTAATCCTGTATTCAACAGGGCTTGCACCGTGCGACCGGCTCGGCGTCCCGAATGTGGCCCTGATCAGCGAAACGTCCCGAAACACCCTGTTTCGCCGGTTTCTGCAAGAAAGCCCCCGCAGCCCTCCCAAAGCCCCGCCAGCGTTGCCAGACCCCTTGTTTATATGGCCATCCATCATAGCCCGGCGTCAGTGCGGGTAGTCCGGATACCTCTGCAAGAATGTCTTTCAACTAACAGTGGGGGCCAAAACCGGTGTCAGGCAAAGGGGTTACCCGTTCTCGCGCAGCACCGCCCCGGCCAGGTAGAGCGACCCGCAGATCAGGATGCGCGCGCCGGGGGTGTCCTTGGCCAGCGCCGTCACCGCTTCGGCGACCGAGCCGGCGGTGCGCGCATCAAGGCCCTCGGCGGCGGCGGCCTCGGCGGTGGCCTCGGCGGGCAGGGTATTGGCCTCGCCCGGGATCGTGACCGCGGTCAGGCTGTCGGCGACCTTCGACAGCGGGCGCATGTAGCCGCGCACGTCCTTGGTGTTCAACATGCCGCAGACCAGGTGGGTGGGCGCGCGGGGCAGGCGGTCGAGGGTGCGCGCCAGCGCCTCGGCGGCGGCGGGATTGTGCCCGCCGTCAAGCCAGAGCTGCGCGGTGCCCGCGGCCTCGACCAGCGGGCCGCGGGTCAGCCGCTGCATCCGCGCGGGCCAGGTGGCGCGGGTGACGGCGGCGGTGCAGGCGGCCTCGTCAAAGCCCAGGTGGCGCAGGGCGGCCAGCGCGGCGCCGGCATTGTCGACCTGGTGCGGGCCGGGCAGGATGGGCAGCGGCAGGTCGAGCAGCCCGGTCTCGTCCTGGAAGACCATGCGCCCGGCCTCTTCGGCGACGTGCCAGTGCTGGCCATGGATCAGCAGCGGCGCGCCCAGCCGCGCGGCGCGGGCCTCGATCACCTCCAGCGCCTCCTCGGGCTGGGGGCCGACGACGCAGGGCACGCCGCGTTTCAGGATGCCGGCCTTTTCGCCGGCGATCTGCGCCAGCGTGTCGCCGAGAAACTGCTGGTGGTCGATCGAGACCGGGGTGATCACGGTCAGGGCCGGGCGGTCGATCACGTTGGTCGCATCCAGCCGCCCGCCAAGGCCGACCTCGAGCAGGGTATACTCCGCCGGGGTGCGCGCCATGGCGAGCAGGGCGGCGCAGGTGGTGATCTCGAAATAGGTGATCTGCGCGCCTTTGTTGGCGGCGTAGCATTCGTCGAGACAGGCGGTCAGCGCGTCCTCGGTGATCAGCTCGCCCGCCAGCCGGATGCGTTCGTGGAACCGCGCGAGATGCGGCGAGGTATAGGCGTGGACGCGCTGGCCCGCACCCTCCAGCCCGGCGCAGATCATCGCCTGGGTCGAGCCCTTGCCATTGGTGCCTGCCAGGTGGATCACCGGCGGCAGGGCGCGTTCGGGATGGCCCAGCGCCTCGAGCAGGGACCAGACCCGGTCGAGCGTGAGGTCGATGACCTTGGGGTGCAGCGCCATCATCCGCGCGAGGATGGCGTCCGATGCCTTTGCGCTCATGGTTTGGCGGGGGGCTCATCCGCCGTTGCCGGCGTCTTCGCCTCGGGCGTCGGCGCGGGAAGGTCGCCCTGCACCGCGGGCGGCAGGCCCATCAACATGCGGCTGATGGTGATCAGCTCGTCGCGCATCTGCTTGCGCGGGGTCACCCGGTCGAGCATCCCGTGCTCGAGCAGGTATTCGGCGCGCTGGAAGCCCTCGGGCAGTTTCTCGCGGATGGTCTGTTCGATCACCCGCGGCCCGGCAAAGCAGATCAGCGCGTTGGGCTCGGCGATCTGCACGTCGCCCAGCATGGCATAGGACGCGGTGACGCCGCCGGTGGTCGGATGAGTCAGCACGACGATATAGGGCAGGTTCGCCTCTTTGAGCATCTGCACCGCCACGGTGGTGCGCGGCATCTGCATCAGCGACAGGATCCCCTCCTGCATCCGCGCGCCGCCGGCGGCCGAGAACAGGATCATCGGGCATTTCGCCTTCACCGCGCGTTCGGCGGCGGCAATGATCGCATTGCCGACGTACATCCCCATCGAGCCGCCCATGAAGGAAAAGTCCTGCGCCGCGGCGACGATGGGCGTGCGCCCGATCTCGCCCTGGGCGACCAGCATCGCCTCTCTCTCGCCGGTCTTGCGGCGCGCGTCCTTCATCCGGTCGGGATAGCGCTTCTGATCGCGGAAATGCAGCGGGTCGGCCAGCGGTTCGGGCACCTCGACCTCGTGAAAGACGCCGCCGTCGAACAGGGTCTTGAAGCGGTCGCGCGGGGTGATCGGCATGTGGTGGCCGCAACTGGTGCAGACGTTCAGGTTCTCGCTGATTTCGCGGTGGAACAGCATGGTTCCGCATTCGCTGCACTTGGTCCACAGGTTTTCCGGCACCTCGCGGCGCGAGAAAATCGAGTTGATGTGCGGACGCACGTAATTGGTGATCCAGTTCATGTCCGACCTTCGTGTTTGGCCTGCAGCGCGGCGGTCTGCTGTTGCAGATAAGCCCCTGACCGCGGAAATGCAATCAGACCCTGAGGGCCAGACGGGCGGTCAGCCAGCCCAGCGCGATATGCGCGAACTCGAGCGGCAGCAGCGCCCGGATGGCCGCTTCGTCCGAGGCACCGAAGGGCAGGACGTAGAGCGCGAGGCCCACCAGCGGCCCGGGCAGCGCCACCGCGAGGATCGACCAGGCGTTCATCGCGAAATGCACCGCGATGGCCGCACCCGGGGTGCCGCTGCGGGCGGTGAGATCGCCCATCGCGACGCCGAAGACCCCGGCCCAGAGCACGATGGCCAGCGCATTGTCGCCGTAGATCGCCGGCGCATGGTGCACCGCGGCAAAGAGCGCCGAGGGCAGGCCCAGCCAGAGCGGCGGCCAGGCAAACCGCGCCGCGAGCTGCTGTTGCAGGTAGCCGCGAAAGACGATTTCCTCGCTGCCCGCCTGGATCAGCACCGCGGCCAGCCCGAAGGGCAGAAGCACCAGCCAGGAGCCGATGTCGCGCATCGGCAGCGCCGGGCTGTCGGTGAGCAGGACCTGCAACGCCCCGGTCAGGGCCAGCAGCAGCGCCATCGGCCCCAGCACCCGGCGGAAATCGCGCAGCGCCTGCGCCGGGTCGCCCAAAAGGGTCCGCGGCGCGCGGCTGTGCAGCGCGACCACCGCGATCGCCACCGCCGCGGCCAGCAGCCCGACCGAGGCCAGCCGCACCAGCCCATGCGCCGCCGTGCCCGCCTGTCCGGCCGCGGGCACAAGGGTGAGGATCACCGCGATGGCGCCCTGGGCCAGCGTCAGGTAGAGCGCCAGGCCAAGCACCGTTCCGGCGCCGGTGCGCCAGAGTTCCGCCGTCGCGCGGGCCGGGGCGCTGAGGCTCTGCTGGGGGTCATAGGGGCTGCGGGACATGCACCGAAGCTAATTCAGAACGCCCGGCATGGAAAATGCAAATGCCGTGATCGCGGGGCTTGCAGAGCCTCGCCCGGCGGGTCAACATCGCCGCCAGGTCCGGGACGGGAGGATGGGCAGGCCGCGCGGCCTGCGGACAAGCGCATGATACGATTGAAGGATTTCCGGAAATTCCCGCTGGGATTGGGGGTCTGCGCCGTCATCGCGCTGACCGGATGCGATGGCGGCGGCCCCGGTCTCGGACTGGTGGACCGGACGACGACCGGCGGCGGGCTGTTCTCGGGCCGCGCCGCGCGGACGCCGGTCGCACCGCCGACCGAGGCGCGGCTGGTGGGCGGCGACGTGGTGGTGCCGGCACCCGCCGGCTGGTGCGTCGAGCCGAAATCGCTGCGCGCGCGCGGCCAGAGCGGCTTTGCGCTCTTTGCCGGATGCGCCGCGCTGACCGAGGGTCAGAGCGGCCCCTGGGTGCCCTCGGGCGTGTTGACGGCGACGGTGTCGCGGCGGCGGGCGGCGGGCGACCTGGTGGCCCAGGAGGCCCTGAGCGCGGCGGTCGGCGATGGCCGCATCCTCGACCAGCAGCTGCGCGACGGGGTGGCGCTGGTGCACCTGGCCCCGGCGACCGCGGCCAGCGACGCGGGGCTTGGCGATCCGCATTGGCGCGCGGTCTTCGTCCACCAGGGGCGGGCGATTTCGCTGGCGGCCTATGGGCCCGCGGGCGGCGATATTTCCCGGCGGTCGGGGGGCGAGCTTCTGCTCTTCCTGGCGCGGGGGATCCGCAGCAACACAAGCGGGACGGGAAGCTGAACGCTCTTGACCCGGGGCGGGCAATCGGGCGTTTGTGAAATTTCAAGGTCTAGGGGTGACACTGCGCCCGGGACCGGCGTGACAAGAGGGGGTGGCGGACAGGCGATGGCAAAGCAGTCGATCGGGCTCATCGACCGGATGGCACAGCGCGCCGCGCTCAGGCGTTGGGGCACCGCGGCCCGGGCGGCGCCACAGGCCGATCTGGCGGTGCTGAAGACCCAGCGCAACCAGGCCCGCCGGTTGCGCCACCAGCTGGACGAATTGCTGCACGTCGCCGAATACCGGCTGGCCCTGCCGGGGATCGGCAGCGATGCGATTGCCGCGCCGCATGACAGCGACTGGGTCTGGCGCCCCGAGCTCTGGACCGGGCCGCTGCCCGAACCGGGTGCTGCCTCGGTCGAAAGCGGGGCGCAACTGGGACATGAGGTGACGCTGTTTCACGATTGCCAGGTCTCGGAGCTGACCCTGCGGCAATTGCGCAATACCCGCGCCGCCGATCTGTCGCCCTTCGGGCTGCGGATGGATGTGTTCCGTTTCGACGGATCCTACCTGTCGCTGGCGGTCGATCTGCCGCCGGCCGCGGTCGAGGGGCTGACGCGCAGCCATCTGGTGCGGATGGACTGCATGGTCGAACTGGAAAGCCCGCTGGAGATCTTTGCCCGGCTCAACGTCAAGAGCGGGCCGAATACCGAGAAACTGGTGCGCGAACTGCCGCTGAAAAGCGACGAGCGGCATGTGGAATTCGACCTGGCCTATTCCAAGCTGAACGAGAAGCGGATCGACAAGGCCTGGCTCGACCTGATCTTCGAGGGGCCGCAGATGAACCAGGTGGTGCTGCGCGACCTGACCTTCAGCCGGCGCCTGCGGGCGGAACTCTAGAATGAGGCTGCGATGTCGGAACTGACACTGACCAAGACACGGTTTTTCGAGGGGGTCTGGGAGGGGTTTCTCGAAGATCGCACGCCGGGGGCCGGGGATCCGGCGATCCGGGTGCTGCACGGCGACCGCCCGGTGGATGGCGTGGCGCTGAGCCGCGCGGGCGAGGACGGCAAGTGGCAGGTGCGCTTTCCGGTGCCGACGCGGCTGCTGAGCGAGGGCAGCCATACGTTCGTCTTTGCGGATGCGGCGGATGGCGATGTGCTCGACACCTTCTCGATCATCGTCGGCGAGGCGCTGGGCGATGACATCCGCGCCGAGGTGAACCTGCTCAGGGCCGAACTGGACATGCTCAAACGCGCCTTTCGCCGGCATTGTCGTGAGACCGCGTGACCGATCCATTGATGGATCGGTGCCGATCTGTTGACAGATCGGGTTGGCGCTGAGTCCCGACGTCCGGAGCCACGCCGATCCATTGATGGATCGGTTCCGATCTGTTGACAGATCGGCTTGGCGCTGTGCCCTGACGCCCGGCACCACGCCGATCCATTGATGGATCGGTTCCGATCTGTTGACAGATCGGCTTGGCGTTGCGCCCCGATGTCCGGCGCCACGCGCGCTCATCGATGGCGGCCGCTGGCTCCGCGCGAAACGTGACCCCACGTTTTGCGTGACAATACCGGCCCGATCCGCTGACCTCCTGCCAAAGAGGAGGCCGCCGATGACCCGCTACCCCAACCTGTTCCAACCGCTCGAGCTTGGCCATGTCACGCTGAAGAACCGCGTGCTCATGGGCTCGATGCACACCGGGCTGGAGGAGACGAAGGACTGGAACCGGGTCGCCGAGTTCTATGCCGAGCGCGCGCGCGGCGGCGTCGGGCTGATGGTCACCGGCGGCATGGCGCCCAACCGCGAAGGCGGCGTCTTCCCCGGTGCGGCCGGGCTTTACACGCCCGAGGACATCGCCAATCACCGCCTCGTGACCGACCGGGTCCACCAAGCGGGCGGGCGGATCGCCATGCAGATCCTGCACGCCGGCCGCTATGCCTATGGCCCCGACTGCGTCGCGCCCAGCCCGATCAAGTCGCCGATCTCGCCCTTTCCGCCCAAGGAGCTGGACGAGGCCGGCATCGAGAAACAGATCGCCGATTTCGCCACCGCCGCGAGCCGTGCGAAAGAGGCAGGCTATGACGGGGTCGAGGTGATGGGGTCCGAGGGCTATTTCCTCAACCAGTTCATCGTCACCCATACCAACAAGCGCACCGACCGCTGGGGCGGCGCATACGAGAACCGCATCCGTCTGCCCATCGAGGTGGTCAAGCGGGTGCGCGCCGCCGTCGGCCCGGATTTCATCGTCATCTACCGGCTGTCGATGATCGACCTGGTGCCCGAGGGCTCGACCCATGACGAAGTCGTCCACCTGGCGCAGGAGATCGAGACCGCGGGCGCCGACATCCTCAACACCGGCATCGGCTGGCACGAGGCGCGCATTCCCACCATTGCCACCTCGGTGCCCCGCGCCGCCTTTGCCTGGGTGACACAGAAGCTGATGGGCAAGGTCGGGATCCCGCTGATCACCTCCAACCGCATCAACACCCCCGAGGTGGCCGAGCAGATCCTCGCCGAAGGCTGCGCCGACATGGTGTCGATGGCGCGGCCCTTCCTCGCCGATGCGCGCTTCATGGCCAAGGCCGAGGCCGGGCAGGGCGGGCTGATCGCGCCCTGCATCGCCTGCAACCAGGCCTGTCTCGACCACACCTTCAGCGGCAAGATCTCCACCTGCCTGGTCAATCCGCGCGCCTGTCACGAGACCGAACTGGTGATCGAAAAGGCCGGGGCGGCAAAGACCGTGGCGGTTGTCGGCGCCGGGCCGGCCGGGCTGGCGGCGGCGCTGACGGCGGCGGAACGGGGCCACGAGGTCACGCTGTTTGATCGCGCGGAAGAGATCGGCGGCCAGCTGAACCTCGCCAAGCGCATCCCCGGCAAGGAGGAATTCATCGGTTTCGTCGATTGGTACGAACGCATGGTCGCCGCGGCCGGCATCACCCTGCGGCTGGGCCGGGCGGCCCGCGTGGACGACCTCAGGGGCTTTGACGAGGTGATCGTCGCCACCGGCGTCGCCCCGCGCGATCCGCGGATCGCGGGGCAGGAGGGGCCCAATGTCCTCAGCTACATCGACGTTCTGCGCGGCGGTGCCGAGGTGGGCCGCCGGGTGGCGATCGTCGGCGCGGGCGGGATCGGTTTCGACGTGGCGGAGTTCCTGGTCGAGGCGGTGCCTTCGCCGACGCTCGATCTCGAGGAATGGAAGGTGCAATGGGGCGTCGCCGATCCCGCGGTGCAGCGCGGCGGGCTCGCCCCCGGAGGCCCGCAGCCCGAACCGCCGCAGCGCGAGGTCATCCTGCTGCAACGCAAGTCCGAACGCCCGGGCAAGCGACTGGGCAAGACCACCGGCTGGATTCACCGCGCCACGCTGCGGATGAAGGGCGTGAAGATGAAGGCGGGGGTGACCTACGAGCGGATCACCCCGGACGGGCTCTGGATCCGCACCGGCGAGGCGGGCGAGACCCCGGTGCTGCTCGAGGTCGATACCGTGGTGCTCTGCGCCGGGCAGGTGCCCGAGCGCAGCCTGGCCGACGCGCTGGCAGCGCAGGGCATCGCCGCGCATGTGATCGGCGGCGCCGACGTGGCGGCGGAGCTTGACGCCAAGCGCGCCATCGACCAGGGCACCCGGCTGGCCGCCAGGCTCTGAGCCCGCGCCTCACGGGCCTGTGACCGGAAAACCGGGCGGATGGTGGAACGCCCGCCGCTGCCTTGCGTTGAGCGGGTCGAACGCAACGACGGAGGAATACTCATGTCCACGATCGACACCGCCCGCATCCTGATCATCGCCACCCATGGTTTCGAGCAATCGGAACTGGAGTTTCCCCGCGACCAGCTGCGCGCCAAGGGCGCCGAGGTCCATGTCGCCACGCTCGACGGCAAACCCATCAAGGGCTGGGAAGGCACCGACTGGGGCCGCGAGGCCGAGGCGGATCTGAAGATCGCCGAGGCCACGGCGGACAGCTATGACGCCATCGTCCTGCCCGGCGGCCAGATCAACCCGGACCTTTTGCGCGTCGAAAAGGATGCTCTTGACCTGATCAAGGCCTTCCACGACCAGGGCAAGGTCATTGCCGCGATCTGTCACGCGCCCTGGCTGCTGGTCGAGGCCGGCATCGTGAAGGGCCGCGACGTGACCTCCTATGCCTCGATCCGCACCGACGTCGAGAACGCCGGCGGCACCTGGCACGACAAGGAGGTGGTGGCCGACCAGGGCATCGTCACCTCGCGCAAGCCCGAAGACCTCAAGGCCTTCGTGTCCAAGATCGTCGAGGAGATCGAGGAAGGCAAACACGCACGCAAGGCCGCGTGACGGCCGACAGATAATCGGATTTCAGGGGCGGGCCAAGCGGTCCGCCCCGTTTTCATGCGGGTTCCCACAACTCGATGGCATTGCCTTCGGGGTCGTGAATGCGGGCAAAGCGGCCGATGTCGGGCGCGTCCCAGTCCGCGCGGGTCTCGACCTCGATCCCCGCGGCCTGCAGCTGGGCCACCATGGCGTCCATGTCGCCGACCCGGAAGTTCAGCATCACCTGCTGGCGGGTGGGGAAATAATCGCTCTCTTGCCGGAAGGGCGCGAAGACCGTCGGCCCGGCGGGCTGGGACCAGACCGACAGACCGGTCTCGAGCCCCAGGTGGGTCTCGTACCACCGGGCCAGCGCGTCGGGATCGCGGGCGCGCAGGAAGACGCCGCCAATGCCGGTGACCTTTTCCACCGGGCCTATTCCACCGTGATGGTGATCACATCTGAGGTCACGGGGGGATCATGCGGCACATGGTTGTGATCGCCCAGCACCAGTTGCAGCGTGTGATCGCCGGGGGCGAGATCCAGCGTCACCTCGGTCTGGCCGCCGCCGAAATGGATGTGGTTGTCGTCGGCGGGCAGGCCGTAGTCCAGCTCTTCCGCGCCGTCCGGGCCATCGCCCAGGGGCGGGCGGTCGACCAGGATATGGTGGTGGCCGGTCATGTCCTTCTCCGTCCCGGCGGGGGCCACGCCCATGCCGGTGAGGCCGAAGACCACCGTGACCGGCGCCGAGACCCTGTCGCCATCGGCAAGGTTGACGAAATAGACCGAGGCGCCCTCGGGCGCCGGGGTTTCGCCGGCGGAAAGCAGCGAGGCGGTGGCGAGAGAGATCGAGAGGGCAAGTGTGCGAAACAGCATGGGATCACCTTTCAAATTGCCGAGTCCGAGGGCCCATTTGGCGCCGTCCCGTGCCCCTGCGTCAAGGGATTCCCCGGGGGATCGGGGGTTTCCGGGCCGCGAACAGTGGGCGAGATACCCGAATATTGTCGGGCACCGGCCCTGATGCTGCCTGATTTCAGCGTCATCTCTGATCCTCGGGATGTCACTAATACCGAGGTTGCCTTTATGGACCGTCTGACAGAAATGGAAGCCTTCGCCACCGTCGTCGATCAGGGCGGCTTTACCGATGCGGCCAAGAAAATGGGGATCTCGAAATCTGCCGTTTCGAAACATGTCTCCTCGCTTGAGGCTCGCTTGGGCGCGCGGCTTCTCAACCGCACCACCCGCCGGGTCAGCCCGACCGAGATCGGCCTGGCCTATTACGACCGCGCCCGCCGCGTGCTCAACGATGCGGGCGAGGCCGATGCGCTGGTGACCTCGATGCAATCGGCGCCCTCGGGGCTGCTCAGGATTTCCGTGGCCACCGATTTCGGCGTCAATCACATGTCGCCCATCCTCGGCGACTTCCTGTCGGAGTTTCCCGACATCACCGTCAACATGGTGCTCAACAACCGCTACGTCGAGTTGATCTCGGAAGGTTTCGACATGGCGGTGCGGATCGGCGAGCTCGAGGATTCGACCCTGCGCGCCCGCAAGCTGACCGAGACCAACAAGCGGATGATCGCCAGCCCCGGCTATTTCCAGAAATACGGCCGGCCGATGCGGATCGACGATCTGAACGAGCACAAGCTGCTGCATTACTCGAACCAGTCCAGCGGCAACGTCTGGAAACTGACCGCGCCCTCGGGCGAAAAGCGCCAGGTGCGCACCGCCGGATGGCTGAGCGTGAACGATGGCCAGTCGCTGTTGAACGCCGCGATTGCCGGGCTGGGCATCGCCTACCTGCCGTCCTTTCTCTATGCCGATGCGATGGACAAGGGGCTGGTCGAGGATGCGATCCCCGATCTGCCGTCGGAAACCCAGGGCATCTACGCGGTCTATCCGCCGGGACGGTTCACCCAGCCCAAGGTGCGCGCCTTCATCGACTTCCTGGTCCATGCCTTCGCCGACAAGGGTCCGACCGAGTGGTGAGGCCCGCGGGCCGTTCATCAACGACGGCCACCAACCCGTAGGCCGGGCTTCAGCCCGGCATGTGGCGTGCCGGGCTGAAGCCCGGCCTACGTCACATGATCCAGGGCCCGCGCCTCACACCGGTTGCAGCATCCGCCCCAGGGCGCGCCCGCCCAGCACATGCACATGCAGATGCGGCACTTCCTGCACCCCGTCGCGCCCGGCATTGGCGATCAGCCGGAAGCCGCCGCCTTCGCCGAGATCGACACCGCAGATCTTGGCCACCGTGCCGATGGTGCGCACGTAATCGACGATCTCGGCCTCGCTGGCCTCGAGCGCGAAATGATCGAAGCTCACGTAAGCCCCCCTGGGGATCACCAGCACATGGGTCGGCGCCTGCGGGGTGATGTCCTCGAAGGCGAGGGAATGTGCGCTCTCGAACACCGTCCTGTTGGGGATCTCGCCCCGCAGGATCCTGGCGAAGATGTTCTGGTCGTCGTAGTCATACCCCATGGGCTGCGTCCTCAATCGGCAAAAAGATGGTCGGTTCGGGCGATCTCCAGCGCGGTCTCGGGCGGGACCTGCAGGAACTCCTCGATCGGCTTGGCATTCTGCTCGGGCGATTCCCATTCGCGGATCTGGCCGTAGTTGGCAAATTGCGCATCGCGGATCGCCTCGCTCTCGAACAGCACGTCGTTGCGGATCGTCGGCAGCAGGCGGCGCAGTGCATCGGGCTTGGTATGCCGCCCCGCCAGCCCGACCCGCATCGCGTGACCGGCGAGGTATTCATCGGTGAAGTTGCACTGCACCTCGAGCAGCCGGGTCAACGAGCGGTCGCCGTAGAAGTCCTGCAACAGGTCGACATTGGCCGGGTCGATGCAGACCACCAGCCGGTCGGTGTCGTAATAGTCGAACAGCATCCGCATCAGCGCGCGGCGGTGGCGGTGGCGCTTGCCCATGGTCGACTGGATGCCGCCGAGGTCGGGCAGGGCGCAGACCTCTTCGTTGAAGAGGTATTCCACCGCCGGGATATTGGTCAGCTGCTGGACCCGCCAGACCAGGCGCTTGGCGACGTGCCACTTCTTGCACACCACGATCAGCATCTCGCGGTCGCGGCCCAGCGAGCCTTCGCTTTCCCAGAACCGCGGCGCGAACCGCCGCCCTTCGCGGCCGCGGTTCGACAGGAAGTGATAGAGGCTGCGGCCCTCGTTGGAGATCTGGAACTCGGCCCCGTCCGAGGAATAGAGCACGCCGAGCCGCCGCTTGAGCTCCTGCGCCTCGGCGCTGATCTTGCGGGCGAAAAGGTAGTCCTGGCTCAGCAGCAGGTCGTAGTGGTCGTTGTAGAAATTGACCGGCATCCCGTAGTCGGAAAACATCAGGAAGGTCAGCGTGCGGCAGCGGATTTCCTCTTCCGGCACCAGGTGGCGGACGAGAGTCTGGAAAAATGTCTCGTCGGGAATCCAGGTGGTGCGGAAGAAGCGCATCACATCCTTGCGCGCGCGGGTGAAGTCGAGGATCCATTCGATGGTTCGACGCCGCAGGCACCACCATTGCGACCCGATCATGATCTGCAGGTCATGCGGGATCTCGCGCTCGAGCCCCAGCTTCTTTTGCAGGGTCATCGCGGCATAGAACAGCGTCTTGTTCTCGCGCTCGTTGAAGTAGTGGCGATAGATCAGCCGCTCGGCCTGGATGCCGGTCTTGATCCAGTCGCTCTCGAAAAAATCGAAGCTCTCGATGAAGTCGGCCTCGTTCTCGTCGAGGAACTCATGGGCATATTCCGCCGACTTGATCGCCATGCAGTCGCCCGAGAGCATGTAGAAATGGGTTGCCTTGGGAAAGGCCTCGACCGCCGCCTCGACGGCGTTCAGCGTGGCCTGCACCAGGCTCCACTCGCCCCAGCCGCACTTGATGCGCCTTTTCGCAAAGGTCACCCGGTCGTTGCCGGCCAGGGCCGCGCGGATCCGGTCATAGGCCGCCTTCGGCGCCCGCGCGTCGAAGTGGATCGACATGTAGTCGTCCTTGGCCGTCAGACGCTGGGCCTGCTTGATGATGGCCTCGGGGTCCTTGTGACAAAGCAGTATGAAGGCGATTTTTGCCATGCCGCTCTTGTGATTTCCCTACCTTCCTGCTCGGATACCAGTTAAAGCTGAATCCCTGTTGAATAAACAGGGTTTATTAGGATTTTCAAAAGAGAGTATACCTGTTGCAACGACAAGAGCAGATCGGAGGCAGACGGCCATGGGCTTTCCCGGCACATGGATGACAGAGAGCGAGAGCGTGGTCTACCGCGTGGTGCCCAAGTGCGCCTGCTCGACCATCGGGCAGATCCTGTATTACTCCGATCACGGGGTGTTCTTCGACGGCGACATCCATGACGCGACCGAGGGGTTGCACAAGTGGTCGCGCGAGGCCAGCCAGCAGGTCATCAACGCCAATGTGAAGACCCACGCGGCCTATGCCTTCACCTGCGTCCGCAACCCCTATACCCGTATCCTGTCGTCGTTCTTCGACAAGATCTGCGGCATCCAGCGCAATGGCAACCGCTATCGCGGCAACCTGGTGCCGATGGTGATCCAGAAATACGGCATCGAGGTCGGCGGCGAGGACGGCAAGGGCGAGTTCGACCAGATCGCCAGCTTCCGCCGCTTCCTGCTGTTTGCCCGCGACACCATCCGGTTTCGCAAGCCGATGGACCCGGACATCCACTGGTCGGCGACCTCGGGGCACGTCTCGACCTTCATCTGCAACGGCGGGCGGTATGACCGGATCTTCTGGACCGAGAAGTTCAACGAGGGCATGCAGCAGGTGCTCGACGCCATCGACACGCCGCACAAGGTGAAGCTGGACGAGATCCCGCGGTTCAACGAAAGCGAAGGCCACGGGCCCAAGCGGCTGCACCCGGTCGAGGATTATTTCGACGACCTGTCGATGCACCTGGTCTACGAGATGTACAAACGCGACTTCGACATCTTCAAGTACGACCCCGCCGACCCGTCCAACAAGATGCCGGTGGGCGAGATCGACCTCGACGAGGTGCACGCCAAGCTGGGAGAGTGAGGCGGGGCAGCGATCGGCCCCGCGCAGAGGTGAATGGTTCAGGGGCGCTGCCCCTCGGACTTCGTCCTCACCCCGGGATATTTAAGAAACCAGAGAAGTGCAGGACCGCGCCAGGGTCTTCTTCGGTTTGAAAATATCCTGGGGGGTCTGGAGGGCAACGCCCCCCAGCCTGTCGGCGCGCGACGGCGCGGCGAAATCAACCCGATGGGCGTCGGCGGCGGGCCAACACGCCGCCCGGCTCAGACTACTCCGCCAGCCCCGCAGCTTCCAATACCTGTTGCAGGTCGGTCTCGGCGCGCGGGCCGATGTGGCGGATCACCTCGCCGGCGACGGTGCAGCCCATGCGCCCGCAGCGCGCCATGTCCTGCCCGTTGGCCAGCCCGTAGAGGAACCCGGCGGCAAAGCCGTCGCCCGCGCCGGTGGCATCCACCGGCACGATCTTGTGCACCGGCACATCGGTGCGCTGGCCCTGGGCCATGATCGTCACCCCCTCGCCCGACCGGGTGCAGGCCACCAGCGGACAGATCGCCGAGACCCGCGCCAGCGCATCCTCGAGGTTGTCGCTTTCGTAAAGCGAGCGGATCTCGGCCTCATTGCCGATCACGTAGTCCAGCTCGTTCTCGATCAGGGCCAGGAAATCCGCCCGGTGCCGCTCGACGCAGAAGGGATCGGAGATCGCGATCCCGGCCTTGCCGCCCGCCGCGCTGCAGGCGCGGGCCATGCGGGTGAAGGCCTCCTTGCCCTTGTCCTTGTCGAAGAGATAGCCCTCGAGAAAGACGATCTCGGCATTGGCCGCCACCTCTTCGTCGACATCGCCCGGCCCCAGTTCGGCAGAGATCCCGAGGTAGGTGTTCATCGACCGCTCGCCATCCGGCGAGACGAAGATCATCGACCGCGAGGTCGGCAATTCACCCCCCGCCACCGGCGGGTTGACGAAGGCGGTGCCGACCTTCTCCATCGCCTCGGCATAGAACCGGCCCAGCGCGTCGTCATGCACCCGGCCGACAAAGGCGGTCCGCAGCCCCAGCCCGCCGGCCCCGGCGATGGTATTGGCCACCGATCCGCCCGCCGCCTGCTTGCGCTCGCCCATGGCGCCATAGAGCACCTCGGCGCGGTCGCGCTCGATCAGCTGCATGATGCCCTTCTCGATTCCCATGTGATCGAGAAAGCTGTCATCCGCCTGGGTGATGACATCGACGACGGCATTGCCGATGCCGACAAGCTGATAGGTTTTCATGGGGTCTTGTCCTCGTACAAACAGAGATCGCGGATGATGCAGGTCGGGCACATCGGTTTGCGTGCCTTGCAGTGATAGCGCCCGTGCAGGATCAGCCAGTGATGGGCGTGCTGCTGGTAATCCACCGGGATATTGTCCTCGATGGCGCGTTCGACGGCGTCGACATCCTTGCCCGGGCAGATGCCCGAGCGGTTGCCGACGCGAAAGATATGGGTGTCCACGGCCTGCGCCGGATGGCGCCACCACATGTTGAGCACCACATTGGCGGTCTTGCGCCCCACCCCGGGCAGCGAGATCAGCGCGGCGCGGGAATTGGGCACCTCGCCGCCATAGTCCTCGACAAGGATGCGAGACAGCTTGATGACATTCTTGGCCTTGTTGCGGAAAAGCCCGATGGTCTTGATATGCGCGATGAGGCGCTCTTCGCCGAGATCCAGCATCTTCTGCGGCGTATCGGCGATCTCGAAGAGCGCCCGGGTCGCCTTGTTCACCCCGGCATCGGTGGCCTGCGCCGAAAGCGCCACCGCGACCACCAGCGTATAGGCGTTGACATGGTGCAACTCGCCCCTGGGTTCGGGGTCGGCCGCGTGAAAGCGGTCAAAGATCTCGCGGATCGTGTGATAATCGAGTTGCCTGGCCATCAGGGGTTCTATGGCCCAGCCCCGAGCTAAGCGCAACATCCGGGTCGCGGGACGGGGCCCAAGTCCTTAGATTGGCGACAAAGGAGAGGCCCCATGACCCAGCAGGACAACGGCTATCACTACAACGTCATGCGCCGCGCCATCGATCTGATCGACGCCAGCGAGGCGCCGCTGACGCTCGAGGCGCTGGCCGGCGAGATGAACATGTCGCCGGCGCATTTCCAGCGGCTGTTCTCGCGCTGGGTCGGGGTCTCGCCCAAGCGCTACCAGCAATATCTGTCCCTCGGTCATGCCAAGGCGCTGCTGCGCGACCAGTTCACCACGCTGGAGGCGGCGGAGGCGGCGGGGCTTTCGGGGGGCGGGCGGCTGCATGATCTTTTCCTGCGCTGGGAGGCGATGAGCCCCGGCGAATATGCCAAGGGTGGCGCCGGGTTGACGATCTTCCAGGGCTGGTTCGACAGCCCCTTCGGGCGGGCGCTGGTGATGGGCACCGAAAAGGGGCTCTGCGGGCTGGGCTTTGCCGCCGAGACCGGCGAGGCGGCCTGCCGTGCCGACCTGCAGGGCCGCTGGCCCGGCGCGCGCTTTGTCGAGGCGCCCGAGCGGCTGGCGCCCTGGGTGCAGGCGGCCTTCGGCGAGGTTTCGGGCGCGCAGACTCCGCTCTACCTGATCGGCGCGCCGTTCCAGATCAAGGTCTGGGAGGCGCTGCTCTCGATCCCCTCGGGGCAGGTGACCACCTATTCCGAGATCGCCCGGACGATCGGCAACCCCCGCGCGGTGCGCGCGGTGGGCACGGCGGTGGGGCGCAACCCGATCTCCTGGTTGATCCCTTGTCACCGGGCCCTGCGCAAATCCGGGGGCCTGGGCGGCTATCACTGGGGCCTGCCGGTCAAACGTGCGCTGCTGGCCTATGAATCCGCCCGCGCCGAGGCGTGACTTCGCCACCCCGGGCGACCCGCGCCCCGGACCCGATCCGGGGCCTCCTGGCCGGCGGGCGGGGAGGTCCCGGAGCAAGTCCGGGACGCGGTGGCCCTGGCGGACAACGGCTGCAACAGGCCCCTCCGGGCGCGCTTGCGGCAATCTTCCGCCGATTTGCCCTTGCACAGACAAGTGACCATGCCCAGACTCAAGGCTGGTATATAGCGACACGCGGCGCGAAAAGACCGCGCGAGGTAAGAGGCGAGACATGATCCTTCGACTGAACAAATCCATCCTGCTGGCATCCGCCACGGCCCTGGCCCTTGCGGCCTGCACGACCGATGGCCCCAACCAGTACCAGAAGACACGCTCGGGCGCGGTGATCGGCGGGCTGACCGGCGCGGCAGCCGGCGCCCTGGCCGGCGGCAACTCCAAGCAGCGGCGCAACCAGGCATTGATCGCCGGGGCGATCGGCGCGGGCGTCGGTGCGGCAATCGGCAACCAGCTCGACAAGCAGGAAGCCGACCTGCGCGCCAGCATGAGCAACTCCAACGTCATCATCACCAATACCGGTGACCGGCTGATCGTGACCATGCCGAACGACATCCTGTTCGCCTTCGACGATGCCAACCTGCGCCCCGACCTGCAGCGCGACCTGCGCGCGCTGGCGGGCAACCTTCAGGCCTATCCGAACTCCACCGTGCAGGTGATCGGCCATACCGACAGCGATGGTGACGCCAGCTACAACCAGAACCTGTCGCAGCGCCGCGCGCAGTCCGTCGCCAACGTGCTGCTCAGCGCGGGCGTCTCGGGCGCGCGGATCCAGACCATCGGCCGCGGCGAGAGCCAGCCGGTGGCCGACAACCTGACCCCCGCCGGCAAGGCCCAGAACCGCCGGGTGGAAATCGTGATCCTGCCCAACGGCTGATCGCGCCCCCCCCCCGACCCCGTTGCACCCCCGGTCCGCGCGCGCCGCAGGCCGGGGGGTTGCATGAGGGCACAGCGGATGTGACCGGATGCGCCTTGTCCCGGGCGGCAATCGAGGTAGGTCTGGACCGACACGGAAAAGGGAACCCGATCCATGAAACTCCTGGGAATATCCGGCGCGCTGCGCGGGGAGTCGTCCAATACCAAGCTGGTGCACGAGGCCGCGCGGCTGTTCGGCGACGCCGAGTTTACCCTCGCCGACCTCAACCTGCCGCTCTACGACGGCGATCTCGAGCAATCCGAGGGCATTCCCCCCGAGGTCCAGCGGCTGGCCGACCAGATTGCCGCTGCCGACGCCATCGCGATCTCGGGGCCGGAGTACAACAAGGGCATCACCGGCGTGCTGAAGAACGCGCTCGACTGGGTCAGCCGGACCGAGGGCAATCCCTGGCGGGACAAGCCGGTGGCCATCATGTCCTCGGCCGATGGCCGTGCCGGGGGCGAGCGGACGCAGATGATGCTGCGCTGGTGCCTGGTGGCGTTCCGCCCGCGCATCCTCCAGGGCCCGGAGGTCTTTCTCGCCAAGGGCCGCGGCCAGTTCGACGCTGCGGGCCGCCTCACCGATGCCTTCGCCGAAAAGCTGCTGACCGAGCTGATGGCGGCGCTGCGGGCCGAGGCGGCGCGCGGCAAGCCGTAGCCTGCACCGCGGGCCCGATCTGCGGTTGACCTCCCTTGGATTAACGGCACTGTGTCCCCACATTCCAGGGGGGTCACGAGGTGACCGCTCACGGAATCTGACCACAGGATCCGGCAGGCGCCGGAGACCAAACGACAGGAGAACCACATGGGTTTGCGCATCAACGACACCGTTCCCGATTTCACCGCCGAGACCGACACGGGTAAAATCACCTTCCACGACTGGATCGGTGACAGCTGGGCGATCCTGTTCTCGCACCCCAAGGATTTCACCCCGGTCTGCACCACCGAATTCGGCGCCGTGGCGCAACTGGCCGAGGAATGGGAAAAGCGCGGCACCAAGGTGATCGGCATTTCCGTCGACGGGGTCGAAGAGCACAAGGGCTGGAAGAAGGACATCGAACTGGTGGCCGGCACCAGCGCCGGGTTCCCGATCATCGCGGACAAGGGGCTTGAGGTCTCAAAGACCTATGACATGCTGCCGGCGGAATTCTATCTGCCCGACAATGCCACCCCCAATGACAGCGCCACCGTGCGCGTGGTCTATATCATCGGGCCGGACAAGAAGCTGAAGCTGTCGATGACCTATCCGATGAACGTCGGGCGCAACTTCGCCGAGGTGCTGCGCGCGCTCGACGGGTTGCAGACCGCGGCCAAGCACGGCGTCGCCACCCCGGCCAACTGGGAAGTCGGCCAGGATGTGATCATCCCGACCTCGGTCGACGATGCCGCGGCCAAGGACAAGTTCGGCGCCTTCGAGACCGTGCTACCCTATCTGCGCAAGACGAAGATTTCGTAAACCGTCCCTGCGTCAATCGCATTTTGACACGAAATCCCGCGCACGGCGGCGATGTTGCGGCGGCAAGGCCGCAGCATCGCCAACCTCATTCGGCTCACCCGGGTGTGAACGGCACTTCCGACGCCCGGTCCGCGACTGCCGCAATCATTTGATAAGGTTCTTCCGCTAGCTTCTTGATGGAAGAGCGGCGGAAGGAGGGCCCGGATGAACACGGTTCCAAAGCGGAGCAAGTGGACAGGGAAGCCGGCAAAAGCCCGGATCGAGGTTGTTGGCCATCGGCATTTCGTCGGCGGCACCGACGCCGAAAGCTGGTACGCGCTGGGCAGGTTGCAATACCACTACCTGGTGAAATGGGGCCTCAAACCGGGGGATGTCTTCCTGGATCTCGGCTGCGGCAGCCTGAGATTGGGGCAGTTCCTGATCCCGTACCTCGACGCCGGAAAATACTTCGGATTCGAACCGGAAAGCGACCTTGTTCGGGCCGGGCTGGACCATGAACTCATGCCCGGTTTGATCGAGGCAAAAAAGCCGGTATTTGATGGAAATTACCACTTTGACTTCGGGTTCGTGGAAAAGTTCGATGTCGCCTGGGCGCAGTCGGTCTTCACGCATCTCACCGAACAGGACATCGCGACCTGCTTTGCCAACCTGTTGCCTCACTGCAAGGTGACAGGCTGCTTTCATTTCACGTTTTTCGAAGGCGACCCTAGCGGCAATCCCAAAATCGCCTCGCATGCCAACAAGAGTTGGCGATACCGTTTCAGGGACCTGGAAAATATCGCCGCCCCGACCGGGTGGAAGTTGACCTACGTGGGCGATTGGGGGCACCGCCGGAAGCAGAAAATGGTGATCGCAGAGCCAAGGTAATGCCGACACTTCAGGCCTGTTCCCGCCAAGCAGACGCGCCCCGTTCTCTGCCATGGGCTGGCCCGGAGGCTCTACCCGGCTTTCACGCGGTGGGCAGACCACCCGCGCGGGACCGGCTGACAACCGAAAATCGGTCGGGCAAAAAGCGGCGCCCGTGGCATTGGGGGCGAAAAGAAGCCGGCCAGCGCCGGACCACCCGGATGGACAAATCCGCCCGGAGTCCCTATCGCCAAGGGACAATGGCACCAGGGGCGGGCATGACCAAACGCGACGCATTCGAGATCGGCGGAGAACACATCGCGCCGGGCACCCACCGCATCGTCGATCTCCCGATCAGTCACATGCCCGACCACACGCCCGTCACCATGTCGGTGCATGTGGTCCATGGCCGCCGCCCCGGCCCGGTGCTCTTTGTCTCGGCGGCAATCCACGGCGACGAGGTGATCGGCGTCGAGGTGGTGCGCCGGTTGCTGCGCGCCCGGCCGGTGTCGCGGCTGGCGGGTACGCTGCTGGCGGTGCCGATCGTGAATTCCTTCGGGTTTCTCAACCATTCGCGCTATCTGCCCGACCGGCGCGACCTGAACCGCTGTTTTCCCGGCCATCCCTCGGGCTCTCTGGCGGCGCGCATGGCGCATCTCTTCATGACCGAGATCGTGCAGCGCGCCGACCTCGGCATCGACCTGCATTCCGCCGCCATCCGGCGCGAGAACCTGCCGCAGATCCGCCTGACCCCGGGCAACGAACGGCTGTTCACCTTGGGCCAGGCCTTCGGCGCGCCGGTGATGCTGAAATCGCGGCTGCGCGACGGCTCGCTGCGCGCCGCGGCCGAGGAGGCCGGGGTCGACGTGCTGCTCTACGAGGCGGGCGAAGGGCTGCGGTTCGACGAATATGCCGCCAGGGCCGGGGTGTCGGGGGTGCTGCGGGTGATGCACAAGCTGGGCATGATCGCCGCGCGCGGCGTGCCGCAGGTCAAGACGCCGCCGCTGGCCTCGGACCGCTCGAGCTGGACCCGCGCGCCGCTGGGCGGGCTGTTGCGCACCTATCGCACCATCGGCGACTACGTGACCGAGGGCGAGGTGCTGGGCGCGGTGGCCGATCCGGCGGGCGATGTCGAGGAAGAGATCGTCAGCGACATGGAGGGCATCATCATCGGCCGCACCAACATGCCGGTGGTCAACGAGGGCGACGCGCTGTTTCATATCGCGCTGACGCCCTCGGAAAAGGTGGCCGAGGCGGTGGTGGACGAGATGTCGGCCCAGCGCGACGCGCCGCCGCTGTTCGACGAGGACGAGATCATCTGAGCCCGTCCCAAGGCAGGAAATCCATGCCTTCCGCATCGCGTTTCGGCGGCTTATCGTCCGCCCGGAACATGCGACAGGAGGATTGCACCATGCAGTGCCACGAAGTGGACTACGAGATTTTCGGCGACGACATGCAGATCGTCGAGGTGGAACTCGACCCAGGCGAGACGGTGATCGCCGAGGCCGGGGCGATGAACTACATGGAAGACGGCATCACCTTCGAGACCAGGATGGGCGACGGCGCCACCCCGACCAGCGGCATGATGGGCGCGCTTCTGAACGTCGGCAAACGGGTGCTGACCGGCGAGTCGATCTTCCTCACGCATTTCACCAATACCGGCCGCGGCAAGCGCCGTGTCAGTTTCGCCGCGCCCTATCCGGGCAAGATCGTGCCCATGAACATGGCCGAACTGGGCGGCGAGCTGATCTGCCAGAAGGACGCCTTTCTCTGCGCCGCCTTCGGTACCCGCACCGACATCGCCTTCCAGAAGAAGCTGGGCGCCGGGTTCTTCGGCGGCGAGGGCTTCATCCTGCAGCGGCTCAACGGCGACGGCATGGCCTTTGTCCACGCGGGCGGCACGCTGATCCGCCGGAGCCTGAGCGCGGGCGAGGTGCTGCGCGTCGACACCGGCTGCATCGCCGCCTTCACCTCCGGCGTGGACTACGACATCGAGCGGGCGGGCAACCTCAAGTCGATGGTCTTCGGCGGCGAGGGCCTGTTCCTGGCGACCCTGCGGGGGCCGGGGACGGTGTTCCTGCAAAGCCTGCCCTTCTCGCGCCTGGCCGACCGGGTGCTGCAGGCGGGCCGCATCGGCGGGTCGAGCAAGGGCGAAGGCTCTGTGCTGGGCGGGCTGGGGGATATCTTCGGCGACCGGTGAGGGGTGTTTCCGGCAACCGCCGCCGAGTGAGCCCGCGCCCCGGACCTGCTCCGGGGCCTCTGGTCCGGCGGGCCGTGAGGTCCCGGAGCAAGTCCGGGACGCGGAGCGCCCGGCGGCAATGCAGGCAAAAAGCCCCGGGCGTTTCCACCCGGGGCCTTGCTGTTCGCGCGGAAGTGCGGGTTACTCCGCGTCTTCTTCCTTCTTGGCTTCCTCGCCGGTCTCCTGGTCGACCACTTTCATCGACAGGCGCACCTTGCCGCGGTCGTCGAAGCCCAAGAGCTTGACCCAGACTTCCTGGCCTTCCTTGAGCACATCCGACGGATGGTTCAGCCGGCGGTTCTCGATCTGGGACACATGCACCAGGCCGTCGCGCTTGCCGAAGAAGTTCACGAAGGCGCCGAAATCGACGATCTTCACGACCTTGCCCTTGTAGACCTTGCCTTCTTCGGGCTCGGCCACGATCGAATGGATCATGTCATAGGCCCGCTGGATGGCTTCGCCGTCGGGCGAGGCGATCTTGATGATGCCGTCGTCGTTGATGTCGACCTTGGCACCCGACACTTCCACGATCTCGCGGATCACCTTGCCGCCCGAGCCGATCACTTCACGGATCTTGTCGGTCGGGATCTGCATGGTCTCGATGCGCGGGGCGTGGACCGAGAACTCGTTGGCGCCGGTCAGCGCCTTGGACATCTCGCTCAGGATGTGCAGACGCCCGTCCTTGGCCTGGGCCAGGGCCGACTTCATGATCTCGGGGGTGATGCCCGCGACCTTGATGTCCATCTGCAGCGAGGTGATGCCGTTCTCGGTGCCTGCGACCTTGAAGTCCATGTCGCCGAGGTGGTCTTCGTCGCCAAGGATGTCCGACAGGATCGCGTAGGATCCGTCCTCTTCGAGGATCAGGCCCATGGCCACACCGGCGACCGCCGATTTCAGCGGCACGCCCGCGTCCATCATCGACAGCGATCCGCCGCAGACCGAGGCCATCGAGGAGGAACCGTTCGATTCGGTGATCTCCGACACCACGCGGATGGTATAGGGGAAGTCGGTGGGGGCCGGCAGAACCGCCTGAAGCGCGCGCCAGGCCAGCTTGCCGTGACCGATCTCGCGGCGACCCGGAGGGCCCACGCGACCGGCTTCGCCGACCGAATAGGGCGGGAAGTTGTAGTGCAGCAGGAAGTTCGACTTGAAGTTGCCATGCAGCGCGTCGATGAACTGTTCGTCATCGCCGGTGCCGAGCGTGGTCACGACCAGACCTTGCGTCTCGCCACGGGTGAACAGCGCCGAGCCGTGGGTCCGCGGCAGCAGACCGGTTTCGCAGACGATCTGGCGGATGTCGGTGGTCGAGCGTCCGTCGATCCGCTTGCCGGTCTTGACCACGTCGCCGCGCAGGATCGAGGCTTCGAGCTTTTTCAGCGCCGAACCGAGGTTCGGATCGTCAAGCTGCTCTTCCGACAGGCTCTCCTTGATCGCGCTGCGCGCGGCAGAGACGGCAGAAGTGCGTTCCTGCTTGTCGGTGATGGCGAATGCGTCGCGCATCTGCGTCTCGCCTGCGGCTTTCACGGCCTCGTAGAGATCGGAGTAATCCGGCGGCTGGAAGTCGAAGGGCTCTTTCGCCGCTTCCTCGGCCAGCGAGATGATCAGGTCGATCACCGGCTGGATCTGCTCATGCGCGAAATTCACCGCGCCGAGCATTTCCTCTTCCGAGAGCTCATAGGCTTCCGATTCCACCATCATCACGGCGTCCTTGGTGCCGGCGACGATGAGGTCCAGACGCTGCTCGGGGTTGAGGCGCAACTCGTGCATGTCCTCGACTTCCGGGTTCAGGATATAGTCGCCATCGACGTAACCCACGCGGCAACCGGCGATCGGGCCCATGAAGGGCGCACCGGAAATGGTCAGCGCGGCGGAAGCGGCGATCATTGCGACGATGTCGGGATCGTTGACGAGGTCGTGGCTCAGCACGGTGCACATCACCAGCACTTCATGCTTGAAGCCGGGGACGAACAGCGGGCGGATCGGGCGGTCGATCAGGCGCGCGGTCAGCGTTTCCTTTTCGGTCGGACGCGCCTCGCGCTTGAAAAAGCCGCCAGGGACTTTACCGGCGGCGTAATATTTTTCCTGGTAGTGCACGGTCAGCGGAAAGAAATCCTGGCCCGGCTTCGGCTCCTTGGCGAAGGTCACGTTGGCCATGACGGAGGTCTCGCCCAGCGTGGCAATGACCGATCCGTCGGCCTGGCGGGCGACTTTCCCTGTTTCCAGTGTGAGCGTTTCCTCGCCCCACTGCATGCTTTTCTTCGATATGTTGAACATCATCGTATCCTGTATGGGGCACTCCCGGGCGTATCCCGGGTCCCCGTTTGATTGGCGGCCCCATTGCCGCCGACCCCTTCATCATGCCATGCGCCGGGGTCGAAGCGTCACGTCTCAGATAGGCGGGAGATACAGGGTTTTCGGGCGATTGAAAAGCCGCGAGTTGCCGCCGGGCGCGGGGCCGATCTGTCAACAAATCGGGACCGATCCATTGATGGATCGGGCGCGCGGCGACGGGTGTCGCGGCATCGGGGCGGTGGTCGCGGGCAGGCGGAAAAGACAAAGGGCCGCCCATGGGCGACCCTCGCTTGAAAACCCAAAGCGGGCGGTGCTCAGCGGCGGATTTCCAGCCGCTTGATGAGGTCCTGGTAGCGGGCCTCTTCCTTGCCCTTCAGGTAGTCCAGCAGTTTCCGGCGCTGGGCGACAAGCTTCAGAAGGCCACGACGGGAGTGGTTGTCCTTCTTGTGGGTCTTGAAGTGCTCGGTCAGCGTGCGGATGCGCGAGGTCAGGATGGCCACCTGCACTTCGGGCGAACCGGTGTCGCCTTCCTTGGTGGCGTATTCCTGCATGACGCGGGATTTTTCTTCGACCGTGATCGACATCGGGGTCTCCTTTCGGAATTTGGGGTTATGGCGCAGGCCGGGATGTCGTCCAGCTCAGGCCCGTGGAGAGCGCAAACCCCGGCACGAGACCGGGGCGCTGCAGGCATATACGCCACCTGCGTCGGTTTGCAAAGAGGATTCCCGGCCCGGCCCCGGGGCATCACGCCGCGGGCGGCAGCACCTCGAAAGCGGCGGCCTCGGTCTCGGACACCAGGCTGATGTCCGACAGGGTGATGTCGTCGGCGCCGCGCAGCAGGGCGACCACATCGCCGTCGACCGCCATGTGCAGCAGGTCGGGATCGTTCTCGTCCGGGGTCAGGCTGATCTCGACCCCGCCCGAGGGATCGTCGACCACCACCAGAAGCTGATCCTCGCCGCTTGCGAAATCAATCAGCGTGACCTCCTGGTCGGGATCGGCGCGCAGATAGATGTCGTCCGCCCCGGCGCCGCCGGTGATCACATCGCCATCGTCGGCCAGGATCGTGTCGTCGCCATCGCCGCCGTTGAGGTAGTCGGGGTCGGTGCCGGCCTCGGTGCCGTCGAGGATATCGTCGCCCTGGCCGCCAAAGAGCGTGTCCGCCCCCGCGCCACCCTCAAGCGTGTCGGCGTCATGGCCGCCCAGCAAGGCATCGTCGCCCGCCCCGCCATGCAGAATGTCGGCGCCGGTGCCGTCGGTGATCACGTCGTTGCCGTCACCGCCAAGGCTCAGGTCGTTGCCGATATGGCCGAACAATTCGTCGTCGCCCGCATCGCCGTAGAGGGTATCGTCGCCGGCCTCGCCATGCAGCGTGTCGTCGTCCTCGCCGCCCTCGGCCAGATCGTCGCCATCGCCGGCCCAGATCCAGTCTTCGCCGGCATCGCCCGACAGGGTGTCGTCGCCGCCCTGGCCGTCGATCGCATCGCTGCCACCGCCGCCGGAGATCGAGGTGGGGTCGTCATCGCCGGACAGGACATCATTGCCCTCGGTGCCCATGATCAGGTCGTAGAGCAGGTTGCCGGTGCCGCCGTCCGCGGCCTCGGTGGTGGCGCCGTCACCGACCTCGTCGGGGTCATCGCCCAGATCCCGGACGTCTTCGGCCGTGCTGCCCGGCTCGTCTCCATCGGTGATTCCGACAAGCATGACCGACCCGATCGCGGCCATGCCAAGCAATCCTGCTAACAGTAACATGATCTCACACCCTTATTCCCGGGCTGAAGTATCCGGCAACCGGCCCCTCCGGTCAATTTCTTTCCCGGCATTTGGTTAACAGTTTCAGTTGGTTAGCGGAAATTAACCAGACCAGGGCTGCGGGCGTTGGGCGTAGGAGACGTAAAGCGGGTGGCGGGGCAGCCCGTGCCGGGTCAACCCCAGGGTGTGCAGCTTGCCGGGGTGCGCGGTCAGCAGCGGCAGGGCCTCGGCGTCGCGATCGCGGTGACGGCCATGCACGCCCCAGGCGGCCAGGATCACCTGCGCCTCGGCACAGGCCCGGGTCAGGAAGGCGTCGTTCTCCGGCCCGACGGGGGCCTCGGCGGCGCGCAGGTCGGCGGGATCGGTGGCGCGAAAGGCAAAGAGGTTGACCACGTCGAGCCCGCCAAACCCCAGCAAACGCGCGCGTTTCTCGCAGCGCGCAATGGTCGGGTCGTTGGTCTTTTCATCCGCGGTCGAGGGGTTGAGCATCACGAAGGCCAGCCGCGGCGCGGCGGCGTCCCACAGCCGCACCAGGCGATAGCGATAGGCGCCGCAATCGGAATAGACCGCCTCGGACCGGCAGTCCGGGGTCTCATGCGTCCGGGACACCAGCACGGCTCAGCCCGTCACGAATACACGCGAGGGATGCAGCTTGCCGCCGCGGTATTCCCCGACCGCCACCGGCACGCCGTCATGGCTGACCCAGGCGGTGTCGCCGAATTCGACGCCGCTGCCGATGACTTCCGCCGGGTTGCCATTGCGCAGCCGGGCCAGCGATTCGGCGCCGCAGCGCAGCTCGGGCAGGTCGTGAAGCCCGGTCTCCAGCGGCAGCAGCAGCGCGTCGATCTCGGGGGTGCGGGCAAGGTCCTCGATCCGGTCGAGCGTCACCGCCTCGTCCAGGTCGAACGGCCCGGACCAGATCCGCCGCAGGCGCACCACATGGCCGTGACAGCCCAGCACCGCGCCCAGGTCGCGGGCAATGGCGCGGACGTAGCCGCCCTTGCCGCAGGTCATTTCCAGCACCGCGGTATCGGCATCGGGCCGGTCGGTCAGCAGCAGTTCCTCGACCCAGAGCGGGCGGGCGGCGATCTCGACCTCCTCGCCGCCGCGGGCCAGCTTGTAGGCGCGTTCGCCGTCGATCTTGACGGCCGAAAACTGCGGCGGCACCTGTTCGATATCGCCGACGAAGCGGCCGAGCGCCGCCTTGATCTCGTCATCGGTGGGGCGGAGGTCGGAGGTGGCGATCACCTCGCCCTCGGCATCGTCGGTATTGGTGGCCTGGCCCCAGCGGACGGTGAACTCATAGGCCTTCATCGCGTCGGTGACGAAGGGCACGGTCTTGGTCGCCTCGCCCAGCGCCACGGCGAGCAGGCCGGTCGCCTCGGGGTCCAGCGTGCCGGCGTGGCCGGCCTTCCTGGCGTCGAAGGCCCAGCGCACCTTGTTGACCACCGCGGTCGAGGTCGGGCCCGCGGGCTTGTCGACCACCAGCCAGCCGGAAATGTCGCGGCCCTTCTTCTTGCGTGCCATGGATGCCTCGGATGTGTTTCGGAACGGGCGGGATAGGAAAGTGCGGCGCGGGCGTCAAGCCGGGGGTGTGGACCGGCGCGGCGAGAGGCCCCGGATCAGGTCCGGGGCGCGCGGGCGCGGGGGGCTGGCGTGGCGACGGGGATGCTCTAGGGGTCGGGCTCCACCACGGCGATGATCGGGCCCATGGGAAAGCCCAGGTCGCTGCGCGCCAGGTCGGGCGCATGCAGGCGCGAGACATTGCCGTCGAGAAACAGCGCATCGCCCAGCCCCAGCACGTCGCGGAAGAAGCTGGCGAACTCCCAGAAGGTGACGGCGTTGTTGGAAATGACAAAGACCGCCCGGTCGCCGCCGGCACTGGTGCCCACGCCATTGCGGATGAAGCGCGAGCTGCTGTCGGGGTTGAACTCCGGGTGCAGCTTGCCGCCGATCACCAGCATCGGGCCGGATTGGGTGGCATGGCGGCAGGCCGGCGCACGGTCGAGGTAGGTGCGGGTTTCATAGACCCGCGCGGTGCCATCGCCGATGCAGAAGACGCCATTGGGCAGCAGGCCGAAATTGCCCGGCCCCTCGGTGGCGATGACGCGCATCTCTTCGCGGCCATCCTCGATGTAATGGCCCACCGGCGCGCGGTCTTCGTGGTACATGCCGCCGTTGATGGCAAAGCCCAGGTGGCGGCCCTCGGCCTCGAGCGCCTGGTCCAGCGTGGCGAAATTGCCATAGGGCGCGCCGTCGGGCATGGCGCGGAACAGGCGCAGGTCCTCGCGGGCGGGATCGACCTCGCAGACGGTATAGCTGTTGCCGGCGTGGCTGCGGTCGGCACAGCTGACCGCGGCGACCTGCGAGGCCGCCAGCACTGCCAGTCCGATTCCCAGCGCCGCCCGCAGCATCACTCGTCCAGGTCGCGGCGCACGGCGTCCTGCGCAAACAGACGCCGGGTCTCGTCCATCCGGTCGAAGGTCTCGTCCATCCGGAAGCGCAGGTCGGGCGAATGCTTGATGGTCAGCTGCTTGTTGACCAACCGGCGCAATTCGCCCTTGTTGCGCGCCAGAAGGTCGATCACCGCATCGCCGCCCTCGCCACCCAGGGGGTAGACATAGACGGTGGCAATGCGCAGGTCGGGCGAGAGCCGCACCTCGCCCACGGTGATCGAGAAGCGGTTGAGATCGGGGTCATGCACTTCGCCGCGCATCAGCACCTCGGAGAGCGTCCGGCGGATCAGTTCTCCGACCCTGAGCTGGCGTTGCGACGGGCCTTGCCCGCCTTGGGTTCTGTTCTTGGCCATGCAGGGCAGATACGCCTTCGCGCGGGCTTTGCCAAGCACCGCCGGGCGCGGTATGTGAAGCAAAACCAAGGGAGACGAGGAAATGAGCGCACCAATTCCCGGGATCGTGATCACCGGCGCCTCGGGCCGGATGGGCCAGATGCTGATCCGCACGGTCACGGCCAGCGACCGCGTCCGGCTGGCCGGCGCGGTCGAGCGCAAGGGCCACGCCTGGATCGGCCGCGACGTGGGCGAGGCGATGGGCGGCGCGGCGCTGGGCGTGGCGGTGACCGACGATCCGCTGGAGGCCTTTGCCCGGGCGCAGGCGGTGATCGATTTCACCGCGCCGGATGCGACGGTCGAATTTGCCGCCCTGGCGGCGCAGGCGCGGCTCTGTCACGTCATCGGCACCACCGGCATGGAGGAAAGCCACCTGGCCAAGATCCAGGCGGCGGCGCGGCACGCGGTGATCGTGCGGGCGGGCAACATGAGCCTCGGGGTCAACCTGCTGACCGTGCTGGCCGAAAAGGTGGCGCGGGCGCTAGACGCGGATTACGACATCGAGGTGATCGAGGCGCATCACGGGCAGAAGGTCGACGCGCCCTCGGGCACCGCGCTGATGCTGGGCGAGGCGGCGGCCAGGGGCCGGGGCGTCGCGCTGTCGGAGGTGGCCGACCGCGGGCGCGACGGCATCACCGGGGCGCGAAAGCGGGGCGACATCGGCTTTGCGGTGATTCGCGGCGGGGACATCGTCGGCGAGCATGACGTGATGTTCGCCGCCGCCGGCGAGCGGATCACCCTGCGGCACGTGGCGACGGACCGGTCGGTCTTTGCCCGCGGCGCGCTGAAAGCCGCACTTTGGGGGCAGGACCGGGCGCCGGGCGAGTATGACATGCTCGATGTGCTGGGGCTGGCGGAGGGCGCTTGACCGGACGGAGCGGCTGCGCCGCACAGGTTTGATTGGATGAGGTTTATTGGATGAGGGGCGCTGCCCCTCACACTCCCCGGGATACTTTTGAACCAGAGAAGGACCTTTTTGGGGGGGTCAGAAGTCGATCGCGAGGCCTTTTTTCTCCCAGTCGCCGTAGCGGACGGGTTCGGGGCCGTCGCGGCCGCCGAGTTCGGTGGGCAGGGCGGTCTCTGGTGCCGCGGCGCGGCGGGCGTCGGCTTCTTCCAGCGCGCGGCGGGCGGTTTCGGGGAGTTTGGCGCGGCGTTGGGCTTCGGTCTCGGTCATCGGGCTTTCCTTAGGCTTTCCTGCTGATATACGCCTTGGCTTGACTTGGACAAGCAGGCGGGAGGTCGCGGGATGGCAGGATCGGCACGCAGGGGGGCGCTTTGGCTGCTGGGCCAGGTCCTGGGCGAGGGGCGGCTGATGTCGGACCTGACCGCGGCGCCGCAGCACCGCAAGCTCGATCCGGCGGATCGCGCGCGGGCGCAGCGGCTGGCGCTGGAGGTGTTGCGCGGGCTGGAGCGGGCGGACCGGGTGCTGAAACCCTACCTGCGCAAGATGCCGCCGCTGGCGGTGCGCAACGTGCTGCGGCTGGCGACGGTGGAGCTTTGCACCGGCGGCGATGCGCATGGCGTGGTCAACGAGGCGGTGGCGCTGACCCGCGCGGGCAAGCGCACCGCGGCCCATGGCGGGCTGGTCAACGCGGTGCTGCGCAAGGTGGCGGGCGACGGCCCGGAGACCTGGGCGGCGCTTCGGGTGCCGCATCTGCCGAAATGGCTGCGCGGCCCGCTGGTGCAGGCCTGGGGGGCCGAGGCGGTGCGGGCGATGGAGGCGGCGCATTTCGCCGGGGCGCCGCTGGATCTGACCCTGCGGGGGGATGCCTCGGGCTGGGCCGCGCGGCTCGAGGCCGAGGCGTTGCCGACCGGCTCGCTGCGGCGGCGCGCGCCGGGGCAGGTCAGCGCCCTGCCGGGGTTCGCCGAGGGCGAATGGTGGGTGCAGGACGCCGCGGCGGCGCTGCCGGTGCAGGGGCTCGGCGATGTCGCGGGGCTGTCCGTGCTCGACCTCTGTGCGGCGCCGGGGGGCAAGACCCTGCAACTGGCCGCGCGCGGGGCCGAGGTGACGGCGCTGGATATTTCCGAGGCGCGGCTGGGCCGGCTGCGCGAGAACCTGGCGCGCACGGGGCTGGCCGCCACGGTTGTCGCCGGCGATGCGCTCACCGCCCAGGGGCTTTACGATGCGGTGGTGCTCGATGCGCCCTGTTCGGCCACCGGGACGATCCGGCGGCATCCGGATCTGCCGCTGGCGCGCTCGGGCGAGGAGATCGGCGGGCTGATCGCGTTGCAGGCGGCGCTTCTGGACCATGCGCTGAGCCTGCTGAAGCCCGGCGGGCGGCTGATCTATTGCACCTGTTCGCTGCTGCCCGACGAGGGCGAATGCCAGGTCGAGGAGGCATTGGCGCGGCATGACGGGCTGCGGGTGCTGCCCGGGGCCTTCGACCTGCCGGGGGTGGACCCGGCCTGGCGGACCAGCGAGGGGGGTCTGCGCCTGCGCCCGGATTACTGGGCCGAGCGGGGCGGCATGGATGGCTTCTACATGGCCTGTCTCACCCGTTAGTCGCCCGTTAGCGCGAACACCGGGCGGCGGCAGGGCGCGCATGGGCGCGCGCGGGCGTTTTCCAAGGTGACTTTGCAGCAACCCGCGGCTATCATCGGCGCAATAAACGCATGTCAAGTGCGGACGAGGCAGAGCAGATGTCCGAGAGTGAGAGTTGGTCAGCGCGACACACGCGCCTGATGCACCGCGTTCATGCGCGGCTGACGGCCCGGGCACGGGCGGCCACCGCCTTTGTCTCGCAGCCCGAACCCCGCACCATCGGCAGCTTCAACCGCGGCCGCCAGCTGATTGCCGGCAACCTGATGTTTGCCGGCCACCTGGTCGAATCCCGCGACGCCATGCTCTGGGATCTCGACCCGCCCGACCAGGCCTTCATCGAGCAGATCCACGGGTTTTCCTGGCTCGACGACCTTGCCGCGGTGGGCGACATGAAGGCGCGCGAGGTGGCGCAGCGCTGGCTCTGGGGCTGGATCGCGCGCTACGGGCGCGGCGGCGGGCCGGGCTGGACGCCGGATCTGACCGGGCGGCGGCTGATCCGCTGGACCCATCACGCGATCTTCCTGCTCCGCGCGCAGCAACCGGCGGACTCCGAGGCCTATTTCAAGTCGCTGGCGCATCAGACGCTGTTCCTGGCCCGGCGCTGGCCGCGGGCCGCACCGGGATTGCCGCGGTTCGAGGCGCTGACCGGGCTGCTTTATGCCGGGCTTTCCTTAAGCGGGATGGAGCGCTTCGTGGCACCGGCGCGCAGCGCGCTGGCCCGGGAATGCGCCAGCCAGATCGACAAGCAGGGCGGCATCCCGACGCGCAATCCCGAGGAGCTGCTGGAGGTCTTTACCTTGCTCACCTGGGCCGCGGCGGCGCTGGAGGAGACCGGCAACAAGGTCGACATCGCCCACCAGGAGGCGATCATGCGCATCGCACCCACCCTGCGCGCCCTGCGTCACAGCGACGGCGGGCTGGCGCGGTTTCACGGCGGCGGGCGGGGATTGGACGGGCGGCTCGACCAGGCGCTCTCGGCTTCGGGCGTGCGCAAGGGCGCCGAGGGGCTGGCGATGGGCTTTGCCCGGCTCTCGGCCAGCCGCACCTCGGTGATCGTCGATGCCAGCGCGCCGCCGGGCGGGGCGGCCTCCTACAACGCCCATGCCTCGACGCTGGCCTTCGAGCTGACCTCGGGGCGCCGGCCGCTGATCGTCTCCTGCGGCTCGGGGGCGTTTTTCGGCGAGGACTGGCGCCGGGCCGGACGGGCGACACCCTCGCATTCGACGCTGGCGCTGGAGGGTTATTCCAGCGCACGGCTGGGCCGCGAAGGCCGGGTGCAGGGCGCCAAGCGCGAGATGCTGGAGGATGCGCCGGGCGAGGTGCCGGTGGAGATCAGCCATGCGCCCGACGGGCTGAAGCTGGAAGCGGGCCATGACGGCTATGTCAGCACCCATGGGCTGACCCATGCGCGCATCCTGGAGCTGACCTTCGACGGGCGCGCGCTGGTGGGCGAGGACATGCTGCTGGCGCTGAAAGCCGCCGACAAGAAGCGATTCGACCGGGTGAACGAGGCGGCGGGCGGGCGCGGCATCCCGTTTCACGTCCGTTTCCACCTGCATCCCGACATCGATGCCGAGGTCGACATGGGCGGCATGGCGGTCTCCATGGCGCTGAGATCCGGCGAAGTCTGGGTCTTTCGTCATGAGGGCGAGGTGGAAATGGCGCTGGAGCCTTCGGTTTACCTCGAAATGGGGCGGTTGCGGCCGCGCGCGACGAAACAGATCGTTTTATCTCACCGGGCAATGGGCTATGCGACGCGCATCCGGTGGTCGCTGGCCAAGGCGCATGACACGGCGGTGGCCGTCAGGGACCTCAACCGGGACGACGACGAGTATTTTGACAGCTGACCGCGGGACCCTGACTTCCATGACCGAGACACACGCCCTCGTGCCGATCCGGCGCGCGCTTCTTTCCGTTTCCGACAAGACCGGTTTGATCGACCTCGGCCGGGCGCTGGCCGAGCGCGGGGTGGAGCTTCTGTCCACCGGCGGCTCGGCGAAAGCCCTGCGCGAGGCCGGGCTGGCGGTTCGGGACGTGGCCGAGGTCACGGGGTTCCCCGAGATGATGGATGGCCGCGTCAAGACGCTGCATCCGGCGGTGCATGGCGGGCTGCTGGCGCTGCGCGACAATGACGCCCATGTGGCGGCGATGGAGGAACACGGGATCGGCGGGATCGACCTGCTGGTGGTCAACCTCTATCCCTTCGAGGAAACCGTGGCCAAGGGCGCGGACTACGCCACCTGTATCGAGAACATCGACATTGGCGGGCCGGCGATGATCCGCGCCGCGGCCAAGAACCACGGCTTTGTCACCACCCTGGTGGATGTCGAGGATTACGAGGCGCTGCTTTTGGAGTTGAACGCCAATTCCGGCGCGACTTCTTATGGCTTCCGCCAGCGGCTGGCGCAGATCGCCTATGCCCGCACCGGGGCCTATGATGCCGCGGTCTCGTCCTGGATGGCCGGGGCGCTGGGCGAGGTGGCGCCGCGCCGCCGCGCGGTGGCGGGCCAGGTGCGCCAGACCCTGCGCTATGGCGAGAACCCGCACCAGAAGGCGGCCTTCTATACCGATGGCTCGAACCGGCCCGGCGTGGCGACGGCGGTGCAGCACCAGGGCAAGGAACTGTCCTACAACAATATCAACGACACCGATGCGGCCTTCGAGTTGGTGGCGGAATTCGCGCCCGGGGACGGCGCGGCCTGTGCCATCATCAAGCACGCCAACCCCTGCGGCGTGGCGCGTGGCAAGACGCTGGTCGAGGCTTACCGGGCCGCTTTCGACTGTGACCGGACCAGCGCTTTCGGCGGCATTGTCGCGCTGAACCAGCCGCTGGACGAGGAGACCGCGCGCGAGATCACCGGGATCTTCACCGAAGTGGTGATTGCGCCCGGGGCCAGCGATGGCGCGATGCGTATTTTTGAAGAGAAGAAGAACCTGCGTCTGCTCACCACCGAGGGCCTTCCCGACGTGCGGGCCGGCGGGCAGGTGCTGCGGCAGGTGGCGGGCGGCTTCCTGATGCAGGACAAGGACGTGGGCTTTGTCGGGCTGGACGATCTGAAGGTAGTGACGAAAGTGGCGCCGACGGACGAACAGATGCGCGACCTGCTCTTTGCCTGGAAGGTGGCGAAACACGTCAAGTCCAATGCCATCGTCTATGTCAGGGATGGTGCCACCGTGGGCGTCGGCGCGGGCCAGATGAGCCGGCTTGATTCGGCGCTGATCGCGGCGAAAAAGGCCGAGCGCATGGCCGAGGCGCTGGGGCTTCCCGAGCCACTGACCAGGGGCTCGGCGGTGGCCTCGGATGCCTTTTTCCCCTTCCCGGACGGGCTGTTGGAAGCGGCGGCGGCGGGGGCGAGTTGCGTCATCCAGCCGGGCGGGTCGATGCGCGACAGCGAGGTGATCGCGGCGGCGGACGAGGCCGGGCTGGCCATGGTCTTCACGGGCATGCGGCATTTCCGGCACTAGGCCGGGACCGGTGCACCAAGGCAGCGGCAGGAGGCAAGCGATGCGAATTTTGTTCTGGGCGGGGCTCTGGGTCTTCCTGCTCGATCAGATCAGCAAGTACCTGGTGGTGCACCTGATGGACCTGCGGACCGTGGGCGAGATCGACGTGCTGCCGCCCTATCTCAACCTGCGGATGGCGTGGAACTCGGGCATCAACTTCGGCCTGTTTTCCGGCCATTCCGATGCCGCCCGCTGGGTGCTGATCGGTATTGCGCTGGCGATCGTCGGCGCGGTGCTGGTCTGGGCCTGGCGCGATCCGCCGGGGCGCATCGGGCAACTGTCCGCCGGGCTGCTGGTCGGCGGCGCGCTGGGCAACGTGGTCGACCGGGTGCTCTATGGCGCGGTGGCGGATTTCCTCAACATGTCGTGCCGCGGGATCGAGAATCCCTTTGCCTTTAACGTCGCCGACATCGCGGTTTTCGCCGGGGCCTTCGGGCTGGTGTTGTTTTCCGGCGGCGGCTCGGGCAAGGGGGTGCCGAGGGGCAAAAAGGGCGCGTGACCTCGGCCCGGCAATCCGTTAAGTCTGTGCCAGACGAAAGGTGGAGTGAGAAACGCATGACGATGTCACCCGTTGCAAGGCTGGGGGTCCTGCTGACCCTTGTGCTGGGTCTGTCGGCCTGTGGGAACCGCGATATCACACTGCATGAACTGCGCCTGCGCGACGACGGCCCCGAGGAATTCTCGATCGTGCCGCCGAAGCCGCTGCAAGCCCCGGAAAGTCTTTCCGTCCTGCCGCCGCCCACCCCGGGCGGCGCCAATCGCACCGACCAGACGCCCGAGGCCGATGCGGTCGCCGCTCTGGGCGGGGACGGCAGCCGGGTGACGGCGCGCGGGCCCGGTGTGGGCGCGGGCGATGGCGCGCTGGTCACTTATGCGTCGCGCAAGGGCGTCGACGCGGCCATCCGGTCGCAACTGGCCCGCGAAGACCTCGACTTCCGCCGCCGGGCGTCGCTCTTTACCTGGCAGGTGGTGCGCGAGGATCGCTATTACGACGCCTACAGCGTCATGGCCATCGATCCCTACCGGGTGATGAGCCTGTTCCGCCGCGCCGGCGTGCGGACCCCCGCCGCCGATCCGCCGGGCGATGTGCGCGACACCGACAACCGCGTCGGCCGCTAGGGCCGCCGCGCCGATCACGCAAGTGTCACGCAGCTTTCTCTTGAAGTCGAGATCAGGCTGGCCAAGGTTAGCCCAACCCGTTTTCAGGAGAGCCATATGCCCGGACCTGCCTTTCAAAGTGTCTTTGCCCTGTTGCGCCCTGCCGCGCTGATCGCCGGTCTGCTGACGGCGGGCGCGGCGGGCGCCGACCAGGCGATCGAGGACCTGGTGACCACCGACAGGCTGGACAACGGCATGGAGGTGGTGATCATCGAGGATCACCGCGCGCCGGTCGTCGTCCACATGCTGTGGTATCGCGCGGGCAGCGCCGATGAACGCCCCGGCGTCTCGGGGGTGGCGCATTTCCTCGAACACCTGCTGTTCCAGGGCACCAGGACCATGGCGCCGGGGGAATTGTCGCGGGTGGTGGCGGAGAACGGCGGCACCGACAATGCCTTCACCAGCTATGACCAGACCGCCTATTACCAGCGCGTCGCCGCCGACCGTCTGGGCCTGATGATGCAGATGGAGGCCGACCGGATGGTCAACCTGCAACTGGGCGAGGAAGAGATCCGCACCGAGCGCGAGGTCATCATCGAGGAACGCAACATGCGCACCGAGAACGACCCCGGCGCCTTGATGCGCGAACAGGCGCGGGCGGCGCAATACCTCAACCACCGCTACGGCGTGCCGATCATCGGTTGGCGGCACGAGATGGTCGGGCTCGATCTCGACGCCGCGCTGGATTATTACCAGACCTATTACGCCCCCAACAACGCGGTGCTGATCGTCGCCGGCGACGTCCAGCCCGACGCGGTGCTGGCGCTGGCGCGCGAACACTACGGCCCGCTGCCGCCCAACCCCGACCTCAAGCCGCGGATGCGCCCGCAGGAACCGCCGCAGACCGCCGCGCGCCGCATGGTGTTCGAGGATGCGCGGGTCTCGCAGCCCTACCTGACCCGCTCGTACCTTGCGCCGGAACGCGATCCGGGCGCGCAGGAAAAGGCCGCGGCGCTGGTGCTGCTGGCCGAGATCCTCGGCGGCGGCCAGACCTCGGTGCTGAACGAGAAGCTGCAGTTCGACCAGAAGATCGCGGTCTATGCCGGGGCCTCCTATGGCGATACCTCGCTGGATGACACCACGTTTTCGCTGGTGCTCGTTCCGGCCGAAGGGGTGAGCCTCGAGGTGGCCGAGGATGCGATGGATGCGGCGCTGGCCGAGTTCATGGCTACCGGCGTCGATCCCGCGCAACTGGCGCGGATCAAGCGCCAGATCGAGGCCAGCCGCATCTATGCCCGCGACAACGTGGAACGGCTGGCCAACCGCTATGGCCGGGCGCTGACCTCGGGGCTGACGCTGGAGGATATCCACGCCTGGCCCGGGGTGCTGGCCGCGGTGACCGAGGACGACATCCTCGCCGTGGCGCAGGAGGTATTCGACGACAAGGCCAGCGTGACAAGCTGGCTGATCCGCCCGCAGGAGGTGACCCAATGAAAGCGCTTGTCCATGCCCTGATCGCCTGCGTGATGGTGGCCGCGCCGGCCCATGCCGAGATCGACATCCAGCAGGTGACAACCCCCGGCGGCTTCACCGCCTGGCTGGTCGAGGAACCCTCGATCCCCATCGTGGCGCTGGAATTGCGCTTCAAGGGCGGCGGCGCGCTCGATGCGCCGGGCAAGCGCGGCGTGACCAACCTCATGGTCGGGCTGCTCGAGGAGGGCACCGGCGAGATGGACGCCCGCGCCTTTGCCCGCGCGACCGAGGATCTGGCGGCCTCCTTCGGCTATGGCACCTATGACGACACGGTCTCGGTCTCGGCCAAGTTCCTGACCGATACCACCGAGCAGGCCATGGCGCTCTTGCGCGGCGTCATCGTGGAGCCGGCCTTCAACCAGGTCGCCATCGACCGGGTGAAGGCGCAGGTGCTCTCGGGCATCGCCTCGGACGAGACCGACCCCAACAAGATCGCCGGGCGCACCTTCGACAAGCTGGCCTTCGGCGACCACCCCTATGGCAGCTCGCTCAACGGCACCCGCGAAAGTGTCAGCGCGCTGACCCGCGAGGATATCGTCGCGGCGCACGGGGCGGTCTTTGCCCGCGACCGGGTGTTCATCAGCGCGGTGGGCGACATCAATGCCGAGGACCTGGCCCGCCTGCTCGACACCCTCCTGGGCGATCTGCCCGCGACCGGCGCGCCGCTGCCGGGGCGGGCGGACTTTGCGCTGGAGGGCGGGCTGACCGTGGTGCCCTTCGACACGCCGCAATCGGTGGTGCTCTTCGGCCACCAGGGGCTGGAACGCGACGATCCGGATTTCATGGCGGCCTATGTGCTGAACGAGATCTTCGGCGGCTCGGGGCTGACCAGCCGGCTGATGCAGGAGGTGCGCGAAAAGCGCGGGCTGACCTACGGGGTCTATACCTACCTCGTGCCCAAGGACCATGCCGAGATGATCATGGGCTCGGTCGCCTCGGCCGGCAACCGCGTCGCCGAGACCGTCGAGGTGATCCGCGCCGAATGGGCGCAGCTGGCGCAGGAGGGCGTGACCGCCGAGGAACTGGCGGCGGCCAAGACCTATCTGACCGGCGCTTATCCGCTGCGCTTCGACGGCAACGGGCCGATCGCCAATATCCTGATCGGGATGCAGATGGACGGGCTGGGGCCGGAATACGTGGTCGAGCGCAATGCCCTGGTCGAGGCCCTGACCCTGGACGAGATCAACCGGGTCGCGCGCGCGGTGATGCGGCCCGAAGACCTGCATTTCGTGGTGGTCGGCCAGCCCGAGGGGCTCGAGACCGGCGCGACGCAGTAAGTATCACGAAAAGGCCCGGCGCATCCTCTGCCGCCGGGCCAAAATTCATCGATGAATTTTGCAACAGTTTTGCGAAAACTTTTGCCCGCTCAGTTCACAAGTCCCGCGTGCCGCATCGCCGCGTCCAGCCTGGCCCGTGTCGGCTCGGTCACCGGCACCAGCGGCAGGCGCAACTCCTCGGTGCACAGGCCAAGCTGCGCCATGGCGTATTTCACCCCGCAAAGCCCCGGCTCGACGAAGATCGCCTGGTGCAGCGGCATCAGCCGGTCCTGAAGCTCCAGCGCCCGGGCATAATCGCCCGCAAGGCAGCTTTCCTGCAGTTCGGCACAGAGCTTCGGCGCCACGTTGGCGGTGACCGAGATGCAGCCGGTGCCGCCCTGGGCGTTGAACCCATGCGCGGTGGCATCCTCGCCCGAGACCTGAATGAAGTCCGGCCCGCAGGTGATGCGCTGGGCGCAGACCCGCGCCAGGTCGCCGGTGGCATCCTTGACGCCGATGATATTGCGATGTTTTGCCAGTTCGCCCATGGTGGCGGGCAGCATGTCCACCGCCGAGCGGCCGGGAATGTTGTAGATGATGATCGGCAGGTCGACCGCATCGGCAATCGCGGTGAAATGCGCGATCAGCCCCGATTGCGTCGGCTTGTTGTAATAGGGCGTCACCACCAGCCCCGCATCGGCGCCCACCGCCTTGGCATGGGCCATGAAGCGAATCGCCTCGGTGGTATTGTTCGACCCGGCGCCGGCAATCACCGGAATGCGGCCCGCGGCGGCCTTGACCACTTCGGCGACCACCAGTTCATGCTCGGAATGCGACAGCGTCGGGCTTTCGCCGGTGGTGCCCACGGGCACCAGCCCGTGCGATCCCTGATCGACATGCCAGTCCACGAGTTTTCGCAGCGTTTCCAGATCAACCTCGCCGTTCTTGAACGGCGTGACCAGGGCAGGCATGGACCCTTTGAACATGGTAACGCTCCTCTTCGCGGTTGGCGGCTTTGGCCGCGGTGATCCGCCACTGTCGGCATCGTGAGTTGCGGCGGCGGCGTGGCGGGTTATCCTCTGGGTCGTGTCTATTCCTTCTCGGATCAGAAATTGCAAGTGATGATGCGCGCTCTTGTCTGCCTGCTGCTTTTCGCCGCCGGACCCGTTCCGGCGCAAACCGGTTCGGAACCGGCGCTCTCCGCCGACATGACGTCGAGCCTGCGGCCGCGGATGCGTGGTGGCCCGGTGCCGGTCGATGCCGCGGCCCAGCGCCCGCCCGCACCGGCGGCGGCAGAAACGGCGGTTCCCCTGGCCCAGCTTGCCGGAATGCGCCCGAAGGCGCGCCCGCAGGGCCTGGTCACCCAGCCGTTGACAGCCGCGGTGCCGGAGGCCAATCCGCGGCTTCGGGCCGGGTTGGCGCTGATGCGCGAGGGGCTCTGGGACCGGGCGATCGAGGCGGCGGGGCCCGAAGGCTCTGTCGGCCGTGACATCATCCTGTGGACCTATCTGCGCGCCGGCCGCGGCAGCGCCGGGGACGTGACCGCCTTCCTGGGTCGCAGCGGCGACTGGCCCGGCCTCGACTACCTGCGCGAAAAGAGCGAGGAGACCATGGCGGAGGCGCCGTTCGCCGACCGGCTGGCCTTTTTCCGCGATCACGTGCCGCAGACCGGCACCGGCGCGCTGGCCTATGCCGAGGCGCTGGAGGCGCGCGGCGAGGACGGGGCCGCCAAGGCCACAATCGTACTGGCCTGGCGCACGCTGGTGCTGTCCGAAAAGGAGCAGGAGGCCTTTCTCGCCCGCCACGCCACCCTGCTGAAGCCGCATCACGAGGCGCGGCTGGACCATACCCTGTGGCAGGACTGGCCGATCAATGCGACCCGGATGCTGCCGCTGGTCTCGGACGGCTGGAAGCGCCTGGCCGAGGCGCGCATGGCACTGCGCAAGCGCGAGGGCAATCCCGATCCGCTGATCGACCGCGTGCCGCGCGATTTGCGCGACGACCCGGGCCTGGCCTATGAGCGCTTCGAATGGCGGATGCAGAAGGGGCTGACCGACAGCGCCATCGAGCTGCTGCTGGAGCGGTCCACCAGCGCCGAGCGCCTGGGCGAGCCCGATCACTGGGCCGCGCGCCGCCCGAACATGGCGCATCGGCTGATGCGCGCGGGCGATACCGACCTGGCCTACCGCGTCGCCGCGAGCCATTTCACCGTGACCGGGCGGGACTTTGCGGAACTGGAATGGCTGTCGGGCTACCTCGCCCTGCGGTTCCAGAAGGACCCGAAGCGCGCCATCGCCCATTTCACCCGCTTCCGGAACGATGTCTTCACCCCGATCTCGCTGGGCCGGGCGGGCTATTGGCTGGGCCGCGCGCATGAGGCCGCCGGCGAGGCGGAAGCCGCCAAGGCCGGCTACGCCCTGGGCGCGCAGTACCAGACCAGCTTCTACGGCCTGTTGGCGGCGGAACGCGGCGGGCTGCCCTTCGATGCTGCCCTGGCCGCGCCGCTGCCCGAAGCCGACTGGCGCGAGGCGGCTTTCGCCAGGTCCCGGGTGCATCAGGCGGCGATGATGCTGCTGGCGGCGGGCGAGGACTGGCTGGCCGAGCGGTTCTGGACCCACCTGGCGGAAAGCCAGGACAAGGCGCAGCTCGAACTGATGGGCAAGATGCTGGAAGATCTGGGCCAGCCGCATATCGCCGTCATGCTGGGCAAGCGCGCGGCACAGGCCGGCCACGAGATCGCAGCACCCTACTATGCGCTGCACCCGGTGGCGCGGCGGGCGCATCCGGTGCCCAAGGAAATGGTGCTGGCCATCGCCCGGCGCGAGAGCGAATTCGACCCGGGCGTCGTCAGCCACGCCGGGGCCCGCGGCTTGATGCAGGTGATGCCCGCCACGGCGCAGCTCGTGGCGCGGCGGATCGGGCTGGACTACAGCCGCGACCGGCTGACCAGCGACTGGGTCTACAATGCCCGGCTGGGCGCGGATTACCTGCGCGGGCTGTCCGAGGATTTCGCCGGCAACGTGGTGATGATTTCGGCGGGCTACAACGCCGGTCCGGGACGCCCGCGGTCCTGGATGCGCGCCTATGGCAACCCGCTGGGCGGTGAGATCGACGTGATTGACTGGATAGAGACCATCCCCTTCACCGAGACCCGCAACTACGTCATGCGGGTGTCCGAGAGCCTGCCGATCTATCGCGCGCGCCTGGGCAAGGACCCGCATCCGGTGCCCTTCTCGCAGGAGCTGGTGGGCGCGACGGTGATGCCGGTGGCGCGGTAACACTTCGCCCTCTTGCCGTGGTTTGCGCCTTCATTTCGCCGTGCCTGCGCACGTCGACCCGCTGGGGGGCCAGCCCCCCAGACCCCCCGGAGTTTACCCCGCAAGATGAAGAGGGGAGACAACTCTGAGCTTCATCTTGCCAGGTAAACTCCGGGGGTGAGGCCGAAGGCCGAGGGGGCTGGCCCCCTTCTTCCCAGACGTTGAGAGTATCGGTCAGGCTGGAGGGGGTGTGCCCGTGACGCGCCGCCTCTGGCGCTCTCGCCAGAGTGTGAACAGTCCCGCCCCGACGATCAGCGATGCGCCGAAGACCACGGTGGGGCGCAGATCCTCGCCGAAGACCATGATGCCGATGGCCGAGGCAAAGGGCATCTGCAGATAGGCAAAGGGCTGGACGGCGCTGGCCTCGGCCACCTCGTAGCACTTGATCATCAGCCAGTGCCCGCCCGCGCCGGTCATGCAGAGCAGCGCCATCCAGCCCCAGTCCGGCGCCGTCATCGGCTCCCAGAACCAGATGCCCACCGCGGTCATCAGCACGCAGCCGGTGGTACCGGTCCAGAAGAACGAGGTGGCGGCGGAATCGCGCCGCGCCACGTAGCGGTTGAGCAGCGCGTAAAGCGCGAACATCGTCGAGGCCAGCAGCGGGATCAGTGCATAGATCGAGAACACCCCCGCCGAGGGGTTGATGATGATCAGCACGCCGACAAAGCCCACCGCGATCGCCAGCCAGCGCCGCCAGCCGACCTTTTCGCCCAGCACCGGCCCCGAGAGGGCCGCGACGATCAGCGGGTAGCAGACAAAGACCGCATGGCTCTCGACCAGCCCGAGATAGGTGAAGGCGGCCACCATGACGCAGATCTCGGCGGCCAGCAGCAAGCCGCGAAAGGCCTGCACGAAGGGCTGGTCGGTGCGGGCGACATCGCGCAGCCCGTCGGCCTTGCGCAGGGAGATGGCAATGACGAAGGCGGCGAAGAACCAGTAGCGGATCATCACCACCAAAAAGACGTTGTATTCGGAGGCCAGATGCTGGCTCAGCCCGTCCTGCAGGGCAAAGACCAGCGTGGTGGCCACCATCAGCCAGATGCCGAGGACCGTATCGTTGCGCATCACAGCACCGCCCGGGTCATGTGGCGCTTGCGCCCGAAGCCCGGCGCGCGGGTGACGGTGAAGCCCGCGGCCTCGAGCGCGCGGCGGACGTGGCCGGCGGCGGTATAGGTGGCGGCGGTGCCTTTGGGCGCGGTGTGGCGGGCAACCTCGGCCATCAGCGCCGCACCCCAGAGTTCCGGGTTGCGGGCCGGCGAGAAGCCGTCGAGGAACCAGGCATCGGCGCGGCCCGTCCAGTCCGGCAGCGTCTCGCGGGCGTCGCCGGGGATCAGGGTGAAGACCAGGTCGCGGGTCTCGAAGCCGGTGTGACCGGACTGCCAGAAGGAACGCAACTCGGCGGCGAGCGGGGCGAGATCCGGGAAAGCGGCCTGGGCGGCGATCATGTCGGCGGCCGCCATCGGGAAGGCCTCGAAGGAAGTGAAGCGCAATTGGCCGGGCGCACCCGCGGCGCGGAAGGCCTGCAACGCGGTGAGCAGGTTCAGGCCGGTGCCGAAGCCCAGTTCCGCGATGTGAAAACCGTCGCGGAAGCGCGCCGGCAGAGCGTTGCCGGCAAGAAACACATGCCGCGTCTCCTCGAGCCCATTGTCGAGCGAGTAATAGGGATCGTCGAACCGGGTCGAGACAGGCACGCGCCCGTCGCGCCATTCCAGCTCTGCGCTCTGGTCTGTCATGGAAGCCTGCCTTAAGGAATTGACCGAGGGGTAATGCCGTTGGGAAGGACTTGCAATGGCCGACGTCACGGTGCGCGGGGCCGGTATCTTCGGGTTGTCGGTGGCCTGGTGCTGCCTGCGGCGCGGCGCGCGGGTGCGGGTGATCGATCCGTTCGGGCCCGGTGCCGGGGCCTCGGGCGGGCTGGTCGGCGCGATGGCGCCGCATGTGCCGGAGACCTGGAATGCCAAGAAGGACTTCCAGTTCCGCAGCCTGATCGCGGCCGAGGATTTCTGGGCCGAGGTGCAGGCGGCGGGGGGTGTCGGTCCGGGTTACCTGCGCTCGGGCCGGTTGCAGCCCCTGGCCGATGCGCGGGCGGTGGAGCTTGCGCGGCAGCGGGAGGTCTCGGCGCGCGAATTGTGGCAGGGCAAGGCGGATTGGCGGGTTGTGGACGCGGCGGAATTTGGCGCCTGGGCGCCGCGCTCGCCCACCGGCCTGCTGGTGCAGGACACGCTGAGCGCGCGGCTGCATCCCCGCCATGCCTGTGCGGCGCTGGTGGCGGCCTGCCGGGCGAAAGGGGCGGAGATCGAGGCGGAGGGGCCCGAGCGCGGCGCGGTGGTCTGGGCCACCGGGGTGCATGACTTGGAGGCGATGAGCCGGGCGGCGGGGCGGATGCTGGGCACTGGCGTGAAGGGGCAGGCGGCGCTGTTGCGGCTGGAGGCTCGCGAGCGCCCGCAGCTTTTTGCCGATGGCTTGCATATCGTGCCGCATGGCGACGGGACGGTGGCGGTGGGCTCGACCTCGGAGCGGGAGTTCGATGATCCGGCAGGGGTCGACGGCTTGCTGGACGACGTGCTTGGCCGGGCGATGGCGGCTTTTCCGGTGCTGCGGCAGGCGGAGGTTCTGGCGCGCTGGGCCGGGGTGCGACCGCGGGCGCGCAGCCGGGCGCCGATCCTCGGCGCGCATCCGCTGCGGCCGGGGGCCTTCATTGCCAATGGCGGGTTCAAGATCGGCTTCGGCATGGCGCCGCGGGTGGGCGAGGTCATGGCCGATCTGGTGCTGGAGGGCAAAGACCGGATCCCCGGGGATTTCCGGCCGGAGCCGCTGTGACCGGGGCCGATCTGTCAACAGATCGGTGCCGATCCATTGATGGATCGGCGCGGCGCCGGGGCTATTTCTCGCGCTTGGGGCAGCTGCGGTAGACCGGCAGCAGCCAGCCGAAGCGCAGGCTTCCGGCGCGCAGCACCCAGGTGACCAGCGCGCAGCCGGCCAGGGCGGCATTCTCGGGCAGGTCGAGCCGGACCAGCAGCACCGCGGTGGCCGATCCGGCCAGCGCGGCGGTGGCATAGAGTTTGCGCTGATGCAGCACGATGGGCATCTCGTTGGCCACCACATCGCGCATCAGCCCGCCGAAACAGCCCGTCGCCACGCCCATGAACATGACAATCACCGGCGGCTGCGCGAACAGCAGCGCCACGCCGGTGCCCGCCGCCACCGCGATGGCCAGCGCGAAGCTGTCGAGCCAGAGCAGCAGGCGCAGGCGGCTCTCCACCAGGTGCGCGGTGAAGAAGACGACGAAGGCCGCACCGCAGGCCATGATGATGATGCCGGGATCGGCGATCCAGAACACCGTCCGGCCCTCGAGCAAGAGGTCGCGCAGGGTGCCGCCGCCGACCGCGGTCAGGCAGGCGAGAAAGGCGAAGCCGACGATGTCGAGCTGCGCCCGCGAGGCGGTGAGCGCGCCGGTCAGCGCGAAGACGAAGGCCGAGGCGTAGTCGAGCAGCGTGAGGATCATTGGGCGGCTCCGGGGCGCCGATCCATCAATGGATCGGGACCGATCTGTTGACAGATCGGGCGGGCGGGGCTCATGACGCGGCCTTGTAGGGGGCCATGCCGGCGCGGGCCAGTTCGTCGGCGCGTTCGTTCTCCGGGTGGCCGGCGTGGCCCTTGACCCATTCCCAGGTCACCCTGTGCCGGGCCTGCGCCGTGTCCAGCCGCTGCCAGAGTTCGACGTTCTTGACCGGCTTTTTCGCCGAGGTCTTCCAGCCGTTGCGCTTCCAGCCGTGCATCCAGCTGGTCACCCCGTTCTTCACATAGGCGCTGTCGGTCACCACGGTGATCTCGGAAGGCCGCTCCAGCGCCTCGAGCGCGTGGATCGCCGCCAGAAGCTCCATCCGGTTGTTGGTGGTATCGGCCTCGCCGCCGCTGAGTTCGCGCTCCTTGACCACGGTCTCGCCCTCCCTGGCCTGGAGCAGGGCGCCCCAGCCGCCGGGGCCGGGATTGCCGGAACAGGCACCGTCGGTATAGGCGAAAAGCGCAGTCATGGGGGATCCTCGGCGGTTGGTGTTGGCGCGACATGACAAAGGCGGCGGTGGGTTGCAAGGCGCGTTGCGCGGGTGGGGCTGCTTTTGGCGTGCTGTGGCTGCCGGGGGAGCTTTTGGAGGGGGCGGGAGCGAGGGGCCAGCCCCTCGCGCTCCCCGGGATATTTGCCAACCGGAGAAGGGACCGGGGTGTGCCCGGCGAGCAGGCCGGGGCGATGGGGTGTCAGGCCGGGGTGCGCAGCACGCGGGGGACCTTGAATTCCACGTTCTCGCGGGCGGTTTCCACCTCTTCGACGGTCACGTCGTAGTGGTTGCGGAAGGCGTCGATGACCTCTTCCACCAGCACTTCGGGCGCCGAGGCGCCGGCGGTGATGCCGACCGAGCGGATGCCCTTGAGCGCGCGCCAGTCGATGTCGGTGGCGCGCTGCACCAGTTGCGCATAGCCGCAGCCCGCGCGCGCGCCGACCTCGACCAGGCGGCGGGAGTTGGAGGAATTGGGCGCGCCGACCACCAGCATGGCGTCGCAGCGCGCGGCCATGGACTTGACCGCCTCCTGGCGGTTGGTGGTGGCGTAGCAGATGTCTTCCTTGTGCGGCCCGACGATGGCGGGAAAGCGCGCCTTGAGGGCGGCGACGATCTCGGCGGTGTCATCGACCGAGAGCGTGGTCTGGGTCACGAAGGCCAGTTTTTCCGGATCGCGCACCTTGACCCGCGCCACATCCGCGGGGGTTTCGACCAGCAGCACCTCGCCTTCGGGCAATTGCCCCATGGTGCCGACGGTCTCGGGGTGGCCGGCATGGCCGATCATCACCATCTGCAAGCCGTTGTCGGCATGGCGCTGGGCCTCGATATGCACCTTGGAGACCAGCGGGCAGGTGGCATCGACAAACACCATCTCGCGCGCGGCGGCGGCTTCGGGCACGGATTTCGGCACGCCATGGGCCGAGAAGATCACCGGACGGTCGGAGGGCGCATCCTCGAGTTCCTCGACGAAGACCGCGCCCTTGGTGCGCAGGTCGTCCACCACGAACTTGTTGTGCACGATCTCGTGGCGCACGTAGACCGGCGCGCCCCATTTCGCGAGTGCCATCTCGACGATCTTGATCGCCCGGTCGACGCCGGCGCAAAAGCCGCGCGGCGCGGCGAGATAGAGGGTGAGGGGCGGTTTGTCGGTCATGGGGCCTCCGGTTCTGACCCCGGAGGTAATGCCTCGGGCGGGCTGCGTCCAGTCGTGAGCGTGCTCACGCTCCGGTGACTTGACCTTCCCGCGCGGGAAGGCCCGAGCGCTGGGCAAAACCGAAAGGAGTGACGACATGCGGACACGAGCAGCCCTGGGGGCGATGTGCCTGGGTGCGACCTGCCTGGGCGCCGGAGCGGCGCTGGCCGGAGACCGGCCGGAGGGCGCGGCGGGCGTGGTGCCCTATTGGGACGCGGAGGCGGTCGCGGCGGGGGCGGCGCTTTATGCCGAGAACTGCGCCGCCTGCCATGGTGCGGCGCTGGAGGGCGAGGGGGACTGGCGGGCGCGAAATGCCGACGGCTCCCTGCGCGCGCCGCCGCATGACGAGACCGGCCATACCTGGCACCACCCCGACGCCCAGATCTTCGCGATCACCAAACACGGCACCGAAGCGGTGACCGGCGGCGCGGTGCAATCCACCATGGAAGGCTTCGGCGACCAGCTGAGCGATGCCGACATCCTTGCGGTGCTGGCCTTCATCAAGGCGCAATGGCCCGACGAGATCATCGCCCGGCACGATGCGCTGAACCAGCGGTTCATGGCGTCTCAATAGCGCTCAGACCTGGGCGGTGGCCCAGGCCAGCAGGATGTAGCGCCCGGTCTTGGCCAGGGTGACCAGCGCCAGGAACAGCCACAGCGGCGTGCGCAGGATGCCGGCGATCACGGTGAAGGCATCGCCCAGCGGCGCCCAGCTGAGCAGCAGCGTCCAGACCCCCCAGCGGAGATACCAGCCCTCGGCCCGGGCCATCTGGGCCCGGCTGGCGGGAAACCAGGGGCGCTGTTCCAGGTGGCTGGCCCAGCGCCCGAGGGCATAGTTCACGCAGGCGCCCAGCACGTTGCCGAGGCTGGCCCAGAGGACCAGCATGACGACGGGCGCGGCGTCGCCCAGCTGCATCGCCACGAAGACCACTTCCGACTGGAAGGGCAGGATGGTCGCCGCGCCGAAGGCCGCCGCAAACAGCGTCAGCAGGGATCCGAGCTCGCCCAAATCCCCGGCCCGGGCGGGATCAGCCGCTCACCGCTGAGGCCGGGCGCGGCTCGGCATGTTCGCGCGGCGGGCGGCCGATCACGTCGCGCAGCCCGTCGAGTTCGATGAAGTTGTCGGCCTGGCGGCGCAGTTCATCGGCGATCATCGGCGGCTGGCTTCGGATGGTCGACACCACGGACACCCGCACGCCCTGACGCTGGAGGCTTTCCACCAGCGGCCGGAAATCCCCATCTCCGGAAAACAGGACGATGTGATCCACCCGCGGCGCAAGCTCCATCGCATCGACGCAAAGCTCGATGTCCATGTTGCCCTTGACCTTACGGCGCCCCTGGCTGTCGGTGTATTCCTTGGCCGGCTTGGTGACCATGGTGAAGCCGTTGTAGTGCAGCCAGTCGACAAGCGGTCGGATCGGCGAATATTCCTCGTTCTCCAGCAGGGCCGTGTAATAAAAGGCGCGCAGCAGCTTGCCGCGCCGCACGAATTCCTGGCGGAGAAGCTTGTAGTCGATGTCGAACCCAAGTGCCTTGGCGGCCGCGTAAAGATTGGATCCGTCGATGAACAGCGCAAGCCGTTCGTCCTTGTAAAACATAAATTGCCCTTCCAATAATATGGGCTCAGTCTCCGCTCCGTGAGTGATGATTTGCGGATGAGCCGCCAGTAAAGGTAGAGAATATTGGCCGTGCTGCAAGATGCAGAACCGCAAAAAGAAGATATCCGCCGCAACTTTAACGCGAAAATGGCGTTGATTGCGCTGGGTGCCAACCTGCCGTTGCATGGAAAATCGCCGAAACAGACGCTGGATGCCGCGATCTTGCGCCTGTCCGAAAGCGGTTTGGCGATTCGCGCGCGGAGCCGGTTCTATGAAACCGCCTGTTTCCCGCCCGGCGCCGGGCCCGATTACGTCAATGCCGCGCTGGCCGCCACCTGGGAGGGATCGGCCGGCGATCTGCTGGCGCTGCTGCACGAAGTCGAGGCCGAGTTTGCCCGCGCGCGCGCGGTGCGCTGGGGGATGCGGACGCTCGATCTCGACCTGATCGCGCTGGGCGACCGGGTGCTGCCGGACCTGGCCACCTGGACCCGCTGGCAGGGCCTGCCGCTCGCGGCGCAGATGCGCCAGGCGCCCGACCGGCTGATCCTGCCGCATCCGCGGATGCAGGAGCGCGCCTTCGTGCTGGTGCCGCTGTGCGATGTGGCGCCCGACTGGCGGCACCCGGTGCTGGGCCGCACCGTCCTGGCAATGGCCGCCGCGCGGCCCGAGGACGAGCGTGCCGGGGTCAAAGCTTTGTGAGACCGGAAGGTCTCGGCGGTTGGCGGGGAAAACCTGCTTGTCAAGTCCTTTGATCCGCCTTAGAAGCTAGACTTTCTGACCGAACTTCCCAGACGGAGATTCCCCATGGCCCGCGTGACAGTCGAAGATTGCGTCGACAAGGTTCCCAACCGGTTCGAGCTGGTTATGCTCGCGGCCCATCGGGCGCGCGAGATCTCGGCCGGGGCGGCGATCACCGTCGACCGCGACAATGACAAGAACCCGGTCGTCGCCCTGCGCGAGATCGCCGACGAGACCCAGCGCGCCGACGACCTGCGCGAACGGATGATCGAGTCGAACCAGTCGCAGATCGAGGTCGACGAGCCGGAAGAAGACGCCATGGCGCTTCTGATGGGGGCCGAGCCCGACAAGCCGCAGGACGACGACATGTCGGAAGAAAAGCTGCTGCGGGCTCTGATGGAGGCGCAGGGCCAGGGCTGATCTCAGCCAGCGACGCTCTCGGGACACGCGATGATTTCAGCCGACGACCTCATTGCGCTTGTTCACAACTACAATCCCAAGACCAACGAGGCGCTGATCCGCGCGGCCTATGACTATGGCCGCGAGATGCACGAGGGCCAGACGCGCCGCTCGGGCGAGCCCTATTTCACCCATCCGGTCGCCGTCGCCGCGATCCTGACCGAGCAGCGGCTGGACGATGCCACCATCGTCACCGCCCTGCTGCACGACACGATCGAGGACACCAAGAGCACCTACAGCCAGATCTCCGAGAAATTCGGCCAGGAGATCGCGGTGCTGGTCGATGGCGTCACCAAGCTGACCAACCTGCAACTGAACTCTTCCGAGACCAAGCAGGCCGAGAACTTCCGCAAGCTCTTCATGGCGATGAGCCGCGATCTGCGGGTGATCCTGGTCAAGCTGGCCGACCGGCTGCACAACATGCGCACGATCAAGGCGATGCGGGTGGACAAGCAGGTCCAGAAGGCGCGCGAGACGATGGACATCTTCGCGCCGCTGGCCGGGCGCATGGGGATGCAGTGGATGCGCGACGAGCTGGAGGACCTGGCCTTTCGCGTGCTCAACCCCGAGGGCCGCGCCAGCATCATCCGCCGCTTCATCACCCTGCAGCGCGAAACCGGCGACGTGATCCAGAAGATCACCGGCGACATGCGGCTCGAGCTGGAAAAGGCCGGCATCGAGGCCCAGGTCTTCGGCCGCGCCAAGAAGCCCTATTCGATCTGGCGCAAGATGCAGGAAAAGGAACTGGCGTTCTCGCGCCTGTCGGACATCTACGGCTTTCGCATCATCACCGAGACCGAGGCCGATTGCTACCGCGTGCTCGGCGCCATCCACCAGCGCTGGCGCGCCGTTCCGGGGCGGTTCAAGGATTACATCAGCCAGCCCAAGTCGAACGGCTACCGCTCGATCCACACCACGGTCTCGGGCCGCGACGGCAAGCGGGTCGAGGTGCAGATCCGCACCCGCCAGATGCACGACGTGGCCGAGACCGGCGTCGCGGCGCATTGGTCCTACCGCGACGGGGTGCGCAGCGAAAACCCCTTTGCCGTCGATCCGGCCAAGTGGATTTCCTCGCTCACCGAGCAGTTCCAGGACGACGAGGATCACGAGGATTTCCTCGAGGCCGTCAAGCTCGAGATGTATTCCGACCAGGTCTTCTGCTTCACGCCCAAGGGCGACGTCATCAAGCTGCCGCGCGGCGGCACGCCGCTGGATTTCGCCTATGCGATCCACACCCGGATCGGCCACGCCTGTGTCGGTGCCAAGGTCGACGGCATCCGCGTGCCGCTCTGGACCCGGCTCAAGAACGGCCAGTCGGTCGACATCATCACCGCCGATGGCCAGATGCCCCAGGCCACCTGGCTGGACATCGCCATCACCGGCAAGGCGAAAAGCGCGATCCGCCGGGCGCTGCGCGAACAGGACCGCGAGCGCTTCGTGCGGCTGGGCTGGGAACTGGCCCGCGCCGCCTTTGAACATGTGGGGCGCAAGGCCAAGGACAAGGTGCTGGAAACCGCCGCCCGCAAGCTCCGGCTGGAAGATGCCGAGACGCTGCTGGCGCGGCTCGGCTCGGCGGAACTGACCACCCGCGCGGTGGTCGAGGCGGTCTATCCCGACCTCGTGCCCGAAGACGGCGACGAGATCGACCGCAAGCGCGCGGTGATCGGGCTGGAAAAGGGCCAGGGCTTCCGCCGCGCCCCCTGTTGCCAGCCCCTGCCGGGTGAGCGCATCGTCGGCATCACCTTTCGCGGCCAGGGCGTCGTGGTCCACAAGATCGACTGCGAGAAACTGGCCGAATACGAGGATCAGCCCGAACGCTGGCTCGACCTGCACTGGCAGGAGGGCAAGCACCCGGCGGCCTATGTGGTGACACTGAATATCACCATGTCGAACGACGCCGGCGTGCTGGGACGCATTTGCACATTGATCGGCGAGCACAAGGCGAATATCTCGGACCTTGAATTCATCGACCGGAAACCGGATTTTTATCGCTTGTACCTTAACGTTGAATTGCGCGACGCTGAACACCTGCATTCCCTGTTCACCGCGCTCGAGGCGGAAAGCGACGTGGCCCGCGTGTCGCGGATGCGTGACGTCACGCCGATCGCGGCCCGCGCCGAAGCGAACTGAAAGGACACGTTCCCCGTGGTATTCAAACGCCGCGACAGAAAACCGACCTGGCGCGCCGTCTTGGAATTCTTCTGGCCCCGGGGCGGTTGGGGCCGTGCGGCGCGCTACGTCAAGCACCGGTTGCGGCGGCTTCCCGATCCGCCGGAAAAGATCGCCCGCGGCATCTGGGCCGGGGTCTTCACCACCTTCACCCCGTTCTACTCGATGCATTTCGTGGTGGCGGGGCTTCTGGCCTTCATCATGCGCGGCAATATCCTGGCGGCGCTGCTGGGCACCTTCTTCGGCAATCCCTTGACCTATGTGCCGATCGGGCTGATCTCGCTGCAGACCGGCTATTACCTTCTGGGCACCAAGCTGTCGCCGGATGTCGAGCGCACGCTGATGGGCAAGTTCGTCGATGCGGGCGAGGATCTGACCCGCAACTTCTGGTACTGGGTGCATGGCCGCCCGCAGGATTGGCACGGGCTCCAGGTCTTCTGGCACGATGTCTTCTACCCCTACATGATCGGCGGCATCGTTCCGGGCATCGTCGCGGCGACCATCGCCTATCTCATCGCCGAGCCGCTGATCCGCGCCTACCAGGCCCGCCGCAAGGGCGCGATCAAGAAGCGGATCGAAGCGATCAAGGCCAAGGCCGCCGCCAAGAAGAAGGCCCAGGCCGAGGACGCCGCGAAAAAGGCAGAGTGAGCGGGGCCGGCGGGGCCGGCAAAAGCGGCGCCACCGGCTGCGCATTCGGCTTTTCACTTGGCGCGCGGGGCGCTAGCCTGTGGCCCGGATGCTGCGATCAAAGGACCCCGTGTCACATGAAAAAGCTCAGACTCGGCGTGAACATCGACCATGTGGCCACCGTCCGCAATGCCCGGGGCGGGGCCTTTCCCGATCCGCTGCGGGCAGCGAAACTGGCCGAAGCGGCCGGCGCCGACGGCATCACCGCGCATCTGCGCGAGGATCGGCGGCATATTTCCGACATCGATATCGACGGGCTGATGCAGGCCCTGACGGTGCCGCTCAATTTCGAGATGGCCGCCACCGAGGAGATGCAGCGCATCGCCCTGCGCCACAAGCCGCATGCGGTCTGCATCGTGCCGGAAAAGCGCGAGGAACGCACCACCGAGGGCGGGCTCGAGGTGGCGCGCGAGGAAAACAGGCTGGCGCATTTCATAGCGCCTTTGCGCGAGGCGGGGTGCCGCGTGTCGATCTTCATCGCCGCCGACCGCCGCCAGATCGAGGCGGCGCACCGGATCGGCGCCGAGGTGATCGAACTGCACACCGGCGCCTATTGCGATGCCTTCCACGAGGACCGGCCCGAGGACCGCGACCGCGAACTGGCGGCGCTGCGCGACATGGCGGCTTTCGCCGAGGACCTGGGGCTCGAGGTCCACGCCGGCCACGGGCTGAGCTACGAGACCGTCGGCCCGGTGGCGGCCTTCCCGCAGGTGGTCGAGCTCAACATCGGCCATTTCCTGATCGGCGAGGCGATCTTTCGCGGGCTGGAGGACGCGATTGCCGAGATGCGGCGGCTGATGGATGCGGCGCGGTCATGATCCGCGGGGTGCTGATCGCCGCGCTGCTGGCATGGGCCACCGGGGCCACCGGGGCCAGCGCCCAGACCGTGGCCGTGTGCGACTGGCGCGCCGCCGCCCGGGCCATTGTCGAGCCCTGGGAGGCCAATACCCGGACCTTTTCCAACGGCAAGACCCGGCTGGCGCTGCTCGACACGGTGGAGCCGGCGGCGGGCGCGTTTCACCTGCTGATCCTCTCGCCGCCCTACAACGAACTTGGCGAGCGGCAGTGCCGGATGATTTCCCATGACGGGACCATGGGCTTTGCCGAGATGGCCTTCGGCGCATTGAGCGCGGGTTACGATCCGGCGCGCGGCCTGCTCTTCGACATCCCGGTGCGCCATGTCGATGCGGCGACGGGCGGGATCACCGGCGGCTGGCTGGGGCTCGAGGTCAACCAGGCGACCGGCGCGATCGCGACGCGGATGGGGCCGGCGGATTGATCCTCGGGATCGGCACCGACCTGTGCAACATCGAGCGGATAGAGGCCATCCTCGCGCGGTTCGGCGACCGCTTCCGCAACCGCGTCTTCACGCCGCGCGAACAGGCCCGCGCCGCCCGGCGCCCGCATGAGGCCGCCACCTATGCCAAGCGCTGGGCCGCGAAGGAAGCCTGCTCCAAGGCGCTGGGCACCGGGCTGCGCATGGGCATCGCCTGGAAGGACATGTCGGTGACGAACCTGCCCACCGGCCAGCCGGTGATGCATGTGACCGGCTGGGCAAAGCGCCGCCTCGACGCCCTGACCCCGCCGGGCCACGAGGCGATCCTGCATGTCACCCTGACCGACGATCACCCCTGGGCGCAGGCCATGGTGCTGATCGAGGCGCGGCCGGTGGGGTAACATGGCGCGCGTTCAGCGGCGCGGAGTCAAGGCGAAGCCGCCGCGCATCGCCGGGCCGCCCCACGGCACGGCGATACTTCTGACGCAGGCGCGTCGTTCCGAGGTTTTCCGGATTTGGCGGCCATAAAATGCGCCGAACACCCGTCAGATCGCCGCACCTCGGCCCGTCGACGCGCGGCTTGAGCCCGGGCCAAACCAGCGCTCACTCCCCCCGCGGAAACCTCTGCCTTTCCTCCACCACGTTCAGGTCCATGTGATTGCGCATGTAGCGCTCGGAGGCCTTTTGCAGCGGCTGGTAGTCCCAGGGGTAGTAGTCGCCGTTGCGCAGAGCCTCGTAGACCACCTTCCGCCGGGCCTGGCTTTCGCGGACCTCGGCGTCGAAGGCCTCGAGATCCCAGCGGGCGGCGGCGGCAAGGCGGAACTTCTCCAGCACCTCGGCGTGGGCGGGGTCTTCGGCAAGGTTGGTCACCTCGTGCGGATCGGCCTCGAGATCGAACAATTGCTCGGGATCAATCGCGCAGTTGGTGTATTTCCACCGGCCCGACCGCAAGGCGATCATCGGCGACTGCGAGGCCTCTGCCGCGTATTCCATCGCCACCGGCGAGGCGCGCGCGCCGCCCGCGCCCAAGGGCACCAGCGACTCGCCCGCGGTCCAGGGCATGACCTCGGCCATGCTGACGCCCGCGAGGTCGCAGAGCGTCGGGCAGAGGTCGATGGTCGAGACCGGGTCGGAGACGAGACCGGGTTCCATGCCGGGCGCAGAGATCATCAAGGGCACCCGCGCGGAGCCCTCGAAGAAGGACATCTTGAACCACAGCCCGCGCTCGCCCAGCATGTCGCCATGGTCCGAGAGAAAGACCACGATCGCCTCCTGCCCGGTGCTTTCCAGCGCGCCCAGGATCTCGCCGATCTTGTCGTCGAGATAGGAGATATTGGCGAAATAGGCGCGGCGGGAGCGGCGGATGTCCGCCTCGGTGATCTCGAAGCTGCGCCAGTCGTTGGCATCGAAGATGCGCTGCGAATGCGGGTCGTGGTCGGCGTAGGCCATCGCCGGAACCTGGGGGTCCAGATGTTCGCAATCGGCGTAGAGATCCCAGTACTTGCGCCGGGCCACGTAAGGATCATGCGGATGGGTGAAGCTGACCGTCAGGCACCAGGGCCGCGCGTCATGGCCGCGGGCGAGGTCGAGGAGTTTCGCCCGGGCGTGAAAGGCGACCTCGTCGTCGTATTCCATCTGGTTGGTGATCTCGGCCACGCCGGCGCCGGTGACGGAGCCCATGTTGTGATACCACCAGTCGATCCGCTCGCCCGGCCGGCGATAATCCGGGGTCCAGCCGAAATCGGCGGGGTAGATGTCGGTGGTCAGCCGTTCCTCGAAACCGTGCAACTGGTCGGGGCCGACGAAGTGCATCTTGCCCGACAGGCAGGTCCGATAGCCCGCGCGGCGCAGGTGGTGGGCATAGGTGGGGACCTGCGAGGCGAACTCGGCGGCATTGTCATAGACGCCGGTGGCCGAGGGCAGGAGCCCCGACATGAAGCCCGCCCGCCCCGGCGCGCAGAGCGGCGAGGCGGTATAGGCATTGGCAAAACAGGTCGAGCGCAGCGCCAGCCGGCGCAGGTTCGGGGTGTGCAGCCAGTCCGCCGGCCCGTCGGGAAACAGGGTGCCGGTCAGCTGGTCGACCATCAGGATCAGGATATTGGGGGTCTGCGCCATCATCGCCTCGCTTTCACGCCGGGCCCAGCATGCGCGTCACATTCCCACGCGTCCAGCGCCGATTGCTTGACACCCCGGGGTCTGAGCCGCATGTAGCGCTCGACAGCCAACCCGGGGAGCTTCATGTCCATGGCCGAGGAAAAGAAAGGCAATGCGATCGTCGAGACGATCAAGACCATCGTCTATGCATTGCTCATAGCGGGCGTCTTCCGCACGGTGTTCTTTCAGCCCTTCTGGATCCCCTCGGGGTCGATGAAGGACACGCTGCTGATCGGCGATTTCCTGTTCGTCAACAAGATGGCCTATGGCTATTCCTATGCCTCCTGCCCGTCGATCATCATTCCGCGCTTCGGCATCAACCTCGATGCCGAGGATTTCTGCGGCTGGGCCGATGGCGACAACACCCGCCTGCTGGGCAGCGAACCCGCGCGCGGCGATGTCGCGGTGTTCCGCCACCCGGTGACCGGGCGCGATTTCATCAAGCGCGTGGTGGGCCTGCCGGGCGAGAAGATCCAGATCAAAAATGCGGTGCTGCATATCGACGGCGCGCCGGTGAAGCTCGAGGCGGACGGAACCTTCGAGGAACTTGCCGGCCCCCAGGGCCCGCAGGGGCTGAGCCCGCGCTGCGCCAATGCGCCGGTGGGCGATGGCGGCACCTGTCTCAAGGAGAAATTCGTCGAGACCCTGCCGGAAGGCACCAGCCACTCGGTGCTGAACATCGGCCCGCAGCCCTCGGACAACACGCCGGTCTTCACCGTGCCCGAGGGGCATTACTTCATGATGGGCGACAACCGCGACAATTCCACCGATTCGCGCTTCCGCCAGGAAGTGGGCGGCGTGGGCTTCGTGCCGTTCGAGAACCTCGTGGGCCGGGCCGACCGGGTGATGTTCTCTTCCGCGGGCCGGTCGATGCTCTATTTCTGGACCTGGCGGGGGGATCGTTTCTTCGAGAAGATCGAGTGAAGCTCTCTGCCGAGATCAAGGCCCTGCAGGCGCGGCTGGGGCATGACTTCGCCGATCCCCGGCTGCTGAAGCAGGCGGTGACCCATTCGTCGATGTCGACTCCGACGCGGGACGATAACCAGCGGCTGGAGTTTCTCGGCGACCGGGTGCTGGGTCTGGTGATGGCCGAGGCGCTGCTCGAGGCCGATACCGGCGCCTCGGAAGGCCAGCTGGCGCCGCGGTTCAACGCGCTGGTGCGCAAGGAGACCTGTGCCGATGTGGCCCGGCAGATCGACCTGGGCGCGGCGCTGAAGCTGGGGCGCTCCGAGATGCTCTCGGGCGGGCGGCGCAAGATGGCGCTTCTGGGCGATGCGATGGAGGCGGTGATCGCCGCGGTCTATCTCGACGGCGGCTTCGGGGCGGCCAAGGCCATGGTGCTGCGGCTCTGGGGCCGGCGGATTGCCAGCGTCGAGGAGGATGCCCGCGACGCCAAGACCAGCCTCCAGGAATGGGCCCAGGCGCGCGGCCAGAAGCCCCCGGCCTATGAGCAGGTCAGCCGCACCGGGCCGGATCATGCGCCGGTCTTCGTCATCGAGGTACGGCTGGACAGCGGCGAGAGCGCACGCGCCGAGGCCGGGTCGAAGCGGCTGGCGGAACATGCGGCGGCGCAGGCGCTCCTGGCCCGGGTGACCGGCGCCTGAGCGGGGCGAAAATCCGTCGACGGATTTTGCAAATTCCATCGATGGAATTTCCCCCGGGCCCGAAACGCTGGTTTTGTCCGGCGATCTGCGCTAAGCGGCTCGGATTGCAGCGAGGAACGCACCAGACATGACCACACGCGCCGGATTCGTCGCCCTGATCGGAGAGCCCAACGCGGGCAAGTCCACCCTCACCAACCGCCTGGTGGGGGCCAAGGTGTCGATCGTGACCCACAAGGTCCAGACCACCCGCGCCCGCATTCGCGGCGTGGCGCTGGAGGGCGAGGCACAGATCGTGCTGGTCGACACGCCGGGCCTGTTCAAGCCGCGCCGCAGGCTCGACCGGGCGATGGTGGCCGCCGCCTGGGGCGGGGCGGCGGATGCCGATATCACCGTGCTGCTGGTCGAGGCGCATCGCGGCGTGACCGAGGGGGTCGAGCGCATCCTCGAGGGGCTGGCAGAGATCGGCGAGGGCCGCCGCGTGGTGCTGGCGATCAACAAGATCGACCGGGTGAAGTCGGACGTGCTGCTGGGCCTGTCGCAGAAGCTGAACGAGGCCTATCCTTTCGAGGAGACCTTCATGATCTCGGCCGAGAAGGGCTTTGGCGTCGACGACCTCAAGCGCTGGCTGGGCGCGCAGCTTCCCGAGGGCCCCTGGCTTTATCCCGAGGACCAGATCGCCGATCTGCCGCTGCGGATGATCGCCGCCGAGATGACGCGCGAGAAGCTGACCCTGCGGCTGCACCAGGAACTGCCCTACCAGCTGACCGTCGAGACCGAGAGCTGGGAAGAGCGCAAGGACGGCTCGGCGCGGATCGACCAGGTGGTCTATGTGATGCGCGACGGCCACAAGGGCATCGTGCTGGGCAACAAGGGCGAGACGATCAAGGCGATTTCCAAGGCGTCGCGCGAGGAGCTGGAAGAGTTCCTCGGCCGCCGGGTGCATCTTTTCGTGCAGGTCAAGGTCCGCGAGAAATGGCAGGACGAGGCCGAGCGCTATTCCGAGATGGGGCTGAATTTCCGCGACGGCAATGGCTGAAGGACGTGCCGGGACCCCGCCATGCGGCAGGGCCCCGGAAGGGTCCGGCGATCCGGGGAGAGACGACCGGCCGGACAGACCACGGGGCAGGACCGCCAGGCGCGCAGGAGACACACGCCGGGCGGATCCGTCAGCAGGGCATCGGTTTGTTGCGACTACCCTTGGCCCTGCTGTCCAGTCTTCCCGTGGAGCTTCTGAGGGAAAGCGACTGTGGTTCGAACATAACCGGGCGGGGAAAATCTTCAAATGACAACGACGGTTAGACAGTGATGGGGCTGCGCCTGACCGCGGATTTCTGGGTCGCGGCCTACCTGGCGCGGCTGCGCGGGCGGGACATTCCCGCCTTTGTCGTGGCCCATGGCGATGACACCGCCGGCATGGTGATGGTCAAGCTCAATACGCTGGACGGGCGGGCGCGGGTCTTTCACCGGATGCACGACCTGATGACCGACGAGACCCGCTGGCAGGAGATGCTGGCCGGGCCCGAGGCCGAGGTGGATGCCGCCCTGGCCCGGCAGCGCGCAAGCGACCCCGATCTCTGGATCGTCGAGGTCGAGGACCGCGCCGGGCGGCATCTGCTGGACGAGGACGGCATGTGAGGCGCGGGGATGGAATGGCGTGACACCGGCATCCTGCTGGGCCTGCGGCGGCATGGCGAGACCAGCGCGATCCTCGATATCTTCACCGCCGCGCATGGCCGTCACGGCGGCGTTGTGCGCGGCGCCACCAGCCGCAAGCTGGCGCCGGTATTGCAACCGGGCGCGCAGCTTGACCTGCAATGGCGGGCGCGGCTGGAGGAGCACCTGGGCGCCTATACGGTGGAGTTGCAACGCTCGCGCGCGGCGCAGGCGATGGGCAGCCGCCTGGCGCTGGCCGGGCTGAACGCGGTCTGCGCGCTGCTGGCCTTCTGCCTGCCCGAGCGCGAGGGCCACGACGCGCTCTACCGGCGCACCGAGCAATTGCTGGACCTGCTGGGGCAGGACGCGATCTGGCCCTTGGCCTACCTGCGCTGGGAGTTGGCGCTGCTCGAGGACCTGGGCTACGGGCTGGATCTGGGCGCCTGTGCGGTCACCGGGGCGGTGGAGGGGCTGGTCTACGTCTCGCCGAAATCGGGCCGCGCGGTGTCACGGGCCGGGGCGGGGGACTGGGCGGACCGGCTGTTGCCGCTGCCGCAGGTGCTGCTGGGGCGCGGTGCGGCGGCGGATTCGGAGATCGCGGAAGGATTGGCGGTGACCGGGTATTTCCTGGCCGAGAAGCTGGCGCCGGCGCTGGGCTCCAAGCCCTTGCCCGAGGCCCGCGCGCGGTTTGTCGACCGGGTGCGGGCGGGGGCGGGCTGATCACGATGTGCGCCTGCGGCGCGCAGGTTTTCGGGACTGGTGGAGATCTGAGCCCTGGGGGGCACCGGAGGCGCGCGTGGTGCGCGGGGGAGCCTCCGGCGGGAGTTTTGCAGGCAAGATGAAGATCGGGCGCATTTTCCAAGGATGCGTGTTTGGCAAGGGAAGCAGGTCAGTTGGGTTTGGGGACGCCGATGAAGACCATTTCGCGGCCGTCCTCGCTGCGCAGGATCAGCCGGTTGCCGTCGAATTCCGAGAGCGTCATGTCGCGCAGGGCGGTGATGAATTCGGCCTCCTTCTGGAAATCCATGCACATGCGCTGGGTGATGCCGAGCCGGTCGGCGTGAAAGCCGGGCATCGGCCGGGTCTGGACGCCGAAGTAGCTGTTGCAGGGCGTCCGGCCGGCGATCTGCGCCGGGGCCGGGAAGGTGAGCGTGGCGCGGGCCTCATAGGTGGCGCCATCGATGCTCTGGAGTTTCCAGATGGTGTCGCTGTCTTGCGCCCCGCCCAGCGTCGCTGAGAGGCTTGCAAAGGCGGACGTGGCCGCCGAGAGGAGTGTCTGTGTCATGCCGCTCAAGGTAGGCATCCGCGCCGTCCGGGGAAGGGGGTAACGGTTTTTGTCATTCCGGGGCGGCGGAAAACACCATTTCGCGGCCTTGCGGGGTGCTCAGGATCAGGTGCGTGTCGGTGATCTTTGCCCGGCGCATCGCTTCCAGCGCGCGCAGGAAGGTCTGTTCCGCCGCCAGATCCGGGCAGGCGCGGCGGGTGGTCAGCAGCGGGCCGGCGGCGAAATCGGGATAGGTGGCGGTCTGGGGGCCGCGAAAGCTGTTGCAGGGGGCCATGCCGGTGAGGCGCCCCTCGGCGGGGAAGCCGAGCGTGGCGCGGGCCGTGAAGGGCGCGCCGTCGAGGCGCTCGAGCTGCCAGGTCCGGTCGGAGGGGCCATAGGCGGTGACCGGGGCATCGCGGTCGCAGGAGGCGGCCAGCGCGGCGAGGAGGAGGGGCAGGAGCACGAGTTTCATGCCCCTCTACATAAGCTGCCGTGGCGGGATTGAAATATCCCTGCCGCTCTTCCCTGTCCTTCATTGCCGGGATAGAAGCGTTTCATGCGATGGACCCTGCCCAATATCCTGACCGTCTTGCGCCTCGTGGCCGCGCCCGCGGTGCCGATCATGTTCCTGTACTGGGCCCGGCCCTACGCGGATATTTTCGCGCTGGTGCTGTTTCTGCTGGCGGCGGTGACGGATTTCTTCGACGGCTACCTGGCGCGGGCCTGGAAGCAGGAGACCAAGATCGGCACCATGCTCGATCCGATTGCCGACAAGGTGATGGTGGTGATCGCGCTGATGGTGATCGCGGCCTATTCCTCCTATTCGCCCTGGCTGGTGTTTCCCTCGACGATGATCCTGTTCCGCGAGGTCTTTGTCAGCGGGTTGCGGGAATTCCTCGGCGCCAAGGCGGGCACGCTGAAGGTGACGCAACTGGCGAAATGGAAGACCACGGCGCAGATGGTGGCCATCGCGGTGCTGTTTTCGCAAGGCATCTTCGAGCATTACTTCGGCATGTGGTCCTGGGGCATGGACCCGCAGATCGTGAGGGATATCCTCGAAGGCCGCGAGAGCGACGAGAAGGGCCTGGTGAACATGTACCACGGCATGTTCTGGTCGGGCTATGTCGGGCTGGTGCTGTTGTGGATCGCGGCGGCTTTGACCCTGGTCACCGGGCTGGATTATTTCCGCAAGGCGCTGCCGCATCTGAAGGAGGAGATCTGATGGATGTGCTCTATTTCGCCTGGGTGCGCGAGCGGATCGGCGTGCCCAAGGAGCGGGTCGAGACCAAGGCGGCGACGGTGGCCGAGCTGGTCGCGGAACTGACGGCGCGCGAAGAGCGCTATGCCGCGGCCTTTGCCGATCTTTCGGCGCTGCGGGTGGCGCTGGACCAGGAGCTTGCGGATTTCGAGGCCTCGCTGAAGGGCGTGCGGGAAGTGGCGTTCTTTCCGCCGATGACCGGGGGCTGAGCGCCATGCAGGTCAGGGTTCAGGACAAGGCTTTCGATTTCGGTGCCGAGGCCGAGCGCTTTGCGCGGGCGCAGTCGGGCATGGGCGCCGTGGTGACCTTTACCGGGGTGGTGCGGGATTCGGCGCGCGGCGGCATGGCGGCGATGGAGATCGAGCATTATCCCGGCATGACGCAGAAGGCGCTGGAGGCCATCGCGGGCGAGGCCGTGGCGCGCTGGGACCTGGGCGATGCGCTGGTGATCCACCGGCACGGGCTGCTCGAGACCGGCGAGTTGATCATGATGGTCGCCACCGCCGCGCGGCACCGCAAGGCGGCCTTCGAGGCGGCGGAATTCCTGATGGACTACCTGAAAAGCCGGGCGCCGTTCTGGAAGAAGGAAATCGGCGCGGATGGCGCGGAATGGGTGGCGGCGAAGGACGAGGACGAGGCGGCGCTGCGCCGCTGGTGAGCGGCCTCTCCTGTGAGCCGGGGCGCCTCAGACGATCCGCACCAGGTGGTTGTCCCAGTTGCGCGCGGCATGGGCGAGGGGGGCGAAGCGCTCGCCCGCGGCCAGAATGCCGCCGCGGCCATCGGTGGCCAGCAGGCCGTCGGCGCCCGCGGCCAGCCCGCAGATGTCGGCGCGGTGCAGGCTGGTGCGGAAGCTGCCGCCATGGTCGAAGAGATGCAGCCGTCCGCCGCGCGGCGAGGTGATGCCGATGCGGCCGGCCGAGATGGCGACGCTGCCGGCATAGCCCTGCATCGCCAGGTGCTCGCCTTCGGGCGCGGCACAGAGCAGCGGGGCGCTGCCGCGCCGGTGCAGCCCCAGAAGCGGCGCCGGGTCGGGCAGCGGGCCCTGCCATTGCATGGCAAAGGCCAGCAGGCCGTCGCGCCAGGCGAGATGGCGGATCGAGGCCTTGTGCAGGGCGGGGTCCAGCGTCACCTGCTCCAGCACCTCTCCGGAAAGGTCCATGTAGGTCAGGGTCGGGCGCATCGTCGGGATGTTCAGCTTGTCGCGCCCGTGGTCGGGATGGGTGCGGATGCCGCCATTGGCCACCGCCAGCAGATCGCCGGGCAGGGCCAGGATGTCATGCGGGCCGATGCCGCCCGAGGCGATCTCGCCGATCCGGCTGTAGCCCGCCTGCCGGTCCCAGAGGCCGAGGCGGCCTTCGCCGCTGGCGATGTCGTTCTCGGTGGTGACGAGGATGCGGCCCTCCCGGGCAAAGACGCCGTGGCCGTAGAAGTGGCGTCCCTCGGGCGCTTGCAGGTGGTGCCGGGTCTGGCCGGTGGCGCAGTCGATCACCAGTGCGAAGGTGCCGGGGCGGCGGGCGAAGGCCACCGCTTCGGGGGCCGCGGGATGGGCGCAGGCGGCATGGCCGCGGGCCGGCAGCGGGATGCGGAAGATGTCCTGGCATGCGGCGTCGAGGCCGAAGAGGGCGTAGGTGCCATCGCCCTCGCGGGCGGCGGCGAGGTAGGCGGGGCTTCCGGCATCGGCCCAGCTTGCCGCGGGCAGGGAGGCCGAGGCGAGCAGGCTGGCAAGGAAGGCGCGGCGGCGCATGGGCTCAGTCCCCGTCGGCGGAATTGAAGCCCTGGCTCAGGCCGAGGGCCATGCCGATCTCGGAGGTGAGCGCGTCCTTCACGGCGCGGACCTTCTGTTGCAGGATCTCGACCCGCAGCCGCCCGGTGGGATCGGCGACCCCGGCAAGGACCGGATCGTCCAGCTTGTCCGCCGTGGCAAAGGCGGCGTCGAAGGCGCGGTCGGCGGCGGGGGTCGGGCCGTCTGCCATGGCGCGGGCCAGGTCTTGCAAGGCTTCCAGCGACAGCACCACGTTGCGCAGGGCGCGGCCCGAGCGGTGGGCCTCGGCGCGGCGCGGGCGGGGGCGGTCGAAGCTGCCCAGCGGCTGGCCGAGACGCTGGTCGATGGTGAATTCCAGCCCGGTCATCAGCGCGGTGTAAAGCGTCTGGCCGACCTCCTGCTCGGCCAGGTAGGTGGCATTGCCTGAGGCCCCCGGCGTCTGCATCAGCGCGGCGTACGCGGGCCATTCGGCGGCGATGGCCTCGGCCATCCGGTCGAGGTCGGCGGCAATGGCCACCACCAGGCGGCACTCGTAGCTCTCGGCGGCATAGGCCTCGCCGTAGAGCAGGTGTTCCAGCGCAAAGAGCCCGCGGGCGGCGATGGAAACTTCCGCGAACTCGGCTTCGCTGTCGACCGCCGGGTCCTGGTCGGCGATCAGCCGGGCCAGCGCCCTGGGCCCGGCGCCGCGGCTGTCGGGCCAGAAGGCGATGGCGAGGCGGCGGCCGTCCTTTTCCAGCGGCCCGAAGGTCAGGTGGCTGAGCCCCAGCCAGGCATCGAAGGTGGCGTGATAGGCCGGGCGCAGCGCGTCCCGGGTGCAGTCGGCGCGGGCGGTGTCCTCCAGCGCCTCGGCTGAACTGGCGAAACCGGCGACGGCGGGCAGGATATGGGTCTCGAGCACGCGGTCAGTGTCGGCACTGGCGGCGGTGGCGGCCAGCAGCAGGGCCGGGATCAGGGCGCGCATGTCACAGGCTCTCCAGGAAGCGGATCAGGGCGGCGCGGTCGGCGGGTTCCATGCCGACCACGGTGTCGCGCTGCGGCCGGGCCTCGCCGCCGTGCCAGAGGATGGCTTCCAGCAGCGACCGGGCGCGTCCGTCGTGCAGGAAGCGGGTCTGGCCGCTGACCTGCGCGGTCAGGCCGATCCCCCAGAGCGGCGGCGTGCGCCATTCGCGCCCCGTCGCCACGGCCTCGGGGCGGTTGTCGGCCAGCCCCTCGCCCATGTCGTGCAGCAGGAAATCGGAATAGGGCCAGATCAGCTGGAAGGACTGCGGGTCGCGGTCTTTCAGGCGGTGGGTGACGAATTTCGGCTGGTGGCAGGCGATGCAGCCGGTGTCGTGGAACAACTGCTTGCCGCGCAGCACCTGCGGGTCACCCACGTCGCGCCGCGCCGGAACGCCGAGGTTGCGCGAGTAGAAAGTGACAAGATCGAGCCCGATCGCGTCGACCTCGAAGACCCGCGCATCGCCGTCGCCGTGGGTGGCGGTGCGACAGGCGCTCTGGGCCGCGGTGCAATCGCCGCCGCCCTCGTTCAGAAGCGGCGTCGAAAGGCCGATGTCGCCGGCAAAGGCGGCGGCGGTCTGGTCCTTGACCGTGGGCGCGCCGGCCTTCCAGCCGAATCGCCCCAGCATCGGCCTGTCATGCGCCAGCGACCAGGCGATCTGGGCGCGGCCCGAGATACCGTCGCCATCGGCATCCCCGGGATCGGCCAGCGCCAGGATGTCGGCGGCGGGAATCGCCTCGATCAGCCCCAGCCCGATCATCTGCGGCGCGATGCGTGGCGAGATCTGCAGGTCCTCGGCCAGCGGCCCGTAGCCGGGGTCGGTGATGGTGTAGCGGGGCGCGCTGAGATGCGCGACCTCGCCACCCGCCAAGGGCACCTCGGTGTCCTCGTAGGCGATCCGGAACTGGCCTTCGGCGGCATGGCCCTGGACCGCGAGGTCCTGCAACTGGCCGCCATAGGTCGGGTCGGGGCGGGTGCGGGGCGTGTCGGTGCCGAGACTGGCGAGATAGGCCTCCAGCCGGGTTTCCGGCGCGCCCGGATCGGCCGGAACCGAGAGGCGCAGCAGCATCGAGACCCGGCTGTCCTCGTCGCTTTCGGGCGGATGGCCGCGCCCGTCCTTGAGATGGCAGCGCTGGCAGGAGCGCGCGTTGTAGAGCGGGCCCAGCCCGTCCGAGGCCAGCGTCGAGGAGGGCGAGGAGACCCAGAGCTTGCGAAAGAGCCCGTTGCCGAGCTTGAACTCAAGCTCTCCGTCGAAACCGATATTGGCGGAAGGCAGCGAAAAGGCATCGGCATCGGCGCGCGCACGAACGGTGGCGGCACCGGCGGGGTTGGTCTCGAAGGCCTCGGGCCTGGAGAAATCGTCGGTCGGCGCGACCACCCCGGCGATACGCGCCGCCTCGGCTTCGGTGCGCGGCACCACGTTCAGATGCGGATCGTCCGGAAGCGGAGACCCGGCCAGCGCGGCAAGCCCCGCGCCGGCCAGGAGCAGGGACAGACAGGTCATGCGCAGCGGTCTGGTGCCTCCGGACTTGGATCGCATCGGGTCACTCGGCTTCGTCCACGGGCTTGGCCTGAAGCTGGCCATAGAGCGCGTCGCCCAGGGTGCCATGCAGGTCGAGCTGGGTTTCGAGGAAGTCGATATGGCCTTCCTCGTCGGAAATCAGTTCCTCGAACAGGTTCTTCGACACGTAGTCGCCGACCTGGTCGCAATGGTTGCGCGCCTCGATATAGAGCGTGCGGGCCTCGTGCTCGGCGGCCAGGTCGGCCTCGAGGCATTCCTTGACGGTCTCGCCGATGCGCAGCGGGTCGAGCTTTTGCAGGTTCGGGTGGCCTTCGAGAAACAGGATCCGCTCGATCAGCTTGTCGGCATGGTGCATCTCCTCGATGCTTTCCTCACGCGACTTGTCGGCGAGGCGGCCGAAGCCCCAGTCGCTTTGCAGGCGGTAATGCAGCCAGTACTGGCTGACCGCCGTCAATTCCGAGCGCAACGCGGCGTTGAGATATTCGATGACTTTCTTGTCGCCCTTCATTCGGAAGGTCTCCTTTTCTTGCGAGACTGCAGGTTCTGCAGGGTGGCTGGAACTTCGTAACTGTCGGTCCGGATCATGGTGTCCAGGAAAAGCGGCAGGCATCCACCGCAATCGGCACGCTTGCCCAGCGCGCGATAGACCTTGCCCGGGGTGATGATGGTTTCGGGATCGGCGGCGCGCATCCAGTCCATGGCGTTGCGGATGTCGCTGTCGCGGATGTCCATGCAGTGGCAGATGATCATCGGTCGGGGTCCCCTGGCAAGAGGTGCCGGGCCATCCTGCGGACCGCCCGGCACGGTCATGACTTACTGAAAGACGGCCTCGGGTGCATCGAGGCTGTCGGAGCCTTCAAAGCCGATCCGGTCGAGGCCCAGCACGCCGACGGCGCGCTCGATCTCGCGGGTCTGCGCCAGAAGCGCATCGACCGCGCCCATGATCAGCGCTTCACCTTCCGCATTACCACGTTCCAGCATCTGGTCATAAGACAATCCGGCCTCGGCGGCGGTCTTGATCCGGCCGAGGTCCATCATGGTGGCGTTCAGCGCGCCGCGCAGCGCGGCATCGGCTTCGGCATCGGCGGCGGCCACCAGCGAGGACAGGCTTTCGCCGCGCACCACCGAGCCATCGGCGCGCAGGTACTCGCCCAGATAGACGTTCCGGATGCCCAGCCCGTCGTAGTAGTGGCTGTTGTGGGTATTGTCCGAGAAGCAGTCGTGCTCTTCCTCGGGGTCGTTCAGCATGACGCCCAGCTTCATCCGTTCGCCCGCCTGTTCACCATAGGAGAGCGAGCCCATGCCGGTGAGAATCGCCGCGAGGCCCTTGTCCTCGTCGGCGGTGACCGCCGCGCGTGCCGCGCCGCCCTCGGCCCATTGCGCCGCCATCCAGTCGAGATCGGACACCAGCAGCTCGGTCGCGGCCAGAAGGTAGGCGCCCCGCCGGTCGCAATTGCCGTTGGTGCAGGAGTCGCCGTCGGCGTAATCGGTCCAGGGCCGGTTGCCCGCGCCATGATCGGTGCCGTTCAGATCCTGGCCCCAGAGCAGGAATTCCACCGCATGATAGCCCGAGGCCACGTTCGATTCGATCTCGTCGGCCTCGTGCAGGGTCTCGGCGATCAATTCCGGGGTGATCCGGCTGGCGTCGATCGGCTTGCCCGACAGGGTGAAGCTCGGGTTGGCCACCACGTTCAGCGCGGCATATTCGTTCTCGTCGGTCGCGCCGCCATAGGCGGCATCGACATAGTCGATCAGCCCTTCGTCCAGCGGCCAGGCGTTCACCTTGCCCTCCCAGTCGTCGACGATGGGATTGCCGAAGCGGAAGACCTCGGTCTGCTGATAGGGCACGCGGGCAGAGATCCATGCGGCGCGGGCCGCCTGCAGCGCTTCGGCGGAGGGGTCGGCCAGCAGGGCCTCGACCGCCGCCTGCAGGACCTGCGCCGTTTTCAGGCTGTCGTCATAGCCGGCATGGGCGATATCGGCATAGGTGTTCAGGACATCGGCTTTGCCGGCCAGCACCGGCAAGGCGGTGCCGCAGGTCAGGGCCAGCGCGAGGGTGAGGGGTTTCATCGTGGGGGTCCTTCTTCGAGGTCTGTGTACCCGGCGCCCGGAACGGGCCGCGGGGGTCCGGGCCGAAGACGCCTGTCGGCGGGTCGATTGCGATGGGGCATTCCTGACTATTTTGCTTTCTTCTGTCAATGCCGACTTTTTCGGTCGGATATTGCGCCGGGAAATTTGCCGGGAAAATTCCGAGACTCATGAAACAACTCTGGAAATTTGTATGATAACTTGCTAAGGGCGGGGCAGGGACAACGAAAGGGACTTGCATGAAACGGCTACTGATCACGGGTGCGGCGGGCGGTCTGGGCTCGGAAATGCGCAAGCGGCTTGCGCATCTGGCCGAGACCATCCGGCTGTCGGACATGGCCGACATGGGCGACGCCGCGGCGAACGAGGAAATCCTGCCCTGTGACCTGGCCGACAAGGATGCGGTCGAGGCGCTGGTGGCGGATTGCGACGGGATCGTGCATTTCGGCGGCAAATCGGTGGAGGGCACCTGGCAGGTGGTCCGGGATTCCAATATCGAAGGCGTCTTCAACCTCTACGAGGCGGCGCGCCGGCACGGCATGCCCCGCATCGTCTTTGCCTCGTCCAACCATGCCATCGGCTTCTACCGGCAGGACCAGCGGATCGACAACGCGGTGCCGCCCCGGCCCGACAGCCTTTACGGCGTGTCCAAGGTCTTTGGCGAGGCGCTGGCCAGCATGTACCACGACAAGTTCGGCCAGGAGACCGCCATCGTGCGCATCGGCTCGTCCTTTCCGGGGCCGGCCGATCACCGGATGCTGTCGACCTGGCTGAGCTATGCCGATTTCGTGCGCCTGATCGAGCGTGTCTTCGACGTGCCGAAACTGGGCTGTCCGATCATCTATGGCGCGTCGAACAACGCCTCGTCGTGGTGGGACAATTCCAACGTCGACTGGCTGGGCTGGCGCCCGCAGGACGATTCCGAGCAGTTCCGCGCAAAGCTGGATGCCGAGATGGACAAGCCCGCCGCCGATGCGCCGCAGGTGGTCTACCAGGGCGGGACCTTCACCGCCGACGGCATTCACGAAACCGACGATTGAGCGAGATCCAGACCCATGATTGCACCGACCGAATTGCGCGACATCATCCGCAGCGGCCTTCTGTCCTTTCCCGTCACCCCCTTCGATGCCGAGGACCGGTTCAACCCGGCGGCCTTTTCCGCCCATCTCGAATGGCTGGAGCCGCACAAGATCGCCGGGCTGATCGTCGCCGGCGGCACCGGCGAGTTGTTCTCGCTCAGCCCCGCCGAGGTGGTCGAGGTGGTCAGGACCGCCAAGGCCGCCCAGTCCGGCCAGCCGATCATCGCCGGTTGCGGCTATGGCACCCGCATGGCGGTCGAGATGGCCCAGGGCATCGAGGCCGCGGGCGGCGACGGCATCCTGCTGTTGCCGCATTACCTGATCTCGGCGCCGCAGGACGGCATCGCCGATCACATCCGCACCGTCTGCCGCGCCACCAAGATGGGGGTGATCGTCTACAACCGCGGCCAGTCGGTGGTGAACGCCGGGACCCTGGCGCAACTGGCCGAGGATTGCCCCAACCTGATCGGGTTCAAGGACGGCACCGGCGATATCGACACCGTGCGCCGGATCACCATCCAGAACGGCGACCGGCTGGCCTATATCGGCGGCATGCCGACGCATGAGCTTTTCGCCCAGGCCTTCCGCGGGGCGGGGGTCGACACCTATTCCTCGGCGGTGTTCAACTTCGTGCCGGAGACCGCGCTGAAGTTCCACGCCGCCTTTGTCGCCGGCGACGACGCCACCTGCGCCGCGATGTTGCGCGACTTTTACTATCCCTTCGCCGATATCCGCGACCGCAAGACCGGCTACGCGGTCTCGGCGATCAAGGCCGGCGTCCGGCTGCGCGGCTTCGAGAGCGGGCCGGTGCGCGCGCCGCTGACCGACCTGACCGAAGAGGAAACCGGGCTGATGGCGGCGCTGATCGAGGGCCATTCCTGACCGCCGGGCGCAAAGGGTGAATTCGGCTCTTGATTTCGCCGGGGGGCGGTAGTATCCGATCACCCGGCCACAGGGGTATAGCTCAGCTGGTAGAGCGACGGTCTCCAAAACCGTAGGTCGCGGGTTCGAGCCCTGCTGCCCCTGCCATTTTCCGACATGATCGTTCTGCGGCGCGTTGCAATTGACAGCGCGCACCGCCGCTTGTACCAGACCCGCGATCCGCCCGCCGGGACGACCCGGCCTTGGCCCGGGCTTCGCCAGGACGACCTGCACTCACGGGAGGGTCGGATGGCCTGGATTTTTCTGTTCACTGCCGGCGCGCTGGAGGTGCTTTGGGCGACCGGCCTGAAGGTGCTGGGCACACGATTCTCGTGGATGCTCGGGGCCTTGACCGTCGTGGCGATGGTGGCGAGCTTCGTCGCGCTCTATGCCGCCATGGCGCGGCTGCCCTTGGGCATCGCCTATCCGATCTGGACCGGCATCGGCTCGGTCGGATCGGTCGCGGTCAGCGTCCTTGCCTTCAACCAGACGCTGAGCCTCTCAAGCGTCCTTGGCGTGGCGCTACTGGTCGCGGGCATGCTGTTGCTGGGGGCGGATGCGCATTGACGGGTGGTCCGCGCTGACCCGTACGGCAGACAAAAAGAAACCGCCCCCGTCCTGCGACAGGGGCGGCGTGACGGAGCCGACAGGCCCGCCTACTCGAACTCGACCAGCAGGTCCTTGGCGTCGATCTGGCTGCCGGGCTGGACGTTGACCGCCTTGACCACCGCCTCGCGCTCGGCGTGGATGCCGGTTTCCATCTTCATCGCCTCGATGGTCAGCAGCAGCATGCCCTCCTTGACCGTATCGCCCGGCTTGACCGCGACGGTGGCCACCACGCCCGGCATCGGCGCGCCGACATGGGCAGGGTTGCCGGCCTCGGCCTTGGGCCGCGCGGCAGAGGTGCTGGCGGCCTTGCGGTCGAGCACGCGGATCACCCGGGGCTGGCCGTTGAGGTCGAAGAACACCCGCACCTCGCCGTCCTCCTGGGTGTCGCCCACCGCCAGGAGCCGGATCTCCAGCGTCTTGCCCGGGTCGATCTCGGCGGTGACCTCCTCGCCCGGTTCCATGCCGTAGAAGAAGCAATGCGTCGGCAGCGAGCGGACCGGCCCATAGGTGCGGTGACGGCCCATGTAATCGAGGAAAACCTTGGGATACATCAGGTAGCCGTTCAGATCCTCGTCGTCGATCTTCAGGCCGTTGAGCTCCTCGGCAAGCTCCTTGCGCACCGTCTCGATATCGACCGGAGGCAGGCGCTTGCCGGGGCGTTCGAGGTCGGGCTTTTCGCCCTTCAGCACCTTTTTCATGATGCCTTCGGGAAAGCCGCCCGGCGGCTGGCCAAGGTTGCCCTTCATCATGTCGATCACCGAATCGGGGAAGCTGACATCGACCTTCGGGTCCTCGACCTCGGCCCGGGTCAGACCCTGGGAGACCATCATCAGCGCCATGTCGCCCACCACCTTCGACGACGGCGTGACCTTGACGATATCGCCGAACATCATGTTGACGTCGGCATAGGCCTGCGCCACCTCGTGCCAGCGCTCCTCGAGGCCGAGGCTGCGGGCCTGGGTCTTGAGGTTGGTGAACTGGCCGCCGGGCATCTCGTGCAGATAGACCTCGGAGGCCGGGGCCTGCATGCTCGACTCAAAGGCCGCATACTGGCCGCGCACCGCATCCCAGTAGTTCGAGATCTCGCGGATCGCGCGCATGTCGAGGCCGGTGTCACGCTCGGTAAAGCGCAGCGCCTCGACGATGGAACCCAGCGTCGGCTGCGAGGTATTGCCAGAAAGCGCATCCATCGCGCCGTCGACCGCATCCACTCCGGCAGCCGCCGCCGCCATGATCGAGCCGATGGCGGCACCCGAGGTATCGTGCGTGTGGAAATGGATCGGCAGGCCGACCTCTTCCTTCAGCGTGCGGACCAGCGGCCCGGCGGCAGAGGGTTTCAACAGCCCCGCCATGTCCTTGAGCCCCAGCACATGGGCGCCGGCATCGCGCAGCTGCTTGCCCATCTCGACATAGTATTTCATGTCGTATTTCGACCGCTCGGGATCGCGGTAATCGCCGGTATAGCAGACCGCGCCTTCGCAGACCTTGTTGGCCTCGACCACCGCATCCATCGCCACGCGCATGTTCTCGACCCAATTGAGCGAATCGAAGACGCGGAAGACATCGACGCCGGTCTCCGCCGCCTGTTTGACGAAGAACTGCACCACGTTGTCGGGGTAATTCGTGTAGCCCACGCCATTGGAGCCGCGCAGCAGCATCTGGGTCATGATATTGGGCATCCGCTTGCGCAGGTCGCGCAGGCGCTGCCAGGGACATTCCTGCAGGAAGCGGTAGGCCACGTCGAAGGTGGCCCCGCCCCAGCATTCTACGCTGAACAGTTGCGGCAGGTTGGCGGCATAGGCCGGGGCCACCTGGATCATGTCGATCGAGCGCATCCGCGTGGCCAGCAGCGACTGGTGCCCGTCGCGCATGGCGGTGTCGGTGATCAGCACCTGCTTCTGTGCCGCCATCCAGTCGGCCACCGCCTGCGGGCCCTTTTCTTCCAGCAGGTTGCGGGTGCCGGGCACCGGCTCGGCGCGTTGTGCCGGGGGCTTGGCGGGCTTCAGGTCGGGATGCGGCTTGGGACGGCCCTGCACCTCGGGGTGCCCGTTGACGGTGATGTCGGCGATATAGGTCAGCACCTTGGTGCCCCGGTCGCGGCGCTTCTTGAAGTCGAAAAGCTCGGGCGTCTCGTCGATGAACTTGGTGTGGTACTGGTTGTTGAGGAAGGTCGGGTGCTTCAGCAGGTTCTCGACAAAGGCAATGTTCGTCGACACGCCCCGCACGCGGAATTCGCGCAGCGCACGATCCATGCGGGCAATCGCCTTCTCCGGCGTCTGCGCCCAGGCGGTCACTTTCGTGAGCAGCGAATCGTAGTACCGCGTGATGACCCCGCCGGCATAGGCCGTGCCTCCGTCGAGCCGGATGCCCATGCCGGTGGCCGAACGGTAGGCGGTGATCCGGCCATAATCGGGGATGAAGTTGTTCTGCGGATCCTCGGTGGTCACCCGGGTCTGCAGCGCATGGCCGTTCAGCCGGATGTCGTACTGGCTGGCCTTGCCGGTCGCCTCGGCCAGCGACTTGCCCTCGGCGATCATGATCTGCGCCTGAACGATGTCGATGCCGGTGACTTCCTCGGTGACGGTATGTTCGACCTGCACCCGGGGGTTGACCTCGATGAAGTAGAACTTGCCGGTTTCCATATCCATCAGGAATTCGACCGTGCCGGCGCATTCATAGTTCACATGGGCGCAGATCTTGCGGCCCAGCTCGCAGATCTCCTCGCGCTGCGCTTCCGACAGGTAGGGCGCAGGCGCGCGCTCCACGACCTTCTGGTTGCGCCGCTGGACCGAGCAGTCGCGCTCATACAGGTGATAGATATTGCCCTGCTTGTCGCCGAGGATCTGCACCTCGACGTGCCGCGCGCGAATGATCATCTTCTCCAGATAACCCTCGCCATTGCCAAAGGCCGCTTCGGCCTCGCGCCGCCCCTCCAGCACCTTTTCCTTCAATTCATCCGGCCCGTTGATCGGCCGCATCCCGCGCCCGCCACCGCCCCAGGAGGCCTTGAGCATCAAGGGATAGCCGATCTCCTCGGCCTCCCTGGCGATCTTGTCGAAATCATCGCCCAGGACTTCCGTCGCCGGAATGACCGGCACCCCGGCCTCGACCGCCACCTTCCGCGCGCTGGCCTTGTCGCCGAGCGCCCGCATGGTCTCGGCCCGGGGGCCGATGAAGGCGATTCCGTTCTCGACGCAGGCATCGACGAAATCGGGGTTCTCCGACAAGAGCCCGTAACCCGGATGGATCGCATCAGCGCCCGACATCTTGGCCACGCGGATGATCTCGTCGATCGAGAGATAGGCGGCCACCGGCCCCAGCCCCTCGCCGATGCGGTAAGCCTCGTCGGCCTTGAACCGGTGCAGGCCCAGCTTGTCTTCCTCGGCATAGACGGCGACGGTCTTCTTCCCCATCTCGTTCGCCGCGCGCATGATGCGGATGGCAATCTCGCCCCGGTTGGCGATCAGAATTTTCTGGAAGTCGGACATGTCGGATGTTTCCACTTGTTGCATTGCGGCATGGTTAAACGGTTGATCGCGGCGGGTAAACAGTGCTGACCCGTTCAAAAAGTATTCAAATCGCTTTCGGGTGTCATGCCGAAATCAGCGTCACCCTGTCGATCCCGGCGATCGCATCGACATCGCGCTCGTACATCTCCGACAGGCCGGCGACGTAATCCTCGGTCCAGCCGGGAATATCGAGTTCTTCCTCGACCGCCTCGTCGAGGGCGTACTTGTCGAGAAAGGCGATCATCACCCGGCGTTTCTGCGGCTCGGCCAGGCCGGGATGGGCCTTGAGATAGGCGCGAAAGCGCACCATCCCCTCCTTGGTCATGATCCGGGCCAGCAGGTCGAAGGCGCCGGTGATCCTGGTGCCCGAGGGCAGCCCGGCCATGGCGCGCACGATCTCGCCCCAGATCAGCGGGCTGTCCTCGTTGCACCAGACGGTGATCGGTAGGTCGGGCAGGGTCCGGCGGATGCGCTCGATCAGCTCGGACCAGCGCAGCCAGGCCGGGTCGGCACCATTGAGAAAGAGGTCGAAGGCGCGGTGCGGGGTCTGGGCAAAGACCGCCGGCAGCCAGGTGGCGGGGTTGCGGATGCCCAGAAAGAGCGCGATCTCGTCGTCGCGAAACAGCCGCGCGGCATTGGCCAGCCGTTCCTCGGCCCGGGGATAGATCCGCCCGGCGCCGAGGGCGATCTTGGGGACACAGAACATGTGCTCGTGGCTCAGCACGAGGCGGTCGAAATGGCTGTGATCCTCGCTCAGCACGGATTCGAGCAGGATGTCGCGCGCCTCCGGCGCCGGATCGGCCTTGCTGAGCGCGCTGAGCGCGCCGCTGAGCAACTGCCGGTAGCGGCTGGGCCCCGGTATCGCCACCCCCTTGTCGCGCAGATCATCCGCGTTGCGCAGCAGGCAGCGCAGCAATCTGTCGTCATCGGTGGCATGTGCGCCGGCGTGGAGAACGATCTTCATGAAACCTGCCGTGGTCTGGAGCCTGGCCGCACTATACTGGAGCCAGCGGCAGGGAAAAGCCGGCATGGCGCGGATGGCAATTTTCCCTTGCCCCGATGGGAAAGGGGATCTAGAGGAACGGGGCCTGCCCCTATAGCTCAGCTGGTAGAGCAACTGATTTGTAATCAGTAGGTCCGCGGTTCGAGTCCGTGTGGGGGCACCAGTCATCCCGTCAGATCATTGCAGCCACACCGGATCGGCCTGTGCAGCTTGTGGCGTCACGTCTTTGGGATGCCCGCATTTCCCCAAGCGCCAGAAACGCCAGGGGCCGAAGGCAATCGCTTTGACCGGATAACAAAGAGGCGCACCGGCCCGAATGCGTGCCCGAGTGGACATTCATCAACGGACAGGATCGGTGAGAACCAGAATGGTGCTGCTGGAGAGAATTGAACTCTCGACCTCTCCCTTACCAAGGGAGTGCTCTACCTCTGAGCTACAGCAGCGCCGGAGCCGGCGGCGTCAGCCGCGGCGTGGCGGGTGATTAGACGCAAATGCCCACCAGCGCAAGGGCAATCTGGACCCTTTTTTCCGCTTGCGATACCAGTGGTCCATGAGCCGTGATGACACCAAGAGGACCGGGCCGCCCAAACCCCGCCAGACCGACCGCGAAACGCGGCTGAAGGCGGCGTTGAAGGCCAACCTGGCGCGGCGCAAGGCGCAGAGCAGGGCCAGGGCCGCAAGCGGGCCGGACGATGGGCCGAACGACGAGCAGAACGAGAAAAAGGACTGATAGAGGCATGGATTCGATTATCGTGACGGGCAATGGTCCGCTGAACGGGCAGATCCCGATCGCAGGGGCCAAGAATGCCTGTCTCACGCTGATGCCGGCGACGCTGTTGAGCGAAGAACCGCTGACGCTGACCAATGCGCCGCGGCTGTCGGACATCAAGACGATGACCACCCTGCTGCAATCGCTGGGCGCCGAGGTGTCGCAACTGCAGGACGGCCAGGTCATCGCCCTGTCGAGCCACGACCTGACCAGCCATACCGCGCATTACGACATCGTGCGCAAGATGCGGGCCTCGAACCTCGTGCTGGGGCCGATGCTGGCGCGGCTGGGGCAGGCGGTGGTCTCGCTGCCCGGCGGCTGTGCCATCGGGGCGCGGCCGATGGATCTGCATATCACCGCGCTCGAGGCGCTGGGGGCCGAGATCGAGCTCAAGGACGGCTACCTGCACGCCAAGGCGCCGGGCGGGCTGAAAGGCGCGGAGCATGAGCTGCAATTCGCCTCGGTCGGCGCCACCGAGAACACGGTGATGGCGGCGACGCTGGCCAGGGGCACCACGGTGCTGAAGAACGCGGCGCGCGAGCCCGAGATCGTCGACCTGGTGCATTGCCTGCGCAAGATGGGCGCGCAGATCGACGGCGAGGGCACCTCGACCATCACCATCCAGGGGGTTGAGCGGCTGCATGGCGCGACCCATCCGGTGGTGACCGACCGGATCGAGCTGGGCACCTACATGATCGCCCCGGCGATTGCCGGCGGCGAGGTCGAGTGCCTCGGCGGGCGGCTCGACCTGGTGGCCGCCTTCGCCGAGAAGCTGGACGAGGCCGGGATCTCGGTCGAAGAGACCCCCCGCGGCATCAAGGTCGCGCGGCGCAATGGCCGGGTCCGGGCGGTCAACGTGACCACCGAGGTCTTTCCCGGCTTTCCCACCGACCTGCAGGCGCAGATGATGGCGCTGATGTGTACCGCCGAGGGCACCTCGGTGCTTGACGAGACCATTTTCGAGAACCGCTTCATGCATGCGCCGGAACTGATGCGCATGGGCGCGCGGATCGAGGTGCATGGCGGCACCGCCCGGGTCGTGGGGGTCGACCGGCTCAAGGGGGCGCCGGTGATGGCGACCGATCTGCGCGCCTCGGTGTCGCTGATCCTCGCCGGGCTGGCGGCCGAGGGCGACACAAGGGTCAGCCGGGTCTATCATCTGGACCGCGGATATGAGCATGTGGTGCGAAAGCTGCGCGACGTGGGCGCCAGGATCGAACGGGTGAGTGAATGACCGGACAGGACGCCACATTCGAGGACGGACGCGAGGCGCCGCTCTATCTTGCGGCGATGGATCTCGAGGATCTGCAGGTGCTCTCGGCGCTGGCGCAGGACGCGGTCTTTCCGATCACCGAGATGCGCTGGCAGCCCAGGGCGCGGCGCTTTGCCATCCTGCTCAACCGTTTCCGCTGGGAGGATCTGCCCGCCGCCCAGCGGCGCGGGCGCACGCCTGAGCGGGTGCAGACGCTGCTGGTGGTCGACAACGTGCTGAAGGTGGCCAGCCAGGGCGTCGACCGGTCGGACAAGGACCTTGTCCTGTCGCTGCTGGCGGTCGGGTTCGAGCCGGGCGAGGACGGCACCGGCGACGTGCTGCTGACGCTGGCCGGCGACGGCGCGCTGCGGCTCTCGGTCGAGGCGCTGGAGGTGACGGTGAAGGACGTGACCAAGCCCTACCTCGCGGTCTCGGGCAAGGCGCCGGATCATCCGGTCTGAGGCCGGTCCGGGTTCGGTCCGCGCGCGGTTTGGGTCCGGTCAGAACGCCTTGAAGGTCAGCGTGGTGCGCGAGCGTTCGATGCCGGGGATGTCGAGCAGGTGGTCGTTGATGTACTTGCCGACGTCGTGGTTGTCGGGGATGTAGATCTTCATCAGCAGGTCGAAATCGCCGCTGGTGGAATAAAGCTCGGAATGGATCTCGCGCAGGGCGATTTCCTCGGCCACCTTGTAGGTGGTGCCGGGCTTGCAGCGGATCTGGACAAAGACGCAGGTGGTCATCGGCAATGCTCCTTCTTGCGGAGAGGCTGGCACAGTGGCCGGGTGCGCACAAGCGGCGAAAAGCGCGGCGGCGCCTCTTGGCCGCGGCGCGGGGGCGGCCTATAAGGCGCCGACTTTAAAGGATGAGCCCGATGCGCAGCGCCACCATCACCCGCGAGACCGCGGAAACCAGCATAACCGTCACGCTCGATCTTGACGGCAGCGGCAGGTACGACAACCAGACCGGGGTCGGGTTCTTCGATCACATGCTGGACCAGTTGTCGCGCCATTCGCTGATCGACATGACCGTGCGCGCCAAGGGCGACCTGCATATCGACGATCACCACACGGTCGAGGACACCGGCATCGCCATCGGCCAGGCGCTGGTCAAGGCGCTGGGCGACAAGACCGGCATCCGCCGCTACGGCGCCTGCCTCTTGCCGATGGACGACGCCCTGGTGCGCGCGGCGCTGGACCTCTCGGCGCGGCCTTTCCTGATCTGGAACGTCGATCTGCCTTCGGCCAAGATCGGCACCTTCGACACCGAGCTGGTGCGCGAGTTCTTCCAGGCGCTGAGCACCCATGGCGGCATCACCCTGCATGTCGACGCGCTGCACGGGGTGAATTCGCACCATATCACCGAGGCGGCTTTCAAGGCCGTGGCCCGCGCCCTGCGTGATGCCGTGGAGACCGATCCCCGGAAGGCCGACGCCATCCCTTCGACCAAAGGCGCGCTCTGAGACCCTACCGCCCGCCGCAGTCCCGGACTTGATCCGGGACCTCTTGGCGAGCGGGAGATGAGGTCCCGGATCAAGTCCGGGACTGCGGATCGCGCGCGGCCTGCGTCAGCCGATCCGGCCCGCCGTTTCGCCCACCTTGCCGCCGACCTGGCCGCGGTGCATCAGGATGTGATCGAGCAGCACGCAGGCCATCATCGCCTCGCCCACCGGCACCGCGCGGATGCCGACGCAGGGATCATGACGGCCCTTGGTGATGATCTCAGTCTCCTCGCCCGACGTGGTGATCGTCTTGCGCGCAGTCAGGATCGACGAGGTCGGCTTGACCGCAAAGCGCACCACGATGTCCTGCCCGGTGGAGATGCCCCCCAGGATGCCGCCCGCGTGGTTCGAGGAATAGACCGGCCCCTCCGGTCCCATGAAGATCTCGTCGGCGTTCTCGGACCCGGTCAGGGCCGCCGTCGCCATGCCGTCGCCGATCTCCACCGCCTTCACCGCATTGATCGACATCATCGCCGTCGCAAGATCGGTATCCAGCTTGCCATAGACCGGCGCCCCGAGGCCCGCGGGAGCGCCCTGCGCCACCACCTCGATCACCGCGCCGACCGAATTGTGCTCGTCCTTGCGCAGCCGGGTCAGGTAGGCGTCCCACTCGTCGACCACCCCGGCATCGGGCACCCAGAAATCATTCTGCCCGATCTGGTCCCAGTCAAACCGCGCCCGGTCGATCGTCTTCTCGCCCATCTGCACCATGTAGCCGGTGATCTTTAGCCCCGGCAGCATCTGCGCCAGCACCGCCCGCGCCACGCCACCCGCCGCCACCCTTGCGGCGGTTTCGCGCGCCGAAGACCGCCCGCCGCCGCGATAATCGCGGATGCCGTATTTCTGCCAATAGGTGATATCGGCATGACCGGGGCGGAACTTCCGGGCGATATCGCCGTAGTCCTTCGACCGCTGGTCGGTATTGCGGATCATCAGCTGGATCGGCGTGCCGGTGGACTTGCCCTCGAAGACCCCCGAGAGGATCTCGACCGCATCGGCCTCCTTGCGCTGGGTGGTCTGCTTGCTCTGGCCGGGCTTGCGCTTGTCGAGCCAGACCTGCAGGAACGCCGGATCGATCCCGACGCCGGGCGGGCAGCCATCCACCGTGGCCCCCAGCGCGGGCCCGTGGCTTTCGCCCCAGGTGGTGACGCGGAACATGCGGCCAAAGGTGTTGAAGCTCATGTCGGACCCTCCGTTTGCCCTTCGTGTAAGCCGGAGCCTTGCGACCCTCAAGCACTATCGGCTTGAAGCCGGGCGCCCGCCGGCCTAGACAGGCCTCACCTCGGGGAGCCATGCCGCTGCGCATGGCTGAGATGCAGTCTGTGCGGACCCGTTGAACCTGAACCGGCTAGAACCGGCGGAGGGAAGGTGTGTTGCCCAAGGCAAGCCCCCCAATCCGCCCACAACATCTGGAGATCTCCCATGCTGGGACGTACCCTCGTTGCGGGATTTTTGACAGCCTCGGCCAGCCTGGCCGCGGCAGAGACCCCCGTGCTGACTGTCTACGCAGGCGATTACTTCAATTCCGAATGGGGCCCCGGCCCCGGTATCGAAAAGGGCTTCGAGGCGCGCTGCGGCTGCGACCTGGTGTTCAAGACCGGCGATCTGCTGCCCCGCCTGCTGCTGGAGGGCAAGCGCACCGAGGCCGACGTGGTGATCGGCCTGACCTCCGATCTCACCCGCAAGGCACGCGACAGCGGGCTTTTCGCGCCGCACGGGCGGGACACCTCGGCGCTGACGCTGCCGGTGGCCTGGGCGGACGACATCTTCCTGCCGTTCAACTATGCCCATACCGCTTTTGTCTACGACAACACCCGGGTCGAGAGCCCGCCGACCTCCTTCCAGGAGCTGCTCGATGCGCCCGACGACCTGCGGCTGGTGATCCAGGATCCGCGCTCGTCGATCTCCGGCCTCGCGCTGGTGCTCTGGGTCCAGGCGATCTACGGCGACGGCGCGGAAGCCGCCTGGGCGAAACTCGCGCCCAAGATCGTGACGGTCACCAAGGGCTGGTCGGAAAGCTACGGCCTTTTCACCGATGGCGAGGCCGACATGGTGCTCAGCTACACCACCTCGCCCGCCTATCACATCCTCGCCGAGGACGACCTGACCAAATCGGCGGCGATCTTCCCCGAGGGGCATTACTTCATGGTCGAACTGGTCGCCAAGCTGGCCAGCACCGACACGCCGGACCTGGCCGATCAGTTCATGGATTACGTCCTGACCGAGGATTTCCAGGCGATGATCCCGACCTCCAACTGGTCGCTCCCCGCGGCGTTGCCGCGCGAGAAATGGCCCGAGGGCTTCCGCGAGTTGCCGATGCCGGACAAGGTGCTGTTCTACGACGAGGACGCGGCGGCAGACCTGCGCGACGAGGCCATCGAGGCATGGCGCAGCGCGCTGTCGCGCTGACCGGCGTGTCCCGCCTTGGCCCCGGTCTCTGGGCGGCGCTGGTCGCGGCGCTGGTGATCGGCCCGTTGGGGGCGGTGATCTGGCGCGCCGGGGGGCTGGGCGCGCTGGGCGCGCCGGACCTGGCGGCGCTGTGGTTCACCCTCTGGCAGGCGGCGGTCTCGGCGGCGGTCAGCGTGGCGCTGGCCATCCCGGTGGCGCGCGCCCTGTCGCGGCAGAGGTTTCCGGGCCGCTCGGCGCTGATCGCGCTGCTGGGGGCGCCCTTCATCCTGCCGGTGATCGTCGCGGTGCTGGGCCTCCTGGCGGTCTTCGGCGGCAACGGGCTGGTCAACCGGCTGGGCGGCGGGCTGGGCCTGCCGCGGATGGACATCTATGGCTATCACGGGGTGATCCTGGCGCATGTCTTCTTCAACCTGCCCTTGGCCACCCGGCTGATCCTGCAAGGCTGGCTGGCGATCCCGGCCGAGCGCTTCCGGCTGGCCGCCTCGCTCGACGCGCCGGTGGGCCGACTGCTGGAACGGCCGATGCTGCGGCGGATCGCGCCGGGGGCCTTCACGGTGATCTTCGTGATCTGCCTGACCTCCTTTGCCGTGGCGCTGACGCTGGGCGGCGGGCCGCGGGCGACCACGGTGGAACTGGCGATCTACCAGGCCTTCAAGTTCGATTTCGACCTGGCCCGCGCGGCGACCCTGGCGCTGGTGCAACTGGCGCTCGGGGTCGCGGCGGCGTTGGCGCTTCTGGCACTGTCGCCGCCCGACGGCTTCGGCGCCGGGCTCGACCGGTTGCACCAACGCTGGGACGGGCAGGGCCATGCCGCGAAAGTGGGCGATTTCGGCTGGATCGCCCTGGCCGCCCTGTTCCTGCTGACGCCGCTGGCGATGATCGTGCTGGCCGGGCTGCCAGGGCTGTTTGCCCTGCCGCCCGAGGTCTGGCAGGCCGCCCTGCGCTCGCTGATCGTGGCACTGGGCGCGACCGCGCTGACCCTCGCGCTGGCCCTGCCGCTGGCGACCCGGGCGGGGGAACTGGCAGGGCTTCTGGGCGTGGCGGTTTCGGGCCTCGTGCTGGGCACCGGGCTGTTCCTAGTCGTCCAGCCCTTCGTGCGGCCCGCCGAGGCGGCGCTGCCCGTCACCCTTTTGGTCAATGCACTGATGGCGCTGCCGTTCGTGCTGCGCATCCTGCGCCCCGAGCTGGACGCCGCGCGGGCCGATTTCGGCCAGCTCGCGGCGACGCTGGGGATTACCGGCTGGGCGCTCTGGCGCATCGTCCTGCTGCCGCGCCTGCGCCGGCCGCTGGGCTTTGCCGCGGGGCTGACGGCGGCGCTGTCGATGGGCGATCTGGGGGTCATCGCGCTCTTTGCCGATGGCGATCACGCCACGCTGCCCCTGCAGCTTTACGGCCTGATGGGGGCCTACCGGATGGAGGCCGCCCAGGGCGCGGCGCTTCTGCTGCTGGGTCTCAGTCTCGGGCTCTTCTGGCTGCTGGACCGGGGAGGCCGCGCCGATGCTTGAGTTGCGGGACATCGAGATCGTCCAGGACGACTTTCGCCTGACCGCGGATTGCACCTTCGGCGCGCCGATCACCGCCTTGATCGGCCCCTCCGGCGCGGGCAAATCCACCCTCCTCAACATGATCGCCGGGTTCTTTGCGCCGCAGCGCGGGCGCATCCTGTGGAACGGAGACGAGATCGGCGGGCAGGCCCCGGCCAGACGCCCGGTCAGCATCCTGTTCCAGGACAACAACCTCTTCCCGCATCTCACCCTCGCCGCCAACCTCGCGCTCGCCCTCACCACCCGCCGCCCCTCGTCCCGCCAACTGGCGCAGGTGGCCCGGGCGCTGGAGCAGGTCGGCTTGCGCGGCATGGAGCCCCGCAAACCCGCAGAGTTGTCCGGCGGCCAACAGGGCCGGGCCGCGCTGGCCCGGGTGCTCTTGCAGGACCGGCCGCTGATGCTGCTGGACGAACCCTTCTCGGCCCTGGGCCCGGCGCTGCGGGCCGAGATGCTGGACCTGGTCGCCCGTCTGGCGGGCGAGCAGGGGATCGCGGTGATCATGGTCAGCCATGCCCCGGAGGATGCCAGGCGCGTGGCCGACCAGACCGCGCTGGTCTCGGAGGGGGTGCTGCACCCGCCCCGCGACACCGGCCCGCTGTTCGCCGACCCGCCGCCGGATCTGCGCGCCTACCTGGGAACCGGGTGAACAGGGACGCAGGAAGAAAGGGGGCCAGCCCCCTCGGCCTTCGGCCTCACCCCCGGGATACTTGGAAAACCAGAGAAGATCAGGACCGGTCCAGGACTTCTCTGGTTCCAAAATATCCCGGGGGGTCTGGGGGGCTGGCCCCCCAGCCGGTCGACACGCGCAAGGCGTGGCGAAAACAAGGGTGAACGGCGGAAATGGCCAATTCCCAAGGCGGGTCTTCACGATGAATGCGCCCGTTCCGATCCGGCCTGGATCGCCTCGCGCAGCTTGCGCTCCAGCGCCTTCTGTTTCGCCGGGGAGTGGAACTTCAGTCCGAACATGTCCTTGACGTAGAAGCTGTCCACCACCTGCTCGCCATAGGTGGCGATCACCGCCGAGGAGATATAGACATTGGCATTGGCCAGCGTCCGCGTCAGGTCGAACAGCAGGCCGGGCCGGTCGCGGGTGTCGACCTCGATGATCGTGTAGATCTCGGATCCATCGTTGTCGAAGGTGATATGCGTCGGCACCCGGAAGGCGCGTTCGCGCTTCTTGATCTTGTCGCGCGACTTGATCGCTTCACCGGTGACCACCTCGCCCAGGAAGGTCTTGTGGATCATGGTGCGCATCCTGGGCAGCTTGGCCGCCTCGTAGGGCGCGCCCTCGGCATCCTGCACCCAGAAGGCGGCGGTGGCGAAACCGTCCTTGGTGGTGAAGGTCCGCGCATCCACCACGTTGGCCCCCACCAGGGTCAGGGCACCGCACATCCGGCTGAAGATGCCCGGATGGTCGGCCATGGCAAAGCAGACGCGGGTGGCGTCGCGGTCCTCGTCGGGGTGCAGGTCGATGGCGATCTCGTCATCGGCCAGGTCGCGCAGGAGGTTGGCAAAGACCACATGCGCGGTGACATGCATCCCCTGCCAATAGGGCGGGTAGTGCCGCCCGGTCTCGAGCTTGAGATCCTTGTCGGGCCAGTCCGACAGCGCCTGGCGCAGCATTTTCTTGGCCTCGGTGCCGCGGTTTTCGCGGTTGAGCGCCTCCATCCCGCCTTCCAGCGCCCGCCGGGTCTGGCGATAGAGCGCGCGCAAGAGCGCCGCCTTCCAGTTGTTCCAGGTGCCCGGCCCCACCCCGCGGATGTCGCAGACGGTCATCACGCAGAGCAGGTTGAGCCGGTCGACCGTCTTCACCGCCTTGGCGAAATCGCGCACCGTGCGCGGGTCGGCGATGTCGCGTTTCTGCGCCATGTCGGACATCAGCAGGTGATAGCGCACCAGCCATTCCACGGTCTCGCATTCGCGCTTGTTCAGCCCCAGCCGCGGCGCCACCGTCCGGGCGATGCGCGCGCCGAGGATCGAATGATCCTCGTCCCGCCCCTTGCCGATGTCATGCAGCAGAAGTGCCACGTAGAGCACCTTGCGATCGATGCCGGTCTCGATGATCTCGGTCGACACCGGCAGTTCCTCGCCCAGTTCGCCGCGTTCGATCTCGGCCAGGTGGTGGATCACCTGGATGGTGTGTTCGTCCACCGTGTAGTGATGGTACATGTTGAACTGCATCATCGCCACGATCGGCGCGAATTCCGGGATGAAGGCGGCCAGCACGCCCAGCTCGTTCATCCGCCGCAGCGCCCGTTCCGGGTTGCCGTGTTTCAGCAGCAGGTCGAGAAACAGCTTGGCCGCCGCCGGGTTGCGGCGCATGTCGTCGTCGATCAGGTGAAGGTTGGCCTTGACCAGCCGCATGGCATCGGGGTGGACCAGCAGGTCCGAGCGCAGCGCCTCCTCGAACAGCCGCAGCAGGTTGAGGTTGTCCGACAGGAACTTCGTCTCGTCGGTGATCGCCAGCCGGCCGTTGACCAGCGCATAGCCTTCCTTCGCCCGGATGCGGACATGGCGCGCCTGGCGGAACAGCCGCTCCAGAAAGGCCGGGCCCTTGGTGTGATCGGCCTCGAGCGCGGTGAGGAAGATGCGGGTCAGGTCGCCCACCGCGGTGGCGTGCAGGAAGAAATCCTGCATGAAATGCTCGACCGCCCGGCGCCCGCCCTTGTCGACATAGCCCATCGCCTCGGCGACCTCGACCTGCAGGTCGAAGGTCAGTTGCTCCTGTGGCCGCCGGGCGACCAGGTGCAGGTGACAGCGGGTCGCCCAGAGGAAGTTCTCGGCCTCCTCGAAGGTGCGGTATTCCTCGGGGCGAAATACGCCCAGCGGCACCAGGTCGCTGGAATGATCGACGTGATGGACATACTTGGCGATCCAGTAGAGCGATTGCAGGTCGCGCAGCCCGCCCTTGCCCTCCTTGACGTTGGGCTCGACCATGTAGCGCTGGCCGCCCTGCTTGTCGTGCCGGGCGTCGCGTTCCTCCAGCTTGGCCTCGACGAATTCCCGCTCGGTGCCCTCGAACAGGTCCTTCGCCAGCCGGGTATCGAGCTTGTGCGCCAGCGCCGCGTCCCCGGCCAGCAGCCGGTGTTCCAGAAGCGCGGTGCGGATGGTGAAATCCTCGCCCGCCAGCCGCAGGCAATCGCGCACCGTGCGCGAGGCATGGCCGACCTTGAGCCGCAGGTCCCACAGGATGTAGAGCATCGATTCGATCACGCTCTCGGCCCAGGGCGTGATCTTGTGCGGCGTCAGGAACAGCAGGTCGACGTCGGAATAGGGCGCCATCTCGCCGCGCCCGTAGCCGCCGACCGCGATCAGCGCCAGCCGCTCGCCCTCGGTCGGGTTGGCCAGCGGATGCAGCAGCCCGGTGGCCACCTGCCAGGCGGTCAGCACCAGTTGATCGGTCAGCCAGGTATAAGAGCGCTTGGCCGGCCGCGCCGCCAGCGGGCTTTGCCGCAGGTGGCCGGCGATCACCTCCATGCCGGCTTTGCGCGCCGCCAGCAGATGGGCGACCAGCGCCTTGCGGAACTCGGCCTGCTCGGCGCGGTCGAAAGTGGCGATCAGCGCCTGGGCCGCATCGGCGTCGAAGATCTCGCCGGGCGGGCAGATCAGCCGGTCTTCGGGACCGAGGGTCCTGGCCGTGTCAGAAACCGGCGCCGCCAAATCGGGTCGGGGCTGGGTCAAGGATCACCACTTTCTTGTCGCGGATCGTGGCCACCGCCAGCGCGCGCTCGTTGGTGCCGTCGGGCAGCAGGCGGAAGACCCCGCCAACCCCCTGGAAGCCGGCCGTTTGGGTCAGGGCGCCCCGTGTCAGGGCGTCGGATTTGCCTTGCTTGACGAGCGCGCCGATGGCCGCGATCCCGTCGAAGCCGAGACCCGCCAGCGGATGCGGCGCGGCGCCATAGGCCGCCTGGTAGCGGCTGTTGAAGCTGTTGGTGCGGCTCTGGTCGGGCAGGGCGAACCAGCCGTTCTGCAACCCGGCAAGGCTCACGGTCTGCGGCGGCACGTCCCAGCGCGCGAGGCCGATATACTGGGTGGTCGCCGGGTTGACGCCGTTTTCCGGCATCAGCTGGGCCAGCAGCGGCAGGGCGCCGGCGGCGTTCGAGGTCAGGAAGACCGCGTCGGAACTGCGCGCCGCGGCGGCGATCCGCGGCATGGCGCCGACCACGCCGGCCTGGCTGAACTCGAAGCTCTCGGAGGCGGTGATCTGGATGCCGTTCGCGGCGGCCGCGGCGCGGATCGCGACATTGCCGAACTGGCCTTCGACGTTGTTGGGATAGACCACCGTCACCGTCCGCTTGCCATTGCGCGCGGCATGGCCCAGCAGGCGGTTGGCGGTATTGCGGAAGGTGGCGCCCAGGATAAAGACATTGCCGCCGGCAATCGACGGGTTGTTGGAGAAGCTGAGCACGTTGACGTTGTCGTCGGCCACCTGCACGCCCACCGCATTGGCCGATTCGCCGAACAGCGGCCCGAGGATGATCTTGGCGCCCTGGTCGACGGCCTTCTGGGCCTGGGCCGCTGCGGTCGCGGCATTGCCGGCGGTGTCATAGACCCGCAGGTCGATGCGCACCCCGTCAAGCTCGGCCACCGCCAGCCGCGCGGCATTCTCGATCGAGCGCGCCACGGCGCCAGCGCCGGCATCGCTTTTCGGCACCAAAAGCGCCACGGGCACCGGTTTCGAGGTGTCGATCCGCTGGCCGCTGTCGCCGCCGACAAGCTGGATCGGCTCGCAGGCGGCCAGTGCCGCCAGGCCCAGCGCGGCTGCGGCGACACGGGCGAGGCGGGGCAGGCGCAGCCGCTTGCGGGCGGCGGACAAAACGGCAAACATGGGCTATCTCACTTCATCGGTTTTGCGGCGCGGCGCGGGCCGCGTGGGTTTGCGCGATAATAGTCACAGAGCGAGGCGGGTCCAGTGGGGAATGCAACGGAAGACTGGAACTGGCAGAGAGACGCCCGTCCGCTGGCCCGCGGGCTGCACTTCGTGGCGGTGCCGATCGGCAATGCCCGCGACATCACCCTGCGCGCGCTCGACATCCTCGCCGGGGCGGATGTGCTGGCGGCCGAGGACACGCGGTCGCTGCGCCGGCTGATGGAACTGCACGGCGTGCCGCTGCAGGGCCGCCAGATCCGCGCCTATCACGAACACAACGGCGACGCGGTGCGCCCGGCATTGCTGGCGGCGCTGGCCGAGGGGCAGGCCGTGGCCTATGCCTCCGAGGCCGGCACGCCGCTGATCTCCGATCCCGGCTTCGACCTGGCCCGAAGCGCCGCCGTGGCGGGGATTCCGGTGATGGCCGCGCCCGGGGCCTCGGCGGTGCTGGCGGCGCTCAACGTGGCGGGATTGCCGACCGACCGGTTCTTTTTCGCCGGGTTCCTGCCGTCCGCGGCCACCGCGCGCCGCAAGGCGCTGGAGGACCTGGCGGGCATCGCCGCGACGCTGGTGTTCTACGAATCGCCGCGCCGGGTGGCGGCGATGCTGGCCGATGCCGCCGAGGTGCTGGGCCCCGCGCGCCCGGCGGCGACCTGCCGGGAGCTGACCAAGAGGTTCGAGGAGGTGGTGCGCGCGCCGCTGGGCGAGTTGGCGCAGCAGATCGCGGCGACCGAGCCCAGGGGCGAGTTCGTCGTGGTCATCGGCAAGGGCAGCGCCGAGGACAGCAGCGCCGAGGATATCGAGACCGCCCTGCGACAGGCGCTGGAAACCATGACCGTGCGCGACGCGGCCGAGGTGGTGGCCCGGGCCTTTGGCCGGAAGAAACGAAACATTTACCAAATGGCCCTAGAGTTGTCGAAAGACTGACATCGCAGGGGGATGCCATGCCGCTCGATTTTCATGCCACCGGTGTGGGCGCCGCCCGCGCGCGGCGCGGCACCCGCAATCGCCTCGCCGGGGCCGCCGCCGAAGAGGCGATCGCGCGGGTCTACCGCGATGCCGGGCACCGCGTGCTGGAACGCCGCTGGCGCGGCCGCGGCGGCGAGATCGACCTGATCCTGCAGGATAGGGATGGCACCCTCGTCTTTGCCGAGGTCAAGAAGGGGCGCGATTTCGCCGGGGCCCTGGCGCGAATCTCCCCTGCCCAGGTGGCCCGCATCCATGCCGCGGCGGAGGAATACCTGGGGTCTTGCCCGCAGGGCCTGCTCAGCGATATCCGCTTCGACGCGGCGCTGATGGATGGCACCGGGCGGGTCGAAATCCACGAGGGCGCGCTGCTGGCCTGGTAGGGCGGGCCGCATGTGCCATTGAACCCGGCGGGTCCTTGCGGCATCTATGGGCAGGCAACAGCGCGGGAACAGCCCATGAAAATCGCCTTTCAGATGGACCCGATCGGGGCCGTGGACATCAATGCCGACAGCTCCTTCCGGCTGGCCGAGGAGGCCCAGGCCCGGGGGCACGAGTTGTTCTACTACGTGCCCGATCAACTGGCCTACCAGGAGGGGCGCATCACCGCCCGGGGCCAGGACCTGCGGGTCCGGCGGGTGCAGGGCGACCATGCCGAGCTTGGCCCGCTGCGCGAGGTCGACCTGGCCGATTTCGACGTGGTCTGGCTGCGCCAGGACCCGCCCTTCGACATGGCCTATATCACCTCGACCCATCTACTCGACCGGCTCAAGGGCAAGGCGCTGGTGGTCAATGACCCCTTCTGGGTGCGCAACTACCCGGAAAAGCTGCTGGTGCTCGACTTTCCCGACCTCACCCCGCCGACGACGGTGGCCCGCGACCTGCAGACCCTGCGCGAGTTCCGCGACCGCCATGGCGACATCATCCTCAAACCGCTTTACGGCAATGGCGGCGCGGGGGTCTTCAAGCTGGCGCAGGCCGATGGCAACCTCGCCTCGCTGCATGAGCTGTTCGCCGGGTTCTCGCGCGAGCCGCTGATCGTGCAGAAATTCCTGCCCGCGGTGGCCAAGGGCGACAAGCGGGTGATTCTGGTCGACGGGGAAGCCGTCGGCGCGATCAACCGGGTGCCGGCCAAGGGCGAGACGCGGTCGAACATGCATGTCGGCGGGCGGGCGGAAAAGACCGGGCTGACCGATCGCGACCGCGAGATCTGCAAGCGGATCGGGCCGCTCCTGCGCGAGAAGGGCCAGGTTTTCGTCGGCATCGACGTGATCGGCGACTGGCTTACCGAGATCAACGTCACCTCGCCCACCGGCATCCAGGAGCTCGAGCGCTTCGACGGCACCAACGTGGCCGCGAAAATCTGGGAGGCGATCGAGGCGAAACTGGCGTGAGCCTGATCGCCCGCCTGCTCACCGCCTATCTGCGGTTGGTCGAAAAACGCAGGCTGGCCCGGGCGCAGGACCCGGGCGAGCTGCGGCGGGCCTTTGCGCGCAATGCGCGGCTGTTTTTCCACCCGCCGCGGGGCACGCGGTTCCGCGAAACGATTGTCGCCGGGCTGCCCGCGACCGAGGTCAATGCCGCCGGGACCGGCCCGCTGATCCTCTACCTGCATGGCGGCGGCTATATCTTCGGCGCGCCGCGGACCCATCGCGCCCTGCTGGCCTGCCTCTCGGCGCAGACCGGCTGCCCGGCGCTTCTGCCCGACTACCGCAAGGCGCCGGAGCATGGTTTTCCCGCCGCGCTGGACGACGCCATGGCGGTCTACCGGCAGGTGATGCACCGCCCCGGCGGCGTGATCCTTGGCGGCGACAGCGCCGGTGGCGGGCTGGCGCTGGCGCTGCTGGCGGAGGTGCTGCGGCAGGGCCTGCCGCAGCCGCTGGGGCTGTTCGCCTTTTCGCCGCTGACCGACATGACCTGTTCCGGCGCCAGCCTGCGGGACAACGCCGAACGCGACGCCCTCCTGCCTGCCGGGCGCACCGGCGAGATCGCCGGGATGTACCTGCAGGGCGCCGATCCGCGCGACCCTCGGGCCTCGCCGCTCTTTGCCGGTTTCACCGGCGCATCGCCGATCTGGCTGACCGCGTCGGACTGCGAGATCCTGCGCGACGACACCTGCCGGATGGCCGCGCGGCTGCGCGACCAGGGCGTCGCGGTGAGCGAGCGGATCGAACCCGGCCTGCCGCATGTCTGGCCGCTGTTTCACAATCTCCTGCCCGAGGCCCGCCGCACCCTGCGGCTGCTGGCCGCCTGGATCAGCAGTCTTTCGCCCCGATCAGCCGATAGCTGAGCGCCTCGGCCACATGTGGCCGGTGGATGCTGTCCGATTCGTCCAGATCGGCAATCGTCCGCGCCACCCGCAGCACCCGGTGATAGCCGCGCGCCGAAAGCCCGAAGCGTTCGGCGGCCTTCAGCAGCAGCGCCTTGCCCTCGGCATCCGGCATGGCATGGACCTCCAGCGCCTTGCCCTGGATGTCGGCGTTGATCCGGGTGTCGGGCAGATCGGCGTAGCGCGCGGTCTGGCGGTTGCGCGCGGCCTCGACCCGGGCGGCGACCACGGCGGAACTTTCGCCGCTTTCGGGCAGGTCGAGATCGGTGAAGGCCACGGGCGGCACGTCGACGCGCAGGTCGAAGCGGTCCATCAAGGGCCCGGAGATACGGCCCATGTAGTCCTCGCCGCATTGCGGCACGCGCGCGCAGGCGCGGGCCGGATCGGGCAGGTAGCCGCATTTGCAGGGGTTGGCGGCGGCGACCAGCATGAAGCGGCAGGGGTACTTGATATGGGCATTGGCGCGGGCGACCATGACCTCGCCGGTCTCGATCGGTTGGCGCAGGGTTTCCAGCACGGTGCGGGGAAACTCCGGGAATTCGTCCATGAAGAGCACGCCGTTGTGCGCCAGGCTGATCTCGCCCGGTTTCGCCCCGCGCCCGCCGCCGACGATGGCCGCCATGGACGCGGTGTGATGCGGCTCGCGGAAGGGCCGCACGCGCGAGATGCCGCCTTCGTCGAGCAGCCCGGCCAGCGAATGGATCATAGAGGTCTCCAGCGCCTCGGTGGCGGTCAGGTCGGGCAGGATCGTCGGCAGGCGGGCGGCAAGCATGGACTTGCCCGAGCCCGGCGTGCCGACCATCAGCAGGTGATGCCGCCCCGCCGCGGCGATCTCGAGCGCGCGCTTGGCGCGTTCCTGGCCGCGCACGTCGCGCATGTCGCGGCCCTCGGGGGGGGCGCGCACCTCGCCGGGCTCGGCCGGGGACAGCGGCGACTGGCCGGTGAAATGGCGCACCACGTCGGCCAGGGTGGCCGCACCGATCACCTGGGTCGCGCCGACCCAGGCCGCTTCGGGGCCCGAGGCGCGCGGGCAGAGCAGGGCGCGGTCCTCCTCGGCGGCGGCCATGGCGGCGGGCAGCGCGCCGAGCACCGGGATCAGCCCGCCGTCGAGCGACAATTCCCCCAGGGCGACGATCCCCGAGACCGCGTCCTCGGGAATGATCTCGAGCGCCGCCAGCAGGCCCAGCGCGATCGGCAGGTCGAAGTGCGAGCCCTCCTTGGGCAGGTCGGCGGGCGAGAGGTTCACCGTGATGCGCTTGGACGGCAGCGCGATGGACATCGACGACAGCGCCGTGCGCACCCGGTCGCGCGCCTCCGACACCGCCTTGTCGGGCAGGCCGACGATGGAAAAGGCCGGCAGGCCGGGCGTGACCGCGCATTGCACCTCGACCGTGCGCGCGGTGACGCCCTCGAAGGCGACGGTATAGGCGCGGGCGACCATGCCGCCTCCCTTCCTCGACAAGTGTTAACCAGTTTTGGCGAGGGAGTGGTTTAGGAAGGGTTAACCGGGGCGGCAAAAAGATGAACACCCGCGCCGGGGCGAGGGCCGTCACCGGCATTTTCCGCCGCGGAGGGAACAGATCCGGCCCTCGCGCGTTGACCCTGCGAAGCCACGGAGTCCGCCGCATGAAAACCACCCGGCAAAACCAACTGGCCCGGCCGCGTCGTCGGGACCGGCGGGCCACCACGGATTGTGATCAGAATTGAACATACGCCAGACCGAAAAACCGACATTCTTGAGGATAACATGATCCATTCCGGCAAAGGCACCGTACCAAGGATGTAACGACCCGGAAACGAGACGAATTTGTGGGGAAGAACAATGGCACTTGATGCTGGAGACGACAGACGCCTGTCCCGCGTGGCAATGAAAGCCGAGCTGCTGGACGCCGAAACCGAACGCGCCCTGGCCTATGCCTGGCGCGACGAGCGGGATGAAGCGGCCTTGCACCGCCTGATCACCGCCTACATGCGGCTGGCGATCTCCATGGCGTCGAAGTTCCGCCGCTATGGCGCGCCGATGAACGACCTGATCCAGGAGGCGGGCCTCGGGCTGATGAAGGCCGCCGACAAGTTCGACCCCGACCGCGGCGTGCGCTTTTCGACCTATGCGGTCTGGTGGATCAAGGCCTCGATCCAGGACTACGTGATGCGCAACTGGTCGATGGTGCGCACCGGCTCGACCTCGTCGCAGAAGTCGCTGTTCTTCAACCTGCGCCGGGTGCAGGCGCGTCTCGAGCGTGAGGCGGCGGCGCAGGGCGAGGTATTGGACCGTCACCAGATGCGCCACATGATCGCCACCGAGATCGGCGTGCCGCTGGCGGATGTCGAGATGATGGAGGGGCGGCTCTCGGGCTCGGACTTTTCGCTCAACGCCACGCAATCGGTCGAGGATGAGGGCCGCGAGTGGATCGACACGCTGGAGGACGAAGGCCCGCAGGCCGCCGAGCAGGTCGAGGACTCGCATGACACCGCGCAATTGCGCGAATGGCTGCTGCAGTCGATGAAGGCGCTGAACGACCGCGAACGCTTCATCGTGCGCGAGCGCAAGCTGCGCGACCAGCCGCGGACGCTGGAGAGCCTGGGCAACGAATTGAGCCTGTCGAAGGAGCGGGTGCGCCAGCTCGAGGCCGCGGCCTTTCAGAAGATGCGCAAATCGCTTGAGGGTCAAAGCCGGGAAGTGCATGAATTCCTCGCATGAGGTTTGTGCTCGCCCTGATGCTGTTTACCGCCCCGGTCGCCGCTTTGGCCGGGGCGTTTGACGTTCATGTGCTGGGCGAGGTGCATGACAATCCCGCGCATCACCGCGAACAGGCCCGCAGGGTGGCCGAGATCCGGCCCAGGGCGCTGGTCTTCGAGATGATCCCCGCCGATGCTGCGGCCGAGGTCTCGGCCGAGGAGCGCGGCGACGCGGATCGGCTGCGCAAGGGTCTGGGCTGGGACGAGAGCGGCTGGCCGGATTTTTCCCTTTATTACCCGATTTTTGCCGCGGCGCCGGAGGCCGCGCTGTTCGGCGCGGAGATCCGGCGTGACGTCGCGCGCAAGGCCATGGAGGCGGGCGCGGCGGCGGTATTTGCCGGCGATGCGGCAGTTTACGGGCTGACCGAGGGTTTGTCCGATGCGGAACAGGTGGCGCGCGAGGCCTTGCAGAGGACGGCGCATTGCGATGCGCTGCCGGCCGAGATGCTGCCGCTGATGGTCGAGGTGCAGCGCCTGCGCGATGCCACCCTGGCGCTGATGACGCTGCGCGCGCTCGAGGCGACGGGCGGGCCGGTGGCGGTGATCACCGGCAATGGCCATGCGCGCCGCGACTGGGGGATGCCGGCGGTCCTGGCGCGGGTGGCGCCGGAGGTGCGGGTGCATGTGCTGGGCCAGGGCGAGACCGGGTCCGATCCGGGGGGTGGCTTTGACGAGGTGGTCACGGCGCCGCCGCCCGAGCGCAGCGATCCCTGCGCGGCTTTCCGCTAGCGGGGGGCTGCTCATCCGCCCTTGCGGGCGTCCTCGCATTGGCCGTAGGGTCCATGCGCGCAGCAAAGCGGAGGCCGGGCATGCTGGCAGGCAAGCGGATACTTCTGATCATCGGCGGCGGGATCGCGGCCTACAAGTGCCTCGACCTGATCCGCCGATTGCGCGAGCGCGGCGTGGCGGTGACCCCGGTCATGACCCGGGCGGCGGAGCAGTTCGTCACGCCGCTGAGCGTCTCGGCGCTGGCCGGCGAGGAGGTGCATCGCGATCTTTTCGACCTGACCAAGGAGGCCGAGATGGGCCATATCCAGCTCAGCCGGGTGGCCGACCTGGTGCTGGTGGCCCCGGCGACGGCGGACCTGATGGCGAAGATGGCGCAGGGGCTGGCCGGGGATCTGGCGACCACGCTGCTGATGGCCACCGACACGCCGGTGATGATCGTGCCCGCGATGAACGTGCGGATGTGGCAGCATCCGGCGACGCGGCGCAATCTCGCGGTGCTCAAGGGCGATGGCGTGTCGGTTGTCGGGCCGGATGAGGGCGACATGGCCTGCGGCGAATACGGGCCGGGGCGGCTTTCGGAAGTGCCCGATATCCTGGCGGCGGTGGAGCGGCTGTTCGCGACCGGACCGCTGGCGGGCAAGCGGGTGCTGGTGACCTCTGGTCCGACCCATGAGCCGATCGACCCGGTGCGCTATATCGCCAACCGCTCCTCCGGCGCGCAGGGCACAGCGATCGCCCGGGCGCTGGTACGGCTGGGGGCCCAGGTGGTCTTTGTCACCGGCCCGGCAGAGGTGGCGCCGCCCGAGGGCGTGATCCTGCACCGGGTGGAAAGCGCGCGGCAGATGCTGGAGGCGGTGCAGGCGGCCCTGCCGGTGGATGCGGCGATCTTTGCCGCCGCGGTGGCGGATTGGCGGATGGCCGACCAGAGCACCTCGAAGATCAAGAAGGTGGCGGGGGCCCTGCCGACGCTGCGCTTTGCGGAGAACCCGGATATCCTTGCCAGCGTGGCGCGGATGGAGGCGGGGCGGCCCGCGCTGGTGGTGGGTTTTGCCGCCGAGACCGACGACGTGGTGGCCAATGCCACGGCCAAGCGCAAGCGCAAGGGCTGTGACTGGATCGTGGCCAATGACGTGCGCCCGGAGACCGGGATCATGGGCGGGGCCGAGAACGCGGTGGTGCTGATCACCGAAGCTGGGGCCGAGACCTGGCCGCGGATGGACAAGGGGGCCGTGGCCGAGCGGCTTGCGGCACGGCTGGCCGAGGCGCTGGTCTGAGGCGGCGGGAGCCTCCGGCGGGAGTTTGTTGGGCAAGATGAAGGGGGTGGCGTGGCTCTGCTGAAACTCATGTGGGACGAGGGGGCGGACCGGACGTTGGGCTTGCCGTCTTATGAAACGCCGGGCGCGGCGGGGGCCGATCTGCGGGCGAATTTCGCCGATCGCGGGGCGGTGACGCTGGCGCCGGGCGCGCGGGCGCTGGTGCCGACCGGGCTGCGGCTGGCGGTGCCGGAGGGCTTCGAGGTGCAGATCCGGCCGCGCTCGGGGCTGGCGCTGAAGCATGGGGTGACGCTGGCCAACAGCCCCGGCACGATCGACAGCGATTATCGCGGGCCCCTGGGGGTGATCGTGCTGAACGCCGGGACCGAAGGGTTCGAGGTGAGCCACGGGATGCGGATTGCGCAGATGGTGCTGGCGCCGGTGGTGCAGGCGGAATTCGCGCTGGTCGAGGCGCTGGATGCGACGGCGCGGGGCGCGGGCGGCTTCGGCTCGACGGGGCAGGGCTGATGCTGCTGGTGCTGGGGCTGGCGGCGGCGATCTGGGGGTTGGGCCGGGTCTTCGGCCTGCCGCCTTCGGCGCGCTGGCCGCTGATCGGGCTGCTTTTCGTGGCGGTGCTGGGAATCCAGTATCTCTTTCCCGATGGCCATCCGCTGCGCGCAGCGACCGGCGGCGATCCCGAACTCTGGCTGCTTCTGGCGGGGTTTGCCGCGCTTGCGCTGGCCTATGGCGCGGTGGTGCGGCGGTTGCGGATCCGGGCGCAGGGCGAGGTGGGCGGGACGCCGGGAAAGACCCTGCCGGCGAAGATGGGCGAGGCGGAGCTCGAGCGCTATGCCCGGCATATCGTGCTGCGCGAGTTGGGCGGGCCGGGCCAGCAGCGGTTGCGCCGGGCAAGGGTGCTGGTGATCGGTGCGGGCGGGCTGGGCGCGCCGGTGCTGCAATACCTGGCGGCGGGCGGGGTCGGCACCCTGGGCGTGATCGACGACGACGTGGTCGAGAATGCCAACCTGCAGCGGCAGGTGATCCACAGCGATGCGACGATCGGCATGCCCAAGGTGTTTTCCGCCCAGCAGGCGATGGAGGCGCAGAACCCGCATGTCATCGTCAAGCCCTATCACCGGCGGCTGACCGGGGAGATCGCGGCGGAATTGTTTGCCGAATATGACCTCGTGCTCGACGGGACCGACAATTTCGAGACCCGCTACCTGGCCAACCGGGCGGCGGTGGCGGCGGGGATCCCGATGATCTCGGGGGCGCTCAGCCAGTGGGAAGGGCAGGTCAGCGTCTTCGACCCCGCCCGCGGCGCGCCCTGTTACCAGTGCATCTTCCCCGAGGCGCCGGCGCCGGGGCTGGCGCCCTCCTGCTCCGAGGCCGGGGTTCTGGGGCCCTTGCCCGGCGTGATCGGGACGATGATGGCGGTGGAGGCGATCAAGGTTCTGGCCGATGTCGGCGCGCCCCTGCGCGGCGAGATGCTGATTTACGATGCCCTGTGGTCCGAGACCCGCAAGATCGCGCTGAAACGGCGCGGTGATTGCCCGGTCTGCGGTGAGAAAAAGGATGGATGAGATGACGAACCCGCTGTTGGCCGCATGGACCGGCCCCTTCGGCCTGCCGCCGTTCGACGCGATTTCCGACGCGGGTTTCGCCCCGGCGATGGAGCAGGCGCTGGCCGAGGACCTGGCCGAGGTCAGGGCGGTGGCGGAGGATGCCGCGCCGCCGAGCTTCGCCAATACCATCGAGGGGTTGATGCGCTGCGGTGCGGCGCTGGACCGGGTGACGGGGGTGTTCTTCAACCTTGCCGGGTCGGACAGCACCCCGAAACGCGAAGAGCTGATGCGGGAGTTCTCGCCGAAGCTGGCGGCGCATTCGGCGGAGATCTACGGCAATGCGCGGCTCTTTGCGCGCATTCGCGCAGTCTGGGAGGCGCGCGAGGGGCTGGATCTCTCGCCGGAGCAGGCGCGGGTGCTGATGCTGGTGCATCGCAATTTCGTCCGCGCCGGGGCCGCGCTGGAAGGCGCGGATGCCGCGCGGATGAAGGCGATCAAGGAGCGGCTGGCGCGGCTGGGCACGGCGTTTACCCACAACCTGCTGGCGGATGAACGCGATTGGGCGATGGACCTTGCCGAACCCGACCTGGAGGGGCTGCCGGGCTTCGTGGTCGCCAATGCCCGGGCCGCGGGGCAGGAGCGCGGCGCCGAGGGGCCGGTGGTGACGCTGTCACGCTCGCTGATCGTGCCGTTCCTGCAGTTCTCGCCCCGGCGGGATCTGCGTGAGCGGGCCTACAAGGCCTGGGTAGCGCGCGGCGCCAATGGTGGCGAGACCGACAACCGCGCGATTGCGGCGGAGATCCTTGCGCTGCGCCAGGAGCGGGCCAAGCTCCTGGGCTACCCGGATTTTGCCGCCTACAAGCTGGAAACCGAGATGGCGGGGACGCTCGCGAAGGTGCGCGACTTGCTGATGGCGGTCTGGGCGCCGGCCAAGGCGCGGGCCGAGGCAGATGCGCAGGTCCTGCAGGACAGGATGCAGGCGGATGGCGTCAACGGGGCGCTGGAGCCCTGGGACTGGCGCTACTATGCCGAGAAGCGGCGCAAGGCCGAGCATGATCTCGATGAGGCGGCGCTGAAGCCCTATTTGCAGCTCGACCGGATGATCGAGGCGGCCTTCGATTGTGCCAACCGGCTGTTCGGGTTGGAGTTCCGGGCGCTGGACGTGCCGCTATATCACCCGGATGCGCGGGCCTGGGAGGTGACGCGGGGCGGCGAACATCTGGCGGTCTTCATTGGCGATTACTTTGCCCGCGGCTCGAAACGCTCGGGCGCCTGGTGTTCGGCGATGCGGATGCAGCGCAAGTTCCCCGACGTGCAGCGGCCCGTGGTGGTGAACGTCTGCAACTTTGCCAAGGGCGTTCCGGCGCTTCTGTCCTATGACGACGCGCGCACGCTGTTTCACGAGTTCGGCCATGCGCTGCACCAGATGCTGTCGGATGTGACCTACGAGATGGTGGCGGGCACCTCGGTGGCGCGGGATTTCGTGGAATTGCCCAGCCAGCTTTACGAGCATTGGCTGGAGGTGCCCGAGGTGCTGCGGGCCTTTGCCACCCATGTCGAGACCGGCGCGGCGATGCCGCAGGCGATGCTGGACAAGGTGCTGGAGGCGGCGAACTTCGACCAGGGGTTCCAGACGGTGGAATATGTCGCCTCGGCGCTGGTGGATCTGGCGTTCCATGAGGGCGCGGCGCCCGGCGATCCGATGGCGCGGCAGGCCGAGGTGCTGGGGGAATTGGGCATGCCGCATGCCATCGGGATGCGCCACGCGACGCCGCATTTCGCGCATGTCTTTGCCGGGGATGGCTATTCCAGCGGGTATTACAGCTACATGTGGTCGGAGGTGATGGATGCCGATGCCTTTGCCGCCTTTGAAGAGGCGGGCGGGGCGTTCGATCCGGCGATGGCGGAGAAGCTGGAACGCCACATTCTCTCGGCGGGCGGATCGGCAGAGGCCGAGGCGCTCTACCTGGCCTTCCGGGGGCGGATGCCGGGGGTCGAGGCGCTGTTGAAGGGGCGCGGGCTGGCGGCGTGACGATTGGTGCGCGAACCTCCGCTGGCGCGGAGAACCGCACACCCTACGGGTGGCGCGCTGTAGGGTGAGTCGTTCCGGGGCCGCAGGTCCCGGGTTGGCGCACCTTCAAAACGGTTGACGTTCAAGCACATAGCCGCGCTGTTCCAGCTGGTTGAGCACGCCGCTGTCGCCCATCAGATGCGCCGCACCGACGGCGACGACGATGCTCGCTTCCTCCGCGGCCTCGATCTCGTCGATCCAGGCGAGGTTGCGGGCGATCAGCAGCTTGGCTTCCATGTCATCCAGCAGGGCCTCGATCTCGGCCTCGGGCAGGTCGAGATGGGCAAAGGTCATCAGCCGCGACATCTGCCAGGCGTCGGAATGCGCCTCGTCGAAATAGGCGTTGACCGTGGTTTCCAAGAGGTCGGCGCTGAGGTCCTCGGGGAAGACGCCCAGTTGCAGCAGGCGCAATTGCGCGTCCAGCGGGTCGGAGTTGAAGACCCGGAACACCGTGTCGATCGGCTCGATCGAGCGGCTGGGCACGCCGGCCGCCTTGGCCAGGCCCTCGATCCGGCTGTCGAGCCCCTTGCCTTCGGCGACCAGTTCCATGGCGCACCCCGGCAGCGCCAGCACCAGCGACAGGTACCAGGGCTGCATCTTGGCGGCCATGAAGGGCGGGATGCCGCGGGCGCGGGCGGCCTCGGCCAGGGTCTGCCAGTCGGCCTCGTCCATCAGGTCGGGCAGCGAGGTGTCCTTCAGCAGCAAGAGCGAGTCCGGCCCGGTCAGCCGTTTTTGCAGCGCCTTGGTGTCGTCCTCGGTGGCCTCGAGGAACAGCAGGTCCGCCCCGGCGATCACCGGCTCGAGCCGCGCCACCACCGGGTCGAGGCGCGGGTCGGGCATGTGGATGGTGCCGATCACATGGATCACCCGGTCGCCCCGACGCGCACGCCAGTGGTTGCCATGGGCATAGAGCGTGGCAGCCTCGGCCGCCTCCAGCGCCGCGGCCTGCTCCGGGCTCAGCCGGGCGCGCAGGTCGGTGCCGTCGCAGGCCGCCGCGGCGAGATGCGGCAACAGCAGGAACAGGCAAAGGGTGAGGATACGCAAGGCGGGGCCTCCCGGGGGTCAATGGATGGCGCGGATCTCGTGCGCGGTGTCGTTGAAGGTGAAGCTGTCGCCTTCACCGAGGCCCCGCATCGCCTTGTAGATCGGCGCGGCGGGCGAGATGCCCATGGCGCGCTTGCCGTCGTAGTCGAATTCCTGGGTCGAGACGCAGACCACCAGCAGCCGGTCGTCGACCAGCACCGCGGCGCCATCGGTCACTTCGTCCTTGGGGCCGAAATCGATCTCCTGCAGGCGTTTCAGCCGCGCCTCGTCGTCGTGCATCGCCTCGTCCCAGGCCGCGGCCATTTCGCCGGCGGCCTCGGCCTGGGATTGCTGGTCGCGCTCGACGGTCTCGTCTCCGGAGACGCGCGCCTCGGCGGCGAGGCTCTGGAACTTCTCGCGGGCGGCGTCAAAATCGGCGCGGGCCATCTCGAGCAGGCGGGATTTCAGGTCGGTCTTGTCCATTCCAGGTCCAGTCGTGTGGGGGCGCGGGTCTTTCCCGCGCGGGTCTCGGGGTTTGGCGGGGTCAAGTGCCGCAGAAGGTCCGGTAGGGGCCGAAGTCGCCGGGCGCAGGGCCTTCGTAGGCCTCGAGCCCCGCGCGCGGGGTGAAGGGCGCGCGCAGGACCTCGAGCAGGCGGGTGATCGGGCCCATGTCGGCGTCGCTCTCGGCGGCCTTGAGGGCGGCTTCGACGAGGTGGTTGCGCGGGATGTAGACCGGGTTGACGGCATTCATTTCGGCCTTGATCGCGTCGGGATCGCGGCCCTCGGAGGCCAGCCGGTCGCGCCAATGGGGCAGCCAGGCGCGGATCGCCGCGGCATCGTCGAAAAGATCGGTCAGCGGGGCCTCGTCGCCCTCAGCCGCCTGCGGAAGACGCCGGAAGAAGCGGGTGAAATCCACGTTCTGCCCCTCCATCGCGGCATAGAGCGCATTGATGAAGCCGGAGTCCTGTTGTTCGACCCGGCACAGCCCCAGCTTGGCGCGGGCACCGGCAAGCCAGGCCTCGGCATAGATCTCGGGGAAGGTCTGGATCTCTTCGGTGGCGATGCGCACGGCCTCGTCCGGGTCGGCATGCAGTAGCGGCAGCAGGGTCTCGGCCAGCCGCGCGAGGTTCCATTGCGCGATATTGGGCTGGTTGCCATAGGCATAGCGGCCGCCATGGTCGATCGAGGAGAACACCGCCCTGGGGTCGTAGGCGTCGATGAAGGCGCAGGGGCCGTAGTCGATGGTCTCGCCGGAAATCGTCATGTTGTCGGTGTTCATCACGCCGTGGACAAAGCCCACATGCAGCCATTGCGCCACCAGGTGCGCCTGCCGCCTGAGCACCGCGCGCAGGAAGTGCAGGTAGCGGTCGTCCCGCCCGGCCAGGTCGGGGTCGTGGCGGGCGATGGCGTAGTCGGCGAGTTGCTTGACGCGGGCCTGTTCGCCGCGGGCGGCAAAATACTGGAAGGTGCCGACGCGCAGGTGGCTTGCCGCGACGCGGGCCAGCACGGCGCCGGGTTTCGGGCCTTCGCGATAGATCGTCTCGCCGGTGGTGGTGGCGGAAAGCGCGCGGGTGGTCGGGATGCCGAGGTGATGCATCGCCTCGCCGATCAGGAATTCGCGCAGCACCGGCCCCAGCACCGCCTTGCCATCGCCCCCGCGCGAGAACGGCGTGCGCCCCGAGCCCTTGAGGTGAATGTCGCGGCGCTTGCCCTCGCGGTCGATCACCTCGCCCAGCAGGATCGCCCGTCCGTCGCCCAGTTGCGGCGAGAAGCCGCCGAACTGGTGCCCGGCATAGGCCTGGGCCAAGGTATCGGCGCCCTCGGGCGCCACCGCGCCGGACAGCACCGCCGCACCCTGATCGGTGTCGAGCGCCTCCGGGTCCAGTTGCAACTCGCGCGCCAGGTCGGAGTTGAGCAGCACGATGCGCGGTTCCGGCACCTTGTCGCCCTCCCAGGGGACATAGAAGCCGTCCAACTCGCGCGCGTAGGAATTGTCGAAGGTGAAACGGGGCGGATGATGTGTCATGGGCTACAAGGTGTGGTCATTTGCCGGGAATTCCAAGGGGAACGGGGCGCGACCCCGTGGTTTTGCCACCCGCGCGCGCTCAGAGCGGGTCGCCTTTCATCAGGCGCGGCAGGTCGCCGGTCAGCCCCGCGGCCTCGCGGATGAAGCCGCGGCGCAGGGCGGGGATGGCGTTGACCAGCCCCATGCCCAGATCGCGGCCCAGACGGAGCAGGGGGTTGTCGTTGGAGAACAGCACGTTGAACATATCCGTGGCACCGGCCAGCGTGGCGGTGTCGAAGCGGCGCCAGCGGGCATAGCGTTCCAGCACCTGCGGCGCGCCGATGTCCTCGCCGCGGCGGCTGGCATCGGTCAGCACCTCGGCCAGCGCGGCAATGTCGCGGAACCCGGCGTTCAGCCCCTGGCCCGCGATCGGATGCAGCCCATGCGCCGCATCGCCCACCAGCACCAGCCGCGGGCCGGTCAGGCTCTGCGCCAGGGTCAGGCTCAGCGGGTAGGTGAAGCGCTGCCCTTCCAGCGCGATCTCGCCGAGGAAATCGCCGAAACGGGGGCGCAGGACGGTCAGGTAGTCCTCCTCCGGCAGGGCGGTGATCTTTGCCGCCAGTTCGTGGGTTTCGCTCCAGACGATCAGGCTGCGGTTGCCGGTCAGCGGCAGGATCGCCAGCGGCCCGGCGGGCATGAAGAACTGATGCGCCACGCCGTTGTGCGGTTTTTCATGGGTGATGGCACAGACCAGCGCGCTCTGGCCATAGTCGCGCCCGCTGCGCCCGATGCCGGCCCTTTGCGCGGTGCCCGAGGTGCGCCCGTCGCAGCCCGCCAGCAGCGGCCCGGTCAGCACCCGGCCCGAGGCCAGCGTCACGATCACCTGCGCCGGGGTGCTGTCCTGGGCCACCACCGTCTCGCGGCTCAGGTGGGTGATGGCGGGATGCGCCGCCATGGCGTCGAGCAGGGTGCGGCGCAGGAAGCGGTCCTCGACCATGAAGCCCATCGGGCCTTCCTCGATCTCGTGGTGATCGAAGTGCAACCCGAAGGGCGCGGGGCCTTCGCCCACGCGGCCATCGGTGACCTTGATGTCGAGCATCGGCTGGGCCTGCGGCGCCAGCCTGTCCCAGAGCCCCAGCGCCGAGAGCATCCGCTGCGAGGCCAGCGCCAACGCATAGGCGCGCCCGTCGAAGTTGTCCGCGCGCTGCACCGCGCTGTCGGCGGCGTCGATCACCGTGGCGGAAAACCCGGCCTGGGCGGCGGCCAGCGCCAGCGTCGGGCCGTTCAGCCCGCCGCCGACAATCAGAAGATCGCTGTCATGTGTCATGAAGGCGAATATGGCGGTCACACCGGGATTGTCCATGCCATTCCCTGCCGCTACCCTCCGCGCAGCAAAAGGGGCAGGGACGATGCAGGATTGGCTTTGGATGACGGCGGCCGAGCTTGGCCAGGGAATCGGCAGGGGCGAGATCGACCCGGTGGCGCTGACCGAAAGCCACCTTGCCGCGATCGGGGCCCATGAGCACGGCGCCGCGACATATGCCCGCGTCACCGCCGACCGCGCCCGGGCCGAGGCGGCGGCAGCGGCAAGCCGGGCGAAGGCGCGCCAGAGGCTTTCGCCGCTCGATGGCGTCCCGATCAGCTGGAAGGACCTGTTCGACTCTGCCGGCGTGGCGACCGAGGCGGGCTCGGCGCTGCTCGAGGGCCGGATCCCGAAGCGCGACGCGCGGGTGCTGGCCAATGCCACGGCGGCGGGGCTGGTCTGCCTGGGCAAGACCCACATGAGCGAACTGGCGTTTTCCGGCCTCGGGCTGAACCCGGTGACCGCCACGCCGCCCTGCGTCAACGGCGACGGCGCGGTGCCGGGCGGGTCGTCGTCGGGTGCCGCAACCTCGGTGGCCTACGGGCTGGCGGCGGCGGGCATCGGCTCGGACACCGGCGGATCGGTGCGCATCCCGGCGGCCTGGAACGACCTGGTCGGGCTGAAGACCACCCATGGCCGGGTGTCCTGTGACGGGGCGGTGCCGCTGGTGGCCTCCTTCGACACCGTGGGGCCGCTGACCCGCACGGTCGAGGATGCGGCGCTTTTGCTGGCGGCGCTGGAAGGCGGGCGACCCGCCGATCTGCGCGGCGCCGACCTGCGCGGGCGCCGCTTTGCCCTTTTGGAGACGGTGGCGATGGAGGACCTGCGCGAGGCGCCGCAGGCGGCCTTCCTCGGGGCGGTCGAGCGGCTGCGCGCCGCCGGGGCGCGGGTCGAGCGCATCGCGGTGCCCGAGGTGGCCGAGGCGATGGACCTGTCGGGCATCCTCTACGCGCCCGAGGCCTACGGCACCTGGAAAGACACCATCGAGGCCGCGCCGGAGAAGATGTTCGCGCCGATCCGCGAGCGGTTCCGCAGCGGCGCCGAGGCCCGCGCCAGCGACCTGATCGCCGCGCGCCATGTGCAGGCCCGCTGCAAGGCGGCCTATCACGCGGCAACCGCCGGGTTCGACGCGGTGCTCACGCCCACCGCGGCCAACCTGCCGCCGGATCTCGAGCGGCTGATGACCGAGGCCGACTACTACGTGACCGAGAACCTGCTGACCCTGCGCAACACGCGGATCGGCAACCTGATGGGCGGCTGCGCGGTGACCCTGCCGACCGGCGTGCCCTCCTGCGGGTTGCAGATGCTGGCGCCGCCGATGGCCGAGGAACGGCTGTTGCGGCTTGCGGCGGCGGCGGAGCGGGCGCTGGCCTGAGGGCCGCGCGCGCACGCGTGAGTTTTCCTTGCGGCAAGCGTGAATATTATAAATTTTGCGAAAGCCTCCGCGCGCCCTATCTGTACCCCCTGCGCCGGGCCCGCGTTCCGCAAGGGGTCGGACCGGCCGCAGGGGGCGTGCAGTTTGCGGGCCCCGCTGAACCCGAGGAGACGATTGACATGACACGCAGAACTTCGAGACTTGGCGCCGCGATCCTGGCCGCCGGCCTGATGGCCTCCGGCGCCGTCGCGCAGACCCAGGCGGTGAAACCCGCCTCGGAGATCAAGGGCCAGCAGATCGGGATGCTCGATTGCACCATCGAAGGCGGCTGGGGCATACTGATCGGCTCGTCCAAGGCCGCGACCTGCAACTTCAAGCACGAAAGCGGCGCGGTCGAGACCTATTCCGGCTCGATGGACAAGCTGGGCCTCGACATCGGCAAGACCGACAAGAGCTACATGACCTGGCTGGTTTTCACCACCGCCGAGAACAAGCCGGGTGACTATGCGCTTGCGGGGACCTATGTAGGTGTCTCGGCCGGTGCATCGCTGGGCATCGGTCTTGGCGCCAACGCACTGGTCGGCGGGTCGGGCAAGCAGATCGGCCTTCAGCCGGTCAGCGTCGAAGGCGTCGAAGGCGTGAACGTCGCGGTTGGCCTGGCGCAACTGACCCTCAACCCGGCCGAGTAAGCCGGACCTTCTGCTCACCTTACCGGGCCCGGCCGTCGCTCCGGGCCCCTTTCCACGAGGACAAGACCCATGTTTTCCACCCCCACGGCCCTCACGCTGCGTCTTTCGGCATCGCTGGTCGCGCTGTCGCTGGCGGTTCCGGCGGCACAGGCCCAGGACACCGAGATCTCCTTTTCCTTCGGCGCGGGGCTGAAATACGCGCCGGTCTACGAGGGCTCGGACGAATACGGCGTCGGCCCGACCATCACCGGCGGCCTGAATTCCCTGTCGCTGGGCGGGATGTCGCTGGGCGGCGGTGACGGCCTGGGCTTCAGCGTCGCGCCCTCCTTCGGCTTTGTCGGCGCGCGCGATGCGGGCGAGTATTCCGAGCTGAAGGGCTTTGACGACATCGACTGGGCGCTCGAGGTCGGCGTCAAGCTCGGCTATACTTGGGAATATGCCGATGTCTCCGCCGCGGTGCGCCGCGGCTTCAACGGCCACGAAGGCGTGGTCGGCGACCTGGCGGCCAATGCCATCATCCGGCCCGACGATCGCACCACCCTGCGGTTCGGCCCGCGCATGACCTTTGCCAACGACGAATATGCCGAGACCTATTTCTCGGTCCCGGCCAGCGCCACCAAGCTGGGCCGCTACAATGCCGATGGCGGCCTGAAGTCCTATGGGCTCGAGGCCGTCTTCCACCGCGAGTTGAGCGACGACTGGGCCATCGAGGGCAAGCTGGGCTGGGCGCGCCTGACCGACGATTTCGCCGACAGCCCGATCACCAGCGCCGGCCGCGAAAACCAGGGCAGCGTCAGCGTCACCCTGATCCGCGCGTTCAACTGGCGGTTCTGAGCCGGACACCGGCGCTTTCGCGGCGCCGGTGACCCGCAGCGCGGGGCCGGGGGCGGCAGGTCTTGCGGTGCCCGCCCCGGTCCCTTCCCACATCTTGGCCCCGGCGTGCCCAAATGCCACAAACCCCTGCACGCTCTTTCCTTTTTCTGGACGCCGCCGCGGTGCTGGCCTATCCTGCCTTGCAAACGGGACGAAAACGATCCCGTGTCCGAGGCAGTAAAAAGCAGTAACCCCATGTTCCCCGAGCGGTTTTCGAACCTACCGGCCTATGCCTTCCCGCGTCTGCGGGCCTTGCTCGACCCCCATGCGCCGGATCCGGCGCATGCCGGGGATGTCCTGCATATGACCATAGGCGAGCCGCGGCACCCGATGCCGGATTTCGTGGGCCGGGTGCTGGCCGAAACGGTCGGCGAATTCGCCCAGTACCCGCCGAACGAGGGCACGCCCGAGTTGCGCGGCGCCATCGCCGGTTGGGCGCAGCGCCGCTACGCCGTCGCGCTGGACCCCGAGACCCAGGTCATGGCGCTCAACGGCTCGCGCGAGGGGCTTTACAATGCGGCCATGGCCCTTTGTCCCGAGGTCAAGTGCGGCGCGCGCCCGGTGGTGCTGACGCCCAACCCCTTCTACCAGGTCTACATGATCGCGGCGATTTCCGTGGGCGCCGAGCCGGTCTTCGTGCCGGCGACCCCCGAGACCGGCCACCTGCCGGATTACGCCGCGCTGCCGCCGGAGGTGCTCAACCGCGTGGCGCTGGCCTATCTGTGTTCGCCGGCCAATCCGCAGGGGGCGATCGCCTCGGAAAGCTACTGGCGGGAGTTGATCGGGCTGGCGGAAAAGTACGATTTCCGCATCCTCGCCGACGAATGCTATTCCGAGATCTACCGCGACGCGCCGCCGACCGGCGCGCTGGCGGTGGCCGCCGCGATGGGCGCCGATCCCGAGCGGGTGCTGCTGTTCAATTCGCTGTCGAAACGCTCGAACCTGCCGGGCCTGCGCTCGGGCTTCATTGCCGGCGGGCCGGGCAGCATCGCGCGGGTCAAGCAGTTGCGCGCCTATTCCGGCGCGCCGCTGCCGCTGCCGATCCAGCGGGTGAGCGAGGCGGTCTGGGCCGACGAGGCGCATGTGGTGGAAAACCGCGCCCTCTATCGCCAGAAATACGACGTCGCGGACGAGGTCTTTGCCGGCGTCCCCGGCTACCGCAGCCCCGAGGCCGGGTTCTTCCTCTGGCTGCCGGTGCCGGATGGCGAGGCGGCGGCGCTGAAGCTCTGGACCGAGACGGCGGTGCGGGTGCTGCCCGGCGCCTACCTGTCGCGCGAGACCGGGGGGGACAACCCGGGACAAGGATACATCAGGGTCGCCATGGTGGCCCCAATTGACGACATGCGCCGCGGGCTGATCCGCCTGCGCGATTGTCTGTACGAGGCGAGGTGAGAATGGCATATCAGGCACGTGGACGCGATCCGCTTCTCGACAGCAATACCCAGGCTGCGGTGGAACGGCGAGGCAAGGAACTTTTCGGCATCCTGCTGATCCTGCTGGGACTTGCGGCGGCGGCCATGATCGCGTCGTACACGCCCGAGGATCCGAGCTGGATGTCGGCCACCGACGCGCCGGTGCAGAACTGGATGGGCCGCGCCGGGGCCTCGATTGCCGCGCCTTTGTTCATGATCGTCGGCTGGGGAAGCTGGGGCGTGGCCGTCGTGCTGATCGCCTGGGGCGTGCGGTTCGCTTTGCACGCAGGCTCGGACCGCGCCGTGGGTCGGGCGATCTTTGCGCCGATCGCCATTGCGCTGGCCGCCGTCTATGCCGCGACGCTGGTGCCGGGGCCGACCTGGACCCATGCCTTCGGGCTTGGCGGGCTCTTTGGCGATACCGTGCTGGGCTCGGTGCTGACGGCGCTGCCGGTGGGGTCGAGCATCGTGGTCAAGCTGGCCTCGCTCTTGATGGGGCTTTTGATCCTCGTGGTGGGGGCCTTCGTGCTGGGCTTTACCCTGCCCGAGTTGAAGGGCATCGGGCGGTTCCTGCTGATCGGCATCATCATGGTCTATGCCACCGTGCTGCGGCTGCTGGGCAGCGGCGCCACCGGGGCTTTGACGGCGGCGAAGGGGCTTCAGGCCCGCCAGGCCGAGCGGCGCGCACAGAAGGAACAGGAGCGCCGCGAGGCAGCGGAATGGGCGGCGCAGCAGGCCGCCGAGGCCAAGGTGGCGGCGCGGGTCGGCGTGCCGCCGGTGCCCGAGGAAGTGCCGCCGCACAGCCAGCCGGAAAAGACCGGGTTGCTGGCGCGCATGCCCTCGCTGATCCGCCGGAGCGAGCCGGTGCCGGTGCAGATGCCCGAGGCCGAACTGGTGGAACGGCCGGGGCCGGATGTCGAGATGGACATGCCGGGCGAGGACCGCATCCGTGCCAAGATCACCAGCGTCATCAAGGACCGCGTGCGCCGCAGCCCCGACATCCAGGTCGAGAGCGTGGCGCCGCTGACCAAGGGCCGGGGCCGCGGGCCCGACCCGCTGATCTTCCGCGATGACCGGCGAGGGGCCGCCGCGCCGCCGCTCAAGGCCGAACCGCCGCTGACCGCCGGTCCCGCCTCTGCCATTCCCGCCGCGCCCGCCGCGCCGCGGGTCGCGTCCACGCCGCCGATGACCGC
>SBGD01000021.1 GCA_006226775.1 Paracoccaceae bacterium | reverse complement strand
GAGAGGTTGGCGCGGGCAGGCGCCTCGCCAACCCGGTCAGGTCCGGAAGGAAGCAGCCGTAACGAGCCCCGCTTGGGTCGTTGTCCAGCCTCTCACCGATTTCCTTTTTCCCTCGCGTCATGTGAAGCGCCGAGGGAACGAGGCTCGGGCGCGTCACCCGAGACGTTCATTCCCCCGTTCGAGCAAAGCACCAGGCGCGTTGACAGCGCCGAAGGCGCCGCGCATCGTCATGCCGAAGGCATGCCTCCGGCATGATGCGCGGCTTGCGCGATGCACGGACCGATCCCCCGCCTCACGGCAGCCACGACCCGTAGAGCGGATGATCCGCCCCGAGCGGCAGGGCAACCGGCCCGCCGCTGCGCGCCGAGTGATAACAGGCGGTGACGAACTCCAGGCTTCTACGCCCGTCCTCCAGCGTCACCGCGCGCCCCGGCGCCCCGTCCAGCGCCTGCGCCAGCGCCTCGAACATCCCCACGAATCCCGGTCGCACCGCGGGCACACAAGCCAGCACCGCGTCGACCTCAGCTTGGGTGACAGGCGCGCGGGCGGTGAAGCGCCAGGCCCGTTCCGCCGGGGCATAGGGCGCGTGGTCCGATTCGACCGTGACCCCCTCGAACATCAGCCGCAACCGGCTCATGTTCCCGGCCGCCCCCAGCGTCACCGACGAGGTGACGACCGCCCCCGAGACCATGCGGATCGCCAGGGCCGCGCAATCCTCGACCTCGATCCTGTTGACCCTCGTGGCCAGCTCTGCATGAACCCGCGCCACCGGCCCCAGCAGGTCGGTCAGCAGGTCGTGGATATGGATCGCATGGCCGAGGATCGCGCCGCCCTGCTCCCCGGCCCATGTCCCGCGCCAGTCGACGGCGTAATAGGCGGCGTCGCGGTCCCAATGGGTCTCGAGACTGCCGGCGAAACAGCGCCCGGCCAGCCCGGCCGCGATCAGCGCGCGCATCTGCGCGGTGCCCAGCCCGTAGCGGTACTGGAACACCGGGAACACCAGCCCGCCGGTCTGTGCCACCTTTGCCGCCAGCGCATCGGTCTCGGCCAGCGAGGCAACCAGCGGCTTTTCGCAGACCACGACCTTGCCCGCCTCGAGCGCCGCCATCGCCGTCCGGAAATGCAGATGCGGCGGCAGGCAGATGTCGATGATGTCGATCTCCGGGTCGCGCAGCACCCAGGCCAGGTCGGTGCTGACGGCAATCCCCTCGCCCTGCGCCGCCAAGGCCGCGGCGCGGGGCTCGTTCAGGTCGCAGATCACCCGCACCCGGAACTCTGCGGGCAGGGCGGCATAGGCCGTCAGGTGCGCGCCCCCGATCCCCGCGCCGAGGATGGCGACGCTGCGGGTCATCTCCCCTCGGCCTTCATCTGGGCGCGGATCGCGATTTCCATGGTGCGGAAGGTATGCGCCTGCGGGGTGGCGGTTTCCGTGCGGTCCTGCACATCCGCCACCAGCCGCGGGAAATAGGGCAGGTCGGCGTCGGAACAATCGATGAAGCGGTTCTCGGTGCCGTTCACCAGGTAGAGGTTGTCGGTGCGGTGTTCCCGCCCGATGTCGGTATATTTGCGCGCCTCGATGGTGCCCTCGGTGCCGAGCAGGAACAGCCGCCCGTCGCCCCAGGTCGGCAGCCCGTCCGGGGTGAACCAGTCGAGCCGCAGGTAGCCATGGCCCTTGTCGCCCACCAGCGTCATCTCGCCGAAGTCCTGAAAGCCGGGATGCTCGGGCATTGTGGTGTTCTCCACCAGCGCGTGCGCCACAGTGACCTCGGTCGAGCCGGTGAAATGCAGGAACTGGTCGACCTGGTGCGAGCCGATGTCGCAGAGGATGCCGCCGAAGCGCTCGCGCTGGAAATACCACTCTGGGCGGGTTTTCAGGTTCTGCTTGTGCGGCGCCAGCGTCACCACCTGGACCACCCGCCCGATGGCGCCCTCGGCCACCAACTCGCTGGCGCGGGTGGTGGCGCGCACCTCGAAACGCTCCGAGAAATTGACCGACCAGATGCGCCCGGTGCGGGCCTGCACCTCGCGGACCGCCTCCAGTTGCTCGAGCGTGGTGCAGCCCGGCTTGTCGACCATGACATCCTTGCCCGCCTCCATCGCCTCGATCGCCAGCGCGGCGCGGTCGGCGGGCACGGCGGAAATCAGCACCATCGCCACCTCCGGGTCGTCGAGGATGGCGCGGCGGTCGGCGACCTTTTCGAGCTGCGGAAAGACCTGGCGGAACTTGTCCTCCGTCACCGCGGGGCCATCGGTCCAGTAGTGCGCGCAATGCGCACCCTGCGCCTGCATGTTCGACAGCATGCCGAAGATATGGCCGTGGTCGATGCCGAGAATGCCGAGTTTGAAAGCCATGAGGTTTCCCCTGGTCAGAGTTGAAGGGTCCTGCCCTCGCGGGCGGAGGTTTCCAGCGCGTCGATCAGCCGGTGCACCTCCAGCGCCGCGCGCCCGGTGACAAGCGGCGGGCGGGCGTCTTGCAGGCTGGCGGCGAAATCCTCGATCACCGCGCGGTGCCAGTCCGAGGTGAAGGCCATCGGATCGGCCCCCGACCCCGAGGTCGCACTTTCGCCGCGCACCTCGTGGCGCCCGTCCTGCCAGTCGAGGAACAGCTGCCCGGCCTCCAGCCGCGCCGAGCCTTCGGCGAAATGCAGCGTGATGGTCTCGCCGCGGCCCGGGTAGCTGGCGGTGGTGGCAAAGACCTGCCCGACCGCGCCCCCGGCAAAGCGCAGGCCCGCGCAGACGAAATCCTCGGCTTCCATCTGGTGAAAGCCGGTGGTGGCGGCCATGGCGTTCAGGCTCTCGACCGGGCCGGTCAGCGTCAGCATCAGGTCGAGCGTATGGATCGCCTGGCTGATCAGCACGCCGCCGCCGTCGCGGGCATAGCTGCCGCGGCCGGGCGCGTCGTAGTAGCTTTGCGGGCGCCACCAGGGCACGTTGACCTCGACCGCGCGCAGGGCGCCGAGCCGCTCGATCAGCCCGCGCAACTCCGCCACCACGGGCCGCGCGCGGTGTTGCAGCACGATGCCCAGCGGCACGCCGCGCGCCTCGCAGGTCTCGACCAGCGCGGTGGCCCGGGCCAGGCTGCGCTCGACCGGTTTTTCCATCAGGATCGGCTTGCCTGCCTTGCTCAGGGTCTCGACGATCCCGGCCCGCGCATCGGGCGGAGTGGTGAGGATGACGAAATCGACATCCGAAGCGGCGATCTCCTCGACGCTTGCAGCCTGCCGCGCGCCCAGGTCGGGCCAGTCGGACAGGAAGGCCGCGCGGCTTTCGGCGCTGCGGGCATGGACCAGCGCCAGCGACACCTTGTCGGAATTGCGCAGCGCGTCGCCATAGGTCTTCGACACCATCCCCAGGCCGATCAGGGCAGATTTCATGATTGCATCTCCAGGGCCCGCTCGTCGGGGCCGAAAATATGGAAGGTCTCGGTGTGAAAGCGCACGCCGATGCGCTGGCCGCGCTCCAGCGGGATCTGCGCGGCCTGCTGCACGGTCAGCGTCTCGCCATTGGCGAAGGCGGCGTAGATATAGGTGATGGCGCCCAGCTGCTCGTAGTTTCGCACCGTCACCACCTCGTCGCCCTGACCGTCGAGCGACACACCTATGGCCTCGGGGCGGATGCCCAGGCTCACGGCCTCGCCTTTGCCCGGCACGGCCACCGGCACCTCGCGGGTCAACCCGCAGTCGAGGCGCAGGGTCCGGCCCTCCAGCCGCCCGGCGAGGAAATTCATCTGTGGCGCGCCGATGAAGCCGGCGACGAAGCGGTTGGCGGGGTGGTTGTAGAGATCGAGCGGGCGGCCCTGCTGCTCGATCCGCCCGCCGCGCAGCACGACGATGCGGTCGGCCATGGTCATGGCCTCGACCTGGTCATGGGTGACGTAGATCATCGTATTGCCCAACTGGGCGTGCAGGTTCGAGATCTCGACCCGCATCTGCAGCCGCAATTCGGCATCGAGGTTGGACAGCGGCTCGTCGAACAGAAAGATGATCGGCTCGCGCACGATGGCCCGGCCGATGGCCACCCTTTGCCGCTGGCCGCCGGACAACTGGCCGGGGCGGCGGTCGAGCAATTGGTCGATCTGCAGGAGTTTCGCGGCATCGTCCACCCTTCGGGTGATCTCGGCGCGCGGCATGTTGAGGTTTTCCAGCCCGAAGCTGAGGTTGGCGCGCACCGACATATGCGGATAAAGCGCGTAGGACTGGAACACCATCGACAGCCCGCGCTCCGAAGCGGGGACGGTGTTGACCCGCTTGCCCTGCAACTCGATATCGCCCGAGGTCGGATCGTCCAGCCCGGCGATCAGCCGCAGCAGGGTGGATTTCCCGCAGCCCGAGGGGCCGACGAAGACCACGAACTCGCCTTCCTCGATCTCAAGGTCGATGCCGTGGATCACCTTGACGGCGCCAAAGGCCTTGCGGATGTCGCGCAACTCCAGCGCGTGGGGCAGATCGGTCATTTCAGTCCTGTGGTGGCGATGCCGGTGGTGATGAAGCGTTGCAGCCAGACAAAGACCAGCGTGATCGGCAAGAGCGTCACCACCGTCATGGCAAGGATGTAGTGGAAGTCGGTGTTGAACTCTCCGGCGAACTGGGTGAGGCCCAGTTGCAGCGTGTGCTGGCGCGGGTCCGAGATCAGCACGATCAGCGGCCAGAGGAAATCGTTCCACCGCCAGATCACCGACAGGATCGCCAGCACCGAGAGCGCGGGCAGCGACAGCGGAATGATGATTCGCCAGAAGATGCGCCATTCCGACGCCGCATCCATCCGCGCCGCTTCCAGCAATTCGTCGGGGATGGTCAGCATGTATTGCCGCAGCAGGAAGACCCCGGTGGGCGTCGCGGCGGCGGGGATGATGACGCCCCAGAGCGAGCCGAAGATGCCGAAGGACCAGACCACGAAGAACAGCGAGACCAGGATGATCGACGCCGGGATCAGCAGGGTCGCCACGATCAGGATGGTGAAGGTCAGCCGCCCGCGGAAACGGTATTTCGACAGGGCGAACCCGGCCATGGCATTGATCAGCAGGGTGATCAGCGTCGCCACCACGGTGACGAAAACCGAGTTGTAGAGATAGGTGAAGAAGTGGAAATTCTCCTGCCCGTTGCGCTTGAGCAGCGGGTCGAGATAGTTCTCGACCGCCACGCTGATCGTCTCGTGCGGCGCGAGCGAGCTGCGCGGCACGGTGAAGACCGCATCGGGCGCCTCGGGGCGGGCGACCTCGGTCTCGCGGCGGGTGGGACCGGCCTTGAAGACCAGCACCTCGTCGCCATTCTCGTCGGTATGCACCCAGAGCGGCTTGGGGCCTTGCCCTTCGATCTCGGCCTCGATCTGGGCATAGGGCAGCAGGCGGGTGTCGAAGTTGTCGACCGCGCGTTCCGGCTTGATCGAGGAAAAGAACGTCCAGGCCACCGGCACCAGCACGATCAGCACGCCGAACAGCAGGTAGCCATAGGCCAGCAGGTCGGTCACGCCGAAGCGCTCGGCCCGGTCGGGGGTGCCTGCGGTGCGGGTCAGGAAGGTGGCGAGGCGCGACATGGGGCTAAAGCTCCGATTGGCGGCGGGTCAGCCACAACTGGAAGAAGGTGAAGACCGCGATGATCACCGCCATCAGCACCGATCCGGCGGCGGCCTGGCCATAATCGGGCTGGGAATTGGTGAAGGCGACCTCGTAGATGTTCTGCACGATCATGTAGGTCTCGCGTCCCGGCCCGCCGCCGGTCAGCAGGTAGACCTCGTCGAAGATCTGGAAACTGCGGATCAGCGACAGCACGATGACCACGGTCAGCGTTGGCATCACCAAGGGCAGGGTGATGCGGGTGAAGGCGCGCAAGGGGCGGGTGGCATCCATCTTGGCGGCTTCATAAAGGTCACGCGGGATGGCCTGCAACCCGGCCAGCAGGATCAGCATGTAGAACCCCATGTGCGACCAGCAGAAGACGAAGACCAGCCAGAAGAACGGCCAGCCGGTATTGGGCGTCACCAGCCAGTTGTTGGGCCGGTAGCGGCCCATGTCGAAGACGGTGGAGAACTGGATCGACAGCAGCATGAGCGCCGCCAGCGCCGCCGCGACCATGATGGCGATGCGCGCGCTGCGATGCCCCGCCGCCACCAGCCAGACCAGCCCGGCCCCCAGCGCCAGCCCCAGCCAGAGGCTGCCGGACAGATCCAGCAGGCTCAGCGGGTTGGCCCAGGCGGTGAGCAGCGCCAGGATCAGCGCGAACAGGGCGGTCCAGGCGGTCGAGGGCTCCGCGCCGGCGCGCAGCGCGCGTTCGGTCACCACCATCAGCACGATGGCCAGCAGCACCGTCATCACCATGTCGAAGCCGGACAGCCCGGCCAGCGCATTGAGCGCGCCGGTCATCTCGTCCAGCCCGGCATTGAGCACGCCCTTGCGGTGCAGCACCCAGTTCCAGATATTGGCGATCACCACCGGCGAGAGCATCACCGGGTAGAAGAACATTGCCCGCCAGAAGCCGCGCCCCTTGATGTCGCGGTTGACCACCAGCGCGGTGATCAGCGCCACGGCGCACATGATCGGCACCTGGATGCCGACGAACCACAGGGTGTTGTAGAGCCCGGTGAAGAAGTTGTAGCCCGCGTTCGAGCAGGTCTTGGGCACCAGGTAGCTCTCGCAGGCGAAGATATCGACGTATTTCGACAGACCCACCCAGGGCCGCTCGAACAGGATGATCGACGACCCGCCGGTGAAGGAGACATAGAAGTTCAGGATCATCGGCGCGAAGGTGAACAGCCCGAAGATCAGCATGTTGGGCAGCAAGAGCGCATAGGGCACGCCGCCGCGGCCAAACAGGCGTTGGGCCAGTTCCACCGGAAAGCCCAGCAGGTCCATGGCAAAGCGCGGCACCTGCGTCACCCGGTAGCGCCGGGTGGTCAACAGCCAGACGGTGCCCCCCAGCCCCCAGGCCAGCAGCAGACCGAGCATGAGGCTTCCGGCCAGCGACATGGCGTGCTCCGTTCTTGCGTGCGGTTGGAAAGGGTCCGGTACGGTGCGACCCGCCCCGGACCCGGCGAGGTCACTTCACCGCTTCGCGGATCTTCTCGAGGGCTTCCTCGACCGTCAGATCGCGGTTCAGCGCGGCAGAGAGGTATTCCACCGTGGCATTGTAGATCTTGAAGCCGATCGGACTGCCCTGAAGCTGGTAGGCCTGCGGCGTCTGCTCGGCGGCCATCGCGGCCATCCTCGTGAAGGCCTTCAGCCCCTCGGCCACATTCTCGCTGGCCCCGGCGCTGGCATAATCCAGCCCCTCGGCCTGGAGCCCGGCATGGGCCGGGATCGCATAGGTGCGGGTGTACCAGTCGCGCGCCTGCGCCTCCTCGCCCATCCAGGCGACGAACCCGGCGGCGGCGGCTTCCTTCTCGGGATCGCCCGACTTGAAGGCCACCAGCCCGGCCCCGCCCGGCATCACGCCACAGCCCGCAGGCCCGCAGGGCACCGGCACCACCGCCCAGTCGAAATTGTCGCCGACGTTGCTTTGAACATTGCCGGTGTTCCAGGAGCCGGACATGTAGAACGGCACCTCCTGGCCAAAGAACATCTCGTTGCCATTGGCATATTTGGCGCCCGAGACCGCGGGCCAGACATCCGGCGGCATCAGCCCTTCCTTGTGCCAGTCGACCATCATCTTGGCAAAGGTCTCATAGCCTTCGTCGATCACCAGGTTGCCCTCGGCGTCGAAGTACTTGGCGCCATAGGACATCGCCGGCCCGGCAAAGCGGTGGCCCGAGCGGTCCATCACCATCCCGGCATAGGTGCCCAGTTCGGCCTGCACCTGGCGCGTCGCCTCGGCCCAGTCCTCCCAGGTCGCGCCCGGCTCGGGCACCTCGACCCCGGCCTCCTCGAACATGGTCAGGTTGACGTAGGGCCCGGTCACCGTCATCTCGGTGTGAAAGCCGTAGATGCCACCCGGCTTGCCGGCGCGATACCAGGGCAGCACGGCGCCATAATTGGCCTCCCAGCCTGCGGCATCGACATGCGGCGTCAGGTCGATGTAATAGGGGTTGAGCCCGCCCAGATCGGTGACAAAGGCCAGGTCCGGCCCGGTCCCGGCCTCGAGCTGCACCGGAAGCTGTTCGCGGATGACGTTGTAGCCCACGGTATTGAGGGTGACGGTCACATCCGGATTGACCTCGCGATAGCGCTCGGCGAATTCGGCGATGATATTGGCCTTGCCGTCCACGTCCGAGATCATGAAATCCAGATCGACGGCCAGCGCCGGTGCCGCCTGGCACAGGGCGGCGATGGAGACAGCCGAGAAAAGGCGCAGGCCGCGCGTATGATGGGTCATTGGTATCCTCCCGTTTGCGTCACTTGGGTCAGACCGTTCCCCGTTTGCGGGTGATCCGGCGAGATTTGCCTGACGGTATTGCAGGTTCGACAGTCGACCGAGCCTTGCGCCACGTCAACTGTTTCGTGCCGTGCCGGTCGAAAAGAAAGCAATCGCTCGCAAAGCGGCGGCCGCTTTGCTCAGCCCAAGTGAGCCGTCAGCAGGTCCAGCACGGCGCGGCGCATCTCGGCGGTTTCGGCATGGCCGCAGGAGGGGTCGGTGACAAAGCGCAGCGCGCCTTCCGCGCCCGCCGCGCCATAGGCGGCGATCAGGTCCGCCCTGGCGCGGGCGAAGGCGGGCTGCGGCGTGGACCAGTCCTGCAACCCCGCGCAATGCAGCAGCGGCACGGGCGCGGCCAGCCCGCAGATCCGGCCGGTCGACGCCAGCGGCAGAAGCCCCGGCACCGTCATGTAGATGCCGTGGCCGTCATGCGCGCCGCTTTCGACCAGGGTGCCCAGATCGGCGAAACAGGCGATGCTGGCGGCGGCGGCGACCCCGCCCGCCATGGCCGCCAGCCACCAGGCCAGCGTGCCGCCCATCGAGATGCCCATCACCGCAAGCCGCGAAGGGTCCACGCCCTCGGCCTGGGCCAGCCAGTCGCGCGCCGCGCGCTGCTCGCCCAGCATCTGGCCAAAGAGCGTGCGCCCCTGCCAGAGCCGCGCCTTGGCGGTGGCCTGTTCGGCCAACTGGGAGCGCGCGCCGAAACAGGGCATGTCGATGCAGAGCACGCCCCAGCCCCGCGCCTCCAAGTCCGGCAGGTAGGGGCCTTGCAGCGCCGGGCGCCCGTCGGTCAACTCGGCACTTCCGATGTCGTAGCGATGGCCATGGGCATGGCAATAAAGCACCGCCGCGCCGGTCTTCGAGGGCAGGTAGAGGCCCGGCACGGCCTCGGCCTTGTCGGTGCGGAACGTCAGCCGCCGCAGGCCGGCGCGCGGGCCGGGGGCGTCCTCGGTCAGGGTCAGGCGGGCCTCGCGCCAGTCGGAGCCCAGTCTCAACGCCAGCGCCTCGCGCAACTCCATGCCTCGCCCCTTCCATGCCCGCCGATCCTGCATTGCAGGCGGCAGGGCGAGGCGTCAATACTTCGCGCAAGGGGCGAGGGGCCAAGGAGGGGACACCGCATGACCGACTGGCACAGGCTGCATCCCGGCGCGGCCATCACCCGCTGGGCCATGTCCGCCGCGCAGACGCGGCACTATCCCGGCGCGGCGCGGCCCATGCCCGACCGGGTGGCGTACCGCTTCGTCAACGGCTGGGTGCAGACCGGCGACCTGCCCTGTCGCGAGGCCCTGCGCGGCGAATTGCCCGGGCGGGTGGTGCCCTGCCCGGCGGGGCCGTTCGACGATCTTGCGCTGGCGCTGGACGGGCCGGACCTGGATTTCTCGCGTTTCTGCCACCTGCCGACGCTGATTGCCCGCGGCTTTCGCTGCCGCATCCGCGGCACCGGCCCGGCGCGGTTTCGCGTGGCGACCTGCGGCGGGGTGCGGCTCTGGCTCGACGGGCAGGCGGCGGGGGTCTTCGAGCCCTTCACCCGCAACCGCCCGGCCCATGGTGCGTTCAGCCTGGAATTGACCGGAGGCCCGCAGGACCTCGTGCTGCGGCTGGAAGACCTGCACGAGCGCGACACCACCTGTTTCTTCGCGCTGGTGCTCGAAGCGGGGCAGGGGGTCGCGGTGGCCCTGCCCGAAGGCCAGGACAGCGCAGCGGTGGAACGCGCGGCAAAGGTGCTGGGCGGGTTGCGCACCGACCGGGTGGCCTACGGCGCGGGCGCAGCGCTGCGGCTGGTGGCCGATGTGCCGCCCGAGACGCCCCTGCGGCTGCGGGTGGCCGATCTCGGCCCCTTCGGCCGCGGCGGCATGGTCGCGGAGCCCGGCGCGGCCAATACTGTCGAGGCGGTGCTGACGCCCGAGCGCCCCGAGGCGGTGCTGGCCGAGGCCGACGCCCTGCCGCCCGGCTGCCTGTCGCTGCGGGTCGAGACCCGGGTCGGCGGCGCGCGGCTCGAGCGGCAATTGGGCACCACGGTCCTGCGCGACGGCGTGCCGCTGACAGGCGACTGGCCCGAGCGGCAGGCGCAGGTGCGCCGGCGGGTTGCCGCGGCTGGCGGCTTCGAGCCCAGCGCGGCGCTCTGCATGGCCGCCGAGGGCCGCGCCCCGGAACTGGTGGCGCGCATCGTGGCGGCGGGGCTCGACACCATCGAGGCGCGGTTCGACTGCTCGGATTTCACCATCCTGCCGCTCCTGCGGCTCTATCGCGACCACCGGCAGGGCCTGCCCGAAGCCCTGCAGGCGCGGATGAAGACCGCCTTTCTGACCTATCGCTACTGGCTGGACGAGCCCGGCAATGACGTGATGTGGTTCTGGTCGGAGAACCATGTGCTGTGCTTCCATTCCGCGCAACTGGTGGCCGGGCAGTTGTTCCCCGATGAGGTCTTCCCCGCCTCGGGCCGCAGCGGGGCGGAGCAGGCCACGCTGGCCGAGGCGCGGCTTGACCGCTGGTTCGCCGCCATTGCCGAGGATGGGCTCTGCGAGTGGAATTCCGCCGCCTATTACCCGATCGACATGCTGGGCCTCTTGACGCTTCACGACATGGCGCCGCGGTTCCGCGACCGGGCCGCAAAGGTGCTGGACCGGGTGCTGACCATGGCCGCGCTGCACACCATGGGCGGCGTGCCCGCGGGGTCCCAGGGCCGCTGCTACGAGAAGGAATTGCTGGCCGGGCCGCATACCGAGCTGGGCTCGGTCATGGCCATGGCGCTGGGCGGGGGCTTTTCGCCGGGTTACGACCGCGCGGCGGGGCTTTGGGCCCTGTCGGCCTATCGCCCGCCCGAGGGGCTTGCCGCGCTGGCGGGTCCCGGCGCGGGCCAGAGCCTGCGCGCGGCGTATGTGCAGGGGCACGGGGCGGGCGGGCGGCTGAGCCTGTGGAAAAGCGATGCGGCGCAGCTGTCCACCGTGCGGCCCCATGCGCCCGGCAGCCATGGCCACCAGGCGCAGGTGCTCGACGTGCAGCTGGCCTGTCACCCGCTGGCGCGGCTCTGGATCAACCACCCGGGCGAGGCGCGGGTCTGGGGCGAGCGCCGCCCCTCGCTGCTGGCCGGAAGCCACGTCATGCCGGCGGTGGCGCAGGACGGGCCCCATGCGCTGATGGTCTTCGACCTGCGCCGCGACTGGACCGAGTTGCGCTACAGCCAGCTTTTCGCCGCGCGCGAAGCCTTTGGCGCGCCCGCGCCTGTCGGCGGCTGGCTGGTCTTCGCCGGGACGGTGGCGGTCTGGTGCTCGACGCCGGTGGAGGTCGAGACGGCGGGGCTTTACCGCGGCGCGCTCTACCGGGCGGCGGGCGAGACCATGGGCTGGTGCCTGGTGCTGCGGCTGCCGGGGGAGAATGCGCAGGGCTTTGCCCGGCGGCTGGCGGGCTTGGCGCCGGAATTCGCCGCGGGGCGGGTGGAACTCGTGACCCACGAGGGCACCCATCTGTCGCTCACCGCCGAGGGCGTTTTCACACGCGATGGAAAAGAGGCGCCTTTCGCGCCGCTCTCGGTCACGCCGCACCTGGGCTGGAATGGCGCGCCCCTGGCCCCCTGGACCGGGGGATAGCGCCGGGCTCAGGCGATGTCGCGGCCCAGCCCGGCGGCATAGAGCTGGAACCAGTGTTGCCGGCTCAGCCGGACCTTCAGCGCATCGGAAATGGCGCCGATCCGGGCAAGGTTGTTGGTGCCCAGCACCGGCAGGATCCCCGCCGGATGGGCCAGCAGGAAGGCCACCGCCACCGCCGCCCGGTCGACGCCGAACTCGGCGCCGATCGCCTCGGCCACCTGTCCCGCCGGGCTCTGCGGCGCCATCAGGCTGCCGCCGCCCAGCGGCGACCAGGCCATCAGGCGATGCCCCTGCCTTTGGTGAAACGCCAGGTCGCCATTGGTGAAAGGCGCGACATGGGCCAGCGAGATCTCGATCTGGTTGGTCGCCAGCGGCGTCGTCATCGCCGATTGCAGCAGCTTCCAGTCCCAGGGGCGGAAGTTCGACACGCCCACCGCCCGCAGCTTGCCCGCCGCGACCAGGTCGTCCAGCGCCGCGCCGGTCTCGCAATGGTCCATGAAGGGATCGGGCCGGTGGATCAGCAGCAGGTCGATGTGGTCGATGCCCATCTCGCGCAGGGAGGCCTCGACCGAGGCCTCGATATGTCCGCGCGAGGTGTCGTAATGCTTGACCATGGCGCCCGCATGGCGGCCCACCGGCGCGACGATGTCGCATTTGGTGACGATCTCCATGCGGTTGCGCAGCCCGGGATTGGCCCGCAGCGCGCCGCCCAGCACCGTCTCGGCGGTATAGCCGCCATAGACGTCGGCCTGGTCGAAGCTGGTGATGCCCTGGTCGAGACAGGCCTGGATCTTGGCCTCCACATGCGCGGGCGAGGTATCGGCGTCATCGGCCAGCCGCCACATGCCATAGACCAGGCGGCTCATTTCCAGGTGTTCGTTCAGCGTGACCCGTTCCATCAGATGCGGTCTCCGGTTCCAAGGGGCGTGGCGGGGGTGGTGGCCGGCACCCTGCCATAGGCATGGGGCAGCGAACAGGTCTTGAGCTCTGGCAAGACGCGTGCCGCGAAATGCTCGGCCTCGTCGAGGTGCGGATAGCCCGAGAAGATGAAGGCGCGCATTCCCATCCGGCGGTAATCCTCGATCTTCGACAGCACCTGATCGGTCGAGCCCACCAGCGCCGCGCCACAGCCCGAGCGCGCCCGGCCAATGCCGGTCCAGAGACCAGGCTCGACAAAGCCGAAGGTGTCCGCCAATTCCCGCGCGCGGGCCTGGTGCGAGACGCCCAGCGAGGTGGAATCCAGCGCCCTGTCGCGGATCATCCGGCCATATTCGTCGTCCAGTTTCGACACCAGGTGGTCGGCATACTCCCGCGCCTCGGCCTCGGTATCGCGCACGATCACATGGACCCTGAGCCCGTAATCCAGCGTGCGGCCCCGGCGCGCCGCCACCTCGTTCACCGCGCGCATCCGCTCGGCCAGCATCTCGCGCGGTTCGGGCCACATCAGGTAGACATCGCAATGCTCGCCGCAAAGCTCCAGCGCATCGGGGGAGTAGCCGCCGAAGTAAAGCAGCGGCCCGCCGGTCTGATAGGGTTTGGCCGGGGCGGTGGTGAGATGCTCGAAGTGATAGACCTCGCCGGCGAAATTTATCTCGTCGCGGGTCCAGGCCTGCTTGAGGATTTCCACCACCTCGCGCGAGCGCTGGTAGCGAAAACTGCTGTCTTCCTTCTGGCCGGGAAAGTCCGACGAGATGATGTTGATCGTCAGCCGCCCCTCCAGCATGTGATCGAGCGTGGCGATGGTGCGCGCCAGCATGATCGGCTGCATCTCGCCACAGCGTACCGCGGCCAGAAGGTTGATCCGCTCGGTGATCGGCGCGCATCCCGCGACGAAGCTGAGCGTGTCCTGGCCCACCTGGTAGGATGAGGGGCAGAGGATATTGCGGAACCCCAGCGCCTCGGCGCGGGTCACGATCTGCGAGCAATGCGCCCAGCTCGAGCGCAGCGCCCCGTCGGGCACGCCGAGAAACCGGTAATCGTCGGAACAGAGCGCCGAGAACCACGAGACCTCGGCGGCATCGAGATCGGGCGAGGTGATGGGGACGACAGTCATGGGCACACCTTGGTTCAGGGCAGAGACCTCTTGCGTAGCAAGCCCGAATTGGTAGATCAATAGTGTATCAATTTCCTCGCCGGGAGATCGCTCCGCCATGCCCCCCAGGTCCCGCACCGCGCTGCCGGTCTATCTGCAGATCAGCGAGGCGCTGATCCGCGACATTGCCGCCGGGCGGCTGGCCGATGGCGAACGGCTGCCGCCCGAGCGGGTCTTTGCCGCGCGGCTGGGCGTCTCGGTGGGCACCCTGCGCAAGGCGCTGGCGGACCTTGAGGCGCAGGGGCGGCTGGCGCGGATCCAGGGCTCGGGCAATTACGTCAAGGCGGGCGGCGGCACCGGCATCTACGCGATGTTCCGGTTGGAACTGCCCGAGGGCGGCGGGTTGCCGCGCGCCCGGGTGGTGAGTGTCGCGGAGCTTGACAAACCCGCCGACCTGCCGACATTCGGGCAATCGGACCGGGCCACGCGGATCCGGCGGTTGCGCTTTCTGAACGAGACCCTCGTGGCGCTGGAGGAGATATGGCTGGACCTCGCCGTGGGCCGGATCGACCCGGCGCAGCTTGCCGAACCGCTCTACCGCCATTACCAAAACGCGCTGGGCGTCCGCATCGTCAAGGCCGAGGACCGGGTGTCGATTGCGCCCGTGCCGGGCTGGGCGCCGGAGGGTTTTCCGAAAGCGCCGGGCGCGATAGCGGGCTACGTGCAACGCCTGAGCTGGGCCGAAGCCGCCGCGCCGGTGGAATATTCGCGCACCTGGTTCGACCCGGACCGGGCGCAATACGTGCAGCGCATGACATGAGGGAACCGCGGTGACTGAGACGGTGAATTACGGGCTGATCGGCGCCGGGATGATGGGCCGGGAGCATCTGCGCAATATCGCGCTGCTCGAGGGCACCCGCATCGCGGCCCTCTATGAGCCCGACGATGCCATGGCCGCGCGGGCCGGGGCGCTGGCCCCCGAGGCGCAGCGCATGGGCTCGGTCGCGGCGCTGCTGGACATGCCCGCCCTCGATTGCCTGGTGATCGCCAGCCCCAACTTCTGCCACGCCGGGCAATTGCGCGAGATCGCGGCGAGGCGCGCCCTGCCGATCCTGGTGGAAAAGCCGCTCTTCACCGATCCCGGCGACCGCCGGGTGATCGCGGATCTGCGGGCCAGCTACCCCGAGCCGATCTGGGTGGCGATGGAATACCGCTACATGCCGCCCATCGCGGCTTTGATCGCCGAGGCCGAGGCGGCCACCGGCGGCATCCGCATGCTGACCATCCGTGAACACCGGTTTCCGTTTCTCGAAAAGGTCGGCGACTGGAACCGCTTCAACCGCAATACCGGCGGCACGCTGGTCGAGAAATGCTGCCATTTCTTCGACCTGATGCGGCTGATCCTGAAGGCCGAGCCGCGGCGCATCATGGCCAGCGCCGGGCAGGCGGTGAACCACCTGGACGAGCGCTATGGCGGCGAGGTGCCCGACATCCTCGACCATGGCTACGTGATCGTCGATTTCGACAGCGGCGCGCGGGCGATGCTGGAACTGTGCATGTTCGCCGAAGGGGCAGAGTACCAGGAGGTGATTTCCGCCATCGGCCCGCACGGCAAGATCGAGGCCCAGGTGCCGGGGCCGGGGCGGTTCTGGCCCGCCCACCTCGGCGCGCCGCCGGACCCGCGGCTGATCCTCAGCCCGCGCGCGCCACAAGGGCCGAAGGTGCAGGCGATCCCGGTGGACCCGGCGTTGCTCGCCGCGGGCGATCACAACGGCGCGACCTATTACCAGCATCAACGGTTCCTCGACCTGGTGCGCGCCGGGCAGGGCCGGGTCGAGGTGACGCTGGCGGATGGCGAGGCGGCGGTGCTGATGGGCATGGCCGCGCAGATCTCGGCCGCCGAGGGCCGCGTGGTCGAGATGGCGGAGCTGCGCGCGCTGTGACGCCTGCCGGTTGAGGCGGCCCCGGCCGCGCGCAAGGCGACCGCGTCAGGCGGCGATGCTTTCCGGCGCTACAGGCGCGCGGCGGAAAAGGTGTCGCAATCGCCCACCTCGCCGCTGCGATAGCCCCTGGCAAACCAGCCCGAGCGCTGTTCGGAGGTGCCATGGGTGAAGGTATGCGGCTGCGGCACCTTGCCGGCGCGCTTCTGCAGGTAGTCGTCGCCGATCCGGCGCGCGGCATTCAGCGCCTCTTCCAGGTCGCCGGGCTCCAGCAGCCCCTCGACCGAGCGCGCCCAGACCCCCGAGAGGCAATCGGCCTGCAACTCGAGCCTTACGGTCAGCGCATTGGCCTCGGTCCGGCTGACCTGCTGGCGGCGGGCGTTGACCTGCGGCAGGATGCCAAGCTCGTTCTGGACGTGATGCGCCACCTCGTGGGCAATCACGTAGGCGGCGGCGAAATCGCCCTTGGCGCCCAATTGCCGCGACAGGGTGGCGAAGAAGGCGGTGTCGAGATAGGCCTTCTCGTCCGCCGGGCAATAGAACGGCCCGGTGGCGCCGCTCGCCCCGCCGCAGGGCGATTGCGTCACGCCGGAATAGAGCACCAGCACCGGCGGCGCGTAGTCACGGCCGATCTGCTCGGGGAAGACCCGCGTCCAGACATCCTCGGTGGTGGCCAGCACGCGCGAGGTGAACTCCGCCGCCTGCTGTTCTTCCGCCGAGATCTCGCGCGTCGCGCTGCCCTGTCCGCCGGTGGCCTGCTCCAGGAGCGGCGTGACGTCGATGCCGGTGAAATAGCCCACCGCCAGCACCACCAGCAGGCCGACCCCGCCGATCCCCCCGGCCCTCATGCCGCCCGACCGGCGACGATCCTCGATATTGCGGCTGCTGCGACGTCCTCTCAGGCGCATGGCGGTCTCCTGTTGCCGGCGTGCCGGATCATGGCCCCGTCTGCGCGGCGCAGGGCAAGGGCGGTCATCGGCGCATTCATGTGACGAACTTTCGGTCGTGGACGATCCGGACCCGGCGGCTCAAGCCACCTGCTCCGGGTGCTCAACCGCCCAATCGGCCAGAAGTTCCGCCGGATCCGCATCCGGCCCGGGAGCCACCCCCTGCCGGACCTGCGCCAGGAGCCCGGGCAGGGCGTGCCGCAAGGATATCCCCCTGCGGCACGATGCGACCGGTTTCCGGCGTTACCGCCCGCGCAGCAGCGAGGCGACGGTGCGGTTGGTGACATAGCCGCTCTCGAAGATGCCCAGGTCGCGCTGGAAGCGGCGCAGGGCCTCGCGGGTCTCTTCGGTGAAGGTGCCGTCGGGCACGCCGGGGTTGTAGCCGAGTTGCGCCAGCCGCTGCTCGACCAGCAGGCGCGTCACCGGGTTGGTGACGTTCTGGTTTTCCTCGGCGCGGGCGGCTTCCATCACGCGGCCGGTGTCATCCTCGCGCAGATCGGCGATGCGGGCCCGGGCCTGTTCGGCATATTCCGAGTTGGGGAACCGCGCGACGAAATCGGTGTAGGCCTCCAGTGTGTCGACCTCCTGCGCCTGTTGCCAGGCGCGGCGGGCGGCGCGGCGGTTTTCCTCTTCCTCGCGGGCCTCGAACTCGGCCAGCCTGCGGCGCGCCTCTTCGGCGTGGCGGCCCTTGGGATAGCGTTCGAGGTAGGCGCGCAGCGCCTCGGCGGTGCCGTCGCGGTCGGTCTGGCGCCAGAAGCGGTCCTCCTCGCGGCGGGCCTCCTCGGCCTGTTCCTCGCGCTTGCGGTCGGCCTCGTCGGTCAGCTGGCGCCATTGCGGGCGGTTGAGAAAGCCGGTCGGCTCGTAACGCCGGTCGCGCTGCCAGGTGGTGATGGCGCCGCGGGTGCCGGGGCCGAAGATGCCGTCGACGCCGCGGGTGTTGAAGCCCAGCAGCGTCAGGTCGCGCTGGATCGCGCGCCGTTCGTCGCGGGTGAGGTTGAGCGCGGTCTCCTCGGCCTCCCAGCGGTTGGTCTTGTCGGCCTCCAGCGCGGCAATGCGGGCGCGCGCGTCATCGGCAAAGCGGCCGCGGGGATAGCGTTCCAGGTAGAGGTCCAGCGCCTCGACCGTGTCGATGGCGCGGATCGCGGTCCAGAAGCCTTCGTCCAGCGCATCGCGGGTGATCGCCTCGGTATCCACCGGCGGCTGGCTCGGCACGCCGGTGATGAGGCCTTCGGTAAAGCCCACGCTGTCGCTGAGAAAGCCGCGCGCGGCCAGTTGGCTGAGCGCCTGGTTCAGGCTCTTGCCCTCGCGCAGCAGCCCGGCAAAGATCGCGTGGCGCAGCCATTCCGGCGTGCCGCTGGCCAGGGTGACCCCCTGCGGCAGGTTCAGCCCCTGGGTGCCGGTGCGCAACCCCCGCCCGGCGGCGTTGAGCTCGCTCGAGCGTCCGGCCAGGATCACCGCCCGGCCGGCGGCGGCATCGCCGGCGATCTCGGCCAGCGAGGTCAGCGAAATCCCCTGCGAGGGCAGGGTGAGCGGTTCGACATCCTGGGCATCGCGGGCCAGGAACCAGGCATCGGTGCTGGAGCTGACGAAATGGCCGTCGATCACGATCAGCACGCGGTCGGCCTCCTCGGCCTCGCGGCGAAAGCGCTCGGTCGCGGCGATCAGGTCGTCGGTATCGGCGTTGAAGCCGGAGATCACCTCGAAGCCGAGATCCTCCAGCCGGGTGGCGATGGGGCGCAGATCGGCGGCGCCGGGCGCGTCTTCCAGACGGCGGTAATTGTCGTTGGCCAGCACCAGCGCAAGATCGGCCGCGCTCAGCGGCGCGGCGATCAGCAGCGCGCAGAGCGCAAGCCCCTGGCGCAGGGCAGGGCGAAGGGGTCGAGGCATGACGGGTCCTCCCGGGTCAGTCATAAACCCGTGTATCCTCTATCACGATGCCGTCCTTGGGAAGGCTTCCGGGGGACACAAGTTCGATAGACCCGCGAAGCTTGAGCACTTCGCGCACGCTGGCGTCATAGCGCGCGGGGTCGTCGGCGGCGCTTTCCAGCCGCACGATCATGCCGTCGGCCTCGCCCTCGCGCGTGGCGATGATCCGCGCGCGGGTGACCTCGGCGTGGCGCGCCACCAGTTCGGCCACCTGCTCGGGGCGCACGAACATGCCCTTGATCTTGGTGGTCTGGTCGGCCCGGCCCATCCAGCCCTTGATGCGCGCATTGGTCCGCCCGCAGGGGCTCTGACCTGCCATCACGGCGCTCATGTCGCCGGTGGCGAAGCGGATCAGCGGGTAGTCGGGGTTGAGCGTGGTGACCACGATCTCGCCCACCTCGCCGGGGGCCACAGGGGTGCCGGTGCCCGGGGTGACGATCTCGACGATCACGCCCTCGTCGAGGACCATGCCTTCCATCGCCTCGGTCTCGTAGGCGACATTGCCGAGGTCGGCGGTGGCATAGCATTGCAGGCAGGCGATGCCGCGATCGGCATATTCCTGCCGGAGCGACGGGAACAGCGCGCCGCCGCCCACCACCGCGCGGGTGATCTTGAGCGGCAGGTCCAGATCCCGGGCCTTGTCGAGAATCACCTTCAGGAAATCCGGCGTGCCGGCATAGGCGGTGACGCCGACGTCATGCGCGGCGCGCGCCTGAAGCTCGCTCTGGCCGGTGCCGGCGGGCAGCACGACGGCGCCCACCGCCCGGGCACCGTTCTCGAAGATCGTGCCGGCGGGGGTCAGGTGATAGCCGAAGCAGTTCTGCACGATGTCGCCCGGCCCGATGCCCGCGGCATGCAGGAACCGGCCGATCCGCCACCAGTCGTGGCTGATCCCGCCCGGCTCGTAGATCGGGCCGGGCGACTGGAAGACATGCGCCAGGTTGGCAACCGGCAGCCCGCCGAAGGGCGGCCGGGCCTTCTGCCGCGCCACCAGGTCGGACTTGCGCAGCACCGGCAGCGCGGCCAGCCCCGAGAGATCGGCCAAGGGGTCGGTGCCGTGACGGGCCAGCTGTTCGTTCAGCGCCGCGAGGTGCGCGGCCTCGCGCGCGTCCTGCGAGCGGGTTTCCAGGGCGTCGAAATAGCGGCTCATGGGGCATGTCCTTTGATGAAATGTCGCAGCGACAGCTTGCCCCGTAGGGCGGGCGCGGTGCGGCGGGTATCACGGTATGCGAATGTGTACGGGGCGCCGGAGGAGCGGCGCGACAAGGGAGACGAGAGATGACCGAAGCCGTGACCCTGCCAAAGGCCGAGGCGGCCGCGACCGATTACGACCGGCGGATCACCTTTCACGCGGCGTTGCAATGCATGGAGGCGGATTTCTCGGGGCTGGTCTTCGACAGTTCCGAGACCGTCAACCGGGTCTATGACGCGCTGGAACGGGCGATCCGCGCCACCGGCGAGGATCGCTGGTTCTTTCTCGTCAACCTCAACGGCACGCGGATCGAGCCTGCCGCCTGGCTGGCCTACAGCCGCCGCGGCAAGGTGCTGAACCACGCGCATTCCATGGGCTCGGTGCGCTTCGATGCCTCCGACGAGACCCGGCGCCAGATCGAGCGCGCGGCCAATACCGAGGCCTTCGATCCCAATCTCTTCGACAACCGCGCCGCGGCGCTGGCGCGGATCGGCGAGATGCCGTCGACCCGGGTGGAGCGGCGGGTCAGCCATGACCCGAACTACACCCCCGCCGACGTGGTGCGGCGCATCCGTTTCGACCTGGACCGGGTCATCATGGAGGCCGATTTCAGCCACATGACCTTTCACCACTCGCGCGACGTCGACGATGTCTACGACCACATCGAAGAGCGGATCCGCGCCTTCGACCGCCGGTTCTTTTTCCTGGTGAACCTCAACGGCTGCCAGATCCTGCCCGAGGCCTGGGTGCGTTATGCCCATCGCGGCAAGCGGCTGAACGCGGCCGCCTCGCTGGGTTCGGTGCGCTTTGCCGCCGGGTCGGAGACCGCCGAGGACATCCGGATGCGCGCGGAAAGCCAGGGCTTCCGCCCCAATATCCGCAATACCCGCGACGAGGCGCTGGCGCTGATCGAGGAGATGCGGACGAAACTGCTGGCCGAACGGTGAGGCCGGATGTAGGCCGGGCTTCAGCCCGGCGCTGCGGGATGCCGGGCTGAAGCCCGGCCTACGGGTCAGGGGCGACATCACGCCAACCAGCGTTTGCGCCGACGGTAGGAGCGGACGTCGCGGAACGACTTGCGCCCCTCGTCGGACATGCCGAGGTAGAATTCCTTCACGTCCGGGTTCTCGCGCAGATCGGCGGCCGGGCCGTCCATCACCACGCGCCCCGATTCGAGGATATAGCCGTAATGCGCGAAACGCAGCGCCACGTTGGTGTTCTGCTCGGCCAGAAGGAAGGACACGCCCTCGTTCTCGTTGACCGATTTGACGATCTCGAAGATCTGTTCCACCAGTTGCGGCGCCAGCCCCATCGAGGGCTCGTCCAGCAGGATCGTCTCGGGGCGGCTCATCAGCGCGCGGCCGATCGCCGTCATCTGCTGCTCGCCGCCCGAGGTATAGCCGGCCTGGCTCTTGCGGCGCTCCTTGAGGCGCGGGAAATAGGTATAGACCATCTCGAGGTCGGCCTCGACCGCGGCCTTGCCGTCCTTGCGCGTATAGGCGCCGGTCAGCAGGTTTTCCTCGACCGTCAGATGTTCGAAACAATGGCGGCCTTCCATCACCTGGATCACCCCGCGGGTGACCAGCGCCGCCGGATCGAGATCCTGCACCCGCTCGCCCTTGTAGACGATCGACCCCTTGGTCACCTCGCCGCGCTCGGAATGCAAAAGGTTCGAGATCGCCTTGAGCGTGGTGGTCTTGCCCGCGCCATTGCCGCCCAGAAGCGCGGTGATCCCGCCCCGGGGCACGGTCAGCGACACGCCTTTCAGCACGAGGATCACGTGGTTGTAGATCACCTCGATATTGTTGACCTCCAGCAGGGCCTCTTCGGTTCTGGCGGTGGTCGCAGCGGCGTCCAGCATCTTCTTCTCTTTCCCAGATAGGCAAATTCCGGCGGCGACAGAGGGCGCCGCCGCCGGAGGGGGATTTACATCTCGCAGGTCTCGTTGACCGGCCAGGGCGCATTGGCCTCGGCGTATTCCTTGGCCTTCTCGCTTACCAGCGCGGCATAGGCCTCGGTATTCGGCACGAGGTGGTCCGAGACCTGGACGAATTTCGCGCCGTCCCATTCCAGCATCCAGCCGCCCGATCCGCCGGTGTGGTCGGCGCAGGTGGTCTTGAAGGGCGGCACCATGCCGTCAAGGCCCAGCTCCGAGATGCGCTCGGGCGTCATGTCGATGTTCTCGAGCCCCCAGCGCAGGTCCGACGGGCTGATGTCGGGCTTGCCGGCGTGCTCTTGCGCCACGCGGATGCCCTCGGCCAGGATCGCCGAGATGATCAACCCGCGGTTGTAGAACACGCCCGACATCTCTTCGGGGTTGGACTGGGTCATGCCGGTATCGACCACATGGGTCTTGAGATCGGCCATCACCGGCGCATCCGGGTTGGGGAAGGACCAGGAGATCGCCTTGTAGCCCTTGCCGTCCTCGCCGACGATGCGCAGGTCGGCATCATGGCTGGCCCACCAGACGCCGATCATGTTCTCCATCGGGAACTTGGTCTTGACGGCCTCGGTGATGGCACCGGCGTTCATCGCGCCCCAGCCCCACATCACCACGTAGTCCGGCCGCTCGCGGCGGATTTGCAGCCATTGCGCCGACTGGTTCTGCATCTCCTTCAGACCGACCGGGATCGGCACCAGCTCAAAGCCCTTTTCCTCGGCCATCTGCTCGAACAGCGGGATCGGCTCCTTGCCGTAGGGGTGGTCGAGGTGCAAAAAGGCGATCTTCTTGCCCTCGAGGCTCTCCATGCCTTCGAGGTACTGCACGATCATGTCGGCGGCGTCCCAATAGCCTGCGGGCGTGTTGAAGGCCCACTGGAAGGTCTTGCCGTCCATCATCGGGCTGAACCCGTAGCCCGGCGCAAGGATCGGGATCTCGTCGATATTGGTCTTCGGCAGTACCTGCAGCGTGATGCCGGTCGACCAGGGCTGGGTCACGATCGCGCGGTCCTTGGTCTTTTCATAGCATTCCGCGCCCTTCTCGGTGGAATAGCCGGTCTCGCATTCCTCGAAATTGACCTTGATGCCGCCGATGCCGCCATCGCGGGCGTTGAGCATCGCCATGTAGTCGGCCTGGCCGTTCATCAGCGGAATGCCGGTGGCCGCGAAAGGCCCGGTCCGGTAGCTGAGGTTGGGCGTGTAAAGCTCCTGCGCCATGGCGCTTCCGGCGGTGATGCCGGCGACGACCGTGGCAATGGCCAGTTTGCTGAAGTGTTTCATCTGGGGTCCTCCCGTTTGGATTGGTGTCTTGTCCCGTTGGCTTGGTATTGGGCCGGCCCCTAGTGCGGGAACGGCCAGAGAATGAGTTTCTCGCGGATCAGCGCCCAGAGCCGGGCAAGGCCATGCGGCTCGATGATCAGAAAGAAGATGATCAGGCTGCCCACGATCATGATGTTGAGATGTTCGATCATCGCCGAGGAGACCGGGATGCCCAGGGCCGCCGGCACCGTGCCCAGCACCACCGGCAGCCCGACGATCAGGATCGCGCCGAGGTAATTGCCGAGGATCGAGCCCAGCCCGCCGATGATGGCGATGAACAGGATGCGGAACGACAGCGGAATGTCGAAGAGGTTCGGCTCGGCCGCGCCGCGCCACATGAAGACGAAAAGCGCGCCCGCGACGCCGACGATATAGGACGACACGGCAAAGGCGGTGAGCTTGGACTTCATCAGGTTGATGCCGATCAGCTCGGCGGCGATGTCCATGTCGCGCGTCGCCTTCCACGTCCGGCCCAGGTTGCCGCGGGTCAGGTTGATGCAGAGCAGGGTGAGCAGCGTCACGATGCCCAGCACCACGAAATATTGCGTCACCGACGAGGCCTGCGGCCCGGCGACGTAGAGCCCGAAGATCTCGAGGTTCGGCACCTGGATCGCGCCCGAGGCATTGTAGTTGTAAAGCCAGGCCCATTTCTCGAACAGCCAGACCAGGAAGAACTGCGCCGCCAGGGTGGCAATGGCCAGGTAGAACCCCTTGATGCGCAAAGACGGAATGCCGAAGGCCACGCCGACGCCCGCGCTGAACACCCCCGACAGCAGGATGGCCAGGATCGGGTTCATCCAGGGCATCAAGGTCACCATCTTGTAGCAGGCATAGGCCCCCACCCCCATGAAGGCCGCTGTCCCCAGGGACAACTGACCCGCATAGCCGGTCAGGATATTGAGCCCGAGTGCCGCCAGCGCATAGATCATGATCGGGATCAGCAGCGTCTGGAAGGCAAACTCCGAGGCGGTCAGCGGAAAGATCACCCAGGCGAAGGCGAGAATGATCATCAGCAGGATGGCATCCTGCCGGACCGGAAACAGCGCCTGGTCGGCCTTGTAGCTGGTCTTGAATTGTCCTGCGGTTCTGTAGAGCATCCGTCGCTTTCCGTCTGATCACCCTGCGGCGGCACCGGGATGGCGCGCCTCGGGCGGCTTGCGTTTCCTAGGTGTCGAGGCCCGGGCCCATGGGCGGCCGCCCGCTGTGCCGCGCCAGCCAGACCCAGGCCCAGAGGCCGAGGGCGGCGCCCAGGGCGGCAAGGATCAGGGCGGTCACCATGTCGCCCGGCTCGCCCGGCTGGCCCGAGAGCGCCAGGTACCCGAAGGCCCAGAACCCCGACCAGGCCACCACGTTGAGAATTGCCACCAGCTTTGCCATCGTCACTTTCACCAGTCCTGTCTTGTTGCCGGCGGGCGCTCGGCCCGCCGCGTCGTTTCCGGGCAGCGCGCGCCGCGCTGCCCTAGACCCTTTCGATGATCCGTTCCCCGAACAGCCCCTGCGGCCGGAACAGCAGCACGATCAGCGCCAGCACGAAGGCAAACCAGGTCTCGGTATTGCCGCCCAGCAGCGGCTGGCCCCAGTAGATCTCGAAGAGTTTCTCCAGGATGCCGATCATCAACCCGCCGATGATCGCCCCGGTGATCGACTCCAGCCCCCCCAGCATCAGCACCGGCAGCGCCTTGTAGGCGATCACCTCGAGCGCAAAACTCACCCCGGCGCGCGCGCCCCAGGCAATGCCGGTGACCAGCGCGATGATCCCGGCGATGAACCAGACCAGCACCCAGACCGTCTGAAGCGAGATGCCCACCGACAGTGCCGCCTGGTGATCGTCGCCCAGCGCGCGGATCGCCCGGCCCATCTGGGTGTAATTGAGGAAGGCCAGCAGCGCGATCACCAGCAGCGTCGCCACGACAACCACCGTGATATCGAGGTGTTGCAGGATCAACAGGCCGCCGAAGGGCTCCAGCACCGTGTCGCCGGTCGGAATGCCCAGTTCCTCGGTGATCATCACCTCGTTCTCGCCGCCGAAGATGATCTCGCCCAGCCCGATCAGGAACAGCGTGATGCCGATGGTGGCCATGAAGAGGATGATGTCGGGCTGGCCCACCAGCGGCCGCAGCACCACCCGCTCGATCACCACCGCGAGGACGAACATCACCCCCAGCGTCAGCAGCACGCAGATCCAGGCCGGCACGCCCATCTCGTAAAGCCCGACCAGCGTCAGCGCGGCAAAGACCACCATGATGCCCTGGGCGAAGTTGAAGATGCGCGACGAGCGGAAGATCAGCACGAAGCCCAGCGCGATCAGTGCATAGAGGATGCCCGAGACCAGCCCTTCCCAGAGCACCTGCATCAGGAAATCCGGCGCCGCGACCATGTCGGCGAAGGGTTTGATGAAGATTTCGTTCAGCATGGTGTCGTCCGTTCCCTGTGGCGCTGCCGCAGCCCCGGACCTGATCCGGGGCCTTTGCGCCTGACATGAGGTCCCGGATCAAGCCCGGGACTGCGTTGCGAAAAACTCAATGCGCCACCCCCAGGTAGGCGTCGATCACGTCCTGGTTGTTGATGACCTCGTCGGGCGTGCCGTCGCCGATCTTCTTGCCGTAATCCATCACCACCACCCGGTCCGAGAGATCCATGACCACGCCCATGTCATGCTCGATCAGCGCGATGGTGGTGCCGAATTCGTCGTTCACGTCGAGGATGAAACGGGACATGTCCTCCTTCTCCTCGACGTTCATCCCGGCCATCGGCTCGTCGAGCAGCAGGATCGAGGGCTCCGCCGCCAGCGCCCGCGCCAGTTCGACCCGTTTCTTGAGCCCGTAGGGCAGGTTGCCCACCGGCGTCTTGCGGATATGCTGGATCTCGAGGAAATCGATCACCTCCTCGACCTTGCGGCGATTGGCGATCTCCTCGTCGCGGGCGCGGCCCCACCACAGCGCCTGGGCGCCGATCCCGGCTTTCATGTGGGTCAGCCGCCCGGTCATCACGTTGTCGAGCACCGACATCCCCTCGAACAGCGCAATGTTCTGGAACGTCCGCGCCACGCCCAGGCGCGCCACCTCGTAGGGTCTCATCGGTGGCCGCTTCGATCCCTTGTACCAGACCTCGCCCTCCGACGGCGTATAGAACCCCGAGATCACGTTCAGCATCGAGGATTTGCCGGCCCCGTTCGGCCCGATGATGGCCCGGATCTCGCCCTCGCGGATATCGAAGGAGATGTCATGGATCGCCACCACGCCGCCAAAGCGCAGGGTGATGTTCTTCATCTCCATCAGCACGCCGCCGATCTGGCGCCCGTCCGCGGTCACGTAGCCGTCGCTGTCCTTCACCGTGCCACCCCCTGCTTCATCTTGCCGGATAAACTCACGCCGGAGGCTCCCTCCGCCGAAACCCGCGCCGCCGCTGCCATTTCCGCGCCCGGGGCGAAGACGGCCCGCAGGGGCCGGATGAGCCGCCCGCTCATTCCGCCGCCACCGCTTGCGGCGCCACCGGCACCACCTTGGCGTCGCGGATCTCCAGCGTCGCCTTGATCTTGCCCTTGCGGCCATCCTCGTAGGTCACTTCGGTCTCGGTATAGATGCTGTCCGACCCGTCATAGAGCGCATCCACCAGGTCGGCGAACTTCTCGCCGATCAGCTTGCGGCGCACCTTGCGGGTGCGGGTCAGCTCGCCATCGTCCGGGTCCAGCTCCTTGTGCAGCACCAGGAAGCGATGGACCTGGCAGCCCGAGAGCATCTCGTCCTGCGCCACGCTCTCGTTGGTCTCCTCGACATGGCTCTGGATCATCTCCAGCACCTTCGGATGCCCCGCCAGCTCCTGGTAGGAGGCATAGGCGATATTGTTGCGCTCGGCCCAGTTGCCCACCGCCGAAAGGTCGATATTGATGAAGGCGCAACAGCGGTCGCGCCCGGCGCCAAAGACCACCGCCTCGAGGATATTGGGATAGAACTTCAGCTTGTTCTCGACGTATTTCGGCGCGAACAGCGCGCCATCGGCCATCTTGCCCACGTCCTTGGCCCGGTCGATGATCCGCAGATGCCCGGTGTCCGGCTCGAAGAACCCGGCATCGCCGGTCGCCACCCAGCCCTCGGGGTCCTTGGTATCCGCCGTGCTCTCGGCGTTCTTGTAGTATTCCACGAAGGTCCCGGGCGAGCGGTAGAAGACCTCGCCATTCTCGGCAATCCTGATCTCCACCCCGGGCGAGGGCACGCCGACGGTGTCGGAGCGCACCTCGCCATCGGGCTGCTGGGTGATGAAGACGCTCGCCTCGGTCTGGCCGTAAAGCTGTTTCAGGTTGATCCCCAGCGAACGGTAGAAATCGAAGATCTCCGGCCCGATCGCCTCGCCCGCGGTATAGCCGACGCGCACCCGCGAAAACCCCAGCGTGTCCTTCAGCGGCCCGTAGACCATGAACTCGCCCACCGCGTACCACAGCCGATCGAACAGCCCGACACTCTCGCCGTCGAGGATCTTCGGGCCCACCTTGGAGGCATGATCCATGAAATGCCGGAAGATCCGGCGCTTCGGCGCGCTGGCATCCTCCATCCGGATCATGATCTGGGTCAGCTGGGTCTCGAAGACCCGCGGCGGCGCGAAGTAATAGCTGGGCGCGATCTCGCGCAGGTCGGTCATCATCGTCTCGGGGGATTCCGGGCAATTCACGCAGAACCCGGTCCAATAGGCCTGGCCGATGGAAAAGATGAAATCGCCCACCCAGGCCATCGGCAGATAGGCCAGCACCTCGTCGCCCGCGCGCAGGTGGTCGAACTCCGACGAATTCTTCGCCGTCTCGATGATATTGCGGTTCGACAGCACCACGCCCTTGGGCTTGCCGGTGGTGCCGGAGGTATAGAGCATGACGCAGGTGTCGTCGTAGGTCAGCTTGTCGCGGCGGCGGTCCAGCTCCTTGATGAACTCCTCGCGCGCGGCACGGCCCTGCTCCTGCACCTTCGAGAACTGGTGCAGATGCGCATGGTCGTATTTCCGCAATCCCCGCGGATCGAGATAGATCATGTGCTCGAACTGGTGCAGGTCTTCCTGCACCTCGATCACCTTGTCGACCTGCTCCTGGTCGGCGACGATGACGAAACGCGCGCCGCAATGGGCCAGCACGTATTGCATCTCTTCGGCCACCGCATCCTGGTAGAGCGGCACCGGCACCGCGCCCACCGATTGCGCCGCGACCATCGACCAGTAGAGGTAGGGGCGGTTGCGGCCGATGATGGCGATGAAATCGCCCTCGTTGACGCCGAGGTTGAGCAGGCCCAGCGCAAGCGCCTCGATCTCCTGCGCCGTCTCGGCCCAGGTCCAGCTCTGCCAGATCCCGTATTCCTTTTCACGATAGGCGGGCTTGTCGCCACATCGCGTCATGTTGCGCGTCAACAGCGCCGGAACCGAGCACAGACCCTCTGCGCCCTGCGACAACTCAGCCAATCCAATTCCTCCCTTGCCCCGGTTTTTCCGGGTCGACCGCTGTCCGCGATTCTCTGCGTCATTTGGTCAGCGCTCAGGGTGACGGTCAACTTTTTCCTGATCTTTGCCCAAATCTTACGAATTGTAACAGCGCGGTTTCGCCGGGATTCCGGGGGCGCGTTAGCGAAGTCTTAGGGCTTTGACGCCGAAATGGGGCCGAACCTTGTCGGGGGATGTCTGCCTTGCTATCGCTGATCTCATTTTTTCAGGACACGGGCTACCTGGCGCATGGTGCGTCGCTGATGTGGGAGCCCTGGCTGATCGCGCTTTTTGCCGGGGCGGATTTCCTGATCGTGTCGGCCTTCGCGATCATCCCGCTGGCGCTGCACCGCGTGCTGCGCGCGCGCAAGGATCTGGCCAACCGGCGGCTGGCCTATCTCTTCGTGGCCTTCATCCTGCTCTGCGGCTTGACCCACCTGGCGGGTATCGTCACGCTCTGGGCGCCGGCCTATGCGATCGAGGGGGCGATCAAGCTGGTGACCGGGCTGGTGTCGATGGCCACCGCCATGGTCCTGTTTCCGCTGGTGCCGCGCATCATCGCCCTGCCGTCGCCCGCCGCCCTGCACCAGGCCAATGCCCGCCTGACCGAAGAGATCGCGGCGCATGAGCGGACCCTGTCCGAGTTGCGCAAGGTGCGCGACCGGCTGGAGGACACGGTCGCCGAACGGACCCGCGCGCTGGAGCGCAGCAAGGAGGAGATGAGCGCCATCCTGCGCCAGTCCGGCAACCGCGGCCGCAATCTCAAGGCGCTGGTCCAGGCGCTGGCCCGCCAGACCGCGAACCAGACCCGCGGCCGCGAGGACTTCCTCGACCGCTTCCAGGCAAGGATCTCGGCCATCGTCGAAGCCTCCGACGCGCTGACCCGGCCCGACAACGGCTTGCCCGCCACCATCCGCGCCCTGGCCGAGACCCAGCTTAGCGCCTACCTGGCCGCCTATCCGGGCCGGATCACCATTTCCGGCGGGGATCATCCGCTGACACCGCTGGCGGCGCGCCAGGTCGGGCTTGCGCTCAACGAGTTGGCCACCAATGCGATCAAGCATGGCGCACTGCGCGATGACGGCGGGTTCGTGGCGCTGTTCTGGTCGCGCTACCGAAGCTGGCCGGACGGGCGCGAGCGGTTCCAGCTGAACTGGGCCGAGACCCTGCCCCCCGAACGGGTGCGGATGCGGGATTTCGCCGAGGCTGCGGGCTCGGGCCGGCTGGGCTATGGCACGCGGGTGCTCAACATCACCGTGCCGCAACGGCTCAACGGCAAGGCCGAGGCGGATTTCACGCCGCAGGGCATGTCCTACACGCTGGATGTCCCGGTCGAATGCCTGCACTGCCATGTCGTCGAATTCTGCGCCACCCGCGGCCCGCTGCCCCAGGGATGCCCGGTCAGCAAGGCGGATTGCGAGGGCTGGCTTGCGCTGCCGCCGCCGGAGGCGCCGGTTGATCGGGCGCGGCGTTCGGCGTAAGTGCCGGAGGCGGCCCCGCGCGCGGCCGCCACAATCGCCGGGGTCGGATGCAGCAGACCGAACGCCAGATCGCCGAACTGAGCCAGGCCGGGCTCAACCTGATCCAGCAGGCGCTGACGATCTACGACAGCGACTTGCGGCTGGTGCAATGCAACCGCCGCTTCCAGGAGATGTTCGAGCTGCCCGAGGCGCTGGTCAGCCCCGGTGCGGGGTTCGAGGCGACGGTCCGGCACCTGGTGGCCTGCGGCGAATACGGCGAGATCGCCGATCCCGAGGGTTTCGTCGCCCTGCGGGTCAACCAGGCCTATGCCTTCGAGCCGCATTACATGGAGCGTCCGCGCGCCAATGGCCGCTGGATCTCGGTCGAGGGCGCGCCCTTGCCCCAGGGCGGCTGGGTCACGGTCTATACCGACATCACCCGCACCCGCGAGCAGGAGCAATTGCTGCGCACCCGCTCCGAGCTTCTGTCGGAAGAGGTGCTGCGCCGCTCCGAGGAGCTGGCCGCCACCAACCGCGAACTGGCCTCGACCATCAGCGCGCTGGAGGAAGCCCAGCGCCAGTTGCGCGCCATGGAGGCCCGCACCCGGCTGACCACCGAGATGATGCCCGCCCATATCGCCCATGTGGATGCCGCGGGCTACTACACCTATTCCAACCGGCGGCTGAACTCGGTGCTGCCGGGGCGGACGTTGAACATCGTCAACATGCACATCGCCGAGGTGCTGGGCCCCGACACCCATGCCAAGGTGCGCCCGCACCTGGAAGCCGCCTACCAGGGCCGGCAATCGGTGTTCGAGTTCAGCGACGAGCCCAGCCTGCGCCGCATCCGCGTCTCCTTTACCCCCGACCAGCATGAAAACGGCGTCTACATCCTGTCGATGGACATCACCGAGGAAACCCAAGCCCGCGTCGCGCTGCAACAGACCCGCCGGCGCGAGATCGCGGCGCAGCTGACCAGCGGGCTGGCGCATGACTTCTCGAACCTGCTGACCATCATCCTCGGCATGCAGTCCAAGCTGGGGCGGATGGAGGGCCTGCCCGCCGCCGCCGCCCCGCTGATCGGCGCCACCCTCGGTGCCGCGCGGCGCGGCGGCAGCCTGCTGGGGCGGATCGCCGACATGACCGGCACCCGCACCTATCAGCCCGCGCCGGTCGCGCTCGGGCCCTTCCTCGAGGATCTCTCGGTGCTGGCCCGCCCCAGCCTGCCCGAGGGCATGGACCTGCGCCTCGACAACCGGGTTTCGGGCCCGGTGCTGGCCGATCCGGGGATGCTGCAGGATTCGCTGCTCAACCTGATTCTCAACGCCCGCGATGCCTGTGGCCGGGCGGGCGAGATCACCGTCACCGCCCGCGAGGATGCCGATACCTGGCTGAGCCTCGAGGTGCGCGACACCGGCCCCGGCTTCAGCGAGGCCGCCTTGCAGCGCGGGGCCGAGCCCTTCTTCAGCACCAAGGGCAGCGAGGGCTCGGGCCTCGGGCTGGCCATGGTCTATGACGCGACCAAGCTGGCGGGGGGCGATCTGAAACTCTCCAACACCGGCACCGGCGCGCAGGTGCTGCTGCGCCTGCCGCTGCGCCATGTGCCCGAAGCCGCGGTGCCCGATCCCGGCATGGTGCTGCTGGTCGAGGACAATGCCGACCTGCGCGACACCATCCGCGACATGCTGACCGGCCTCGGCCAGCGCGTGGTCGAGGCGGGGTCGGTCACCGAGGCCATGGCGCTGATCGCCGGGCTGCCCGAGATCACCGGCGTGCTGTCAGACATCCAGCTCGAGGGCGACGAGACCGGGCTGGATCTCGCCGCCCGGGCCGCCCCGCTGCCGGTCACGCTGATGACCTCGCTGCCCGCCAGTCATGCGCTCTACCAGGCCGCCGCCGCCCGCGGGCCGGTCTTGCGCAAACCCTTCGCCGCGGCGCATCTGGCCGCCGCGCTGGCCTGCCCGGAGGAGAGCGCATGACCGAGGCGCCGCTGGTCACCATCCTCGATGACGAGCCCGAGATTCGCCGCCTGCTGGCCGATACTCTGGAGGAAGCGGGCTTTCGCACCCTGAGCTTCGGCCGCGCCACCGAGTTCGAGGCCGCCCTGCGCCGCACCACGCCGGATGTCTGCCTGGTCGACCTCGGCCTGCCCGACCGCGACGGGCTGAGCCTTGTGCATCGCCTCGCGCTGGAGCAGGGGGCGAGCGTGATCATCATTTCCGGCCGGGTGCAGGTGCAGGACCGGGTGATCGGGCTGGAACTGGGGGCCGACGATTACATCATCAAGCCCTTCGATCCGGCCGAGGTGGTGGCCCGGGTCCGCGCCCGCCTTCGGTCCTCGCGCGCGCCCGCGCAAAGCCTGCGGCTGGCGCGGTTCAGCGGCTGGGAGGCGGATTTCGACGCCTATGTCCTGCGTTCGGACGCGGGCGCCGAGGCATCGTTCAGCCATGCCGAGGGCGAGGTGTTGCGGCTGTTCCTGGAAAGCCCGCGCAGGCTGATCACCCGTCAGCAGATGCAGGAGGCGCTGGGCGGCGGCGCCGGCGAAAGCTTTGACCGGGCGATGGATGTGCGTATCTCGCGGCTGCGCACCAAGCTGGGCGAAGACCCCAAGTCCCCGCGGCTGATCAAGACGATCTACGGCGCCGGCTACATCTTCCTGGGCGATGTCACCTGGCGCTGATCACAGCCCGAGCATCCCCCGAACCGAGGGCAGCAGGGAGGCCGCCAGCACCCCGACGATGGCGCCGATGATCAGGCGAACGGGCGGCTTGCCAAGCCGCGGCCCGGCCAGCCCGAGCACGCCGCAGACAAAGGCGTAATACGACACGGTGATGATATCCATGGCCCCAGCCTAGCACGGGTGGCGCGCGAAATCAGCCCTGTGCCGCGCGGGCGCTCAGGCCCATTGCGTCAGCCGCGAGACCGCGCCGGCCATGACCTCGAGCCCGGTCACCAGGTCGGCTTCGGCGGTGTCCTCGGCGAAATCGTGGCTGATGCCGCCGATCGAGGGCACGAAGAGCATCGCCACCGGCATCAGTTTCGACACGTTGGTCGCGTCGTGCAGCGCGCCCGAGGGCATCCGCCGCCAGAGCCCCGGCACCTGCGCCTCGGCCGATTCCTCCAGCGCGCCGCGCAGGGTGGCATCCATCGTCACCGGCTCCAGCCCCAGCATCGGCCCGAAGGAGAGCTTGAAGCCGGTCTGCGCCACCTCGGCGGCCGAGGCGCGGATGATGTCCTCCATCCGCTTCAGCCGTGCGGCATCGCCATCGCGCCATTGCATCGAGAAGGTCACCTTGCCCGGCACGATGGAGGCGGCATTGGGATGCAGGCTGACATGGCCGATGGTCCAGACCGTGGCCGGGGTGACGACATTGCGGAAGCGCTCGGAAATCAGGTGGTTGAAACGCGCCAGCGCCTGAAAGGCATCGCGGCGCAGCTCCATCGGCGTGGTGCCGGCGTGGTTCTGCTGGCCTTCCAGGGTGATCTTCATGTCGCGGATACCGACGATGCCGTCGACCACGCCGATCTTTTCGCCCGCGGTGTCCAGCGCCGGGCCCTGTTCGATATGCATCTCGATGAAGCCGGTGAAGCGCTTGGGATCGACGAAATCGCCGCCGCGCGCGCCCACCGCCGCGCGGGCGTCGCGGAAAGTCACGCCGTCGCGGTCGCTCAACCCGTCGGCTTTGTTCAGCGGCAGCGCGCCGGACCAGACGTTGCTGCCGGTGGTGACGCCGAAACGGCCCTCCTCGTCCTGGAACGAGACCACCGAGACCTGCGGCCCGTCGCTGTCGCGCGCCGCCCGCGCGATCTCGAGCGCCGCCATGACGCCGAGCGCGCCGTCGAGCCAGCCGCCCTCGGGCTGGCTGTCGGAATGCGAGCCGAGCAGCAGGCCCGGACCCTCGGCCAGCCCGAAGAGATTGCCGACCGGATCGAACTGCGGCACCAGCCCGGCGTCGCGCATCTCGCCGGCCAGCCAGTCGCGCGCGGCGATGTCCGGCTCGGAATAGGCCGGGCGGCGGACGCCCTTGCCGATGCCCGCGGCGCCGAACTGCCGCAGGGCGTGAAGCGAGGATAGGAAACGGGTGGGATTGACCTGCATGGGACCTCCTGTCGGCGCCAGTCAAACCCGAAACCCGGCCTTCGTCAAATGCCCGCTCTGTTGCCCGCCCACAACGTCCGGCACCGGGGGGCGGGCGTTCATTGATCTTTCATACCCGTTCGCATATTGTTCGCTTGCTTCCCTGGCCCGAGACACGCAACATGTTCGACATGCAAACCGACCCGTCCCAAGATCTGGAGAACTTTCTGGCTGGCCAACGGTTCGGCACGGTTCTGGCCGATCCGCCCTGGCGGTTCACCAACCGCACCGGCAAGGTCGCGCCGGAGCACAAGCGCCTGGCGCGCTATCCGACGCTGGATCTCGACGCGATCTGCGATCTGCCGGTGGCGGCGCATCTGGCCGATGCGGCGCATTGCTATCTCTGGGTGCCGAACGCGCTGCTGCCCGACGGGCTGCGCGTGCTGTCGGCCTGGGGGTTCGAGTACAAGTCGAACCTGATCTGGCACAAGATCCGCAAGGATGGCGGTTCGGACGGGCGCGGCGTGGGGTTCTATTTCCGCAACGTGACCGAGATCGTGCTGTTCGGCGTGCGCGGCAAGAATGCCCGGACGCTGGCGCCGGGGCGGCGTCAGGTCAACATGATCCAGACCCGCAAGCGCGAACATTCCCGCAAGCCCGACGAGCAGTACAAGCTGATCGAAGAGTGCAGCTGGGGCCCCTACCTGGAGCTTTTCGGCCGCGGCGTGCGCGACGGCTGGACCGTCTGGGGCAACCAGGCATCCGACGACTACAAGCCGGACTGGAAGACCTACTCCTACAATTCCTCGGTGGCGGCCGAGTAAGCGCGCCGCAGTCCCGGACCTGATCCGGGGCCTCATGGCGAACCTGGAGGCCCCGGATCAGGTCCGGGGCAGGCTCCCGGATCGGGCTCGGGGCAGGCTCCCGGGCCAAGCCCGCGACAGGCTCCCGGATCAGGTCCGGGGCTGCGGCGCTCACAACAACCGCGCCTCTTCGACCTCGGGCAATTCGCCCATCGTCACCCGCTCCACGCCGATACCGATCAGGATCAGCGGACAGGGGTTGCCGACCCCGCGATGCACGCGGTCACGCAGCTTGTCCCAATGGGTGGTCGCGGTGCCGAACTTGTCGGCGACAAAGGCCTTGGCAAAGGCATCGCGATAGCCCAGCCCGCCACGCATCCCCCGCGCCACGATGTCGCGCTGCCGGGTCGTGCGTTCCTTCATGTCGAAGACCGCCAGCCCCTCTTCGCCTGTCACCCCGTGGGTGGCAAGGCAATCGGCCACCAGGTCGGTCATCCGGTCCTGCAGGGTCGCGCCGCGCGTCACCACCACGCCGAAACTGATCGCCGAGAGCGCATGCAACCGCTGGAAATTCTCCAGATCGCGGTCGAAGAAGGGATCCTTGTTGTTCCACTCGATTTCCAGCGCGATCGTGCCCCTGGCGCCTCGGCGCACATGGTCGATCTCGTGGCTGATCGCCTCGCGCTCGACCCCGTCGATGGTCGAGCGTTGCAGGAAATTGTGCTTGTGCCAGCCCTTGGCATCCAGATCCCGCCGCAACCGCTGGGTCGAGCCGGCCTCGCCGCCGCCGCTGGAAATCAGGTCGACGGCAGAGATGCGGAACGCCGCGAGGGCCGCGCAAAGCTCTGCGATCTCCTCGGGGAAATCATGCGCCACGATCGCTTCGGCATGGTTGGTCGAGGCGATCTGGTAGCCGATGTCCTGAAGCGCTTGCAGCATGGCGCGACAGTAAGGTTGCGCCGCGCCGGTGACAATCGCCCAGCACCGCCCGCAGTGCGAAAAACAGCCGCGGCGGGGCGGCTCATTCCGCCGCCACCGCCCCGTCGGCCTTTTCGACCTTGACCGCCGAGAACTTGAACTCCGGGATCTTGCCGTATGGATCGAGCGCCGGGTTGGTCAGGATGTTCGCCGCCGCCTCGACATAGGCAAAGGGCACGAAGACCATGTCCGGCGCAACCGCCCGGTCGGCGCGCGCCATCAGGGTGATGGTGCCGCGCTTGGTGGTCAGCCGCACCATGCCGCCCGGCGCGACCCCCAACTGCCGCAGGGTGGCGGGATGCAGCGAGCAATTGGCCTCGGGCTCCACCGCGTCGAGCACCGAGGCGCGGCGCGTCATCGACCCGGTGTGCCAATGCTCCAATTGCCGCCCGGTGGTCAGGATCATCGGGTACTCGGCATCCGGCAGGTCGTCGGACGGGATGATGCTGGCCGGGGTGAACTTGGCCCGGCCCTCGGCGCGCGGAAAGCCGTCGCCGAAGACCACCGCCTGGCCCGGATCGGTGTCCGACAGCGAGGGGTACATGACCACATTCTCGCGCTCCAGCCGCTCCCAGGTGATGTTGGACAGCGACTTCATGTTCAGCGCCATCTCGTTGAAGACCTCCCTGGGGTGCGTATAGGTCCAGTTCAGCCCGCAGCGCTGCGCCAGATCCACGGTGATCGCCCAATCCTCGCGCGCCTCGCCCGGGGGCATCACCGCCCGGCGGCCCATCTGGACCTGGCGGTTGGTATTGGTGACGGTGCCGGTCTTTTCGTAGAACGCCGAGGTCGGCAGGATCACATCGGCATAATTCGCCGTCTCGGTGAGGAAGATGTCCTGCACCACCAGCGTGTCGAGCTTGGCCAGCGCGGCGCGGGCATGTTCCACGTCCGGGTCCGACATTGCCGGGTTCTCGCCCAGCACATACATCGCCTTGATCTGGCCCGCGTGCACCGCGTCCATGATCTCGACCACGGTCAGGCCTTTCTCGGCGCTGAAATCGCCGCTCTCCCAGACCTCGGTAAAGGCCCGGCGCACGCCGTCATCGGTCACGTCCTGGTAGTCCGGCAGGAACATCGGGATCAGCCCGGCATCGCTGGCGCCCTGCACGTTGTTCTGCCCGCGCAGGGGGTGCAGCCCGGTGCCGGGCCGACCGATCTGGCCGCACATCAGCGCCAGCGAGATCAGGCAGCGCGAATTGTCGGTGCCGTGGATATGCTGGGACACGCCCATGCCCCAGAAGATCATCGCCGCCTTGGCGGTGGCAAAGGTCCGCGCCACGTCGCGCAGCACCTCGGCCTCGATGCCGCAGATCTCGGCCATCTTCTCGGGCGGGAAATGCGCAAGGTGGGCCTTCTCGGCCTCCCAGTTCTCGGTGAAGGCCTCGATATACTGCCGGTCGTAGAGCTCTTCCTCGACGATCACATGCATGATCGCATTGAGCATCGAGACATCCGCGCCGGGGCGGAACTGCAGCCGGTGACTGGCGTGCCGCTTGAGGCCGACGCCGCGCGGGTCCATGACGATGAGCTTGCCGCCGCGCTTGGCGAACTGCTTGAAATAGGTGGCGGCGACGGGGTGATTCTCGACCGGGTTGGCGCCGATGACGATGGCGACATCGGCATTCTCGATCTCGTTGAAGGTGGCGGTGACCGCCCCCGACCCGACGTTCTCCATCAGCGCCGCCACCGAGGACGCATGGCACAGCCGCGTGCAGTGATCGACGTTGTTGTGGCCAAAGCCCTGGCGGATGAACTTCTGGAACAGGTAGGCCTCTTCATTGGTGCACTTGGCGCTGCCGAACCCCGCCACCTCGCGCCCGCGCCCCTTCAGCCGCCGGGCGGCGAGATCCAGCGCCTCGTCCCAGGTGGCCTCGCGGAACACCGCCTGCCAGGTGTCGGGATCGACGTTCAGCCCCTTCGCGGGCGCATCCTCGCGCCGGATCAGGGGTTTGGTAAGGCGATGGGGATGGTGGATATAGTCGAACCCGAAGCGCCCCTTGACGCAGAGCCGCCCCTCGTTGGCCGGCCCGTTCACCCCGTCCACGTATTTGACGCGCCCGTCCTTGACCTTGAGCGAGACCTGGCAGCCGACGCCGCAATAGGGACAGACCGAGCGTACCTCCGCGTCGAAATCCTGGCTGTCGCCCTGCTGATCGCTGTCCAGCACAGAGGCCTCCATCAGCGCCCCGGTCGGACAGGCCTGCACGCATTCGCCGCAGGCCACGCAGGTGCTCTCACCCATCGGATCGTCGAAATCGAACACCGGATAGGCATCGTGGCCGCGCCCGGCCATGCCGATCACGTCGTTCACCTGCACCTCGCGGCAGGCGCGCACGCACAGCCCGCACTGGATGCAGGCATCGAGGTTGACCCGCATCGCCACGTGGCTGTCGTCGAGCAGCGGAATGCGCCCGGCCTCCAGCGTCGGCAGGCGGCTTTCCGTGACACCCTGCGCCTCGGCCATGTCCCACAGATGCGCCGAGGCATCATGCGCCGCCGCACGCTCGGGCTGATCGGCGACCAGCATTTCCATCACCATCCGGCGCGCACTCCTGGCGCGCGCCGAATCGGTGGTCACCTTCATGCCCTGGGCAGGCTCGCGGATGCACGAGGCGACCAGCACGCGCTCGCCCTCGACCTCGACCATGCAGGCGCGGCAATTGCCGTCCGGGCGATAGCCGGGGGCGGGCTTGTGGCAGAGATGCGGAATCACCAGCCCGCGGCCATGGGCCACCTCCCAGATGGTCTGCCCCGGCAGGGCCTCGACCTCGCGGCCGTCAAGCGTGAACGTGATCCTGTCGGACATGCGCGGTCCCTCCTGTCGCGACCATCTACACCATGGGACAGGGGGCAGGGCAGGGTCAATCCCGACACCTGCCCGGGGAATTGCGGCGTCAAGGTTTCCGATACCGCCCGGCCCGCCGCTTTCGGCGGCACCGGGGAACCGGGGCGAGCCCCGCTCCTTCATCTTGCCAAAAAAACTCCCGCCGGAGGCTCCCGCACTTTCCACCCGCGCCAAGGCCCGGTAGCAAAGACCGAAGGAGCACATAGGCAGACCATGACCCACATCACCTTTGTTCGCCACGGCCAGGCCAATTCCCACGCCCGCACCGCCGAGGACTACGACCGTCTCAGCCCGCTCGGCGCGCAACAGGCGCAATGGCTGGGCGATTACCTGCGCGACACCCGGGCGCATTTCGACCAGGTCTGGACCGGCGACATGGCCCGCCAGGTGGGTACCGCCCAGGGCATCGGCCATGCCGCGCCCACGGTCGACCGGCGGCTGAACGAATTCGACTATTTCACCCTCGCCAACGTGGCCGAGGCGGAAAACGACCTGACCGCGCCGCAAACGCCCGAGGATTTCACCCGCCACATCCCGCAACTGCTCGACCTCTGGCGCGAGGATCGCATCCCCGGCGCGCCCGAGCGGTTTTCCGACTTCGAGGACCGGGCCCGCGGCGCGGTGGACGACATCCTGTCGCGCGGCGGCCGGGCGCTGGTGGTGACCTCGGGCGGCGTGATCTCGATGGTGCTGCGCCAGGTGCTGGCGCTCGAGATCCCCGAGATGACGCGGCTCATGTTCCAGGTGCGCAATTCCTCGGTGACAGAGATCGAATTCGTCCACGGCCACATGATGCTGGCCTCGTTCAATGCCATCCCGCACCTGGCCGCGCCCGACCGCGCCCATGCCCGCACGTTCATCTGAAGGAGTTGCCATGACACATCTCTGGGTCCGCGCCGAACAGCGCGCCAACGAGGAACGGGTCGGGCTGACCCCGGAAGGGGCGGCGGACCTGATCGCCGCAGGCATCGAGGTGACGGTCGAGGACAGCGCGGTCCGCGCCATTGCCATCGACGGCTACCGCGCGGCGGGCTGCGCCATCGCGCCCGAGAATGCCTGGCCCGAGGCGCCGCGGGATGCCATCGTTTTCGGCCTCAAGGAATTGCCCGAGGACGGCACGCCGCTCGTCCACCGCCACATCCTGTTCGGCCATGCCTACAAGGGCCAGCCCGACGGGCAGATCCTGCTCAAGCGCTTCAGGGCCGGAGGCGGCACGCTCTACGACCTCGAATACCTGGTCGACGAAGAGGGCCGCCGCGTCGCCGCCTTCGGCTACTGGGCCGGCTTCGCCGGTGCCGCGGTCGCGTTGCGCTGCTGGGCGGCGCAACAGGCGGGCGGTATTTGCCCGCCGGTCGCCACCCACCCCTCGGCGCAGCACCTGAAGGAAGACCTCGAGGACCTGCTCAGCGCCACCGGCAAATCCCGCCCCGAGGCCATCGTCATCGGCGCTTTGGGCCGGGTCGGCACCGGGGCGGCGGATCTCTGCGATGCCATGGGGGTTGCGACGACCCGCTGGGACATGGCCGAAACCGCCAATGGCGGACCCTTCCCCGAGGTGCTGGACCACGCGATCTTTCTCAACTGCATCCTCGCGCGCCCCGGCACGCCGGTTTTCGTGCCCGCCACTGCCAGAACCGCGCCGCGCCGGCTCACGGTGATCGGCGATATTGCCTGCGATCCGACCAGCGATTTCTCACCGATCAAGGTCTATGACCGCACCACCACCTGGGACGCCCCGGCGCTGCGGGTCCATGACGCGCCGCCGCTCGACGTCACCGCCATCGACAACCTGCCGTCGATGCTGCCGGTGGAAAGCTCCGAGGATTACGCGGCGCAATTGCTGCCCTCGCTGCTGCAACTGGGGGATTTGACCTCTGGTGTCTGGGGCCGGGCCAAGGCAGACTTCGACGTTCACGTCAGGGAGGTATGACAGCATGACGATCCATTGGTGCGGCACCGGCCTCTCGGCCATCCCCGGGTTGCGGCGGCTGATCGAGGCGGGGCACGAGGTCACCGTCTGGAACCGGACGCTGGACAAGGCCCGCGATGCGGTCGGCGACCTGACCCCGCGGATCGAAGTCTTCGACATCGACCGGCTGGGCGCCGAGTTACAGCCCGAGGATGTCGTGGTCTCCATGCTGCCCGCCGACTGGCACGTGCCGCTGGCCGAACTGGCGATTGCCAAGGGCGCGCATTTCGTCTCGTCCAGCTATATCTCGCCCGAGATGCGCGGCTTGCACGCCAAGGCCCAGATCAAGGGCGTGAGCCTGGTCAACGAGGTGGGGCTCGATCCCGGCATCGATCACCTGATGGCCCATGCGCTGGTGACGGACTATCGCACCTCGCCGCGCTGCGACGCCTCCAACGCGCTGAAATTCCTCAGCTATTGCGGCGGCATCCCGAAGCATCCCAACCCTTTCCGCTACAAGTTCTCCTGGTCGCCGCTGGGCGTGCTCAAGGCGCTGAAAAGCCCGTCGAAATCGCTGCGCGACTTTCGCGAGTTCACCGCGCCGCGGCCCTGGGACGCGCTGGGCCATTACACCGCGCCGCTGCCCAGCCCCGAGACCTTCGAGGTCTATCCCAACCGCGACAGCCTGCCCTTCATCGAGGAATACCGCTTCGATCCGACCTGGCGCATCGACACCTTCGTGCGCGGCACCCTGCGGCTGGATGGCTGGGCCGAGGCCTGGAAAGACGTGTTCACCGAGGTCGAAACCGCTTCCGACGCGCGGCTCAAGGAGATGTCCGATACCTTCTGGGGCGAGAACGCCTATGGCGAGGATGAGCCTGACCGCGTGGTGCTCTGCGTCTCGCTCGAGGCGGCGGATGCCTCGGGGCCGGTCTGGCACAAGACCTACGTGATGGATGCCTGGGGCGACGCGCGGGGCAGTGCGATGGCGCGGCTGGTCTCGGTGCCGGTCTCGCTGGCGGTCGAGGCGGCGATGGCCGGAGAGCTTCCCGCCGGGGTCCAGGCCGCGCCCTCCGAGCCGGAGATGGTGCAGCGCTGGCTGGCCGAGGTCGGCAGGCTCACGCAGCACCTCGACATCGTCGATCACACCTGAGCCCCGCGGTCCTGTATCTGCCACGGGAGCGGCGTCAACGGCAGGGCGTCGCAGCGCCACTGGCGGATGAAAAGCGCGCGGAAGCGCTCATTTCGTAGAAGCCACCGTCGCGGGGGTCAAAGCAGCGCCGCGCGCCCGGATGAGCTCAGGGCAAAGACCTCACCGCCCTCGAAAACCCCCACCGACAGCGGCCGGCCATAGCCCGCGCCGGTGTCGAGGTTGACGCGGTTGCCGTAATGGGTCGGCACATCGACCGGCGTATGGCCATGCACCACGAGCGCCTCGAAGGGCGTGGTCACCACGTGGAATTCGTCGCGAATCCAGATCAGGTCATCCTCCTCCTGCGCCTGCAGGGGCACCCCCGGGCGCAGGCCGGCATGAACAAAGATCAGCCCGGGTTCGCGGTGCAGGGTCTTCAGCCGGGCCAGGAGGTCCCGGTGCCGCCGCGGCACCTTGTTGCGCGCCTGGGCCAGGATCTCGACGGTGGGCGTCTCCTCGCTGGCGCGCACCCCGTAGGAGGCGAGCGTCATCGGCCCGCCGATCGCCGGGTGCATCCAGCCGCGCCCCGACAGGATGCGCCCGTCATGCAGCGACCCGGCGTCGAGGAAGCGCCGGAACATCCGGTCGTGATTGCCCAGCAGCACCGTCCAGTCGCGCCCCGCGTCGATCCCGCGGCACAGAAGCTCGAGCACGCCGGCGCTGTCCGGACCGCGGTCCACCAGGTCGCCCAGAAAGACCACCTGCGCCGCCGCGCCGCCATCCGCCTCGATCCAGTCGAGCGCCTGGCGCAGCATGGCAAGCTGGCCGTGGATGTCGCCTATGGCATAGATCGGGGGCATGGCAGATCTCCGGTTTTGCGGCGGATTTAGCATCTTGCCGGACGGCACGCATCCCTTGATCCCGCCGTTGCGCGGATTTTCCGCGCCGCCGCGCCCTGACGCAAAACGCCGCCCCCGGTGAGGGGACGGCGCAAGAGCGTGGGGTCGGCCCGGTCTCAGGCGACGTCGAACTGCAGCGGCTTGACCTGGCGGAACATGCCGGTGGCTTCCAGCTTGGCGCGGACCGGGGCGGGCACCTCGGCATCGACATAGAGCAGGGCGATGGCCTCGCCGCCCTTGTCGTGGCGACCGAGGGTGAAATTGGCGATATTGACGCCGTTCTCGCCCATCGTCATGCCCAGCGTGCCGATGATGCCCGGCATGTCGGCGTTCGAGGTATAGAGCATGTGCTCGCCGATCTCGGCGTCGATATTGATGCCCTTGATCTGGATGAAACGCGGCTTGCCGTCCGAGAACACGGTGCCCGCAATCGACCGCTCGCGCTTGTCGGTCTTGACCGTCACCTTGATATAGCCGTCGAAGCTGCCCGACTTGTGCTGGTTGGTGGTCGAGATCCGGATGCCGCGTTCTTCGGCCACCACGGGGGCCGAGACCATGTTCACCTCGGGGTTGGCACGTTTCATGATGCCCGCGATCACCGAACAGTTCAGCGCGGCGAGGTTCATCGCCGCGACCGAGCCGTCATAGAGGATGTTGATCGCCTTGATCGGCTCGTCGGTCATCTGGCCGATGAAGGCGCCCAGGTGCCCGGCCAGCTTGACCCAGGGGCCCATGACCTTGGCCTCCTCGGCGGTGACCGAGGGCATGTTGAGCGCGTTTTCCACCGCGCCGGTCAGCAGGTAGTTCGACATCTGCTCGGCCACCTGCAGCGCCACGTTCTCCTGCGCCTCGGTGGTCGCCGCGCCCAGATGCGGGGTGCAGACCACGTTGGGCAGACCGAAGAGCGGGTTTTCGCGGGCCGGTTCTTCCGAGAAGACGTCGAAGGCCGCGCCGGCGACATGGCCGGATTTCAGCGCATCGGCCAGCGCCGCCTCGTCGACCAGACCGCCGCGGGCGCAGTTGATGATCCGTACGCCCTTCTTGGTTTTGGCAAGGTTCTCGCGCGACAGGATGTTGCGGGTGCCATCGGTCAGCGGCACGTGCAGGGTGATGAAATCGGCGCGTTTGAGCAGCGCATCCAGCTCGACCTTCTCGACGCCCATCTGGTCGGCCCTGTCCTGGCTGAGATAGGGGTCATAGGCGATCACCTTCATCTTCAGCCCGCGGGCGCGGTCGCAGACGATGCCGCCGATATTGCCCGCGCCGATCACGCCGAGGGTCTTGTTGGTCAGCTCGACGCCCATGAACTTGGACTTTTCCCACTTGCCCGCATGGGTCGAGGCGCTGGCCTCGGGGATCTGCCGCGCCACGGCGAACATCATGGCGATGGCGTGTTCGGCGGTGGTGATCATGTTGCCGAAGGGCGTGTTCATCACGATCACGCCTTTCTTCGAGGCGGCGGGCTTGTCGATATTGTCGGTACCGATCCCGGCGCGGCCGATCACCTTGAGGTTGGTGGCGTTCTCGAGGATCTTCTCGGTGACGCGGGTGGCCGAGCGGATGGCGAGACCGTCATACTGGCCGATCACCTCGGCCAGCTTGTCCTTGTCCTTGCCCAGGTCGGGCTGGAAGTCGACCTCGATGCCGCGGTCGCGGAAGATCTGCACGGCGGCTTCGGAGAGTTTGTCGGAAATGAGTACCTTGGGGGCCATGTGCCTGGTCCTTTGGATGCGTTGCATTTGGGGGAGGGGCCGGACTCTTGCAAAGAGTCCGGTTCGATTTCCTTGCAGGAAATCGGCGTCACGCGGCTTGCGAGAGCGCCTCGATTTCCGTGTGGAAGGCCCAGTCGAGCCAGGGCAGCATCGCCGCGATATCCGCGGTCTCGACCGTGCCGCCGCACCAGATGCGCAGGCCGGCGGGCGCGTCGCGATAGGCGCCCACGTCCAGCGCCACGCCTTCGGCCTCCAGCCGCTTGGCCACCGCCTTGGCGAAACTCGCGCCGTCGGTGATGCGCGCATCGGTGAACTTCAGGCAGACGCTGGTATTCGACCGGGTGGCGGGGTCGGCGGCGAGGTTGGCGATCCAGGCGTTGGCCTCGCAGAAATCGAAGATCGCCTGGGCATTGGCATCGGCCCTTGCGATCAGGCCCTTCAGCCCGCCCACCGCGCGCGCCCAGTCCAGCGCCACGAGGTAATCCTCGACCGCCAGCATCGAGGGCGTGTTGATCGTCTCGCCCTTGAAGATGCCCTCGATCAGCTTGCCGCCCTTGGTCAGGCGGAAAATCTTCGGCAGCGGCCAGGCCGGGGTGTAGCTTTCCAGCCGTTCCACCGCGCGGGGGCTGAGGATCAGCATGCCATGCGCCGCCTCGCCGCCCAGCACCTTCTGCCAGGAGAAGGTGGTCACGTCGAGCTTGTCCCAGGGCAGGTCCATGGCGAAGGCGGCCGAGGTGGCGTCACAGATGGTCAGCCCGCCGCGGTCGGCCGGGATCGCATCGCCATTGGCCATCCGCACGCCCGAGGTGGTGCCGTTCCAGGTGAAGACCACGTCGGTGTCGTAATCCACCGCGGCCATGTCGACGATCTCGCCATAGTCGGCGGTCTTGACCTCGGCATCGAGCTTCAGCTGCTTGACCACGTCCGTCACCCAGCCCGCGCCGAAGCTTTCCCAGGCGCACATCGTCGCCTTGCGCGCGCCCAGCAGCGACCACATCGCCATTTCCATCGCCCCGGTGTCCGAGGCGGGCACGATGCCGATGCGGTAGTCCGCCGGAATGCCCAGCAGATCGCGGGTCTCTTCGATCGCGGCTTTCAGCTTGTCCTTGCCGACGGCGGCGCGGTGCGACCGGCCGAGGGCGGCGTCCGACAGCTTCGACAGCTCGAATGTGGGGATCTTGGCGCAGGGGCCAGAGGAGAACCGCGGATTTGCCGGCCGCGTGTCGGGTTTGCGCACGCTGTCACGCGGCGCGGGTCGTTCAATAGCCATTTTCAGCTACCCTTCCAGATAAGCGCCCCTCGTTGGGGAGGGGTGTCCCACGGGCCGGAATAGGGGGCTTTTTCGCGCCGCACAACTGCAAAAAAGACGCCCTCGGGCGGCGGGTGCGCGAAATCGGCGGGCGCCGCGTTCCGATCGGAAACATGCGCCACGGGGGGCGGCAGGACCCGCCCGGAGCGGCTGGCGTTCCCGACCGCGCTGCGCTAGGGGGCAGGCGCAATGAAGGAGGCTTTGCGATGTATGTGGCCACAGTGATCGCCCGACCCGGAACGCTTGATCCCGCCGCGGCGGAGAGCCTGCGCAATGCCTGGGGCGGCGGCACGCTGCACTGGCTGGCGCCGGACGAGGCGGCGGAATTCGCGCTGGAACGGATGCCCGCCAACCGCTGGCAGGTCTGGCAGGACATGCAGGCGCTGGGCATCGACCTCGTGGTGCAGCCCGCCGCGGGACGGCGCCGGAAGATGCTGCTGGCCGACATGGATTCGACCATGATCGAGCAGGAATGCATCGACGAACTGGCCGACGAGGCGGGCGTCGGCGACCGGGTGCGCGAGATCACCGCGCGGGCGATGAATGGCGAGCTGGATTTCGAGGGCGCGCTGACCGAGCGGGTAGGCTTGCTCAAGGGCCTGCCGGTGGCGATCATCGGCGAGGTATTGGACAGCCGCATCACCTTCATGCCGGGGGGCCGCAGCCTGCTGGCGACGATGAAGGCCAATGGCGCCTATTGCGCGCTGGTCTCGGGCGGGTTCACCGCCTTTACCGCGCGGGTGGCCGAGGCGCTGGGCTTCGACGAGAACCGCGCCAACACGCTTCTGGCCGAGGACGGCGTGCTGACCGGCGAGGTGGCGCGCCCGATCCTGGGCCGCGAGGCCAAGGTGCGCGCGCTGGAAGAGATCTCGGCCCGGCTGGGGATTACTGAGGCCGAGGTGATGGCGGTGGGCGACGGCGCCAACGACCTGGGCATGCTGGCCCGCGCCGGGGCCGGGGTTGCGCTGCACGCCAAGCCTTCGGTGGCGGCGCAATGCGACATAAGGGTGAACCACGGCGATCTGACCGCGCTGCTGTATCTTCAGGGCTATGCGAAGTCGGACTTCGCCGCCTGACACCGCGCGGGCCGCAGGGCGGCGCGCGATCACGGTCGGCCTGGGCGCGCGGTATCACGCGCGCCCCGGACACTCACCCCTGGCGGGTTTCCAGCGCGTCGAGGCGGGCCTTGAGCGCTTCGTTTTCCTCGCGGGCCTTCTGGGCCATGGCGCGGACGGCGTCGAATTCCTCGCGGGTGACGAAATCGCGGTCGGCCAGCCAGCGGTCGATCATCGATTTCATCGCCGTCTCGGCCTCGGTCCGGGCGCCCTGGGCCACGCCCATGGCGTTGGTCATCAGTTGCGAAATGTCGTCGAATACCTTGTTGCGGCTCTGCATGGGGTCACTCCGTTCCATTTGAACCTTATATGGCGGTCAAGGCCGGGGGCGACAAGGTTGACCTTGGCAAATCCCGAAGGCAGAGAGCGCATATGTTGGCCATGATCCCCTTTCCCGACCTGTCGCCGGAGCTTGTCTCGTTCGAGATCGCCGGTTTTGCCTTTGCCCTGCGCTGGTATGCGCTGGCCTATATCGCGGGCATCCTGCTCGGCTGGTGGATCGCGGTGCGGGCGATGAAACGCCCGGGCCTCTGGGCCGATGACAGCCCGCCGATGCGGCCCGAGCAGGTCGAGGACCTGATGACATGGGTCATCCTCGGCATCATCCTCGGCGGGCGGCTAGGCTTCGTTCTGTTCTATCAGCCGGGCTATTACCTGAGCCACCCGGCCGAGGCGCTGATGATCTGGCAGGGCGGCATGGCCTTTCACGGCGGGCTTCTGGGCGTGGTGCTGGCGGGCTGGTTCTGGAGCGCGCGCAATGCCGTGCCGCGGCTGAGCCTGGCCGATACCATGGCGCTTTGCGCGCCGCCGGGGCTGCTCTTCGGACGGCTGGCGAATTTCGTCAATGCCGAGCTTTGGGGACGCCCCACCGAAATGCCCTGGGGCGTGATCTTCCCCGGCGAGGCGGCGCAGGCCTGTGGCCAGGCGGCGGGGGCGCTCTGCGCGCGTCATCCCAGCCAGTTGTACGAGGCGGGGCTCGAGGGGCTGCTGCTGGGCGCGGTGCTGCTCTGGCTGGCCTTCGCGAAGGGCTGGCTGAAGACGCCGGGACGGATCGCGGGGCTGTTCTTTGCCGGCTACGGTGCTGCGCGCTTTGTCGTCGAGTTCTTTCGCCAGCCCGATGCGCAGTTCGTCAGCGCGGGCAACCCGCTGGGGCTGGCGCTGGAGCTGGGCGGCATCGGGCTGACCATGGGGCAGCTTTTGTCGGTGCCGATGATCGTGGTGGGGCTCTGGCTGGTGGTGCGGTCCCGCCCGGCATGAGCGCGCTGCGGCAAATCCTGCTCGAGCGGATCGCGCTCGAGGGGCCTTTGTCGGTGGCCGATTACATGGGGTGCTGCCTGATGCACCCCGAGCACGGGGTCTATACCGCGCGCGATCCGCTGGGGGCGGCGGGCGATTTCACCACCGCGCCCGAGATCAGCCAGATGTTCGGCGAACTGGTCGGGCTGGCGCTGGCCCATGCCTGGATGGACCAGGGGCGGCCCGCGGCCTTTACCCTGGCCGAGCTGGGGCCGGGGCGCGGCACGCTGATGGTCGACATCCTGCGGGCGGGCCGCCGGGTGCCGGGGTTCTGCGAGGCGGCCAAGGTGGTGCTGGTCGAGACCTCGCCGCTGTTGCGCGCGCGCCAGCGCGAGGCGCTGGCGGGGCAGGGCGCGCTCTGGGTCGAGACCGTCGAGGCCCTGCCGCAGGCGCCGCTCTGGCTGGTGGCGAACGAGTTTTTCGATGCGCTGCCGGTGCGGCAGTTCCAGCGCGCGGGCGAGGGCTGGTGCGAGCTGCGCATCGGGATGCAGGCCGGCGCGCTGGTGCGCGGGCTGGCCGGGGCGGCGCCGGTGCCCGCACTGGCGCATCGGCTGGCGGATACGCGCGACGGCGACATCGTCGAGATCGCCCCGGCGCTGCCCGGGATTGCCGGCGCCATCGGCCAGCGGATCGAGGCCCATGGCGGCGCGGCGCTGCTGGTGGATTACGGCGACTGGCGCTCCCTGGGCGACACGCTGCAGGCGCTGCGCCGGCATGAGCCGGTCGATCCGCTGACCTCTCCGGGCGAGGCCGACCTGACGGCGCATGTGGATTTCGAGGCAATCGCGGCGGCGGTGCCCTGCGCCCATAGCCGGCTGACCCCGCAGGGGGTGTTCCTCGAGCGGCTGGGCATCACGGCGCGGGCGCAGCAACTGGCGCAGGGTCTGAGCGGGGCGGAGCTGGAAAATCATATCGCCGCACATCGGCGGTTGACGCACCCGAAGGAAATGGGGACGCTCTTCAAAGTGCTGGGGTTGATGCCGCGCAATGCCCCGCCAATTCCGGGGCTGGATACATGACATTGGAAATTCTCACGTCCGACCTTCTGACGCCCTTGCGCCACGGTTTCTTTACCCGGCGCGGCGGGGCGTCCTCGGGCATCTTTCGCGGGTTGAACTGTGGTCCGGGGTCGAGCGACCAGTCCGAGATCGTGGCGATCAACCGCGCGCGCGTGGCCGACAGTTTCGGGCTGACGCCCGGCCAGCTTGTCACCGTGCACCAGGTGCATTCCGCCGATGTGGTCACGGTCGAGGGGCCTTTCGACACCCCGCCGCGCGCGGATGCGCTGGTGACCGACCGGCCGGGGATCGCGCTGGCGGTGCTGACGGCGGATTGCCAGCCGGTGCTGCTTGCCGACCCCGAGGCCGGGGTGATCGGCGCGGCGCATGCCGGCTGGCGCGGGGCGATGGACGGGGTGCTGGAGGCGACGCTGGACGCGATGGAGGCGCTGGGCGCATCGCGCGCCGCGATCCGCGCGGTGATCGGGCCGTCGATCTCCCAGGCGGCCTACGAGGTCGGGCCGGAGTTCCTCGAGGATTTCATGGCCGAGGACCCGGCCAACAGCCGGTTTTTCGCCCAAGGCGAAGGCGGTCGCTACCGGTTCGACCTGCCGGCCTTCGGGCTGGCGCGGCTGCGCGCGGCCGGGGTGGGCGAGGCGGAATGGATCCGCCACTGCACCTATTCCGACCCGGATCGGTTCTATTCCTACCGCCGGACCACCCATGCCGGCGAGGCGGATTATGGCCGGCTGATTTCGGCAATAAGGCTGTGACGGGGGGCCGATCTGTCGACAGATCGGTGCCGATCCATTGATGGATCGGGCGCCCGCCCTGGGGCAATGGGGCGCAATGGGGGCAGGGGGCTGCCGCAGGCTTGCCACAATGCGACGGGCAATCGGGGTCTGACCCGCGTTCTGTTCGCGCAAGGCATTGAAAAGGCGCGAATTTCACGCGCGGAACGCGCCGCCCAGATTGCCGGAAAAAACCGGCGAAATTTATCGAAAATTTTTCCGATCTGCCCCACACCCGCCGGATTGCGCCGCCATTCTGTCTGAGGTGAGCGTGGCCAGCCCGGCTGCCTCCGGTTTCTGGGAGCAAGGACATGAAAACCCGTTTTATCAAATCCGTGACGCAGGGCGCAAAGACCTCCAAGGTGGAAATGCCCTGGGCGCGTGGCCGCCGCCGGGCCGAAATGATCGCCCGCCGCGAGACCGCCCAGCCGCTGCGCAAGAGCGCCTGACCGACCTTTCCCCTCGGGGAGACCTGAAAAAGCCGCGTCCCGGAAACGGGCGCGGCTTTTGTCGTTCCGGCGCCTGGCCGCGCCCCGGCGAATCGCGCCCATGGGCAGAATGTGGCAGGTTGGTTGCCGCTCGGGCAACAATCCCGGCGCGGGGGCGGCATTGCCCGGGCCGAGGGCGGGAATTTCGGCGAAACTTTGACTTATGGCGGCGGATCTGGCCCTTTGTTCGTGTTTGTTGTTCATTTCAACAGTCGATCTGACGTTGTCGGTGGGGCCGGCGCGGATGTGACCTAAGACAAGGGTACATATATGACCACTCCCCACCGCGCGATTCAGCGGCCTATTGAAAAACCGCGTTCACTTCCGGTCCCGCACGGGGATCGATTTGCCCGATCAGGCGGGCGGCCTCAGCGTGATCTGCCTCTCATGCGCAGGATCGAGGTCGCCTCCCTGCTTCCGGACCACACCCCGCAGGAAAATACCCATATCGTGCCGCAGAGCGCGCTGTTCGACCGGGCGGTCTCGGGCTTTGCCCGCGGCACGCTGCTCAAGACGCCCAAGGGGCTGCTGGCCATCGAGGACCTGCTGCCCGGCGATGTGGTGGACAGTACCGAGGGGCCGCAGCCGGTGCTCTGGATCGGCTCGGCCACCATCCTGCCGGGGCATTCCGCCGCCGGCAGCCTGCTCAACAGCCTGATCCGGGTGACCGCCGATGCCTTCGGCATGGGGCGCCCGGCGGGGGATATCGTGCTCGGGCCCGGGGCGGCGCTGCTCTACAACCCGCCGCAGTTGCGCGCGGCCAATGGCCAGGGACATGTGCTGACGCCGCTGGCGGATTTCATCGACGGCATCAGCGTGTTCCGGGTGACGCCGCCCTCGGCGGTGAAGGTCTATCACCTGATGCTGCGGCGCCACGCGGCGGTGCGCGCCGGGGGGCTGGAACTGGAGAGCTTCCATCCCGGAAACGGCGCCATCGAGGCCATGGGGAGCAATGCGCAGGCGCTGTTTCTCTCGCTCTTTCCCGGCATCGCGCAGCCCCGGGATTTCGGGCCGATGGGCTTTCCACGGGTGGAGCGCGAGATGCTGGACGGGTTGAGCGCCTTGTGAGGTCTGACAGGGGAGGGCAGGGGGTGCCGGCCCTCCTGCCGTCATCCCGGGCTTGCCCCGGGATCTCAGCGCAGGCTGGCCGGGAGATCCCGGGTCAAGCCCGGGATGACGTTGCACCAAGGGGGACGACGTTGCGCAAACGCGGCGGGCCGCCGCGCCGGATCAGGCGCTCTTGCTCAGCCGGGCCTCGAGCACCTCGAAGGGCACGCCGGGGTCGTCCTTGGCGCCGCGGATCACCAGCGAGGTCTTGACCGAGGCGACATTGGGCGCGGTCAGAAGCTCGCCGGTCAAAAAGCTCTGGAAGCTCGAGAGATCCGGCGCCACGCATTTCAGGATGAAGTCGACCTCGCCGTTGAGCATGTGACACTCGCGCACCAGGGGCCAGGCGCGGCAGCGGTTCTCGAAGGCGGACAGATCGCCCTCGGCCTGCGAAACCAGCCCCACCATGGCAAAGACCTGGACCTCGAAGCCCAGCCCGCGGGCGTCGATGTCGGCGTGGTAGCCGCGGATATAGCCCTGGTCTTCCAGCGTGCGCACCCGGCGCAGGCAGGGCGGCGCCGAAATGCCCACCCGGCGGGCCAGTTCCACATTGGTCATGCGCCCGTCGGCCTGAAGCTCGGCCAGGATCTTGCGATCGATCGGATCTAGTCTGGTGCCCGGCATTATCCCCTCCGCCGAATTTGCGATTGTTATAGCACTTCGCGGACGCAGCGCAATATTGTTTCGCAACTCGGCAATTTTCTTCGCGCATCCCGCGCTTGTTCACGCGCCGGGCCCCGGACCTTTGCGCACAGCCGGTCTGCGCGCCCTTTTCGTCGCCGCGCGGGATCGCTATATGCGGCCTCTGACACATTCATGACCCCGGGGGCAAGCCATGGCCGAGACGCGCCACACCAAAGTTCTGATCATCGGTTCCGGCCCGGCGGGCTATACCGCCGGGGTCTATGCCTCCCGCGCGATGCTGGAGCCTGTTCTTGTGCAGGGGATCGAGCCCGGCGGGCAGCTGACCACCACCACCGAGGTCGAGAACTGGCCCGGCGATACCGAGGTGCAGGGCCCGGATCTGATGGTGCGGATGGAGGCCCATGCCAAGGCCATGGGCTGCGAGGTCGTCGGCGATATCATCACCGACCTGGATGTTTCGAAACGGCCTTTCGTGGCCAAGGGCGACAGCGGCACGGTCTACACTGCCGACGCGGTGATCCTGGCCACCGGGGCACGGGCCAAGTGGCTGGGGCTGCCCAGCGAGGATGCCTTCAAGGGTTTCGGGGTCTCGGCCTGTGCCACCTGTGACGGGTTCTTCTATCGCGGGCAGGAGATCGTGGTGATCGGCGGCGGCAATACCGCGGTCGAGGAGGCACTGTTTCTGACCAATTTCGCCTCGAAGGTGACGCTGGTGCATCGCCGCGACGAGTTGCGCGCCGAGAAGATCCTGCAGGACCGGCTGCTCAAGCATCCCAAGATCGAGCCGCTGTGGTTTCACCAGCTCGAGGAGGTCATTGGCGAGAGCGATCCCAAGGGCGTGACCGGCGTGCGGGTCCGCCATACGAAGACCGGCGAGATCACCGAGATTCCGGCCAAGGGCGTCTTCATCGCCATCGGCCATGCACCGGCGAGCGAACTGGTCAAGGACACGCTGGAATTGCACAATGGCGGCTATGTGAAGGTCGAGCCGGGCAGCACCCGGACCTCGGTGCCGGGGGTCTTTGCCGCCGGCGATCTGACCGACCACATCTATCGCCAGGCGGTGACCTCGGCGGGGATGGGCTGCATGGCGGCGCTGGATGCCGAGAAGTTCCTGGCCGAACAGGGCGAGGCCGAGCGCAGCCCCGAGGCGGTGACCGAGCCTTTGGGGTATGGGGCGGAGAACCCTGTCGAGGGGTGACCCGAGGCGGGTAGTCGGGCTGCCCCCCGCGCAACGCAAGCCGGGCCAGCGCCGACCCGCGGGGTGGCGCTGCAACGGATTTTCGGCGCACTTTATGCCAGCCAAATCACCCCGGTTTCCGAGCGATGCGCTGTCGGCAGCCATAGCGCCTCCCCGGGGGGCGGGTCGGCGCTGGCCCGGCGGCTTCGCCTTGATTCCGGGCCACGCAAGGCTCGACGGTTCCGCTGGCAAATCCCTCCCCAGGTCGGACTGCCAACCGGTGCGGGCTGCACCTGGCTGCAACACCGCCGCGGCAAGCCCCCCAGCCACTGCGGCATTTCCGCAATACCGTGCGCCTACCGCATATTCGGGCTTTTCTGACGCCGCCTCTCATGCGATGTGTTCAGCGTTGAACACACTTCGAGTCGCGTCACATGGCCCCCGTCAAGGCACAGAAGATCACCGATGAGGAAGGCCAGCTGTTTCGCCTCCTGCGCCAGCTCGACCTGGCGCCGGATGCCTCGCAGCGGGTCATTGCCGAGGCGGTGGGCGTGTCGCTGGGCACGCTGAACGCGCGGCTCAAGACTGCCGAGGCGGAGGGGTTCATCAAAGTCAGCGAACGCGCGGGGCCGGACCGGCGCCAGCGGTTCGCCTATGCGCTGACCTCGAAAGGGGCGGCCGAGAAGAACCGGCTGACCGACCGCTTCCTGGCCGGCAAACTGGCCGAATACGAGGCGCTCCACGCCGAACTGACAGGCACCGCGAGTGGCCTTGTCCCGATCAAACACAGGACCGAACTGATGCAGAACAACCTGGCTCCGATCCCCGAGCTCTATGTTTCCTATGAAAGCGCCCAGAAGCTGAAGGTGGAGGCGGGCGATCTTGTCAGCCTCGACCTGACGCCGCGCCAGATCTGCGATCTGGAGCTCTTGATGAACGGCGGCTTCAACCCGCTCAAGGGCTTCCTCACCGAAGAGGATTACAACGGCGTCGTGGACAACATGCGGCTGGCCGATGGCACGCTCTGGCCGATGCCGATCACGCTGGATGTCTCCGAAAAATTCGCCGAGGGCCTCGAGATCGGCCAGGACATCGCGCTGCGCGACCAGGAAGGCGTGATCCTCGGCACCATGACCGTCACCGACCGCTGGACCCCGGACAAATCGCGCGAAGCCGAGAAGGTCTTCGGCGCCGACGACATCGCGCACCCGGCGGTGAACTACCTGCATCACACGGCCGGGAAAGTGTACCTCGGCGGACCGGTGACCGGCATCCAGCAGCCGGTGCATTACGATTTCCGCGGCCGCCGCGATACGCCCAACGAACTCCGCGCGCTCTTTCGCAAGCTGGGCTGGCGCAAGGTGGTGGCCTTCCAGACCCGCAACCCGCTGCACCGCGCGCACCAGGAACTGACCTTCCGCGCCGCCAAGGAGGCCCAGGCCAACCTGCTGATCCACCCGGTCGTCGGCATGACCAAGCCGGGCGACGTCGATCACTTCACCCGCGTGCGCTGTTACGAGGCGGTGCTCGACAAGTATCCGCAGTCGACCACCAACATGAGCCTGCTCAACCTTGCGATGCGCATGGGCGGCCCGCGCGAGGCGGTCTGGCACGGGCTGATCCGCGCCAACCACGGCTGCACCCATTTCATCGTCGGGCGCGACCACGCCGGCCCGGGCAAGAACAGCCAGGGCGAGGATTTCTACGGCCCCTACGAGGCGCAGGATCTGTTCCGCAAGTACCAGAGCGAGATCGGCGTCGAGATGGTCGACTTCAAGCACATGGTCTATGTGCAGGAGCGCGCGCAATATGAGCCCGCCGACGAGATCGAGGATCGCGACAACGTCACCATCCTCAATATCAGCGGCACCGAGCTGCGTCGCCGTCTGCAGGAGGGCCTGGAGATCCCCGACTGGTTCTCCTTCCCCGAAGTGGTGGCGGAACTGCGCAAGACCCGTCCGCCGCGGGCCAATCAGGGCTTTACCGTGTTCTTCACCGGCTTTTCCGGGTCCGGCAAGTCGACCATTGCCAATGCGCTGATGGTCAAGCTGATGGAGATGGGCGGGCGTCCGGTGACGCTGCTTGACGGTGACGTGGTGCGGAAAAACCTGTCGTCGGAACTGGGCTTCTCCAAGGAGCACCGCGATCTCAACATCCAGCGGATCGGTTTTGTCGCCTCGGAGATCACCAAGAACGGCGGTATCGCCATCTGCGCCCCGATCGCGCCCTATGCGGCGACCCGTCGCAAGGTGCGCGAGATGGTCGAAGCCTATGGCGCCTTCTGCGAGGTGCATGTGGCGACCTCGATCGAGGAATGCGAGCGGCGCGACCGCAAGGGGCTTTACAAGCTGGCGCGGGAAGGCAAGATCAAGGAATTCACCGGGATCTCGGACCCTTATGACGTGCCCGAAAATCCCGAGCTGCGGGTCGAGACCGAGAATGTCGAGGTTGACAATTGCGCCCATCAGGTGCTGTTGAAGCTCGAGAGCATGGGGCTGATCGGCGCATAGCACGCGCTGCATCGCACTCGTTCGACATGGAATATCGGGCGCGCGTCTGCTAGGGACGCGCGCCCGCCCTTGTGAGGGGGACACCGCAGGGCGGCGCGGTGGATCGGTGCGCCTGTCACGCAGCGCAACAAGACAACAAGAAAAGGAGCCGAGATGGACGAGAAACTGGAACCCGTACTTGCCGAAGTGGAGCGCCGCAACGCCGGCGAAGCCGAATTTCACCAGGCCGCGCGCGAAGTGCTGGAAAGCCTCGGCCCGGTGATCGCCCGCTACCCGCATTACGCCAAGGATTCGCTGGTCGAACGGATCTGCGAGCCGGAGCGGCAGATCATCTTCCGGGTGCCCTGGGTTGCCGATGACGGCTGTGTCAAGATGAACCGCGGGTTCCGGGTTCAGTTCAACTCGGCGCTGGGCCCCTACAAGGGCGGCTTGCGCTTTCATCCCAGCGTCAACATCTCGATCGTCAAGTTCCTGGGCTTCGAGCAGATCTTCAAGAACGCGCTCACCGGCCTGCCCATCGGCGGCGGCAAGGGGGGATCGGATTTCGATCCGCGCGGGCGTTCGGAAGGCGAGGTCATGCGCTTCTGCCAGTCCTTCATGACCGAGCTCTATCGCCATATCGGCGAATACACCGATGTGCCCGCCGGTGACATCGGCGTCGGCCAGCGCGAGATCGGCTACATGTTCGGCCAGTACAAGCGCATCACCAACAGCTACGAATCCGGGGTGCTGACCGGCAAGGGGTTGCGCTGGGGCGGCAGTCGCGTGCGCACCGAGGCCACCGGCTTCGGCACGGTCTATTTCCTGCAGCGGATGATGGCGACCCGCGACCAGGGGCTGGAGGGCCGCCGCGTGGTGGTCTCGGGTTCGGGCAACGTGGCGATCTATGCCACCGAGAAGCTGCAGGAACTGGGCGCCATCGTCGTCGCCTGTTCGGATTCCAACGGCTACGTGGTGGATGAACAGGGCATCGACCTGAACCTGCTCAAGGAGATCAAGGAACGCCGGCGCGAGCGCCTGTCGACCTATCCCAAGCTGCGCGGCGGCGATGCCCATCACATCGAGGGCGGCAGCATCTGGGACGTGCCCTGCGACATCGCGCTGCCCTGCGCGACGCAGAACGAGCTGGACGGCCGGGCGGCGCGGGGGCTGATCAAGAACGGTCTGATCGCGCTGGCGGAAGGGGCGAACATGCCCTGCACCTCGGAGGCGATCAACCTGTTCCAGCAGGCCGGCGTGCTCTATGCGCCCGGCAAGGCCAGCAACGCCGGCGGGGTGGCGACAAGCGCGCTGGAGATGCAGCAGAATGCCTCACGCGACAGCTGGAGCTTCGAGCAGACCGAGACGCGGCTGGCGCAGATCATGAGCAATATCCACGACCGCTGTGCCGAGACCGCCGAGGACTACGGGATGCCGGGCAACTACGTGGCCGGGGCGAATATCGCGGGCTTTCTGCGGGTGGCCGAGGCGATGCGCGCGCTGGGCGTGATCTGACGCCACCGGGGCTTGGCATCCGCCGGGCGCATCTGTCGCCCGGCGGATGGGATCAGTGCACCGAGACCGGTGCCATGTCGTGCTGGCGGGCCAGCAGGTAGGCCAGCTTGCGGTCGGCCACCAGGGCCAGCTGCTCGCCGTTCTCGCGGTGGACGGCATAGAGCGTCTTGGCGCCCTGGGCCTGGCTGCGGATGTCCTCGGGCAGATCCGCGACTGCCACCGGTTTCACGTAGACGATATTGTGCGCAATGGTGTTTGCGAAATCATAAGCCGTGTTCATGACCTTGCCCCTTTTCTGATGTTGATGGTCTGGACCACCGTTTCCGGACGCTGCAGCGTCAGGTCGATGTGCAGCAGCCCGTTTTCCATGGCCGCTTCGCCCACTTCCACGCCATCGGCCAGCACGAAGCTGCGCTGGAACTGGCGCGCGGCGATGCCGCGATGCAGGAAGACCCGGTCGGCGGCGTCGTCGCCCTGGCGCCCGCGGATCACCAGTTGCCGGTCCTCGACGGTGATCGCCAGGTCCTCTTCGGCAAATCCGGCGACCGCAAGGGTGATGCGGTAGGAATGGTCCGACGTCTGTTCGATGTTGAAGGGCGGATAGCCTTCGTTGCCGGCCTTGGCCGTGCGTTCCAGAAGGCGTTCCAGCTGCTCGAACCCCAACATGTGGGGATAGGAGCCCAGGGTCAGTTTTGTCATGACACGTCCTTGCGATAAAGCGACATCTCTGTCCGGTCCCAGGTGCGGCAACCGGATCGTAAGGAATATGGGTTCGACTGCGCCGCGGTGCAAGACCTTTGCCAAAGCCCGTGCGACTCACTATCCTGCGAGCCTGCCTGGAATGGAGACCTGACAGATGAACCAGCACAACGAGATCGCCATGAAAACCGACGATGTCCTGCGCGTGGAGCTCGAGGTCTTCAAGCGCGAGCATCGCGACCTCGACGAGGCGATCTCGGCGTTGCAGGTCGAAGGCCGGGCGGATGCGCTGACCCTGCAGCGGCTGAAGAAAAAGAAGCTGCGGCTGAAGGACAAGATCGCGATGATCGAGGATCGCCTGCTGCCGGACATCATCGCCTGAGGGGGGCCGATCCATTGATGGATCGGATGCGATCTGTTGACAGATCGCCTTGGCGTGAGGTTTGCAGTGCGGCGCGGACCGATCCATTGATGGATCGGTTGCGATCTGTTGACAGATCGCCTTGGCGCGGGGTTTGCGGTGCGGCGCGGGCCGATCCATTGATGGATCGGGTGCGATCTGTTGACAGATCGCCTTGGCGCGGGATTTGCGGTGTGGCGCGGACCGATCCATTGATGGATCGGGTGCGATCTGTTGACAGATCGCCTTGGCGCGGGGTTTGCAGTATGGCGCGGGCCGAGCCATTGATGGATCGGATGCGATCTGTTGACAGATCGGCCACACCACGCGGGCCGCAAGGCAATTGCCCTCGGCGCCGACCCGGCTATAGTGCGCGCTCCGAAACCCGGGGGACAGGATGGCAGAACCACGCGTCGGCATCATCATGGGCAGTCAGTCCGACTGGCCCACCATGAAGGAAGCGGCGGAGGTGCTGGACGACCTGGGCGTCGCCTTCGAGGCGCGCATCGTTTCGGCCCATCGCACGCCGGACCGGCTCTGGGACTATGGCCGGACCGCCGCCCCCCGCGGCCTGCAGGTGATCATCGCGGGCGCCGGCGGCGCGGCGCATCTGCCCGGCATGATGGCCTCGAAGACCCGGCTGCCGGTGATCGGCGTGCCGGTGCAGACCCGGGCGCTGTCGGGGGTCGATTCGCTCTATTCCATCGTCCAGATGCCGCGCGGGTTCCCCGTGGCCACAATGGCCATCGGCGCCGCCGGGGCGCAGAATGCGGGGCTCCTGGCCGCGGGCATCCTCGCGCTGCAGGACGCGGCACTTGCAGAGCGGCTCGAGGCCTGGCGCGCGGCGCTCTCGGCCTCGATCCCGGAGGTGCCGGTCGATGAGTGACAGGCTTCCCCCCGGCGCCGTGATCGGCATTCTCGGCGGCGGGCAATTGGGCCGCATGCTCTCGGTGGCCGCCAGCCGCCTGGGCTTTCGCTGCCATGTCTACGAGCCGGGCGCCAATCCCCCCGCGGGCCATGTGGCCGAGCGGGTGACGACGGCCGGATATGACGACGCCGCCGCGCTGACCGCCTTTGCCGAGAGCGTCGATGTCATCACCTATGAATTCGAGAACATCCCCACCGCGGCGCTGGACCTGCTCGAGAAAGTGCGGCCGATCCGCCCCGGGCGCGAGGCGCTGCGGGTCAGCCAGGACCGGCTGGTCGAGAAGGATTTCCTGCGCGGCCTCGGGCTGACCACCGCGCCCTATGCCGATGTCCCCGACCGGGCGTCTCTGGACGCCGCGCTGGCCGGGATCGGCACGCCGGCGATCCTCAAGACCCGGCGCTTCGGCTATGACGGCAAGGGCCAGGCGCGGATCGACGGGCCGGAGGCGGCCGGTGCGGCGCTGAAGGACATGGCCGGCGCGCCGGCAATCCTGGAAGGCTTCGTCGACTTCAGCTTCGAGGTCTCGGTGATCGCGGCGCGCGGGCTGACCGGCGAGGTCGCCTGTTTCGACCCGGGCGAGAACCGGCACGAGGGCGGGATCCTGCGGACCACCAGGGTGCCTGCGCCGTTGCGCGCGGGGATGCAGGCGGATGCGGTGCTGCTGGCGGGGCGGATCCTCAATGCGCTGGACTACGTGGGCGTCATGGGGGTGGAATTGTTCGTCACGCCGGGCGGGCTGGTGGTCAACGAGATCGCGCCGCGGGTGCATAATTCCGGCCATTGGACCCAGATGGGCTGTGCCATCGACCAGTTCGAGCAGCATGTCCGCGCCGTGGCGGGCTGGCCCCTGGGCGACGGTCGCCGGCACGTGGATGTCGAGATGGAGAACCTGATCGGCGCCGACATGGACCGGGTGCCGGAGATTGCGCGCGAAGGCGGCGCCAGCCTGCATCTCTACGGCAAGGCCGAGGCCAAGCCGGGGCGCAAGATGGGGCATGTGAACCGGCTCCGGCCGCCGGAGGCGTGATGCCCAAGCCTCAGCCCCGCGCGGTCAGGCGGCGGGCGGTATCGCCGGCGAGATAGGTGAACCGTCCCCGCGCCAGGGTCGCCTCGAGGCGGCGGCTGTCCTGATCGAGGATCACCAGGTCGGCGCGCTGGCCGGGGGCGAGGGTGCCGCGGTCGGCAAGGCCGAGGATGCGCGCCGGATTGGTCGAGACCAGCGCCCAGGCGGCGGCGACATCGGCCAGCCCGAGGTCCGCCAGGTCGCGCGCGGCATTGCGCGGCGACGGGTAGTGGTAATCCGAGGCCAGCGCCGAGCAGACCCCCTCAACGATCACCTCGCGGGCCGAGACCATGCCCTTGTGGCTGGCGCCGCGGGCGACATTGGGCGCGCCAAGGACGGTGGCCATGCCTGCCTCCTGGGCGGCGCGGGCGGCCTCCAGGGTCTCGGGGAACTCGCTGATCGTCACGCCGCGGGCGGCCCAGGCGGCAACATCCTCGGGCGTCGCGTCGTCGTGGCTGGCCATGTGCAGGCCGCGGCGGGCGAGGTCGGCGCAGAGCGCGTCGAGGGCGGCGGGCACCTCGGCGCGGCGGTCGTGCAGCGCCTGCATCAGCGCCAGGTGCTTTTCCGGGTTGCGCCCGGATTTCAGCGCCGTGCCGGTCAGCCGCGGCGGGCGTTTGCCGCGCGCCAGGTGGTCGTGCGGCAGGTGGTCGTTGAAGGCGACATAGCCGATGGCATGGCGGTCGATCAGCCCGAGGATCTCGGGGTAGGCGTCGATCATATGCGTCTCGACCCGCAGTTGCACCCGCAGATCGGTGTCGAGCCCGGCCTTCACCGTCTCCAGCGCCGCCAGCATCCGGGTGGCAAAGTCCGGGCCGCGCAGCCCGCCCTCCCAGGAATAGAACTGCGCCAGCACCGCGGTGGTGATGCCGTTCGCGGCCAGCTCTGCCTCGGCCGAGATCAGCCCGCGGGTGAGATCGTTCATCGCGCCCCGGCGCGGCGCCAGGTGCCGCTCGAACCCGTCGCCGTGCAGGTCGACGATGCCCGGCAGGATCAGCTTGCCGGAGAGATCGACGGCACGGCCCGGCTCTGCCACGATGCGCCCTTCGGCGATCGACAGCGGCGCCGTCACGAAGCCCGAGGGCGACAGCCAATTGGCGCCGGAAAAGGTCAGCTCAGCCGTCATCCCCCGCCCCCATCAGCACATCGGTGAGGTCCATGTCGGGATCGAACCGGCCTTCGCGCAAGAACAGCAGCACCTGGGCGATCACCACCGGGTTGTTCATCAGGAAGGTATGGGTGACCGGCAGGGTGATGTGCCAGTTCATGCCCTCGACCATGGTCGAGGCGACCGAGACCTTGCCATCGTCCGGCCCGTCGATCAGCGCCGAGAAGGCCGGGTTGAGCGAGCGGGTGCCGGCGATCACCCCCAGCTCGGCCTCGACCGGCGGCAGTTGCAGCGGCAGGTCGTCGGGGCCGGTGCCAAGCTGCATCCCGGCAGGCCCGTTGATCCAGCGAAAGAGGTCGAGCCCGCCCAGTTCGTCCACCAGCTCGCTGCCCCGGTTGGGCGGCGCCAGCATGACGATGCGGCCCAGGTTGTCCGGCGTGCCGTGGTCGCGCAGCCAGACCCGCAAGAGGATGCCGCCCATGGAATGGGTGACCGCATGGGTGGTCTGGTCTCCGCATTGCGCAAAGGCGGCGGGCAGGGTGTCGCGCACCAGCGTCTCGATCGGCGCCTCGGTCGAGGGATAGGAGGGCAGGACGGTGTCGTAGCCATTGGCCTTGAGCACCTGCTGCATGGCGACAAGGCTGATGTCGCTGCGCGCCAGCCCGTGCAGCAGCACGACACATTCGGCCCGGGCATGGCCGGGCAGGGTCAGCAGGAGGGCAAGCAGGATCAGGCGCATGACCGATCAGATAGTCGTCCCGGCGCCCGGGGGGAAGGGGGATAAGGCGTGGGGTCCCGGCGCGCTCAGCCGGTGCGTTCAGGGATGATCTGCTGCGCGATGCCGACCAGGGTCAGGTAGACCGAGGTCACCACCAGCCCCCAATGCGCCCAGCTTTCGGGGTGGAAGTTCACCCAGGCCGCCCAGCCGGCAAAGAAGGTCCAGGCCAGCGCGACGGGCAGCGACAGGCCGCGCCAGCGCATCGTGCGCACCGGGTGGATGAATTTCAGCGGCAGGAACATGGCCACGGCAAAGATCACCACGATGCCCAGGATCACCGGCGGCGGCGGGGCGATGGCGAACATCACCAGCACCACCATGTTCCAGCAGCCGGGAAAGCCGGCAAAGGAATTGTCCTTTGTCTTCATGCCGGTATCGGCGAAATAGAGCGCGCTGGCGAAGGTCACCACGATGATGGCGATCCAGCCGGGCCAGCCGGGCAGCAACCCGGACTGAAACAGCGCGAAGGCGGGGATGAAGACATAAGTGAGGTAGTCGATGATCAGGTCGAGCAGCACGCCGTCGAAGCGCGGGGCATTGACCTTGATGTCGTACTTGCGCGCCAGCGGCCCGTCGATCCCGTCGACCGCGAAGGCCACCACCAGCCAGACGAACATCATCGGCCAGTCGGCCCGGACCGCGGCCAGCAGGGCCAGCATGGCAAAGACGGCTCCGGTCGCGGTAAGCCAGTGGATCGAGAGAGCGCGGAGCTTGGTCATCACCCTCTCATGTCCGAAATGGCGGTTGGATTCAATGGGGCGTGCTGTCAGTGTGGCCCACAGTGTGGCCCAAAAATCCGCCTGTGGGCAAGGGACTTGCGACGCTGCAGACCGGGCCGAAGAGCGGCGCCCCGCCCGGCGCAGGATCAGCCCGGGGCGAGGCCGCAAAGCCTCAGTCGCGGCAAAAGAGTATCGACCGCGGCGCCGCAAGACGCGCGTCATGAAACAGGCCGGGGCGGGTCAGCCTTGATTTGGGCAAATACGGCAATGGCGAGACCACCTTCCTGCTGCAGTTCCCGGTCTGGTGGGCCTCTACCGGCGCCTTTGTCGCCGCGCTTGTCGCCACCAACGTGGCGGGCTGGTGCGCCTTCGGGCGGGTGGCGATGGCGGCCACGGGACGGCGCTTCATGCCGCATTCCGAAGGAGCAATCCATTGAGCCTTCTCGAGCTGGGCGGGCCACCGACGGCACCATGAGCCGCGTGGCGCTGCCCGAGTCGAAGCGACACGGCTATTCCAACGGGTTTTCGACGGCGACGCTGGCGGCGGGCGGCACCCCGGGCATCCTGATCCCGCCCTCGGTGATCCTGGTGATCCATGCCATCCTGACCGGGCAGAACATCGCCAAGCTGTTTCTCGCCGCCTTCGTGCCGGGGATTCAGCCCCTGATTGGTGCTGATCATGATCCTGGGCTTCTACCTGATCTTCCGCTACCTGATGGATTCGCTGTCGATGATCCTTTTGACCATCCCGATCTGCTTTCCGGTGATCTCGGTGATGGATTTCGACTTTGTCGACCTGGCGGCACTGCAGGCCGATGCCGCGCGCGAGGTGCTGGCGGCGAGGATGGAGCTGACCCGCGAGCAGATGCAAGGCTTGGGTATCCGGATGACCTAAGGCATGGCCAACCGCATCGAGATCGAAAAGGTGGCGATCTGGTACGGCATCCTCGTGCTGATCGTGGTCGAGGTCGGGCTGATCACCCCGCCGGTGGGGATGAACCTCTTCATCATCAACGCGATGGACAAGACCACGCCCATGGTAGAGACCTGCAAGGCGGTGATCTGGTTCGTGACCTCGGATATCGTCCGGGGGTGATCCTGGTGCTGTTTCCGGCGATCACGTTGTTTTTGCTGCCCGGGTAGCGTCTGATCCACAGGAGCGCTGCGCGCGCAGGTCAGTTTGCGTTCACGCCACGCAGGCGTTGGGGGGCTCTGCCCCCCAAACCCCCCGGGATATTTCCGAACCGAAGAAGAACCTGGGGCTGCGAAGCGTTGTGTGAAAATAGATATGTGGCACAACTAGACCATGATCGAGAGAGGATTCGCGGCATGGAGATTTCCGGACAGGCGGCACTTGTGACCGGCGGTGAAAGCGGGCTGGGGGCGGCGATGGCGCGGCATGTGGCGCGTTGGGGCAGGTGCCGCGGATCGTGGAGAACTGCGCCGGGGTCGGGCTGGCGGCAAAGGTTGTGGACCGCGAAGGCAACCCGGGGCTCGAGGTCTTTGACCGGTCCATCCGGGTGAACCTCTACGGCACCTTCAACGTGATGAGCCATGCCACCCGGCGCATGGTGGGTCTCGATGCGCTGGAGAGCGGCGAGCGTAGAGTTGGGATCAACACTGCCTCGGTGGCTTACGAGGACGGGCAGGTGGGGCAGGCGGCATTGCCACGCTGACGATGACACGGCCCGACAAGCGCAAAGCCATGTGCGACGCGCTGCTGGCAGAGATCGGCGGCTTCTTCACGAAGGTGCCGGAGGGGGTGACGGTCGCGCTCTTTGCCGTCATATCGAAGGAGGACCGGGCCCGGCTGCGCGAGATGATGCAGCGGATCTGGCGAGGGGACGTACGGATGAGACGGAGATCGCGGTTTCGAGAGCACAGGATGGCGCATGAGAGGCGCGACGTCTTGCAGAAGCGGGCGCTGGCGGTCGCATCGCACAAGCCCAACGTCCCTATCGATCTTTCCGGCCGGTCGGCGGATCATTTCCCGGCGATCCTGATCCGCTACGCCAATTCGATGCTGGAAAAGGCGCGCTTAGGTTCGGATTGGCCGATGATCTCGCCGGATAAATGGCCGGCAGCCTTCGAGAAAGCGCCGTTCAAGGCAGAGGTCCGCGAGGCCATCCTGAAGAACGATGCCGCGCATCGCCCGGGGTTGACGTGATGCTGCCGGACCCGGTCCTCAAGAAGTTCTGCCTGCTGGAGATGGACCTCGCCCCGCTCCGCGAGATGGGGCCGGGGCGTGCGGGTCAGCGGCGGATCATTCCGATCATCGGCGGGCGGGTGACGGGCGAGGTCGAGGGCAGGATCCTCAACCTCGGCGCCGATTGGCAGACCATCTTTGCCGATGGCAGCGCCGATCTGGATGCCCGCTATGCTTTCGAGACCCGTGACGGCGCGCTGATCGAGATCGTCAACCAGGGGGTGCGGCATGGCCCGCCGGAGGTGATCGCGGCGATTGCCCGCGGCGAAGACGTGGACCCGGCGCTGATCTACATGCGCACCACCGCGCGGCTGGAGACCGGCGATCCGCGCTTTGCCTGGGTCAACCGGATGATCTTTGTCGGCACCGGGACCCGGCGCGCGGCGCAGGTGCTGGTGCAGCTCTACACCCTGGAGTGACCGCGATGGTGCCGTTTTGCGCGCCGCGCGACGAGCTCCTTGTCAGCCGGACCCATGGGGCAGGGGCCGGGTCGGTCGCGGGCTTCGACGCTCTGGTGCGCGCCTGTCAGGGGGCAAGCATGGCGCTGATCCGCAAGCGCGGCGGCTTGGGCTGTCGCCGTCGGGGGGCAGGGGCCTTGCCGCTCGGTCCCGGGCGAAATTCCCTTGAAGGGAATTTGCCAAAAATCCTGAAGGATTTTTGCCCCCCGGCCCTCGTGGCGCTATCCGGCCTTGGGGTGCGCCATGTTGTAGACCTCGAGCAGGCGCGCGGTATCGATCCCGGTATAGCCCTGGGTTGTCGACAGCGAGGCATGGCCCAGAAGCTCCTGGATGGCGCGCAGGTCGCCGCCGGCATTCAGCAGGTGGGTGGCAAAGCTGTGGCGCATGGCGTGCGGCGTGGCGGTGGCGGGCAGGCCAAGCTGCATCCGGGCCTGCTGCATCGCCTTCTGTACCAGCCGCGGATTGAGCCGCCCGCCGCGGGCGCCCAGAAACAGCGGCGCGTCAGCGGGCAGATCGAAGGGGCAGAGCGCGAGATAGGCGTCCACGACCCGGGCCGCGGCGGGGATCACCGGCACCACCCGCTCCTTGTTGCCCTTGCCGACGATGCGCAGGCTGTCGCCCAGGGGCGCCGCGCCGCGGTTGAGCCCCAGCGCCTCGGAAATCCGCAGCCCGCAGCCGTAGAGCAGCGTCACCACCGCCATGTCGCGCGCGGCGATCCAGGCGGTCTCGCTTTGCAATTCCACCGTGTCGATCATCCGCTTCGCCGCATCCTCGGCCAGCGGCCGGGGCAGTTTGCGGGTGTATTTCGGCGCGCGGGTGGAGAGCACGGCGGTGGGCTCGAACCCCTCGCGCTCGGCCAGCCAGCGATAGAAACTTTTGACCGCCGAGAGCTTGCGCGCCAGCGTGCGCGAGCCGACATCGGGGCTGCGCGTGGCCGCCATCCAGGCGCGCATGTCGCGCAGGGTGATGCGGCTGAGCGGGCCGAGGCCCTGGGTGCCGCCGTGGTACTGGGTCATGAAGGCCAGAAAGCCCAGCACATCGGCGCGGTAGGCCTCGATGGTGTTTTCGGCCCGGCCCTTGAGCGCGCGGCACTGGGTCAGCCAGTCTTCCAGCGCGTCACGCGCTGCGGGAGAGATGAAGAGGGCGGCGCCGCTCACGCCAGCCAGCGGCGCATCGAGCGCTCGAAGACCCCGCCGAAAAATGTCAGCAGGTCGGTGCCCTGTTGCGGGGTGAACTGATGCGGATCCTCGGCGCCGAGCGCCAGCATCCCGGGCAGGCGGCCGGGGCCGAAATCGAGCACGAGGCAGGCCTCGGAGCGGATGTCGGGCGCCTTCTCGCCATAGATCGCGCGGTCGCCCTCGGCCAGTTGCCGCAGGGTGACGGGGCGGATCCCGCCCATCCGGCCTTCGGTCAGGTAGCGGGCGATCAGCCCGGGTTCGGCCACCATCAGCACGTCCGACAGCTTGCGGATCGCCGGATCGTCATCGGCACGCTCGCCGCTTTCCAGCACCAGCCGCACCACGTCGACCCGCAGGATATCCGCCACCTCGGTGCCGAGGTTGCGCAGGAAGGCCTCGAAATCCACCGGGTCGAGCATCCGCAGGATGGCGCGGTGCACCTGGTTGGTGCCGGCGAGGTTCTCATAGGCGGCGGCGATCACGCTGCGATGGGTGTCTTCCAGCCGGTCGAGGCGCCGCTCCAGCCGCTCCATCGCGATGCCGCGCAGGTCGACGATATTGGTGCCCATCGCCTTTTCATTGGCGGCGATCAGCGCGTGCATGAGGTCGCGGTCATCGAGGATGACGTCAGGACGCGAGATGATCCGGGCGCGGAGGTCGTCGTCGATCTTGAGGCTGGTGGTCATGCGATTCCCTTCGTCGCTTTGCCGGACCTTATCATCCAGGGCCATGAATTTCGCCATAATTTAGAGCAGCTTTCACGGGTTTCTTGAAGTTGTGCCCCGAAGTCAACGCTGGTGCCGCGCGTGCCGGGGGCAAGCCTGCCGAAGGTTGCTTTTGTGACACAAGCCCGCCGCGCGCTGTGGACAACCCGCGCCGCGGCTGCGCAATCCGGCCTGTGGGCAAGCCTGTGGACACAATGCCCGCACCCGCCGGAGTGCCGCTGCGCGGCCTGCTGGCACCTTGGCATTCGCCCCCCGCTCGCATACCTCGGGGCGGCAGACAGAAGAACCGCAGGGCATGAAGAGTTATTTTGACGAAGGCGACCGGGTCGGCGTGCTGCTGACCCAGGGCTTGGGCGATCTGTCCGGCGTGCTGGACTACCTGGCGCCCGAGGGCGGCTGCCACCTGGGCGCCTTTGTCGAGGTGCCGCTGGGGCCGCGGCGGATGGCGGGCGTGGTCTGGGGTGCGGGCGACGGCGGCTTTGACCGCGCCAGGCTGCGCCAGGTTCTGCGGGTGCTCGATGCCGCGCCGATGCGCGAGGGGATGCGGCGGTTCCTGGAGCGTGCGGGCGCCTATACGCTGACCCCGCTGCCCGCCATGCTGCGGCTGGCCACCCGTGCGCCGGGGCTGGGCGACACGCCGGGCATGCGCAAGATCTATCGCCGGGGCAAAGGCCAGCCCGACCGCGACACCAAGGCCCGCCGCGCGGTTCTGGAGGTGCTGGAGGATCACGGGCAACTGGCCTTCACCCTCAAGGAACTGGCCGAGATGGCCGGGGTCTCGACCTCGGTGATCAAGGGGCTGGCGGCGCAGGGCGTGGTGCGCGAGGAAGAGGCGCCGCGCGACACGCCCTACCGGAGGCTCGACCCCGCGCGCCCCGGCAAGGCGCTGACCGAGGATCAGGCCGCGGCCGCCGCCCATCTGCACGCCGCCATGGACAAGGGCTATTCCACCACGCTGCTGCGCGGCGTCACCGGCTCGGGCAAGACCGAGGTCTACCTCGAGGCGGTGGCGGACTGCCTGCGGCGCGACCGCCAGGCGCTGGTGCTTTTGCCCGAGATCGCGCTGACCCAGGAGTTCCTCACAAGGGTCGAGGCGCGCTTCGGCGTGCTGCCCGCCGAATGGCATTCCGGCGTCACCCAGACCGAGCGCCGCCGCTGCTGGAAGATGGTGGGCGAGGGCGGGGCGCAGATGGTGGTGGGCGCACGTTCGGCGCTGTTCCTGCCGTTCCGCGACCTCGGGCTGATCGTCGTCGACGAGGAACACGACACCTCCTACAAGCAGGCCGACGGCGTGCTCTACAATGCCCGCGACATGGCGGTGCTGCGCGCCTCGATCGAAGGCGCGCAGGTGGTGCTGGCCTCGGCCACGCCCTCGCTGGAAAGCTGGGCCAATGCGGAGGCCGGGAAATACACCCGGCTGGAACTGACCTCGCGCTTCGGCGAGGCGGTGCTGCCCGAGATGCGCGCGATCGACATGCGGCGCGAAAAGCTGCCCTCGGACCGCTGGATCTCGCCCACACTGCAAAAGGCGGTCGAGGCGCGGCTGGCCCGGTCCGAGCAGTCGCTCTTGTTCATCAACCGGCGGGGCTTCGCGCCGATCACGCTCTGCCGCGCCTGCGGCCATCAGATCGAATGCGCGCATTGCGACGCGCGCATGGTCGAGCACCGGTTTCTCAAGCGGCTGGTCTGTCACCAATGCGGCGAGAGCACGCCGATGCCCACGGTCTGCCCGTCCTGCGAGGCCGAGGACCGGCTGGCGGCGGTGGGCCCGGGGGTCGAACGGTTGACGGAAGAGGCGGTGGCGCTGTTTCCCCAGGCGCGGGTGGCGACGCTGTCGTCGGACCTCTTCGGCTCGGCCCGGGCGCTGAAGGAGCAGATCGAGGAGATCGCCAGCGGCGGCGCCGACATCATCATCGGCACGCAGCTGGTGGCCAAGGGGCACAACTTTCCGCTCTTGACGCTGGTCGGCGTGATCGACGCCGACCTGGGCCTGCACGGCTCGGACCTGCGCGCCGCCGAGCGGACCTTCCAGCTGGTGCGCCAGGTCGCGGGCCGGGCGGGGCGGGCCGACAAGCCGGGCACCGCGCTGATCCAGACCCATCAGCCCGAGCACCCGGTGATCCGCGCCATCCTCGCCGGCAACGAGGAGGACTTCTGGCAGGCCGAGGCCGCCGAGCGCCGCCTGGCCGGGGTGCCGCCCTATGGCCGGTTGGCCGGCATCATCCTGTCCTCGCCCAACCCGCAGGAGGCTTTCGATCTGGGCAATGCCCTGGCGCGCAACGACGCCGCCCTGCGCCGGGTCGGCGCGCAGGTCTATGGCCCGGCCCCGGCGCCCATCGCGCGGGTCCGGGGGCGGCACCGGGTGCGGCTCCTGGTCAAGGCGGCCAAGGGCGTGGCGCTGCAGGAGGCGCTGGCGGAATGGGTCGGGCAATTCCCGATCAAGGGCCAGTTGCGACTTGCAGTGGATATCGATCCGCAGAGTTTTCTGTGAGCGCCTCCCTGCCGACGCTCCCATGCCCCCCGAAGGTCAAGGCCGACACCGGACGCCCGCCCTTACCCAGTCCTTCTCCGGTTTCCCAAATATCCCGGGGGTGAGGCCGAAGGCCGAGGGGGCTGGCCCCCTCCCGGACCCGGGGTTTCCGCCAGGCCGTCCCGCAACCGCTACTCGAACAGGTCGCTCTGTCCCGGCTGTCGCGGCGCCGCCAGCCCCAGGTGGCGCCAGGCCTTGTGCGCCAGCATCCGCCCGCGCGGGGTGCGCTGGATCAGGCCCTGTTGCAGCAGGAAGGGCTCGATCACCTCTTCCAGCGCATCGCGGCTTTCGCTGAGCGCGGCAGACAGGGTTTCGATCCCGACCGGGCCGCCCGCGTAGTTCTCGGCGATCAGCGCCAGGTAGCGCCGGTCGGCGCCGTCAAGCCCGAGGTTGTCGACGCCCAGCCGGGTCAGCGCGCCATCGGCCAGCGCGCGGGTGATATGGCCATCGCCCTCGACCACGGCGAAATCCACCACCCGGCGCAGCAGCCGCCCGGCGATCCGCGGCGTGCCGCGGGCGCGGCGGGCAATCTCGCGCGCGCCGTCGCTGTCGGCGGGCACGCCGAGCTTGATCGCGTTGCGGCTGACGATCTCGTGCAACTCGTCGATGGTGTAGAAGTTGAGCCGTGTGGGGATGCCGAAGCGGTCGCGCAGGGGCGTGGTCAGAAGCCCCAGCCGGGTGGTGGCGCCGACCAGGGTGAAGGGTTGCAACTCGAGCCGCACGGTGCGCGCGGCGGGGCCTTCGCCGATCACCAGGTCGAGCTCGAAATCCTCCATCGCCGGGTAGAGCACCTCTTCCACCGCCGGGTTCAGCCGGTGGATCTCGTCGATGAAGAGCACGTCACGCGACTCGAGGTTGGTCAGGATCGCCGCGAGATCCCCGGCCTTGGCCAGCACCGGGCCGGAGGTCATGCGGAAATTGACCCCCAGCTCGCGCGACATGATCTGCGCCAGCGTCGTCTTGCCGAGGCCGGGAGGGCCGTGAAAAAGCGTGTGATCCATCGCCTCGCCCCGCTGGCGGGCGGACTGGATGAAGACGCGCAGGTTGGCGCGGGCCTCGGCCTGGCCGATGAAGTCGGCCAGCGCCTGCGGGCGCAGCGCGCGGTCGGCATCCTCGGGGCGCGGTTCGGGGCGCAGGTCAGGGTCGGGGGTGGTCATGCCCGGACCCCGTAGGGTGTGCGGTTCTGCCGAAGGCAGGTTCGCGCACCGGTGTCACGCAAAGCCACCCGAATCATCCTTTCGGCGCCAGCAGTTTCAGCGCCGCGCGGATCAGCGCCGCGGTCTCGGCCTGCGGATCCTCGCCCGCGGCCTGGGCCACCGCGCCCGCTGCCTCGCCCGGGGCGTAGCCGAGGTTGCCCAGCGCCGAGAGCGCCTCGGCCTGGGCATTGCCCGAAGGCGCGGGCGCGGCGGGGCGGGCGGCGGGCGGCGGCGCGGCGCTCTCGGGAGGGTCGATCACCTCGGTGATCTCGGCGCGGCGCGCCTCGCCCATGGCCATGATCGCCGGGGCCTTGTCCTTGAGCTCGTTGACCACGCGCTGCGCCGTCTTGGGGCCGATGCCGCGCGCCGCCTTGATGGAGTTCCAGTCGCCCAGCGCGATCGCCCGGCTCACCCCGTCGGGCCCCAGCGCGCCGAGGATCGCCAGCGCCGCCTTGGCGCCCACGCCCTGCACCGTCAGCAGCAGCCGGTGCCATTCCTTCTCCACCAGCGAGGGAAAGCCGTAGAGCTGCAGCAGGTCCTCGCGCACCATCAGGTCGGTATAAAGCGCCACCGCCTCGCCCGCGGCGGGCAGCCCGGCCAGCGTGCGCTCGGAGCAATAGACCATGTAGCCCACCCCGCGCACGTCGAGCAGCACGTGATCCTCGCCGCGATAGTCGATCCGTCCCGAGAGCTTGCCGATCATGATGCGCGCACCTCGCGCAGGGTCGGGATGCGGATCTTGAAGGCATGGGTCATGGCGATGGCCAGCGCATCGGCGGCATCCGCCCCGGCCAGTTTCACCCCGGGCAATTGCATCCTCACCATGTGCTGAACCTGGATCTTGTCGGCATGGCCGACGCCGACGACGCATTTCTTGACCGCGTTGGGCGCGTATTCGCCCACCTCCAGCCCGGCCTGGGCCGGCACCAGGAGCGCGATGCCGCGGGCCTGGCCCAGCTTGAGCGTCGCCACCGCGTCCTTGTTGACGAAGGTCTTTTCGACCGCCGCCGTGGTCGGCTGAAAGCGCGTCACCACCTCGGTCAGCTGGATGTGCAGCGACAAGAGGCGCAGGGCCAGGTCGGTGCCGGTGGAATGGCAGATGCCGTTGGCGACATGGGTCAGCTTGCTGCCCGCCACGTCGATCACCCCCCAACCAAGGTTTCGCAACCCCGGATCGATGCCCAAGACCCGCATGACTGCCCCGCTCGTGTTTGTTTTTGTTTCGCTAGCACGAAACGGGAACATGAGCCAAGCGAAACCTTCGGCAGCCCCCGCCCGGCCCCCGCCCCGCCCGGCCGTGCGAGCTATACCGCCGGTGCATTGCGACCTTGCAATAACAGCACTGGTCCGGGGCGGGTTTGGCGACTAGCTGCGCAGTACGAGAACCTGCGCCGACCTGGCGCCTTTGAGAGGAGCCACTGACATGGCTGTTTACGAGCAGAGCCACGCGCAGATCGCCATTGCCGGATTTGCCGACCGTATCGGACGGGTCATTCTTGCAATGCTGGGCGGCCTGGCCGATTGGAATGCCGCGCGCCGCACGCGCAAGATCCTCAACCGGCTGAGCGATGCCGAGCTGGACGACATCGGCCTGACCCGCGCCCAGATCGACCGGGTGGCCGGATTCGCGGATCGGTAACACATCCCATGACCGAACGGACATGAAGGCCACGTCTTTGATGAAAGACGTGGCCTCACTCGTTGACGGGTGTGAGAGACGGCCGGACACGGGCGCACCGCCCGGCCGAGACACAGGCGGCACCCGCCCGCCGATGCGACCGGACAGGCAGGCCCGTGATCCGGGGCACTGGTAAACCGAACAGGCGAAACGCGGTGGACAGGCGAAACGCGGGCGTCAGACCAGGATCGACAGGAAGGCCGCGAACTTCATCGCCACCGGCTCGATCTGCATCGCCCAGGCGGCGGCCTGCTCGAAGATCGACCCTTCCTGCAGAAGCGTCAGGCGGTCCTCGTATTGCACGACGCCCTGGTGGGCGATCAGCAGGCCCTTGAAGCTGAAGAACGACAGGGCAATCAGCATAAGCCCGCGGATCGGCAATCCGCGCAGACCCCGCCGGGGACGCTGACGGATGATCCCCGTCCCGTCGATGAAATTCACATGACCACGCGCAAGCTTGCGGTTCCGTCTGGAAATCCGCCTCACGCGCTTGTCGAAATTGAACAGAGTATGCGACATGGCAGCCTCTTGGTAATCCGGCCCCCACCAGACACGGCGTCATTTCTGCGCTGCAAATATGGCTTTTATGGGGCAGGCGCCGCAAATTGGCGGAAAATGCCCCTCAAATCAGCCGGATTGCTGCAGAGTCAGCGTCGTCCATTCGACAATCTCCTCGCGGGTGACCAGATTGATGCCGCATTCGGCATAAACCGCGATCACCTCGTCGGCCTGTTCGTTGAGGATGCCGGAGAGAATCGCATGGCCGCCGGGTTGCAGGTGCGCCGCCATGTCGGGCGCCAGCGCGATCAGCGGGGCTTTCAGGATATTGGCGAAGATCAGGTCGAAGGGCGCGCTTGCGGCGATCTCGGCATGGTCGAAGCCGGTCGCCACCAGGCAGCGGACCCGGTCCTCGAGCCCGTTGGCGCGGACATTGGCCTCGGCCACCTCGACCGCCACCTCGTCGATGTCCGAGGCCAGCACCGGCTCGGGCCAGATCCGCGCGGCCCCCATCGCCAGCACCGCGGTGCCGCAGCCGATGTCGATGACATTGCGGCCGTGAAAGCCCGCGGTGGCCAGCCGGTCGAGCGCCTTCAGGCAGCCCAGCGTGGTGCCGTGGTGGCCGGTGCCGAAGGCCATGGCAGCCTCGATCAAGAGCGGCTCGGCGTCGTCGGGCAGCTTGTCGGCATCATGCGAGCCGTAGACGAAGAAGCGCCCGGCGACCACCGGCGACAACTCGCGCTTGACCTTGGCGACCCAGTCGGTCTCGGGCAGTTCCGAGATGGCGAAGTCGCGCGCGCCGAAGGCGGCGGCCAGCAGCGCCAGCGCGGTGGGGTCGGGGGCCTCGGTGAAGTAGCCGCCGATCTCCCACAGGCCGGAACCGTCCTCGAGTTCGAAGACGCCGACGCCGGTGGGCCCCGGCTCGAGCCGCTCCATCGCGGCGCCAAGCGCTTCGGCCTGGGCCTTGCCGGGCAGGGTGGTGAAGGCGGTGAAGGTGGGCATGTCTCGGGCCTCGCGCAATGTGTCCTGCCTCTATAGCGCGGTGGGCGGGGGTGGCAATATCGGGGCGCATTGCCGAAGGCATGCCGTCGGCAAGACGGGCCGCGGTGCGGCGATCCGACGGATGTGCGGGGCTCTTTATCCCGGCCGATCCGCATGAGATCCGAGCGACCTGCCAACGGCAGCCAAATCGCCGGACCGGGGGCGGCCCGGCGATGCGCGGCGGCCTGCGGCCATGACTCCACTCCGCGCGGGGAGCTCAGCGGAAAGGGGCGGTGCTGCTCTCCTTCCGGAATTCCCCACTCGGGACTTCCCGTATTACGCGCTATACTTCCGCCACATTTCATCCATAAAGGGAATTTCCCCATGTCCGTCACGCTCGACATCCAGCAGCCGCAGCCTTTCGATCTTGTCGGTTCGACCATTCTCATTGCCGGCAATGCCACCGCCTTCGAGGGCACGCTCTCGATCACCGTCTCGGAGGGTCATGACGAGTATGCGTCCTTCACCACGGTTGGCGCGCTGGGATTGCGGCAATTCCAGGGGGCGATCGAGATCCCGCAGGGCAATGCCTTCAAGCTCAGCCGCCTGTTTCTGACCCTGGCCGATGACACCGGCAATGAAAACGGGCCTTCGGTGGTGATCCCGGTGCTCTTCGGGCCGAAGATCCTCGACGGCTACCAGGGCTGGCAGCCGCATGTGGTGCGGCCCGGCGATACGCTGACGAAGATTGCCCGGCAGTATTACGGCAGTGACGCCTATCAGCCGATCCTCGAGGCCAACCAGCATGTGATCAGCGACCCGAACCTGATCTTTGCCGGTCAGGTGCTGCGCATCCCGCGCAACGACATCTGAGGCGCTCCTCCGGCCCTTGCGGGCCGTCCTCGCGACGACGGCCCGCAAGGGCCGGAGGAGCGGCCTGTTTCGCTGGTGCAGGCGCGCGCCGATAAGGGCTCCGCAGGATTTCCCCGACCTGCAGCCTCACCGGGCGCTGCCAACGCGGCAAATCCCGCGTCCCGCCTGCTTTTCCCTGGCTCGCGGCGGTGCTACTCAGGGCGCATGATGACGCCCGACCAGATCGCCCCGCTCTTCACCCGCGCCGACGGCAGCTATCGTTTCGCCCGCTGGGGCCGGCCCATCGCGCCGATCGTCTTCGGCGTGACCGAAGGCACCCTGCCGGTGATCAAGGGCGCGCTCGAGGCGGTGGTGGCGCTGGCCGGTCACCGGATGGCCGAGACCGACCCGGAGCTGGGCGCGAACTGCATGTTCTTCTTCTTCCGCGACTGGGACGAGTTGCCGCAAGTGCCCGACCTCGACCGGCTGGTGCCTGATCTCGGCGCCCTGGTGGCGCGGCTCAAGGCCGCCGGAGCCAACCAGTACCGGGTGTTCCGCTTCGACGAGGCGGGGGCGATCAAGGCGGTCTTCGTGTTCCTGCGCATGGACGACAGCTTGGGCGCGATGGCCGCCGAGGACCTGGCGCTGGGGCAGGTTGTGCAGGTCATGCTGCTCTGGTCGGAAGCGGCTTTCGCGGAGGTGTCGCCGCTGGCGCTGGCGGGCGGCAAGACGGTGCTGCGGCCCGAGATCGGCGCGGTGATCCGCGCGGGCTATGACCCGGTGATGCCGGCGGTGGCGGGCGAGGCCGCGCATGCCTTGCGGCTGGCGGCGCGGGTGGGCGCGGCGCAGTAGGGTGCGTGATGTCACGCACCCTGCGGTGTGCTCTCAAGCCGCCGCTTCGACCCGCGTCGCGTCATCCGCCAGCGGCCAGTCGACCATGAGATCCTGCAACAGCGGAAAGGCCTCGTGCAGCCGGGCCATGTCCTCGGCCTTCACCACGGCGTCGGAATACTGCGCCTTGCTGTCGTTGCTGTCGTGCACCGCGCGGATATAGGCCGGGGCGCGGGAATAGATCACCCTTACCGGGCGGCGTTCGAGGATCTTCTTGTGGGCGATGCCGAAGGGCTGGCGGCGCGAGGCGGTGGGCGCCACGCAGGCCAGCCCGAGGTTGGTGGCGGCATTGACCCGGTGGCGCAGCGACATCGTGCCATCGCGCAGCACGGCGGTGACGCCGCGGGCGTGGGACACGAAGCAATAGTCCTCGCCCGGCGCGCGCAGCTGCTTGGCGGCCAAAGCCTCGGCCCGCAGGCGCGCGGTGAAATCCACCGAGACCGCGTCGTCATCGTCGAGCACGATCTGCGCGGTCCAGGGATCAGAGGTGAAGGTCGCCTTGCGGTAGCGCTGGAAACAGGCGCCGGCGCTGTCGGGGGCGCGGAAGATCACATGCGCGCGCTCGCCCAGCATGTCGCCGCAGACCTGCTGCAGGCGGGACTTGTGGCGCTCGGGCAGGTCCTCGGCGGAGAGCACGATCAGGCCGAAATCCCGGTCGCTCTGGTCGGCCAGCGAGCGCAGGGCGATCTTTTCAAGGAAGTAATGCCGGGTGTCGAGCCGGGCCTCGTCGAACAATTGCTCCTTGTCGGTGGCGACCGCGGATTTCCAGCCGGAGCGGCCGAAATAGGAATACCGCATCTCGTAGATCATGTGCATGGTGGGACCCCGTTGATTTCAGGAAAAGTTTACGCACAGGCGCGAGTCGCGGGAAGCGGAACCGCAGGCCGGGGCTCTTGCGGCGGCGGGCTGTTGCTGGTTTGACTCAAGCCGCACAGAGGAGCGGTCACATGAGCCATCGTTTCACCTGCCGGGTGTATTATGAGGACACCGACATGGCCGGGATCGTCTATCATGCCAATTTCCTGAAGTTCATCGAGAGGGCGCGCAGCGAATGGGTCACCTCGCTGGGGATCGACCAGCGGGTGATGAAGGAGCGTGACGGCCAGGTCTTCGTGGTGCGGCGGATGGAATGCGATTTCCTCAAGCCCGCGCATTACGGCGAGGACCTGGAAGTCGTGACCGAGACGCAACAGGTGACCGGCGCGCGCATGGTGCTGCGCCAGGTGGTGCGGCGGGGCGGAGAGGCGCTGTTCGAGGCGCTGGTGACGGTGGTGGTGCTGGGGCCTGCAGGGCTGCCTTTGCGCTTGCCGGCGGAGATAAGGCGGCGGGTGCATTAGGCGTAAGGCGCGCGGGGTGGCCGATTGCGTGCCATGAGGGGGCCAGCCCCCTCGGCCTTCGGCCTCACCCCCGGGATATTTGTCGAACCAGAGAAGGACCGGACCGGCAAGATGCTATGCGGGTTGGGGAAATCCTTGCGGGTGCCGGTATTGGTGGTGCGGTGGTTTGGGGGAGGGCGGCGAAGGGTTGGCGCAGGCGCGCGAGATCGGCGCGAGGGGATCGCCGACCCGCAAGGACGTCAGGGTCCGCGCCGGTGTTACAACGCCCGGCAATTATCCGCCGCCCTAATGCCGCAATGGGTGACAAAGGCCGTCAATTGACGGCTTCGTGTTGGCTTTCCCCCTTTATTTTCGTTAACATCCCCAGCTAATGGACCGCACAGAACCGGCCACAAGCAAAGAGCAGGCAGATGGAAACGGAAACCCTAGCGCTCGCACAGGAGATCGATTTCTCCATGTGGGGGCTGTTCGCACGCGCGACGCTGACAGTGAAGCTGGTGATGGTGGCGCTGATCCTGGCCAGCTTCTGGTCATGGTCGATCATCGTCTTCAACCTGATCGCCTATCGCCGCGCCAAGCGCGAGGCGCGGCGCTTTGACCGGGCCTTCTGGTCGGGCGAGCCGCTGGACGAATTGTTCGAGCAGATGGGACCGGAGCCCAAGGGCCGGGCGCAGCGGGTCTTTGCCGCCGGCATGATGGAATGGCGCCGCTCGCATCGCGAGGATGGCGGGCTGATCCCCGGGGCGCAGGCGCGCATCGACCGGTCGATGAACGTCGCCATCGCCGCCGTGAGCGACGAGTTGCAGCGGGGCCTCAGCGTGCTGGCCACCGTGGGCTCGACCGCGCCCTTTGTCGGGCTTTTCGGCACGGTCTGGGGCATCATGAACGCCTTCATCGAGATCGCCGAGCAGCAGAATACCTCGCTTGCCGTGGTGGCCCCCGGCATTGCCGAGGCGCTGATGGCCACGGGCCTGGGGCTTCTGGCCGCCATTCCGGCGGTGATCTTCTACAACAAGCTGAGCGCGGATGCCGACCGGATCCTCTCGGGCTACGAGAGTTTCGCCGACGAGTTCGCCACCATCCTCAGCCGCCAGCTGGACGCCTGAGCCGTGGGTGCGCATATCGCCAGACCCGAGCAGACCGTGAGCCGCCGCCGCCGCAGGGGCGGGGCCAGGCCGATGTCGGAAATCAACGTCACGCCCTTTGTCGACGTGATGCTGGTGCTGCTGATCATCTTCATGGTCTCGGCGCCGCTCCTGACCGTGGGCGTGCCGGTGGAACTGCCGAAAACCGCGGCCAGCACGCTGGCCGCCGACAGCGAGGAGCCGCTGACCGTGACGGTGACCGCCGACAGCCGCATCCTGATCCAGACCACCGAGACCGCGCCGGACGAGCTGGTGGGCAAGCTGCGCGCCATTGCCGCCGAGCGCAGCAGCGACCGGGTGTTCCTGCGCGCCGATGGCGCGGTGCCTTATGAACAGGTGATGCAGGTGATGGGTGCGCTGAACGCCGGCGGGTTTGCGAATATCGGCCTGGTGACGGATACCGGCGGGCCGCGGCTCGACGGCCAGGACGAAGGCTGAGCCGGGGCCGGCGGTGGCATTCTTTTCCGATATCCCCGGGCCGGGCCGCAAGGCGCATATCGGCCACTACGTGTCGGGCGCCGCGCATGTCGGGCTGATCGGCTGGCTGTTGCTCGGCCCGCTGTTCGAGGTCGAGCCCTTGCCCTTCGACGTCACCAACGTGACCACGATCAGCGAAGCGGATTACGCCGCGCTGGTGGGCGCGCAAGGCGCCGAGGAGGCCAGCCCGCAGGTCGCTCCGGTGGTGCCCGAGGCGCCCCAGGCCCCCGAGGCCCCGGCGGCCGAGGATAGCCCGCCGCCGACCCCGGTCGAGGAGGCTCCGGCGCCCGAGCCGCCCGCGCCGCAGGAGGCGACCCCTGCGCCCTTGCCGGAGACCGTGCCCGA
>SBGD01000012.1 GCA_006226775.1 Paracoccaceae bacterium | reverse complement strand
TCCGCGAAGGCGGCCGCACCGTGGGCTCGGGCGTGGTGTCGAAGATCATCGAGTGATCCGAGCGTTGCGTCATCCCGGGCCTGACCCGGGATCTCATGGCAAATCTCCCGAAAGGCCGGTCCCCGTGACCGGCCTTTTGTCTTGTCGTTCGGCCCGTCGTTAACTGGCAGTTAGTGAATCGCTGCCAAGGTTCGGTCATGCGTGGTTGTGTCACATCCATCTGGCTCTGGCTTTTGTTGGCGCTGCCCACCGTGGCGGTGGCGGAAGTGTCCCTGGCCGACAGGACGCTGTCGCAGCTTCTCGAACTGAGTGTGGACATCAACGAGGAGTTGCGCCGGCGAAACGTGGTCCGCAGCGCCAACAGCCCGACCGGCGGTCTTGCCGAATACCTCTTCGTCGAGGCCTTCGGCTGGGAGCAGGCGAATAATTCGCAGAAAAGCTACGATGCGCGTGCCGGGCCGACCCGGTACCAGATCAAGGGGCGCCGGGTCCACCGGCGCACCAAATCACGGCAGATGTCGGCGATCCGCGATCCGGACGGGTTCGAGTTTCTGGCCGCCGTGCTGTTTGACGATCGCTACCAGGTCACTCTGGCTGCCCTCATTCCGGCCGATGTGGTGCGGGCCAGATCGACATATATCGCGCACACCAACAGCTATCGGTTCAATTTCACCGACACCGTCCTGTCCGAACCGGGGGTCCGCGACGTGACAGCGCGGCTGCAAGCGGTGCTGGCAAGATGACCTGAGCTTCTCAATACACCTTCGGCACGTACAATTCGTCCGGCAGCACCTGGCGTTCGTAGTTCGGGTTGTAAACCCGGTCGGGCAGGGTCACCTTCTCGTGCGGCACGTCCTCGTAGGGGATCTTGGTCAGCAGGTGCTCGATACAGTTCAGCCGCTCGCGCTTCTTGTCGTTGCCTTCGACCACGTACCACGGCGCCTCGGGGATGTTGGTGCGGGCGAACATCTCTTCCTTGGCCTTGGTATATTGCTCCCAGCGGATGCGGCTCTCGAGGTCCATGGGCGAGAGTTTCCACTGTTTCATAGGGTCGTGAATGCGCATCAGGAAGCGCAACTGCTGTTCCTGGTCGGTGATCGAGAACCAGTATTTCAGCAGGATGATCCCCGAGCGCACCAGCATCCGCTCGAATTCCGGCACGTCCTGGAAGAAGTTCTCGACCTGTTGCTCGGTGGCAAAGCCCATCACCCGCTCGACGCCCGCGCGGTTGTACCACGAGCGGTCGAACATCACGATCTCGCCCCCCGCCGGCAGGTGCGGCACGTAGCGCTGGAAATACCATTGCGACTGTTCGCGCCGCGAGGGCGCGGGCAGGGCGACGACGCGCGCCACCCGCGGGTTGAGCCGCTGGGTGATGCGCTTGATCACCCCGCCCTTGCCGGCGCTGTCGCGCCCCTCCATCAGGATGCAGACCTTGGCGCCGGTGTGCTGCACCCAGTCCTGCACCTTGATCAGCTCGGCCTGCAACCGCAGCAGGTTGCGGAAATAGACCTCGCGGTCCAGCATCTCGGGGTGTTCGCGCACGTAGATCTTGCGGATCTCGCGGCTCAGCATCGGTTCCGAGAACTCGATCTCGATATCCTCGTCGAGCGTGTCCTGCAATTCGGCTTCCAGCCAGTCCAGTTCGTCCTTGAGGTCGGTCATCTCGCGCTCCAAATCGCTGTTCCGGCCGGCGGTGCCGCCGGATCTCCTACCCTGGTGTCAGCCGCGTGCATCTTCAAGAATCATGTCGGCGGCCTTTTCGGCGATCATGATGGTCGGTGAATTGGTGTTGCCGCTGGTGATCCGCGGCATGATCGAGGCATCCACCACCCGCAGGCCCGCCACCCCGCGCAACCGCAGCCGCGGATCGAGCGGCGCGCTGTCCTCGGCGCCCATGGCCACGGTGCTGACCGGGTGAAAGATCGTCGTGCCGACATCGCCCGCGGCGCGGTGCAGGTCCTCCTCGCTCTGCGCCTGACCCCCGGGCATGATCTCCTCGGGCCGGTAGCGCTGCATCGGCGCCTGGCCCATGATCCGCCGCGCCAGCCGGATCGCTTCGGCGGCGGTGGCCAGGTCGTCGGCGGTCGAGAGGTAATTGGGCCGGATCTCGGGCGCGTCGCGCGCCACGGGCGTCAGCGCCCGCACCGTGCCGCGCGACGAGGGGCGCAGGTTGCAGACCGAGGCGGTGATCGCCGGATAGGGATGCAGCGGTTCTCCGAAGGCGTCGAGCGACAGCGGCTGGACGTGGAATTCCAGGTCCGGGGTTTCCAGGTCGGGCCGCGACTTGGCAAAGGCGCCCATCTGGCTGGGCGCCATCGACATCGGGCCCGAGCGTTTCAGCAGGTATTCCAGCCCGATCCTCGCCTTGCCGACCATGGAATTGGCCAGCGTGTTCAACGTTTTGGCCCCGGTCAGCCGCCAGGCGCAGCGCAGTTGCAGGTGGTCCTGCAGATCGGCGCCGACCCGGGGCTGGTCATGCTCGACCGCGATCCCCAGCCCCTGCAGATGCGCCGCAGGCCCGATCCCCGAAAGCTGCAACAGATGCGGCGAGCCGATGGCCCCGGCAGACAGAATCACCTCGCCCCGGGTCCGTGCGGTCTTGAGCTCACCGCCCTGGCGGTACCGGACCCCGCTGGCGCGGCCCTCGGTGAGGATCAGCCGCTCGGCCTGGGCATGGGTTTCCACCTTCAGGCTGTCGCCCCGGGCGGTGCGCAGAAAGGCCTTGGCGGTGTTCATCCGCCAGCCCGCCCGCTGGTTGACCCGGAAATAGGCAACGCCCTCGTTGTCGCCGGTGTTGAAATCGGTCACCGCCGGAATGCCCTCGGCCACCGCCGCATCGCGCCAGTGGTCAAGCAGGTCCCAGCGCAGCCGCTGCTCTTCGACCCGCCATTCGCCGCCCGCGCTATGCATCTCATCCGCCCCGGCGTAATAGTCTTCGGAGCGCTTGAAATAGGGCAGCACGTCGTCCCAGCCCCAGCCGGTACAGCCCATCTGCCGCCACAGGTCATAGTCCGCCGCCTGTCCGCGCAGGTAGAGCATGCCGTTGATCGACGAACAGCCGCCCAGCACCTTGCCGCGCGGATAAAGCAGCGACCGGCCGTTCAGCCCGGGTTCTTCCGCGGTGCGGAAACACCAGTCGGTGCGCGGGTTGCCGATGCAATAGAGATAGCCCATCGGGATATGCACCCAATGGTAATTGTCCCTCCCCCCGGCTTCGAGCAACAGCACAGAGTGTCCGGCATCGCTCAGCCGCTTGGCGAGGACACACCCCGCGCTGCCGGCGCCGATAATGATGTAATCCCAGTCCATCCTGGCCCGCTGCCCCCTGTCGTTGAGGCCAGACTAGCGGCGATTGATCCGGGGCTGAATGGCAAAATGCTTACAACACGTCGGCGGCGCGCACCGGCTGCGCGGTTCCGGCCAGGGCAATCGCCTCGTGATAGCGCAGGATGCGGCGGGCGGGCACCTGCGCGGTGCGCGCGGCCAATCCCTCGGGCAGGGAGATCAGGTCACAGGCCATGTCGCCCAGCAGCAGGCTTTCGCAAAGCGCCCCCTCGGCGCGCAGGATCTGATGGCTGTCGAGCAGCAGGTGAACATAGGTGATCGTCGCGCAGGGCCGGATGCGGATGTCGCGCCCGTTGACCAGCGCCTTGGCGGGCGCCAGCACCTCGGAGGCGCCGAACATCAACTCGGCCAACGGCGTGCGGACCAGGACTCGGTGCTGCTGGCTCAGGCGGAGGGGACGGTCGTTGCCGATGGCGCCGGGGTCAAAGACCACCGGTGCCGCCTTGCCATGGCCCCGCAGGGTCTGCCGCCCGATCCAGGTCACTTCGCGCAGCCCGGCATCCAGCGTCAGAACCCGTTGCCCCGGCCGGACCTCGCCTGCCGGCAAGGCCCCGGCGGTGGTGGTGATGCGCGCTTCCTCGGCGAAGCAGACGTAGCCGTGGGTGTAGCTGGCATCCTGATCCGTGGTGTAGAATCTGGCGGCGCCACCGCCGGATGTGGCGTTGTCGTACCAGGCGTCGGTGTCGACATTCGGGGTCCAGACCACCTGGACCGTGTCGCCGTACTGGTCCTGTCCTTCGAAGACCACGACGCCGCCATCACTGCCAACGCTGTCCGAGCGCAGGACCACGGCACCGTCAACCACATGCGTCACGCCATCGCCGTCAGTAAAGGTCAGGTCGTAGGTATCGCCAATTTCGAAATAACGCGGTTCGGCATCGCCGGCCAAGGTCGTGATGAGCAGGTCGGTCGAGTCCGACGGCGGCCCGTCGAATGTCGAAGTTGTCCCGCCCGAATTCACATTCGTGCCGGTTGCCGTGCCAAACTGATTATCCTCGGCTGCAATTGTAAAAGGCATGGCGCATTCTTCCCGCTGCGCCGAACCTGTGCCCCGCCGCCGAAATTTCGGTTAACGCGGCACCGCAAACCTCTCAAAAATGCGCCGAATTTGAGCTAAACCGGAAGCGCCGTGGTCTTGAACACCGTGCGCAGGGCAAAGCTCGACTGCATGCGGGTGACCCCGGGCAGGCGGGTCAGGTATTCGCGGTGGATGCGCGCGAAATCGTCGGTATCCTCGACCACCAGCTTGAGGATGTAATCCGCCGTCCCGGCCATCAGGTGACATTCCAGCACGTTGGGGATGCGCTGGACCGCGGTCTCGAAGGGCTCGAGCACCTCGTCGGACTGGCCCGCCAGGGTGATCTCGACAAAGACGGTCGACGGAAACCCCAGCTTGCGCGGATCGAGCATGGCGACATAATTGCGGATGATCCCCTCGTCCTCGAGCCGCTGCACCCGGCGATGACAGGCCGAGGGCGAGAGGTTGATGCGCTCGGCCAGGTCGGCATTCGACATCCGTCCCTGCTTTTGCAGAACGGTCAGGATTCGGCGGTCTGTCGGGTCCAACTGCATGAAAGCCGTGGTATCTTCGAATGAAGGGCCTGGGTGTCGAAGTTTCGTCGAAAATGGCGGGCAGGCCAAGAAAAATGTCAATCACCTGCCCCGCGGTTTGCGCGAAGATGGGGAAAACACCACAACAGGAGAGCCGTGATGAAGATCGGATGCCCGAAAGAGATCAAACCCCAGGAATTCCGGGTCGGCCTGACGCCCAATGCCGCGCAGGAGGCGATCGCCCATGGACATGAGGTCATGATCGAGACCGGCGCCGGCATCGGCGCGGGCTTTGCCGACGAGGATTACCGGGCGGTGGGCGCGACTGTCTCGGATACCGCTCGGGAGGTCTTCGACCGGGCCGAGATGATCGTCAAGGTCAAGGAGCCGCAGGCGGGCGAACGCAAGATGCTCTCGGAGGGGCAGGTGCTCTTCACCTACCTGCACCTCGCGCCCGACCCGGAGCAGACCCGCGATCTGCTCGTCTCGGGCGCCACCTGCATCGCTTATGAAACCGTGACCGACGCCCGGGGCGGCCTGCCGCTGCTGGCGCCGATGTCCGAGGTCGCGGGGCGGCTGGCGCCCCAGGCCGGCGCCTGGGCCCTGCAGAAGGCCAATGGCGGCAGCGGCGTGCTGATGGGCGGCGTGCCCGGCGTGCGCCCGGCCAACGTGGCGATCATCGGCGGCGGCGTGGTGGGCACGGCGGCGGCGCGCGTGGCGGTCGGCATGGGCGCCAATGTCACGGTGCTCGACCGCTCGGTGCCGCGGCTGTCCTACCTCGACGATGTCTTCATGGGCCGGCTGACCACGCAGTTCTCCGACCGCGGTGCCATGGACGAGTTGCTGCCCCGCATGGACATGGTGATCGGCGCGGTGCTGATCCCCGGCGCCGCCGCACCCAAGCTGGTCTCGCGCGCGCATCTGGCGCTCATGACACCCGGCTCGGTGCTGGTCGACGTGGCCATCGACCAGGGCGGCTGTTTCGAGACCTCCAAGGCCACCACCCACCAGGACCCGATCTACGAGGTCGACGGCATCGTGCACTACTGCGTCGCCAACATGCCCGGCGCGGTCGCGCGCACCTCGACCATCGCGCTGGGCAATGCAACCATGCCCTTCATGCTGGCGCTGGCCGACAAGGGCTGGAAACACGCCTGCGCAGACGATCCGCATCTGATGCACGGTCTCAACATCCACGCAGGCAAGCTGACCTATGCCGCCGTGGGCGAGGCGCTGGGTCTCGACGTCACCGCCGCCGAGACGCTGGTACAAGCCGCCTGACCCCCGGCTTCATCTTGCCGGAAAAACTCCCGCCGGAGGCTCCCGCAGGTGCCACCGGCGCCGCACCGGCAGGGAAAGACCGACACCGGCCAAGCCCCGCAGGGTGGGCACGTCTGCCCAAGTCCACCTCACCCCCGCAGCACGCCGCCCGTCGCCTTGCCGACCTTCTCGACCACCTTGGCCGAGACCGCCTCGATGTCCTTTTCGGTCAGCGTCCGGTCGGTGGGTTGCAGGCGCACCGTGATGGCCAGCGACTTCTTGCCCGCGCCGAGGCTGCCGCCGATGAACTCGTCGAACACCCGGACCTCGGAAACCAGCGCCTTGTCCGCGCCGCCTGCGGCATTCACCACGTCGAGCGCCGCCACATCCGCATCCAGCACGAAGGCGAAATCCCGTTCCACCGCCTGCAGGTCGTTGACCGCAAGCGCCGCCCGGGTGGCGCCCGATTTGCGCGGCATCGGGATCGCCTCGGGGTAGAGCGTGAAGGCCATCGCCGGTCCCTTGACGTCCATCGCCTTGAGCACGCGGGGATGCACCTCGCCGAAGATGCCCAGCACCTTCTTCGGCCCGAGGCAGATCACCCCGTGCCGCCCCGGATGCCACCATGCTGCGCCATCCCGCCGGATCTGCGCCTTGGCGGGCGCGCCCATGGCGGCCAGCACCGCCTCGGCATCGGCCTTGACGTCGAAGACATCCACCGGGCGCGAGGCGCCATGCACGTCTTTCGGCCCGGTGCGGCCCACCAGAAGCGCCGCCACCTCGTTGGTCTGCTCGCCCGGCTCGCCGCCCTGGAAGATATGGCCCAGCTCGAAGAGCGCCATGTCCATGAAGCCGCGCGCCTGGTTGCGGGCGGCGGCCTGCAACAACCCGGGCAGCAGGTCGGGCCGCATATGGCTCATCTCGGAGGAAATCGGGTTGGCCAGCCGCGTCGCATCCTCGCCGCCGCCAAAGAGCCTGGCCGAAGCCTCGTCGATGAAGCTGTAGGTCACGCATTCGTTGTAGCCCAGCGCCGCCGTGGTCCGCCGCGCCGCCGATTCGCGCTTCTGCATCGGCGACAGGACGGGTTTCGGCACGCCCGGCACCGGCCGCGGCAGGGGCCTGGCCGGCAGGTGGGCGAGCGAGGCCACGCGCGCCACCTCTTCCACCAGGTCCGCGGTGCCTTGCACATCGGGCCGCCAGGACGGCACATGCGCGGTGTTGCCCTCCAGCCGGAAGCCCAGCGAGGTCAGGATCTGGCGCTGCTCGGATTCGGGAATGTCCATCCCCACCAGCGATTGCAGCCGCCTGGGGTCCAACTCGTAGGAGCGCGAAACGTTGGGCACCTCGCCCGCCACCACGATGGACGAGGGTTCACCGCCGCAGAGATCGAGGATCATCTGCGCCGCATCCTCCATCGCCTGCATGTTGTAACCCGGGTCGATGCCGCGTTCGTTGCGATAGCGCGCGTCGGAATTGATCCGCAGCGCGCGGCCGGTGGTGGCGATCTGGATATGGTCCCAGACCGCCGCTTCGAGAAAGACATTGGTGGTCTCGTCGGTGCAGCCCGTGGCCAGCCCGCCCATGATGCCGCCGATGCTCTCGATGCCTGCGTCGTCCGAGATCACCACCTGGCCGGGACCGAAGGTATACGCCTTCTCGTCCAGCCCGGTCAGCGTCTCGCCGCCCTGGGTGCGGTGAATGCGCAGGTTGCCCTGCACCTTGTCGGCGTCGAAGACATGCAGCGGCCGGTTGCGGTCGTAGGTGAAGAAATTGGTGATATCCACCAGCCGAGAGATCGGCCGCAACCCGATGGCGCGCAGCCGGTCCTGGAGCCATTGCGGGCTCGGCCCGTTCTCCACGCCGCGGATCAGCCGCCCGGCAAAGACCTCGCAGCCGCTCTTGCGGGTGTCGGCGTCGATCGAGACGGTGACGGGGCAGGGGAACTGGCCTTCCACATGGGTCGCGTCCAGCGGTTTGAGCTTGCCCAGGCCCCGCGCGGCGAGGTCACGGGCAATGCCGTGCACCCCCAGCGCATCGGGGCGGTTGGGCGTGATGGCGATCTCGATCACCGGGTCGACCCTGGCCGGGTCGTTCTCGGCCAGCCAGTCGATGAAACGGTCGCCGACCTCGCTCTTGGCCGAGCCGGGGGGCAGTTCGATGATGCCGTCGTGTTCCTCGGAGAGTTCCATCTCGCGTTCCGAGCACATCATGCCATGGCTCTCGATGCCGCGGATCTTGCCGACGCCGATGGTGGTGTCGATGCCCGGCACGTAGACGCCGGGCTTGGCGATCACCACGGTGATGCCTTCGCGCGCATTGGGCGCGCCGCAGATGATCTGGGTCTCGCCATCGGCGGTGGCCACCTGGCAGACGCGCAGCTTGTCGGCATCGGGGTGTTTCTCGGCGCTGAGCACCTTGCCGATGGTAAAACCGGCCAGACGTTCGACGGGGTTGGTAACCTCCTCGACCTCGAGCCCGAGATCGGTGAGCGCGTAAAGGATCTCGTCAAGCGGAGCTTGGGTGTCGAGATGATCCTTGAGCCAGGACAGGGTGAATTTCATGGGTCAACTTCCGGTCTGCCGAGTGTCTGCGCGAGCGGGATAGCGCAAAGGGGGGGCAGGGGAAAGGGTTGGCAGGCGCGAGGGCGCGCTTCCGGCGTGCCGGGCCGGTTGCGGGTGGTTGGTCCCGGGTTTCGCCGCGTCTTGTGCGTGGCGACCGCTGGGGGGCCAGCCCCCCAGACCCCCCGGGATATTTACGAACCAGAGAAGGACCGGGGCGGGGCCCTTGTCTTCATCGTGGCGAGGCATTGCTGGCGGCGCGTTTTGTGGCTCCATCGGGATTGGCCCGATGGGCGGCGCGTGAAAGGCGTCGCGAAATCAGGGGGGCTGATTGTGGCAACCTTCGGGGTTATTCGCAAATGCGGCGCAGGGCGTTCCAGTCTTCGTCGCTCAATACGGGGCGCGCCTGGAACCCGGGGGGCAGGGCGACCTCGGAGGCCAGGATGCGCTCCGACAGTGCGGGGTGGCTGGCGAGGTGCTTGAAGAACCCCTCCTTGTCGCCGTAGCGCGCGCGCAGACGCTCGAAGAACACGCCCATCGCGGCGGGATCGATGCCGGTCTTCAGCATCACCTCGCGGGCAAAGACATCCGCCGCGGCCTCGGCGCCGCGGGAATATTCCGCCTGGATCAGCTGTTCGGCCAGAAACAGCACCAGCGCGCCGCCGGCGAAATCGCCGAACAACAGCCCCAGCACCCCGATCGAGCCCGCCGAGCGCAGCGCGTGGCGGGTGGGGTCGCGGCTGACCACATGGCCGATCTCATGGGCGAAGACCGCGGCCACCTCCTCGGGGGTTTCTGCCGCGTCGATCAACCCGCGAAAGAACACCACATAGCCGCCGGGCAGGGCGAAGGCATTCATCATCTCGTGGTCCAGAACCGCGACCGAAAGCGCGACATCGCCCGAGAGCCCCTCGCGCAGCCGCGCCTCCATCGCTTTCAGCGCCGCCTGACCTTCGGGCGCGGTGCAGAATGGCACCGGCTGGCCGAAGCCGGTCTCGTCCAGCGCCAGGCGGATCTGTTCCAGCGTCGTCTCGCCCAGGGCGCGTTCGCCTTCGGGCGGGATGTACTCCGCCAGTTGATCGGCCATCACCGGCACCAGCACGGTGATGATCAGCGCCACCGAGGCCACCGCCGCCACCGCCCAGGCCAGGAGCCTGCCGCGGCGGGCCACCGGCGCCGGGCGGCGCACGTCGGGCAGGCGCTCGAGCAGCAGCGCGTCGTTGAGGATCAGCCGCGCCACCGGATCGGCCTTCAGCCGCAGGATCACCAGGTCGCGTCCGCCGAGATCCGGCAGCAGCCGCAGGTCGTCCAGCGGCCAGGCGAGCGGCGCGAAGCCCACCCGCGCGATGACCAGAGCGCGGGCGTCTTCGTCGACGGTGACCTGCGCCAGGTCGCCCACCGCCGTATCGCCGTCGAAATAGAGCGCCTGCGCCCTGTAGCGTTCGGGGGCGGCGCCCACCCGGATCACGGTCATATCGAGGCCCCCACGTCCAGCGCCTCGGCAAAGCCTTCGGCCTCCTGGAATTCGTCGCGCGCGCGTTGCGAGATGCCGCGCAGGGCGGCGGGGTTGCGGATGGTGAGCGTCGTCGCATAGTGGCGCCAGACCGGCATCGTCACCCAGGCATGGGTGAAGGTCGCCCAGAGCAGGAAGATCGCGAAATAAAGCGCCACGCCCAGGGCCGCCAGCACCAGCCGCGGCACGGTCGCCAGCAGGGCGCCCAGCTCGCCGAATTCCTGCATCAGCGGGGTCTCGGCGAATTGCACCAGCGCCACCCCGAAACCCAGCAGCGTCAGCGGCAGCGCCAGCACGATGGCGGTGGCCAGGGTGCCCAGAACCCGGATCATCAGGATGCGCAGGGGCCGCGGGTTGGCCTCCAGCGTGACCCCGGCGGCGGATTTGTGATTGGCCAGCAGGCGCGTCGTCACCACCCGGTAGTGCACCCAGCCATAGACCGCGAGAAGTGCCGCCAGCGTCGCCAGCGGACTGCCGACCTGCGGCGTGCCCGAGACGGTCAGCGCCGCCGCCCCGGCCCCCATCGCCAGCGCGAGGACCATCGGGATCGTGGCGCGGTAGAGCATCCACCAGCGCCCGCCCTGCACCAATTGCGCATCGCCGAAATACGTCCGGTCGGTGCGGTATTTCTCGAGCCAGAAGGTCATGCGCGGCCAGAGCAGCCCCAGCGTCAGAAGCGTCAGTGTCCAGTGCAGCATCGCCCGCCAGACATAGCCCCAGGCCCCCGGCGCCATGCCGAAGCGCACCCCGCGCCAGCGGGTGCGCGCCAGCACGTAGCGCCGCGCGCGGTAGCTGGCATAGAACCACAGCGGGATGAGGCCGAGCAGGCTGAGCAGGTAGGCCACGAAATTCTGTTGGAACAGCGAAAACGACGCGAACATCAGCAGAAGGTTCACCACCCCGATATAGAAGGCGAGGATCACCACCGCGATCAGGAAACCCAGCAGTTTCTCATAGGGATCGCCGACATATTCCAGCGGCGTGCCGCCCGGCCGGGTCGACGACCAGTACCAGCGCCGCAGCCGTGTCTTCATCCAGAACCGGTAGATGCCCAGCGTCAGCACCGTGAAGACCCCGGTCTTCAGCGCCAGCCAGAAGACCGCGCGGCGCGTGCCGACAAAGCCGGTGGCCAGGGTTTCGGGCGGCGTATGGCTGGCATGGGATCCCGGCGGCGGCCAGTCGGCATTGGCGGGCGGGGCCGGAGTTTCCGGGCGCGGAGCAGGGGCGGCGCCGGTGTCGGGCGAGGCCCGTTCCCAGGCAGAGGTTTCGGGCATCGCAGGCTCCCGTTTGCGTCTTTGGCGGGCCGGAGGGGCGCCTGGGCCCCCGGCGTGTCACTATGCGCGGCCCGATCTGTCAACAGATCGGCACCGATCCATTGATGGATCGGCCCCGTCTCAGGTAAAGCGGTTGTCCCGCGGGAAGCCGCGCGGTGCCATCCGCCCCGATCCCGCGCGCTTGCCGCGCCATTCGGTCAGGTCGCTCTCGGTCCGGGTCCGTCCTGCCGGGTCGCGCCAGGACAGGCCATCGGCCAGAGTAAAGGTGGTCAGGTCGGACAAGCCGCCATCCTTGTATTTCTGCAATCGCACGCCCTTGCCGCGGCCCATCTCGGGCAATTCATCCAGCCCGAAGACCAGCACCTTGCGGTTCTCGCCCACCACCGCCACCGCATCGCCGCTGACCGGCTTGCAGATCCGGGCCTTGCTCGGCGCGCGCACGTTCAGCACCTGTTTGCCCGACCGGGTCTGGGCCACCACCTCGGTCTCCGGCACGACGAAACCGTCGCCCGCCGAAGAGGCCACCAGCAGCTTGCGCTCGGGCTTGTGGATGAACAGATCGACGATCTCGGCCTCGTTGGGCAGGTCGACCATCAGCCGGATCGGCTCGCCCATGCCGCGCCCGCCGGGCAGGTTGGCGGCGCTCACCGTATAGAACCGCCCGTTCGAGCCGAAGACCAGCAGCCGGTCAGTGGTCTCGGCATGGAAGATGAAGCGCGGGCCGTCGCCGTCCTTGAACTTCAACTCGCGGGCCAGGTCGATATGGCCGGTCATGGCGCGGATCCAGCCCATCTGCGAGCAGACCACGGTGATCGGCTCGCGGTCGATCATCGCCTCGATCGGCACTTCCTCGATCTCGCCCGCCTCGGCAAAGGTGGTTCGGCGGGCGCCGAATGCGTAGCCCTTGCCGAAGGTCTTGCGCGCCTCCTTCAGCTGATCGGCGATCCGGTCCCATTGCAGCGCCTCGTTGTCGAGCAGGTCCTCGAGGCCGGCACGCTCTTCCATCAGGGCGTCGCGTTCCTGCACAAGGGCGATTTCCTCGAGCCGGCGCAGGGCGCGCAGCCGCATGTTGAGGATCGCCTCGGCCTGGACCTCGCTCAACCCGAGGGCCTCGGAGGCGGCGGGCGAGACGTAATCGCTCTCGTCGGTGGCGCGGACGAAGGTCTGGCCCCAATCCTCGCGCATCAGGGCGGGTTTCGGCTCATCGTCGTAGCGGATGATGTCGATCACCCGGTCGAGGTTGAGAAAGGCGATGATCAGCCCTTCCAGCACCTCGAGCCGGTGGTCGATCTTCTCCATCCGGTGGGTCGAGCGGCGTTGCAGCACCTCGCGCCGGAAGTCGAGGAAGGCGCGCAGCACCTCCTTCATCGAGCAGACCCGGGGCGTCACCCCGTCGATCAGCACGTTCATGTTGAGCGAGAACCGCACTTCCAGTTCCGAGTTGCGATAGAGCATCCCCATCAGCACATCGGGATCGACGTTCTTCGACCGCGGCTCCAGCACGATGCGCACATCGTCGGCGCTTTCATCGCGGATATCGGCGAGAATCGGCACCTTCTTGGTCTGGATCACCTCGGCGATCTTCTCGATCAGCTTGCCCTTCTGCACCTGGTAGGGGATCTCGGTGACCACGATCTGCCACTGGCCGCGGCCCAGGTCCTCGACCTCGTGCCGCGCGCGCAGGCGGAACGACCCGCGGCCCGTGCGATAGGCCTCGGCGATGTTCTCGCGCGGCTCGACGATCACCCCGCCGGTGGGGAAATCCGGGCCGGGGACGTAGTTCAGCAGCGTCTCGTCGCGCGCATCCGGCGTCTTGATCAGGTGCAGGCAGGCGTCGATCAGCTCGGGGATGTTGTGCGGCGGGATGTTGGTGGCCATGCCGACGGCAATCCCGCTCGACCCATTGGCCAGGAGATTGGGAAATTCGGCCGGCAGCACCACCGGTTCGGTCAGCCGCCCGTCGTAATTGTCGCGGAAATCGACGGCGTTCTCTTCCAGCCCGTTCAGCATCGCCTCGGCGACGAAGGTCATCCGCGCCTCGGTGTAGCGGCTGGCGGCGGGGTTGTCGCCGTCGATATTGCCGAAGTTGCCCTGGCCGTCCACCAGCGGGTAGCGGACGTTGAAATCCTGCGCCAGCCGGGCCATCGCGTCATAGATCGCGGCATCGCCATGGGGGTGGAAATCGCCCATGGTATCGCCCGAGATCTTGGCCGATTTCAGGAACTTGCCGTTCGAGGCCAGCCGCAGCCGATGCATCGCGTAAAGGATGCGCCGATGCACGGGTTTGAGCCCGTCGCGGGCATCGGGCAGCGCCCGGTGCATGATGGTCGACAGCGCATAGGTCAGATAGCGCTCGCCCAGCGCGCGGCGCAGCGGTTCGGCATGGTCGGCACCGCCGATATTGTTGTCGAGTGTTTCGTCGGTCATGCATCTTGTGTAGCGAGCGCGAAATGCCCCGTAAAGCACCTGTTGCCGAAAGTCGCGCCCCGGGGGGAAGACCGGACCGGTTTTCCCTTAGGTTCAGCCGGAGAATCAGGTATTCATGCACCGTATCGGGGGCGGTGACGGTTCTGTGGTGCAAGTAAATGGGGGATGGTGTGGATGAAAGCCTATATCTGGGTGACTTTCGCTTTGCTGGGCTGGGCCTATTACGAATTGTCGGGGGGCGGTGACTTCGCGCCGGGCCCGCACGGCGTCTCGGTCTTTGCCGAGGTCGCGGAGATGGCACCCGATGAGGCCGCGGTCTCGCGCCTGGCGGTGGTCGACATGACCAGCGTCGGCCCGGTCGAGGGCGCCACGCGCCGCCCCTCCGACCAGGCCGAGGTCGAGGCGGCGGTGCTGGCCGCCTTGCGCAGCACCGCCCCCGCCATGCCCGCCGAAAGCCCCGTCACCATGGTCGTGCCGGCCGATGAGACCGAGGCCTCGGCCGAGGGCGCGGTGGCGTCGGCCCCGGCGGTCGATCTGCGCGCGGTCAACGGCTCGGGTGTCAACCTGCGCAGCGGTCCGGGGCAGGATCACCCGGTCCTGACCCGCCTGGCGCGCGGCACCACGGTGCAGGTCCTCGAAGACCCGGGCACCGGCTGGGTCCGGCTTCAGGTGGTGCCGCAGGGCCGGATCGGCTGGATGGCCGATTACCTGCTCGACGCGTCCTGAGCTTGTCCGAAACGCTGTGATCTGGTCTTGCCGCCCGCCCATTCCGGCGGGCGCGGCAAGAATTCCGGCCGGATCACGGAACTTTGTCCCGCATCGGCTGTTGTTTGCCTGACCGGCCGCGCTCCTGCCATGCCGCCGGGCCCAGCCAGGGAAACCGACCGAGGTTTTTCCGCCTTGCCGCGGGCCTGTCGCCGCATGTCCGAGGCTCTGGCGGCCGAGACGGAAACAGGGGGAATGACGATGAAAACCTATGTCTGGCTCACCTTCGCCTTTCTCGGATGGGGCTACTACGAGGCCTCGGGTGGCGCGGATTTCAAGCCGGGACCGGCCCGGGCCGAGGCCGAAGTGGCCGAGGTCATGCCCGCCGCGCCGCAGCCCGCCGCGCTACAGTCCCCGGAGCGCCGCCGCCCGGCGCTGGCCGCGGACGCCACGGTGCCGCGCGGCAGTCTCAAGGTCCGGCAAAGGGTCGAATCCGCCCTGCTGGTCGCGCTGCGCAATGCGCCCCAGACGCGCGACGGCGCGCCGGAAGCGGGGGTGCACCGGGTGGCCTTCGCGGAGGACGCCGCCGCACAGCCCTTTGCGCCGGCCCGCCCGGTGGTGATCGACACCAGCACGCCCGAGACCGGCTTGCCCGAAGGCGACCCGGCTGAAACGGCAACCGCAACCGCGCCGATCCAATCGCCGCGCCCGAAGATGCGCCCCGGCACCCAGCTTGCCGACAGCGGCACGCCGCGCCTCTCGACCCGGGGCGATCCCGTTTCGGCGGATCATGCGGTCGCCGTCTCGCGCGCCAACCTGCGGGTCGGCCCCGGCACCAATTTCCCGGTGCTCGACAGGCTGGCCCGCGGCGACAGGGTGCGCGTCCTGCGCCAAGGCCCGGACGGCTGGGTGAAGCTGCGCAGTGTCGAGCTAGGTCGGATTGGCTGGATGGCGGGATCTTTGATTGCCGAGGACTGACCCGGGGCCGCCGGCGAGACAGACCATCGGCGGAACAGCGCATTTCCTTTCCGAGGTCCGACCGGACGGCGCCCGACGCGCCTGATCTGTCAACAGATCAGTACCGATCCATTGATGGATCGGCCCCGCGCCCGGGAAATCCGCTTGCGCTCGAGGGCGACCTGCGGCAGTGCTGCCCCAGGGGCAGTGCAGGTGAGGCCGGGTATGCGCAAATCCATTCTGATCACCGGATGCTCGTCGGGCATCGGACATGACGCCGCCTTCGGGTTGCAGCGCCGGGGCTGGCGGGTCTTTGCCTCCTGCCGCCGCGAGGAGGATTGCGAGCGCCTGCGCGCCGAGGGGTTCGAGAGCCCGCGCATCGACTACGCCGATGCCGAGACGATCCGCTCCGGCCTGGCCCGGGTGCTCGAGGCCACCGGCGGCACGCTCGACGCGCTTTACAACAACGGCGCCTTTGCCAGCCCCGGCGCGGTCGAGGATCTGCCGCGCGGGGCCTTGCAGGCGATCTTCGAGACCAATGTCTTCGGCGTGCATGACCTGACGCAGCAGGTGATCCCGGTGATGCGGGCGCAGGGCCATGGGCGGATCGTCAATTGCTCGTCGGTGCTGGGGCTGGTCGCGGTGCCCTGGCGCGGCGCCTACGTGGCGTCGAAATTCGCCCTCGAAGGGCTGACCGACACCCTGCGCCTCGAGATGCGCGACACGCCGATCAAGGTGATCCTGCTCGAGCCTGGGCCCGTCACCTCGCGCATCCGCCAGAACGCGATCCCGCATTTCGAGCGCTGGATCGACTGGGAAAGCTCGCCCCGCGCCGCGCAGTACCGCAGCGGGCTGCGCAAGCGGCTCTATGCCGAGCGCGGCCCGGACCGCTTCGAGCTGCCGCCCTCTGCGGTGACCGAAAAGCTCTGGCAGGCGCTGGAGGATCCCAGCCCGCGGGCACGCTATTTCGTCACCGCGCCGACCCATGTCTTCGGCACGCTGCGGCGGATCCTGCCGACGGCGCTGCTGGACTGGCTGCTCGCCAAGGGGTGAGGCGATCTGAACCCTCGCTTTCGTTCCCGCCCGGCTTATGTAAAGGTCACCCGAGACCCGGAGGCTGCATGACCAACGACCCGTTCTTCATCCTCATCGCGATCGTCATGGCGGCGGTCGTGCTGATCCTGCTGTTCGGCATCGGCAGCTTCGCCAAGGGCGGGGACTTCAACAGGAAATACGCCAACAAGGCGATGCGCTGGCGGATCATCGCGCAATTCGTGGCGGTGGTGCTGATCCTGCTCTTCGTCTGGGTCCGGGGAAGGGGCTGACATGGTCGTTCTGAACAAGATTTACACGCGCACCGGCGACAAGGGCGATACCGCGCTGGGCAATGGCACGCGGGTGGCCAAGCACGCCCTGCGGGTCGGCGCCTATGGCACCACCGACGAGCTGAACGCGACGCTGGGGCTGGCGCGGCTGCATGCCGAGGGCGAGATGGACGTGGCGCTGGCGCGCATCCAGAACGACCTTTTCGACCTGGGTGCCGACCTGTGCAACCCCGATCTCGGCAAGGACGCCGAGGCGGAGTACCCGCCGCTGCGCGTGGTGGCCGAGCAGACCAAGCGGCTCGAGGCCGAGATCGACGCGATGAATGCCCGGCTCTCGCCCCTGCGCAGTTTCGTGCTGCCGGGCGGCTCGGCGCTGGCGGCGCATCTGCATCTGTGCCGCACCGTGGCGCGGCGGGCCGAGCGGCTGACGGTGGAACTGGCCGGCACCGAGACGGTCAACAGCCACGTGGTGACCTATCTCAACCGGCTGTCCGACTGGTTCTTCGTGGCCAGCCGCGTGGCCAACAACAATGGCGCGGAAGACGTGCTCTGGGTGCCCGGCGCCAACCGGTAGCGCCGATCCATCAATGGATCGGGACCGATCTGTTGACAGATCGGTTACGGCACCCGGAAGGTCAGCGAGGCCCAGAGCGATTCCCAGACCGGGTCGCGCTCGCCTTCCGGCTCAAGCGGGCGCAGCACCACCGAATCCACCAGGTAGGTGACCCCCGGCGTGACCGCGATCGTGGCACCTCCCTCCGCGTCGGCCTCATAGACCTGCACCGAGACCGTGCCGTCCGGGCCCTTGGCGAAGACCTCGACCTGCGCGCCCGGCCGCGGCTTGCCCTGGTAGAGCACCCGGACCGGCAGCCCCTCGGTCAGGTCGTCGACATAGGGATTGGCCAGCGCCACGATCTCGGTTTCCAGCCCGACCTCGCCGTCGCTGCCGCGGCCGTCGCCCACCGCCACCAGCGCCTTGGCATGGCGCGAATAGCGTTCGCGGAACCCCGTCTCGGGCAGGCCCCGGGCGCGATGCTCGGCCAGCACAGGGGTCCAGGCCTTGTGGGTCAGGAAGGACTCGAAGATGGCCCAGTCGGTATAGGTCAGCAGGTGGTCGCCGGTGACATGGACCACCACCGCCAGCCCTTCGGCGGGGGCCACCGTGTCGAGCCCGGGCCTGTCGCCGGCGCGGCCCTCGACCGGCGCGATTGTCCCGCCCGTGACGATGTCGAAGCGGCGGGTGCGGTGCGGCAGGTAGGCAAAGCTCGGCCCTTCGAAATCCTGCCCGACCCGCAGGTCGGCCTGCAGCGGCGCACCGGGCGCCACCTGCCATTGCCGGGCGTCGATCCAGAATTCATGCGCCGCCGCCGAAAGCGGCAGGCAGAGCAGTGCAAGAACGGAAAACAGACGCAGCATGGCACACCCTCCCGAGGTCAGGCTGAGCTTAGCCCCGTCAGAGCGCGCGGCAAGCCGCCTCACGTTTCCTTGCGCGCCCGTTCCTCGACCGTCTTGGCAAATTGCGCCACCCGGACCGAGAACTTGCGGGTCACCCGGCCCTTGGCCAGTTTCAGCGACTGCACCAGCAGCCGCGCCGACAGGGTCCGGGGCAGGAGCGCCGTCGTCACGCTCATCCGCGTGCGGCCGGGGCTGAGGGCGGTCAGATCGACCTCGAAGGTGGTGTCCAGCCCGCCGGACTGGCCCTCGAAGGCCAGCGCCTCGGGCGGCTCGAAGCGGCACAGCAGCACATCTGCCAGCATGTCACGGCCGCGGAACTTGAAGCCCGCGTTCCAGCGCATCCCGGCTTCGGGGCCGTCTTCGGTGGTGATGCGGCGGACCTTGATGCCGCGGCGCAGCGCCTGGCGCTCCATCGCGTTGACATCCGACAGGATCGCAAAGACCTTGTCGATCGGTGCCTCGATGTCTTCCTTGGCTTGAAACTGCATGGACCTGCCCGGAGATTGTGTTGTTTGCCGGCAGTGTCGCGTCAATCCAGCGTATCCGCAAGCCAGTTCCGCAGCAGAAAATGGGCAATTGCGCCTTTGCGCGCGGGTTTGAGGGAGGGATGCTCGCCGGCGAAGGCGCGCGCCATGTCCTCGCGGGTGACCCAGAGCGCGTCCTCGAGTTCCACCGGATCGAGGGTGATGTCGGTGGCCAGCGCCTCGCCGCGGCAGCCGAACATCAGCGAGGCGGGAAAGGGCCAGGGCTGCGAGGCGAGGTATTCGACCGCGCCCACCGGCACGCCGGATTCCTCCATCACCTCGCGGCGCACTGCCGCCTCGAGTGTCTCGCCCGGTTCGACGAAACCCGCCAGCAGCGAATACATCCCCTCGGGCCACTGCGGCGAGCGGCCCATGAGCACGGAGTTGCCCCGGGTGATCAGCATGATGACCACCGGGTCGGTGCGCGGGAAATGCTGGCCGCCGCAGTCGCGGCAGGCGCGTTGCCAGCCGGCATTGACGATCACCGACTGCGTGCCGCAGCGCGAACAGAAGCCATGGCTGTCGTGCCAGCTCAGGATCGCCTTGGCGGTGGCCGCCAGTTCCGCGTCGGCGGTGGTGAGACGCGTGAGGTTGGCGCGCACTTCGGCGAAGCCCTGGGTGGATGGCAGCGCCGGGTGGTGCTGGACCGAGCGGTCGAGGAACTGCCCCAGCGACCCGCCATCGAGATCCACCGGCTGCCAGGCCGAGAGGTTGCAGGCAAAGACCGCCGCACCCTCGACCCGCCCCAGCAGCACAAGGTCGTCGTCGCCTTCGTCGAGGATCGGATGATCGAGCGGCAGGCGGACAAGCGCGGCGGTCTCGTCCTCGATCAGGATCTTGCCGCGCCAGAGCAGGATGGCGCGCGCTGCCGGGTCGGCCCGGGCCTTGTCGAGCGCCGCCGGATCGGTGCGGATCTCGGAGGCGCGGTCCAGGCGCGAGCCGCCGAAGGTGACCGTCTCTGCCAGTTTCATGCGACATCCTTTCCTCAGCTGCTTGCGAAATCGCATGACGATGGGGCTCTTGCAAGAGCGGGCCGCATTGACTAGATACCCCGGTGAGAGGTTGGCGCGGGCAGGCGCCTCGCCAACCCGGTCAGGTCCGGAAGGAAGCAGCCGTAACGAGCCCCGCTTGGGTCGTTGTCCAGCCTCTCA
>SBGD01000048.1 GCA_006226775.1 Paracoccaceae bacterium | reverse complement strand
ATCCTCCACGGAGAAACTCCATCCCTGTTCCAAGACAGGGACAGATTCTCAAAAGCGGCAGTTCAGAAGAAGGTGGGGTCCAGGTCGCGCTTACTTAACACCCGGCACACCGCCACAAATACCCGAAACACCATCCGCAAATCCGCGTCACAGCGGCATCCCCGCGGACTCCATGGCGACCAGCCAGCGGTCGAGAGCGCCCGGGGCGGTCCACATGCCGGTGTTGATCGCCCGTTCCCGCGATACCGTCCAGGCAGGGTTCTCCGCGAGATAGGCCGCCATTGCCTCGGTCGCCTTGCCCTGGTTGCCAAGGCAGTGATGGATCGCCGCAAGCTCTTTGTAGGCGGCGATCGGCATCGCGGGGTGCGATTGAAAGGCAGCAAGCGCCTGGTCGCACGCCCCGGCTTGCCAGAGCGCCGAGGTCTTGGCCCATGTCAGGCCGAACCCGTAAAGCGGGTCGATGTGCTCCAGCCGGCCGATCACCTCGAGCGCCTCGTCGGTCTTGCCGACATAGACCAGCGCGTCGGCCAGCCCCATCGTGACCAGCGAAGACGAGGGGTTCAGCTCGACACCGCGCCGGAAGGCGCCGAGTGCCGCCTCGACGTCGCGGTTGTGGATCAGGACACGGCCCAGCGCGTGATAGGCCATGAAATTGTTGGGGTCGAATTCGACAGCCTTGCGGGCAAAGTCGTACATGCGGGCGCGCGTTGCCGCTTCATCGCCGTCGATCCAGCCATAGCGCAGCCCGACGCGTAGCGACAGGGCCTGGCCGAGATAGCCCCAGGCCGACTCCGGGTAGTCCCGGATCGAGCGCTCCTGTTCCTCGAGGTTGATCCTCAGGTTTTCGCGGGTGAAGTTCCGCATGATCCGGCTTTGCGCGGCATTGGCGATCATCAATGCGCTGACGTCACCTGCCGTCATCCGCGCCGAGGCGGTATCGATGACGCTGAAGCCCACCGCATTGGCGATCTTGCCGCTGATCCGATCGTTGGTGGCGAGCAAGGCCCCCAGCGGCACGTCGACCTCGTCCGCCCAGATATGGGCATCCGTCGCGCCATCGATCAACTGCACGGTGATCCGCAAGCGCGACCCGTCGTAGTGCTGGCTGCCTTCGAGCACGAAATCGGCGCCGAGCCTGTCGGCAATTTCCGAAATCCCCAGGTTGGAGCCGCGAAACTGAAAGCTGGAGTTGCGCGAGATCACCGTCAGTTGCGGGTAGCGGGCCAGCATGGTGATGATGCTTTCGGCCACGGCATCGCTCAGGTAGCCCTGGTGCGGGGCCGCGCTGAAATCGTCGAACGGCAGAACGGCGATGACCGGCGGCTTCGGCGGAGCGCCGGGCGGGCGCGCAAATGTCCAGACCAGCGCGAGGCAGGCGGCCAGCACAAGCCCCGCCGCGACCAGCAGACCCCGGCGCCTCGGGGTATGCACCGCGGCAGGCGGCACCAGCCGATAGCCCTTGCGCGGCACGGTTTCGATCAACCGCTTGTCGCTGTCGCCCAGAACGCGGCGGATCTCGGTGATGCATTGGGCAACGCCGTCCGGCGACACCGCGCGACCGGACCAGACCCTTTCGACAAGGGTGGTCCGCGAGACGGTTCTGCCCGGGTGCTCCGCCAGAACCTTGAGCACTTCGCGCGACTGGTGCCTGAGGTCCAGGTCCTGGCCGTCCTTGTCGAACAGATAGCCGGACGCCCTGTCCAGCAAGGCCGCGCCCAGGTCGAGTTCAACAGATTTCAAGGTATTTCGTTTGCCATTCAGCATCCCTGCGGCCTCCGATGCAAGGGTACCACGCCGCCCCTGTCCGCCAAAATGCTTTGGGCGGAAAACACCCGTGATGCGGCGCACATACCTGCAAGGAGGATCATCCGATGCCATTCATCCGAACCCCGAGACTGACGGTTTCAGCCCTCGCGCTGATGCTGCTGCCCTTGCCCGCGCCGGCGCATTCGCTTGATGGCGTTCTGGCGGGGCTGAACCCGGCGGAGATGGGGCATGTCCGGTTCGCCACGTCCTGCACCGCGGAGGCGCAAGGGGCGTTCGAGACCGGGCTACTGCTTTTGCATCACATGATGTATCGCCAATCGGCCAGCGTCTTCGAGGCGACGGCCGAGGCCGATCCGACCTGCGCGATGGCGCAATGGGGGATCGCCATGACCAGGTTCCATCCGCTCTGGCCCGGCGGGCCGACCCCCGAGGAAAGCGAAGCGGGGCGTGCCGCGATTGCGCGTCTTGCCGAGATGCCCCCCGGAACGCCCCGCGAGGCGGCCTATATCGAGGCGGTGCAGGCGTTCTATGCCGGCGAGGACAGGACATTCCGCGAACGCCTTGCCGCTTGGGCCGCCAGACAGCGCCAGATCGACGAGGCCTTTCCCGACGACCTGGAGGCCGCCGCCTTTGACGCGCTGGCGCAACTGACCATGGCCCCGCGTGGCCCGGACGCGGTGCCGGAACTGAGCGATGCCGGCGCGCGCATGGATGCGCTTCGGGCCCGGGCGCCGACGCATCCGGCGGGCTATCACTATGCCATTCACGCCTATGATCACCCCGCCCTTGCCGACCGCGCGGTCGAGATCGCAAGGGGGTACGACCGGATCGCGCCGGACGTGCCCCATGCGCTGCACATGCCGTCGCATATCTTCACCCGTCTCGGCCTGTGGGAGGAATCGGCGGCCTGGAACGCCCGCAGCGCCGCTGCCGTATTGGCCCAGTCCGAGGGCGGCATCCTTGCCGATCACTACCCGCATGCCATCGACTACGCGGTCTATGCCCATCTCCAGGCGGGCGATGCGAGAGCCGCCGAGGCGCTTGTCAGGCAGGTGCAGGCGCACCCCGATCTCGAGAACACTTTCGGGTCGGCCTATGCCGATGCGGCGACGGCCGCGCGGGTGCCGCTGGAACAGGGGGACTGGGCCGGTGCGGCCGCCCTTTCGGCCGATCTCAACCCGGCGATCACCTGGGAGCGGTTTCCGCAGGCGGTCGCGATCCGCTGGTATGCCAAGGGCCTCGGCGCGGCCCGGTCCGGGGATGTCGCGGCGGCGGGGGTTGCCCTGGAACGTCTGGACGCGCTTGGCCAAGTCATGGAGGATCGGAAACTGGGCTATTGGCTGGCGCTGCTCGAGGCCCAGAGCACATCCATCGAGGCCTGGGTTGCCCTGTCAAAAGGAGAGCCCGAGAGAGCCGTCACCCTGATGCGCGCGGCAGCGGATATCGAGGACAAGGCGGGCAAGGCCCCGGTCACACCGGGTCACGTTCTGCCGGCGCGCGAGCTTCTGGGCGACATGCTGCTCGAGGTCGGCGAAAAGGCCGGCGCTGTCGAGGCCTACCAGGCGGCCCTTCAGGTTACGCCCAACAGGCGGCGGAGCCTGGCCGGGCTGGAGCGGTGCTGGCGGAGATAGCACCGCCGGTCTCCGGATTGGCAGAAACATCGGGTTGCGGGCACTGGTTTTCAGCGGCCCGCAATTCGGTGTCGGGTTTCGCGCCGTGATCAGCTTGTCCAAGACGCCAGCGACCCATGAAAAACCCTCCGATCATGGACGAGCCGGGATCACCGGCGTGATAAAGGGGTTCTCCGCGCGGTTCACTTCCGTCCAAGTGATCCGCCTCAAACGCGCTCACAGGCTGAGGATCGCCGTCGCAATCGAGAAATAGATCAGCACGCCGGAGGCATCCGAGATCGTGGTGACCAGCGGGCCGCTGGCGGTTGCCGGGTCAAGCCGCAACCGGCTGAGCAGGAAGGGCAGCGACATGCCGACCAGGCTGCCGATCAGCACCACCAGGAACATCGTCAGACCGACGGTCAGCGCCACATCGACGCCGCCCCGCCAGGCGCCCAGCGGAAAGACCACCGCCGCCATGGTTGCCCCCAGCGCCGCCGCGACCAGCACCTCGCGCAGGATCAGGCTGCCCCAGTCCTTGAGCTCGACATCGCCGGTCGCCAGCGCCCGCACCATCAGGGTGGCCGATTGCGACCCGGCGTTGCCGCTGGAATCGATCAGGAGCGGCAGGAAGAACACCAGCGAGACATAGGCCAGGATCACGTCCTCGAAATAGGCGATGCCCGCGCCCGAGAACAGGTTGCCGAAGACCAGCAGCGCCAGCCAGACGATGCGCCGGGAATAGAGCATGCCGATCCCGGCCTGGCGGATGTTCTGGGTGAAGGGCAGGACGGTCGAGATCCGCTGGAAATCCTCGGTGGCTTCGGCCTGCATCACGTCGGCGGCGTCGTCATGGGTCACGATGCCGACCAGCCGGCCCTCGGCGTCGACCACGGGAATGGCAAGCAGGTCGTAGCGCGCGATCAGCTTGCCCACGTCCTCCTGGTCGGTGTCGAGACTGACCGAGATCGGCGCGGGCTCCATCAGGTCGCTCACCGGCGCGTCATCCTCGGCCAGGATCAGCGCGTGCAGGCGGACCGATCCGATCAGCCGATGGCCCTGGTCCACCACGTAGGAGCGGTAGATGGTCTCGGTGCGCGGGGCCTGCCGGCGCAGCGCGGCGATGGCCTGCCGCGCGGTCATGTCGGCGTCGAGCATGGCGTAGTCCGACGTCATGATGGCGCCGGCGCATTCCTCGGCATGGGGCGCAAGGAGGCGGATGTCCTCCTGCGCCTCGGGTGCCAGGTCGGCGATCAGGCGCTCCTGTTCGTCGGGGTCCAGCTGGTTGACGAAATCGACGCGGTCGTCGGCGTCCATAGCGGCGACAATCGCCGGCAGGTCGCCCTGCGGCAGGCTGCGGGCCAGTTCGGCCTGAAGCTCATGCGGCAGTTTCTCGAAAACCCTGGCGCCGTGCTCGGGGTCGAGGGTCGACAGGTGCGGCCAGACCTCGTCCAGCGGCAGGCGGCCAAGCCAGGTGGCCACATCCATCGGATGCGCCGACAGCACGAAGGCGCGGATGCTGTCTTCGCTGGCGTCACCGGGTTCGGACATCGGCTCTTGCGTCATGTGGAAATCACCCTGTCTTGGCGCTTGGTTGCGCGCACAGGATCACAAATGCCCGGGCGAGGCCACCGCAATGCGGGGGCGGCCTTGCGCGACCGCCCCCGGCGCCACGGGGACAGGTGCCCCGTGGCGGGAGGGGTCATTTTGCGGTGCAGTCCAGCCTGGCGGTCTCCTGCATCTCGTTTTCCAGCATCGCGGTGTCGCCCTTGGTCCACCAGACATGCTGGCCCGAGACATAGCGCGCGCCCGAGGCCGAGACGACGTTGACGAAGATCCGGTCTTCGCCCTCGATCGGCAGGATCGCCAGCGCATTGGCGCCGGCGTTGATGTAGTGAACCCTAAAGGGCTCGGCCTCGCCGCAGGTATAGGTCTGCGTGCTGACGCTGTCATTGGGCCCCAGCGCGAGCGGAAGCGAGAGCGCCACCTGGGCCGTGGCGGCCGGGGCCAGGGCCAGGCTGGCGAGGGCGAGAAGGGGGATGCGCATGGTGTGATCTCCTTGCATCGGGAAACTCGGTGGCGGAATGCCCGGCGCTACGCGCGCCGGGCGGGTCGGTCTGTCGGGTCGGTCTGTCGGGGCGGGCGTCAGGCGCTGCGCAGCGGCTTGAGCACCGCGGCCAGCTTGGCCAGTTCGTCCAGCATCCCGCCAAGTCCCTCGTTCATCTGTTCGTTGGTTGCAAGCACGCCGTCCTCGCCCAGCGCCGCGCCGACGAAGGGTACAGGCACCGTCTGCATCACCGGGTAGGCGCCGACATTGCCGAGCAACTGCCGCGCCACCTGGGCCGAGCGCAGACCGCCCGAGACGCCGCCATAGCTGACCACGCCCACCGGCAGGTATTTCCATTCGCGCATCAGCGCCTGCACCGCGTTGACCAGGCTGGCGGGGGCGAAATAGTCGTATTCCGGCGTGACGAATACCGCGGCATCGGCATCGGCGATCACCGCGCTCCAGCGCTTGGTGTGGTCGTGTTCGTATTTCTGCATCATCGGATGGTGCTTTTCGTCCAGCAGCGGCAGGTCGATCTCGGCCAGGTCGACCAGTTCGACCTCGAAGGCCGCGTTGCCCTTGGCGACCTTGACCGCCCAGTCCGAGATCGAGGGGCCGATCCTGCCGGGGCGGGTGGAGGCGGTGATGATTTTCAGTTTCAGTGCCATGATGGGGTTTCCTTGTCATGCGGGGTGAAGGTTTGCCGCGCGCGCCGGGGCCTTTCGGGCCCGGGTCGCGCGGCGCGAGACGGTGAAGGCGTAACCGCCTTCGACACCTTTCGGATTTCATTGCGGCGCAGCACGGCGCGCCCGGGTCCGAAGGCCCGGGGCGCCCGCGCGGCTCCGGCGCGGTTTATCCCTTGGGGCGGGTCCGGTCCAGCTCGGGGCTGATCGGGATGAACTCCTGGTCATCGCCGGGCGGCAGCGTGAACGGGCCATTGGCCCAGTCGGCGGCTTTCCAGTCCTCCTTGGCCTGCTCGATGCGGTCCTTGGACGAGGACACGAAATTCCACCAGATATAGCGTTTCTCGTTCAGCGTCGCCCCGCCCAGCGCCATCAGGCGCGCGCCCTGCGGCCCGGCCTTGAGCGAGATCCGGTCGCCGGGACGGAAGACCATCATGCGGCCGGCCTCGAAGGTGTCGCCGGCCACCTCGATGCTGCCCTCGGTGACATAGACGCCGCGGTCTTCGTGGTTGTCGGGCAGGGGAAACTGCGCCCCGGCTTCAAGGATGACATCCAGGTAGAAGGTCTCGGACTGCATCGTCACCGGGCTGGTCTCGCCATAGGCGGTGCCGAGGATCAGCCGCGCGGTGGTGCCGGTGTCGCGGATCACCGGCAGGCTGGCTTCCTTGTGGTGCTCGAAATCCGGGGCCATCTCCTCGCGGTCCTCGGGCAGGGCGATCCAGGTCTGGATGCCGAACAGCTTGTGGCGCGTGGCGCGGGTCTCGGCGCTGGTGCGCTCGGAATGGGTGACGCCGCGCCCGGCGACCATCCAGTTCACCTCGCCGGGGTAGATCATCTGGTGGGTGCCCAGGCTGTCGCGGTGCTCGAACTCGCCCTGGTAGAGATAGGTCACCGTGCCCAGCCCGATATGCGGATGCGGACGGACGTCGATGCCGCCATCGGTGATGAACTCGGCCGGGCCCATCTGGTCGAAGAAGATGAACGGGCCGACCATCTGGCGCTTGGGCGAGGGCAGGGCGCGGCGCACCTCGAACCCGCCAAGATCGTGGGCGCGCGGAATGATCAGGGTCTCGATCTCGGCATTGTCGGCCAGCGGACATTCCGGGTTCTGTGTCGGGTTCCAACTCATGAGAACTCTCCTGTGGTTGCGGGAGCGCCGCCGCGGTCCCTGTGAGGTGACTGTAGGCCGCGGCGCGCGACCGGCAATGCGTTTGCGTCAGGCGCCGATCGGCGGCAGCAATTCCTCGATCCGGGCGCGGTGCGGCTCGTAGCGCTCGGGCAGCTTGAGCGCCTCGCCCAGGTGCGCGGTGTCCTCGTCGCGGTCGAAGCCCGGCTCGTTGGTGGCGACCTCGAAGAGGATGCCGCCGGGGGTGCGGAAGTAGATCGCCCAGAAATAGTCGCGGTCGATCACCGGCGTGACCTGGTAGCCGGTGTCCATCAGCGCCTTGCGCACCTCGAGCTGCTTGTCCCGGTTTTCCACGGCAAAGGCAATATGGTGGACCGATCCCGCGCCCTGGCCAGCGGTGGGCGCGCCCTTGAGCTCCTCGAGGTCGATGGTATCGGCGCCATTGCCGCCCTCGATGCGGTAGCGGGTGACGCCTTCGGCGGTCTCGTCCTCCTGGTAGCCCATGAAGCGCAGCAACTCGCCGGTGGCCGCCGCGTCGCGCAGGCTGAAGCGCGCGCCGTGAAAGCCCAGGATCGCCGCCTCCTCGGGCACCTCGGTGCCGGTCCAGGGGCTGCGTCCGCGCGCGGTGCTCTCGACCAGCGCAAAGCCGTCGCCGTCGGGGCCGTCGAAGTGCAGGCGGGCCTCGCCGAGAAAGCTGTCGTCGCGCAGGCCGGTGACGCCGTGATGGCCAAGCCGCTCGCGCCAGTAGGGCAGCGCACCCTGGGGCACGGCGAATTCGGTGGTGCCGACCTCGCCGGTGCCGCGCCGCCCTTTGGGCATCTGGCCGAAGGGGAAATAGGTCATGACCGATCCGGGCGTGCCGACCTCGTCGCCGTAATAGAGGTGATAGACCTCGGGCGCGTCGAAGTTCACGGTCTTCTTGACGCGGCGCAGGCCGAGGGTCCGGGTGAAGAAGGCATTGTTCTCCTGCGCATCGGCCGCCATCGAAGTGACGTGGTGCAGCCCCTTGATTTCCTTGATCATCTTGTCGCCTTTCAGATCGCTGTTCGCGTGTTGACCTGAAGATAGGCCAGGGGGCTGTTATTCAGAATAGAAAGGTTGTTGCATTTACTATTGTCGATGGTGCAACAATCACCGATGCAGGAGATCAAGCCGATCCGGGTGTTTCTGAAGGTGGCCGAACTGAGCAGCTTTGCCGCGGCGGCGCGCGCGCTGGCCATGACGCCGGCCTCGGTGACGCGCATCGTCGCCCGGCTGGAGGAGGCCCTCGGCCAGCAGCTTCTGGTGCGCACCACGCGCCAGGTGGCGCTGACCAGCGCCGGCGCGATCGTTGCCGCCCGCTTCCGCCCGGTGGTGGAGGATTTCGACCGCGTGGCCGAAGAGATCGCCCGCGCCGCCTGGCCCGACCGGGGGCGGCTGTCGATCAATGCGCCGATGTCGCTGGGGCTGCGCCTGCTGCCCTGCCTGATCGACCGCTTCCGCCTTGCCTATCCGAACATCGCGCTGGACGTGACCCTGACCGATGAACTGGTCGATATCGTCGAGGAAAGCTGCGACCTCGCCATCCGGGTCTCGGGCCCGCCCGAGGACAAGTCGACGATCTGGCGCAAGATCTGTGAGGTGCCGCGCCATGTCATCGCCGCGCCCTCGCTCTTCGAGCGGATGCAGCGGCCCGAGCGGCCCGAGGACCTCGATCCGGGGTTCTGCATGTCCTATTCCGCGCGCGGCCAGGCCGAGGTCTGGGCGTTCCGCAAGGACGGGGTGAAGCGCAGCGTGACCGCCGGGGCCTCGGTGGTCTCCAACAATGGCGATTTTCTCTATGCGCTGGTCCGCTCGGGCAACGGCCTGGCGCTCATGCCCGATTTCATCCTCGCCGAGGGCCGGGCCAGCGGCGAGGTGGTGACGGTGCTGGACGACTGGACCGTCACGCCGCTCTGGCTGACGCTGTTCTATCCGCCCTACGAGGTGCTGCCGCCGCTGGTGGCGACCTTCGCCGATTTCTTCGAGGCGCATCTTCGCGAGGTGGCGGGGCTGAGCTTCCGCGGCCTCTGACGCGCAGCGCCGCGTCAGGCCACGCCGACGGCGGGCGTGGCCTGGGCCATGGACCTCTAGAGCGCGTCCAGCAGGCTCTCGCCCGAGGAGATCTCGCAGGTGCCGGGGCTGGCTTCCTCGTTCAGCACCTTGACCACCCCGTCCTCGACCACCATGGCAAAGCGCTTGGAGCGGCCATGCAGCCCGGCGGGCGGCGCGTCGAAACCCATGCCGATGGCGCGGGTAAAGCTACCGTCGGCATCGCCGAGGAAGGTCAGCCCGGCCTCGGTGGCGCCGGTCGCCTCGCCCCAGGCCTTCATCACGAAGGGATCGTTGACCGAGACGCAGATGATCTCGTCCACGCCCTTGGCGTCGAAATCGCCCTTGGTACGGATGAAGGACGGCACATGCGCGGTCGAACAGGTGCCGGTATAGGCGCCGGGAAGCCCGAAGAGCACCACCTTGCGCCCGGCCAGCTTTGCCTTCAGGTCCACCTGTTGCGGGCCGTCGTTTCCAAGTTGCAGCAAGGTTGCCTCGGGCAGCGTGTCGCCCACTGAAATCGCCATGGTCTGATCCCCTATTGGATTTGCGTTTCGGTTCCCCAGCGATATAGGGTTTGGCCAACTGGAGGCCAGCGAAATCGCGGCCCCGTGCGGGAGGAGGGCACATGGCACATTTCATCGTAGTCGGCGGCGGTCAGGCGGGCGCCACCCTGGTGGCGAAGCTGCGCAATTCGGGCTTTGACGGCAAGATCACGCTGATCGGCTCGGAACCGGTGCCGCCCTACGAGCGCCCGCCGCTGTCCAAGGCCTACCTGCTGGGCGAAATGGCGCTGGAGCGGCTGTTCCTGCGCCCCGAGAGCTTCTATGCCGAGCAGGACATCGCCCTGAAGCTGAACACCAGGGTGACCGCCATCGACCCCGCCGCGAAAAGCCTGACGCTCGAGGATGGCGAGGTGCTGCATTACGACGAGTTGGCGCTTTGCACCGGATCGCATCCGCGCCGACTGCCCTCTGCCGTTGGCGGCGACCTGGAGAATGTCTTTGTCGTCCGCACCCTGGCCGATGTCGACGCCATGGCGCCGCAGGTGCGCGAGGGCGCCAGCGCGCTGATCGTCGGCGGCGGCTATATCGGGCTCGAGGCGGCGGCGGTGGCGGCCAAGAAGGGCATGAAGGTCACGCTGGTCGAGATGGCCGACCGCATCCTGCAACGGGTGGCCGCGCCCGAGACCTCGGATTTCTTTCGCAAGCTGCACACCGACCACGGCGTCGAGATCCGCGAAGGCGTGGGGCTCGAGCGGCTTGAGGGCGAGGGCAAGGTCACCGGCGCGAAGCTGACCGATGGCAGCGAGATCGCGGTCGACATGGTGGTGGCGGGCGTGGGCATCGTGCCGGCCACCGAACTGGCCGAGGCCGCCGGCCTCGAGATCGACAATGGCATCAAAACCGATGCCCAGGGCCGCACCTCGGCGCCGCATATCTGGGCGGCGGGCGATTGCACGTCCTTTCCCTATCACGGCACCCGCATCCGGCTGGAAAGCGTGCCCAATGCCATCGACCAGGCCGACGTGGTGGCCCGGAACATGATGGGCGGCGCGGTGGAATACGTCGCCAAGCCCTGGTTCTGGTCGGATCAATACGATTGCAAGTTGCAGATCGCCGGGCTGAACAAGGGCTATGACCATGTCGAGACCCGCCATGGCGAGGATGGGCGGCTGTCGTTCTGGTATTTCCACGGGGATGAGCTGGTGGCGGTCGATGCGATGAACGATGCGCGCGGCTACATGGTCGCCAAGCGGCTGATCGAGAGCGGGCGGACGATCACCCCCGAGCAGGTCCACACCCCCGACCAGGACATGAAGAAGCTGCTCAAGGGGTGAGGATCATCGCCGGAGAACACCGCGGCCGCGTGCTGAGCGCGGTCGGCAAGGGCGACGCGGGCGCGCATCTGCGCCCGACCACCGACCGGGTGCGCGAAAGCCTGTTTTCCATGCTGGCCGGCGGGCGCTTCGGCGATCCTTTCGACGAGACGCGGGTGCTCGACCTCTTTGCCGGCACCGGCGCGCTGGGGCTGGAGGCGCTGTCGCGCGGGGCGGCGCAGGTGACATTCGTCGATGACGGGCGGCGGGCGCAGAAACTGATCCGGGCCAATATCGCGCTTTTGCGCGAAGAGGCGCGCAGCCGGCTGATCGCCCGCGATGCCACGAAGCTGCCGGACAACGACGGCGCGGGCTACGATCTCGTGTTCCTAGACCCGCCCTATGGCAAGGCGCTGGGGGAAAAGACGCTGGCGGTGGCGCGCGCCCGCGGCTGGATCGCCCCCGAGGCCCTCGTCGTCTGGGAGGAACATGCGGCGCAAGCGGCGCCAGAGGGCTTCGCCGCGCTCGACAGCCGCCGGTTCGGCGAGACCCATATCACTTTTTTACGCTCGAAAGGGTGAGTCCGCTGTGACTTTGCGGTGACAGGCTGAATGAATCGTGTTATGAGGGGTTCAGCATGCGACCACCCTCACGTTGGCCTTCGGGCCGAAAGCACGGTACGCCACGGCAACGGATCGCAGAGCACTGGCCGCATGTCATTGTGGTTTCTGCCAATTCCGTTGTCGTGGTCCCGAGGGCCTGCTTGCCTTCCCTGGTTTTCCGCAGATAGCCGCCGCAGCCTTCGCCGCCCGAAAGCTGCGTCGATTTGCCCGGCGCGGGCGCGGGGTCAGACCCGGTGATAGGGTCAGGCCCGGTGATAGGGACTTCCCGCCAGGATCGAGGCGGCGCGATAGAGTTGTTCGGCCAGCATCACCCGCACCAGCATATGCGGCCAGACCATCTTGCCGAACGACAGCAGCATGTCGGCCTCGGCGCGCAGGGCAGGGTCGATGCCATCCGCCCCGCCGATCACCAGCGCGAGATCGCCGCGCCCGTCATCGCGGTGCCGCGCCAGCACCTCGGCGAACCCCGGCGAGGTCATCACCTTGCCGCGTTCATCCAGCGCCACGATCACCGCCCCGGCGGGCAGGGCGCGACGCAACAGGGCGGCCTCGGCGGTCCTGCCGCCGCCCTTGCGATCCTCGACCTCGGAAAACGACAAAGGGCCAAGCCCGAGGGCCCGGCCCGTCCTGTCGAACCGCGTCGCGTAATCGTCGATCAGCGCCTTCTCGGGGCCGGCCCGAAGGCGGCCCACGGCGCAGACATGCACCCGCATCCGCCGGGGTCAGTTGCGGGCCGAGGCCCTCTTGGCCGCCTCGTCCGCGGGCAGCCACATCTTTTCCAGCTGATAGAACTCGCGCACTTCCGGACGGAAGACGTGGACGACCACATCGCCGGTGTCGATCAGCACCCAGTCGCCGGCATCCTTGCCCTCGACCCGGGCCGCACGCCCGAGATCGGCCTTCAGCGTCTCGACCAGCTTGTCCGAAATGGACGCGACCTGGCGCGACGACCGCCCGGAACAGATCACCATGTAGTCGCCCATCGCGGTCTTTCCGCGCAGGTCGATGTCGACGATCTCTTCGGCCTTGTTGTCGGAGAGAATGGTCAGGATATGCGCAAGCAGCTCTTCGCTGGAGACTTGCGCAAATGCGCCCCCGTCAGGTGCGCCTTGAACGGCAGGGTCTGCCGCTGCAATGGTAGGTGTCAGGACGATGTCCTCCTATTCAACGCGCCGCAGGGCCCCGGCGCAGGGACTGACCCCAAAATAGCAATCCTTGCGCGACAATTCAATGAAGCCGGGCTCAGGGCTGCAGAATGCCGCCGGTGTCGGGCGCGTCCTCGGCATCCTTGAGGATCCGCACCTCGCGCTGGGGGAAGGGGATGCCGATCCCCTCGTGCTTGAAGGCGTCCCAGAGCGCAAGATAGACATTGCCGCGGATATTGGTCAGCCCGCCGGTCGGATCCTTGATCCAGAAGCGCAGGATGTAGTCCACCGAACTGTCGCCGAAGCCGACGATATGGCAGACCGGCGTCTTGGGATGCGCCAGCACCCGCTCGACCCCGCTGGCGGCGGCGATGGCCAGCTTGCGGACCTTGTGCGGATCGTCGTTGTAGGAGGTGCCGAAATGGATATCCAGCCGCACGAAATCCGACGAATGCGACCAGTTCACCAGCTGCCCGGTGATCAGGTCCTCGTTGGGCACGAGGTATTCCTTGCCGTCGCGGGTGACGACGCTGACATAGCGCGCGCCCAGCGCGTTGATCCAGCCGAAGGTCTCGCCCAGCGAGATCACGTCGCCCGGCTTGATCGACTTGTCGAGCAGGATGATGATGCCGGACACGAGGTTCGAGACCACCTTCTGCAACCCGAAGCCGACCCCGATGCCGATCGCGCCCGACAGGAACGCAAGGCCGGTCAGGTCGACGCCCACCGCGTTCAGCCCGATGAAGAAGGCCGCGCCATAAAGCAGCACCTGCAGGAATTTCACCGCCAGCACCTGCATCGAGGGCGAGATATCCTCGTTGCGCCGGATCCGCTCGGAGGTGGTGCGCGCGACGAAGCGGGCCAGCGCGATGGTCGCGGTCAGCATCACCAGCGCCTGCACCAGCAGCCAGGCCGAGAAGCGGCTTTCGCCGACGTTGATCGCCAGGCCTTCGAGGAAGGCCTGGGTATCGGCGGTCAGGTTCAGGATCGACAGCGTCACCCAGGTCCAGGCGCCCCAGCGCACCACCATGCGCAACAGCGGATTGTCGATCAACCGCGTGGCAAAGACCACGAAAAGCCAGGCGGTGGCGAGATTGGTGAAGATCGACAGAAGGTAAGAGCGCGAGGGCCAGGTGATCTCGCGCATCACCAGCACGGTGATCCACATGAGGACGACGAAGAAGATCATCCGCAGCCGCCGGTGGATGATGACAAAGAGCCGCATCCGCCATTTCGGCCAGCCCTCGCGCGAGCGCATCCAGCTGTGCAGCCGCGGCCGCGCCAGCCGCGCCAGCCCCCAGGCCAGCAGGAAGAGCACCAGCGCGATGCCCAGCTGATAGGCATTCCAGGGCCGCAGCATCAGCGTGAAATAGAACTCCCCCAGGCCAAGGACATGCGTGACCAGTTGCTGGGCCAGCGTGATCAGGTCGGTGGGGGTGGTCTGTGGGTCCATCTGCGTTCCCTGCCGGTTCTGCGCTCAGGCTTGCACGTTTTGGCGGCGCCCGACAAGCGCGGGTTGTGCCGCCCGCCGCGCCGCCGGTACTTGCGCGACTCTCGCCAAGCCTGTAAGCCGCTGGACATGCAAATGCTGACGGATATCCAGGACCGCGCCCGCCTGCGCGAACGGTTCTTCGGAGCGAGCCACACGGTGCTCGCCTGTCCATGAGCGGCGCCTTGCCGCTCTGCCGCTGACTCATTGACCAAACTGAACGGGAGAGGACCAGCCATGTCCCCCAAGACCCTCTATGACAAGATCTGGGATGCCCATGTCGCGCATGAAGCCGACGATGGCACCTGCCTGCTCTATATCGACCGCCACCTGGTGCATGAAGTGACCAGCCCGCAGGCCTTCGAGGGCCTGCGCCTCGAGGGCCGCACGGTGCGCGCCCCCGACAAGACCATCGCGGTGCCCGACCACAACGTGCCCACCACCGAGGACCGGGTGCATGGCATCGTGAACGAGGAAAGCCGCATCCAGGTCGAGGCGCTGGACAAGAACGCCAAGGACTTCGGCATCCATTACTACCCGGTGAACGACGTCCGCCAGGGCATCGTGCATATCGTCGGGCCCGAGCAGGGCTGGACGCTGCCGGGCATGACCGTGGTCTGCGGCGACAGCCATACCGCGACGCATGGCGCTTTCGGCGCGCTGGCGCATGGCATCGGCACTTCGGAGGTCGAGCATGTGCTCGCCACCCAGACGCTGATCCAGAAGAAATCCAAGAACATGAAGGTCGAGATCACCGGCAAGCTGCGCCCCGGTGTGACGGCCAAGGACATCACCCTGTCGGTGATCGGCAAGACCGGCACCGCCGGCGGCACCGGCTATGTCATCGAATACTGCGGCGAGGCGATCCGCGATCTGAGCATGGAAGGCCGCATGACGGTCTGCAACATGGCGATCGAGGGCGGCGCGCGCGCCGGGCTGATTGCGCCCGACCAGACCACCTTCGACTACGTCAAGGGCCGTCCCCATGCGCCGAAAGGTGCGCAGTGGGAGGCCGCGCTGGCCTGGTGGAAGACGCTCTATTCCGACGCCGACGCCCATTGGGACATGGAAATCACCATCCCGGGCGAGGATATCGCCCCGGTGGTGACCTGGGGCACCTCGCCCGAGGACGTGCTGCCGATCACCGGCAAGGTGCCCAGCCCCGAGGATTTCCGCGGCGGCAAGGTCGAGGCGGCACGCCGCGCGCTCGACTACATGGGGCTGACGCCGGGCATGGCGCTGACCGATATCGAGATCGACACGGTCTTCATCGGGTCCTGCACCAACGGCCGGATCGAGGATCTGCGCGCCGCGGCCGAGATCCTCAAGGGCAAGAAGATCAAGGAGGGGATGCGCGCCATGGTGGTGCCGGGCTCGGGCCTGGTGCGGGCGCAGGCGGAAGAGGAAGGCCTGGCCGAGATCTTCCGCGAGGCCGGCTTCGAATGGCGCATGGCGGGCTGTTCGATGTGCCTGGCGATGAACCCCGACCAGCTGTCGGAGGGCGAGCGCTGTGCCTCGACCTCGAACCGCAACTTCGAGGGGCGCCAGGGCTACAAGGGCCGCACCCACCTGGTATCGCCCGGCATGGCGGCGGCGGCGGCGATCACCGGCCGCCTGACCGACGTGCGCGAGATGATGTAACGGCGCAGGTGCGCGGGGACCGCACACCCTACGACAGACGGCGTAGGGTGCGCATTCACTGCGCACCGCCCGACAAGGACAAATCCGATGGAAAAATTCGACAAACTCACCGGGATCGCGGCGCCCATGCCGCTGGTCAATATCGACACCGACATGATCATTCCCAAGGTGTTCCTGAAGTCCATTCAGCGCACCGGCTTCGGCAAGAACCTGTTCGATGAAATGCGCTACAACCGCGATGGCACCGAGATCGCCGATTTCGTGCTCAACAAGCCGCAGTACCGCGACGCCAAGATCCTCGTCACCGGCGACAACTTCGGCTGCGGCTCGTCGCGCGAACACGCGCCCTGGGCGCTGCTCGACTTCGGCATCCGCTGCGTGATCTCCACCAGCTTTGCCGACATCTTCTACAACAACTGCTTCAAGAACGGCATCCTGCCCATCGTCCTGCCGCAGGAAGACGTCGACAAGCTGATGGACGACGCCTCGCGCGGGTCGAACGCCGTCGTCACCATCGACCTGGAAAACCAGACCATCCAGGGCCCCGACGGCGGCGAGATCACCTTCGAGGTCGATGCCTTCAAGAAGCACTGCCTGCTCAACGGGCTCGACGACATCGGCCTGACCCTCGACAAGGCCGCGTCGATCGACGCCTTCGAGGCCCGCGCCGCGCAGGAGCGGCCCTGGGTCTGAGACCACTGTTCATCTTCCGGTAACGGCGCGGCACTCCCGCGCCGTTGCCATTTGTGGCCCGCCGCCCTGACCCCCCAACATGTGGTGGTTGCTGATTTCATTGACATTTTTTCGCCCCGCCGTTGATGCAATCGGGCACCACAAGACCCATGAAATCGCCCAATTGGTTTCGTAATCGTGAACAGACGGTTGAGGACGAGACCGAAAAGGGGCAACAATTGGGCAAGAATGAGGCAGACCGCGGACCCAAGCGGTATCAAACGGGAAAAAGGACACGGCATTGTACCGGGTCCGACCTGATTGAAGGGAACGGGCAGTGATTTCACGCATTTTCGGTGCGGCGGTACGGGCAATGCTGATGTTCAGCACGATTGTTCTGCCGGCATTGATGCTGGGACCCAATGGCGCCGACGGCGCCCAGATCTCGGTGCTGGTCGCGCTTCTGGCGGCGATCTTCGTCTTCGTCGAATATGCCTCCTCCTATCCCAGCTTCGTCGAGTTTCGCCATGCGCCGCCGTTCAACCGGATGCGCTTTGTCATGCTGGTGCTGATGGTGATCTGCATGACCGCGCTCAGCCAGACCGGCGCCCAGGGCGGCCTTCTTTCGGGCATCGTCCGCCGCGGCGCCGCGGCGATCGGCGACCTTCTGGATCTGCCCTATTCGCCGGTGCGCATCTTCGTGCTCGGCCTGCCGGCGGATGCCGATCTGGGCCTGGTGCAGCGCGCCCGCGACGGTGCGGCGCTGGTCTATGCGCTGGCGCTGACCGCGCTGGGCACCTTCACCTTCCTCGTCCATGTCTACGACTGGCCCTCGCGCAACGGCGCCTTCAACGTCTGGGTCAACCTGCCGCTCTTCGATCCCACCACCGGCGGCGACGTGCTGCCGCGGCTGCGCCGGGACGGCTACCTGAACATTGCCGCGGGCGTGGTGCTGCCCTTCCTGATCCCGGCCTTCATCCGCATCGCCTCGGGCGTCTTCGACGCCTTCACCCTGTTTGACACCCAGGCCTTTGTGTGGACGATGGTGGCATGGGCCTTCATTCCCGCCAGCATGATCATGCGCGGCATCGCCATGAGCCGCGTCGCCGACCTGATCGAGGAAAAGCGCCGCCGCGCCTATGCCCGCGCCCAGCACGCGGGCTGATCGCCGCTGTCCTTTGCCTGGCCGCGCCCCTGGGCGCCGAGCCGCTGCGCGTCGCCACCTGGCATGTCGAGCTGAGCCGCAAGGGCCCCGGCCTGCTGCTGCGTGACATCCTGCGCGGCGAAGATCCGCAGGTGACCGCCGTCGCGGCGCTTCTGGCCGAGGTCCGCCCCGACATCCTGCTGCTCACCGACATCGACCACGACCTCGACCTTGCCGCCCTGCGCGCGCTGCGGGCGCGCCTTGCCGAGGCCGGGCCAAGCTATCCGCATCTTTACGCCCCGCGCCAGAACGCGGGCCGCGACAGCGGGCACGACCTTGACGGCGACGGGCGGCTGGGCGAGCCGGAGGATGCCCTGGGCTTCGGCTTTTTCACCGGCGAGGGCGGCATCGCGCTAATGTCCCGCCACCCGATCGAGACCGAGGCGGCGCAGGATTTCTCCGGCTTGCTCTGGCGCGACCTGCCCGACAGCCTGATCGGCGGCGCCGAGGTGCCGCGGGCGGCGCAAGCGGTGATGCCGCTCTCGAGCACCGCCCATTGGGCCGTGCCGGTCAGCGTCGCGGGCAAGCGCCTGACACTCATGGGGTTTTCCGCCACCCCGCCGGTCTTCGACGGCCCGGAAGACCACAATGGCCGACGCAACCACGACGAGGTGATCTTCTGGCAGCATCACCTGAACGGCGAGATCGGCACGCCGCCCGAGGGGCCTTTCGTGCTGCTCGGCAATGCCAATCTCGACCCCTCGGACGGGCAGGGGCGTCCCGCGGCGATCCGCGCCCTGCTCAGCGACCCGCGCCTCCAGGACCCCCGGCCGCAGGACCCCGGCGCCGCCCTCGAGGCCAACCCCGGCCAGACCGGCGACCCGGCAGTCGACACCGCCAACTGGGACGACCCCGACCCCGGCAACCTGCGGGTCGACTACGTGCTGCCCTCGGCGGACCTGACGGTACTCGACGCCGCCACGCTCTGGCCCGCGCCCGGGACGCTTGCGCTGCGCGCCTCGCGCCATGCGCTGGTCTGGGTCGATCTGGACTGGCCGGCCGGGCGGGGCGAGTAACTGGACCTCGCCCGCGCACCGGCGTATGAGGCGGGCAAACCGCCACAGGAGCCCGCAGCAGATGACCTTCGACCGTTCCGTCAAGATCGCCCCGTCGATCCTTTCCGCCGATTTCGCCGACTTCGGCCGCGAGATCCAGGCCATCGAGGCGCAGGGCGCCGATTGGGTCCATGTCGACGTGATGGACGGCCATTTCGTGCCCAACCTCACCTTCGGCCCATCGGCGGTCAAGGCCTTCCGCCCGCATGTCAAGACCTTCATGGACGTGCACCTGATGATCGCCCCGGTCGACCCCTATATCGAGGCCTATGCCAAGGCCGGCGCCGACATGCTGACCGCCCATGTCGAGGCCGGCCCGCATATCCACCGCACGCTCCAGGCGATCAAGGGCGCGGGGATGCAGGCCGGTGTCGCGCTCAACCCCGGCACTCCGGCCGAGGCGGTGGCCGAGGTGCTGGATCTGGCAGACATGGTGCTGGTGATGACGGTCAACCCCGGCTTCGGCGGGCAGAAGTTCATCGACCTCACCGCCAAGATCGCCAAGGTCCGCGCGATGATCGGCGACCGCGAGGTCCACATCCAGGTCGACGGCGGCGTCGATTCGACGACCGCGCCGCTGGTGGTCGGAGCCGGCGCCAATGTGCTGGTCGCGGGCTCGGCGGTCTTCCGCGGCGGCTCGGTCGATCACCCCGAGGTCTACGGCGCCAACATCCGCGCCATCCGCGAGAGCCTCTAGATGCCCGCCACCATCGCCTTCGACCTCGACGGCACGCTGATCCACTCGGTGCCGCAGATCGCGCAATCGGTGAACGCAGGCCTCGCGGACATCGGTCTTGGCCCGCTCGACGAGGCCTTGGTCCAAGGTTTCGTCGGACGCGGGTTGCCCAAGCTGGTCGACCAGGTCCTGGCCCACCTGGGTCTGCCGCAGGACCGTTTCCACGACCTGCACGACCGCATCCTGGCGATCTACGTCACCGTGCCAACCCCGCCCTCGGTGATCTATCCCGGCGCGCGCGAGACGCTGGAGGCGCTGAAAGCCGCCGGGCATCCCCTCGCGCTCTGCACCAACAAGCCCCATGCCGCGACGCTGACCTGCCTGCGCGACACCGGCCTCGCGCCCTTCTTCGACCGGGTGATCGGCGGCGACAGCCTGCCCACGCGCAAACCCGACCCGGCAATGCTCCACGCCGCCCTCAACGGCGCCACACAGGCGCTCTACGTCGGCGACAGCGAGACCGACGCCGAAACCGCCCAGGCCGCGAAGATCCCCTTCCTGCTCTACACCGAAGGCTACCGCAAACACCCCGTCGACGCCCTGCCACACACCGCCCGGTTCTCGCACTTCGCCGACCTCCCCGCCCTGGTCCGTGCTTCTTCGGTTTCATAAATATCCCGGGGGAGTTTGAGGGGGCAGCGCCCCCTCATCAAAACAACAAAACCTGCGCGCCGCAGGCGCTCCGTCAAGACCTACCCCGCCTCATGAAAGAAGGCATAGATCTTCTCCGCCAGCGCCTCCGACACCCCTTCCACCGCCTTGAGATCCGCCAGGTTCGCCCGGCTCACCGCCTTGGCCGAGCCGAAATGCGCGAGCAGCGCCCGCTTGCGCGCCGCCCCCACGCCCGCAATCTCGTCCAAAGGCGTCGCGCCCACCGCCTTCGACCGTTTCGCCCGATGGGTGCCGATGGCAAAGCGGTGCGCCTCGTCGCGCAGCCGCTGGATGAAATAGAGCACCGGGTCGTTGCGCCGCAGCGCCATGGGCCGCGTGCCGACGCGGTGGAATTCCTCCTTGCCCTGGTCGCGGTCGATGCCCTTGGCGACGCCGACCATGGGGATGTCCTCGACGCCGTACTCCCGCATGATCTCCGCCACCGCCGAGACCTGCCCGGCGCCGCCGTCGATCAACAACAAGTCCGGCCAGAGCCCCTTGTCGCGCTCGGGGTCTTCCTTCTGCAAACGCTTGAACCGCCTCGCGAGCACCTCCTTCATCATGCCGAAATCGTCGCCCGGGGTCAGATCGTCCCCCTTGATGTTGAACTTGCGATAGTGGTTCTTCATGAAGCCCTCGGCCCCGGCCACGATCATCGCCCCCACCGCGTGCGCACCCTGGATATGGCTGTTGTCGTAGACCTCGATGCGCTCGGGTGGCGCCTCCAGTCCGAACGCCTCGGCCACCCCGCGCAAGAGCTTCGCCTGGGTCGCGGTTTCGGCCATCTTGCGGCCCAGCGATTCGCGGGCATTGCGCACCGCGCTTTCGATCAGTTCGGCCTTCTCGCCCCGTTGCGGCACCAGCAGCGTCACCTTGCGGCCCGCCTTCTGGCTCAGGGCATCGACCATCAGGTCTTCGTCCTCGATCCCGTGGCTCAGGATCAACTGGCGCGGCGGCTCCTTGGTGTCGTAGAACTGGCCGATGAAGGCTTCCAGCACTTCTGCCGCAGCCACGTCCTCGCCGACGCGGGGATAGAAGTCGCGGTTGCCCCAGTTTTGCCCGGCACGGATGAAGAACACCTGCACGCAGGCCTGGCCGTTTTCCAGGTGCAGCGCGATCAGGTCGGCCTCCTCCACGGTGCGCGGGTTGATGCCTTGCGCGCTCTGCACCTGGGTCAGCGCGCGGATGCGGTCGCGCAAAGACGCGGCGCGCTCGAATTCCATCGCCTCCGAAGCCGCCTGCATCTCGCCCGCCAGCTTCTCCTGCACCTTGGTCGAGCGGCCCGACAGGAACCGCTGGGCGTCGCGCACGCTCTCGGCATAGGCCTCGGCGCCGATCTTGCCGACGCAAGGCGCAGAACACCGCTTGATCTGGTAGAGCAGGCAGGGCCGGGTGCGGCTTTCGAACATCGAATCCGAGCAATTGCGCAGCTGGAACACCTTCTGCAACTGGTTCAGCGTGCGGTTCACCGCGCCCGCGCTGGCGAAGGGCCCATAATAGGCGCCCTTGTCCTTCTTCGCCCCGCGATGCTTGTGGATCATCGGAAAGGCATGGTCGGTGACGTGGATATTGGGAAAGGACTTGTCGTCGCGCAGAAGCACATTGTACTTCGGTTTCAACTGCTTGATCAGGTTCTGCTCGAGCAGCAGCGCCTCGGTCTCGGTGCGCGTGGTCAGAAACATCATCGAGGCGGTATCGCGGATCATCCGGGCGATGCGCGGCGAATGCCCGGTGGGCCGGGCATAGCTCGACACCCGCGCGCGCAGGTTGCGCGCCTTGCCCACGTAGAGCACCGCGTTCCTGGCATCGAGCATCCGGTAGACCCCCGGCGCGCTGGTCAGGGTCTTGAGATAGGCACCGATGCAGGCGTGTCCGGTCAGCGCAGGTGCGGCCTGTCCCTCTGGCAAATCCGTCATGGCCTCAACCTATGATTCCCCCGGTTGGCCTGCAACGGCATCGGGGCGGGGACAAGGCCGAAGAAATCCACGGATCCTGTGGACAACTCTGGGGAGGTCTTCGGGGCGGGTTGAAATTTCCCTTTGATTGAAGCGGTTTGCTTAAAATGCTCAATATTTGGGCGCATCGTTAACCTTTTGTTTTTTCTTGGGAAATATCGGACCTGTTGCCAAGGCCGTGATTCCCAACGATTTTCGTAACATGTTACCTGCCTCCGGCGCCGCGGTGGATCATTTGCCGCAGGGGCCGGCGAAAGGCGCATCTGGAAGACCCCTTTCGGCGGCGCGACACCGGCGGGCCGGGGCGCGCGCGGGCGGAATTCGCGGAAAAGCTGTGCGGCTTTCCAAAGGGATTTGATTCGGCATTTTCCTCAGCATTGCCATAGGCGGATCTCAAGCCTCATTGCGTTCCCGTTTCCTGTGGATAACTCTGAGGACTAGTCACGGGGACGCGGAAATTTCCCTTATTCCCGGCCTGCTTGATCAAATTGCCTAAAATTTGAGCAACCTGTCAACTCGTTGAAAGAAAGAAGAAAATAACTGACATACCAGTAACGGATTGAAATACATGGGATTTTGCGACCGCGCCCTCACGAAATCGCGAGCGGTGCAAAACTTCCCCTGGGGCACCCCGCTGGGCCGGTCCGAGCGGCTATTCAACCCCAAGCACATCCGGCGTCTGCCAGCCTAGGTGCTGCCCGCCGTCGACACAGATCAACTGTCCGGTGACGGCAGGGGACGCCAGCAGGTAGCCCAGCGCCGCGGTGATGTCGTCCTCATCGGCGCCGCGCTGCAGCACCGTCGCGGCGCGCTGGCGGGCGAAATGCTCCTCGCTCTGGCGTGCGCCGCGCAGGGTGGGGCCGGGGCCGATGGCATTCACCCGCACATCCGGCGCCAGCCCCTGGGCGGCGGTCCGGGTCAGCGCCCAGAGACCCATCTTGGCAATCGTATAGGTCGAGAACTCGGGCGTCAGCTTGCGCACCCGCTGGTCGATCATGTTGACCACCAGTGCCCGGGCCCGCGGCTCGCCATTGGCGTCGAGAACCGCCTTCGGCGCCTGGGCCGCCAGCGCCTGGGTCAGCACGTAGGGCGCGCGCAGGTTGCTCTCCATGTGCCGGTCCCAGCTTTCGCGGGTGGCGCTTGCGAGGGTGTCATGCTCGAAGATCGAGGCATTGTTGACCAGCACGGCGATCGGCCCGCCCAGGGCCTCGGCCGCCCGCGGCAAGAGCGCCTGCATCGCCGCCTCGTCCAGCAGGTCGGCCTGCAGAGCCACCGCCGTGACACCCCGCGCGCGGCAATCGGCGGCGGTCTCTTCGGCGGCCTTGGCGGAGCTGGCGTAATGCACCGCCACGTCATGGCCCCGCCCGGCCAGGTAAAGCGCCATGGCGCGGCCCAGCCGCTTGCCCGCCCCGGTCACCAATGCCCGCATGTTCCCCTCCGTCAGATGATCACGGCAACGACATAGACCAGATAGAGCGCGGTCAAGACCCCGCCCCAGACCCGCGTCAGGTTCCAGCGCAGAAAGACGAAGGGCAAGAGGATCAGCGCCGAGGCCAGCATGACCCAGAGATCGAAGCTCAGGAACCCGTGATCCACCGGGATCGGCCCGATCAGCGCGGCGATGCCGATGATGGCCAGGAGGTTGAACATGTTCGACCCGATGACATTGCCCAGCGCCACATCCGCCTGGCGCCGCAGCGCCGCCATCACCGTGGTCGCCAGTTCCGGCAGCGAGGTGCCGACCGCCACCAGCGTCAGCCCGATCACCCGGTCGGGCACGCCATAGGTCTTCGCGATGATCGAGGCATTGTCGACCAGCAGGTCCGCCCCCAGCGGCAGGCCCACCAGCCCGAGCAGCAGGAAGAGCGCGACCTTCCACCCCGGCATCCCGGGGTCCGCGCCTTCGAGATCCAGTTGCGGTGCCGCTTTCGCCGCCGCCTTGGTGCTGCGGCGATGGCGCAGCGCATCGTGCATCGCGACCCAGAGCATCGCGCCCAGCGCCGCCAGGAGCACCAGCGCCGCGATCCAGTCAAAGACGCCGCGAAAGGCCAGCGCGATGAACAGCAGGCTCGCCGCCAGCATCTGCAGATAGGTCTTGCGGCTGTTGCACCGGGCGGTGTTGAGCCCGGCCATCAGCGCCGGCACGCCCAGCACCAGAAGCACGTTGGCGGTGTTCGAGCCGACCACGTTGCCCAGCGCGATCCCCGGCGCGCCTTCCTTGACCGCGGCGATGGAGATCAGCAATTCCGGCGCCGAGGTGCCGAAGGCGACGATGGTCAGGCTGACGATCAGCGCCGGGATGCCGATGCGCAGCGCCAGGTTCACCGCACCGCGGACCAGCGCATCGCCCGCCAGAAGCAGGATCACCAGCCCCAGGCCGCACAATATCCATGGCATCATCCGTGACGCCCCTTGTCCTTTCCGCAGGGGCAGGGCCCCTTGCCGATCCGGTAGCGTCCGCAGCCCGGACACTTGGCATCGGTCAGCTTGCTGATCCAGGGCAGGCGCAGCTTGCCGAACATGGCCAGCACGCCCATGGCGATCAGGAACAGCGTGACGATCTTGACGATCACGTCACAGCCCGAAACGGGCATAGGCCGCCCGCTCCTCGATCAGCCCCAGCGCATCGCCGGCCAGCGACATCCCCAGCCGTTGCGCCAGCGACCGGCGCTGGCCATAACGACGAAACCGCACCTTGTCGCCGAAACGCGCCTTCATCACCGCGTCCAGGTGGCCGATCCCGTCGATCAGGCCCACCTCCCGCGCACTCTCGCCGATCCAGACCTCGCCGGTGAAAAGATCCTTGTTCTCGGCCAGCTTCGCGCCGCGGCGTTCCTTGATCTGGCTGATGAAATTGACGTGCAATTGGTCGAGCAGGCGGCGCAGCCGCTCGACGTCCTCTTCCTTCTCCGGCTGAAAGGGATCGAGAAAGCTCTTCGAGGTCCCGGCGGTATGCACCCGCCGCTCGATCCCCTGCCGGGCGAGAAAGACATTGGCGCCGAAACTGGCCGAGATCACGCCGATCGAGCCGAGGATCGAGGAGTGATCGGCAAAGATCTCGTCCGCCGCCGAGGCCAGCCAATAGCCGCCCGAGGCCGCCACGTCCTCGACAAAGGCAAAGACCGGCACCTCCTTTTCCTGCGCCAGCCGCCGGATGCGCCCGGCGATCAGCGAGGATTGCACCGGCGAGCCGCCGGGCGAATTGATCTCCAGCGCGACCGCATCGGGTTTGCCGCGCCGAAAGGCTTTCTCGATCACCGGCGCAAGCCCGGCATCGGTCAGGGACGCCCGCCCGCCGACGCCAATCGCGCCCTGCAGCCGGATCACGGCCACCGAGGGCCCGGATTTCACGAAAGGAAGCCAGCGTTTCATGAAGCCTGACATAGAACCCGACCCACCGACAAACAAGCCACTGTCCAGAACTTCTTCGGTTCGAAAAATATCCCGGGGGAGTTTGAGGGGGCAGCGCCCCCTCATCAAACGAAACCTGCGCGCCGCAGGCGCACGGTTCACGGCCGGATCACGACCGGATGCGCCAGCCCGTGCGGAAGATCCACCACACCAGCCCCAGGCAGATCGCCGTGAAGCCGGCAATCGCCAGCAAGCTGATCCCCACCGGCACGTCCGCCAGCCCGAAAAACGCCCAGCGAAACCCCGAGATCAGGTACATCACCGGGTTGAACAGCGAAATCGTCTGCCAGACCGGCGGCAGCATGGTGATCGAGTAGAACGAGCCTCCGAGAAACACCAGCGGCGTCACCACCAGCAACGGGATCAATTGCAATTGCTCGAAGTTCTTCGCCCAGATGCCGATGATGAAGCCGAAAAGCGAGAAGGACACGCAGGTGAGCACCAGGAAAGCAATCATGGCAAAGGGATGCTGAATGCGGATGTCGACGAAAAACGCCGAGGTGGCGAGGATCACCAGCCCGATGAACAGCGCCTTGGTGGCCGCCGCACCGACGAAACCGATGACGATCTCGAGGAAATTCACCGGTGCCGAGAGCAGCTCGAAGATGGTGCCGATGAACTTCGGAAAGTAGATCCCGAAAGAGGCGTTGGACAGCGACTGCGTCATCACCGTCAGCATGATCAGCCCCGGCACGATGAAGGCGCCATAGCTCACGCCCTCGACCTGGTCGATGCGGGTGCCGATGGCGGTGCCGAAGACCACGAAATAAAGCGAGGTCGAGATCACCGGCGAGATGAAGCTCTGCGCCAGGGTGCGGAAGAATCGCATCATCTCGACGCGGTAGATGGCGGCCATGGCGGTCAGGTTCATGCGGCGTCCTCCGCGTTGCGCTCGGCGACGAGGCCGACGAAGATCTCTTCCAGGCTGGACTGGCTGGTCTGCAGGTCGCGCATCTGCAACCCCGCCGCCGCGAGATCGGCCAGCAGCTTGGTGATCCCGGTGCGCTCGGCTTGCGTGTCATAGGCATAGCGCAGCGCCGCGCCCTCGCGCACGATCTCCAGCCCGTAGCCCGCCAGACTGTCGGGCAGCACCGTCACCGGATCCTGCAATTCGATCTCCAGCGTCTTGCGCCCCATCCGCGCCATCAGCGCGTCCTTTTCCTCCACCAGCAGCAATTCGCCCTTGGCAATCACGCCGACCCGGTCGGCAATCGCCTCGGCCTCCTCAATGTAATGGGTGGTCAGGATGATGGTCACGCCGGCGGCCCGCAAGCCTTCGACCAGCTTCCACATGTCGCGGCGCAATTCCACGTCGACCCCGGCGGTGGGCTCATCGAGAAACAGCACCCTTGGCTCGTGGCTCAACGCCTTGGCGATCAGCACCCGCCGCTTCATGCCGCCGGACAACTCCATCGTCCTGGCATGGCGCTTGTCCCAGAGCGAAAGGTCGCGCAGCACCTGTTCCAGATGCGTGTCATCGCGCTTGCAGCCGAACAGCCCGCGGGAATAGCGCACCGTGCGCCAGACGGTCTCGAAGGGTTCGAGGTGGATTTCCTGCGGCACCAGCCCGATCATCGCGCGCGCGGCGCGGAACTCGGTGACGATGTCATGGCCGCCGACGCTGACGCTGCCCGAACTGGGTGTGACGATGCCGCAGATCGCCGAGATCAGCGTCGTCTTGCCCGCGCCATTGGGGCCCAGAAGGGCCAGAATCTCGCCCTGCTCGATCTGCAAGGACACGCCCTTGAGCGCCTGGAACCCGCCGTCATAGGTCTTTTTCAGATCCCGGATGTCCACAATCGCTGTCACCGACCGCTCCCTTGTCGCCAAAAGGCCAAGCTAAACCCGGCGTTTCGGAATGTAACGTGCAAATTGAGGCCGCGCGCCGCATGGCATCGGTGCCGCCACGTCGCGACCGACCAGCGCCCCACCGGGCCAAGGGCAGGACCCGCGACAAAGCGACCCTTCGGGGAGAGTTTATTCGGCAAGATGAAGCACGGGAGAGTCTTCAGCTTCATCTTGCCGGGAAAACTCCGGGGGTGAGACCGAAGGTCGAGGGGGCTGGCCCCCTTTTCAGGCGCCGCGCACGGTGTCGATCATCAGTTGCACATTGGCGGGATCGGCGTCCGGGGTAATGCCGTGACCGAGGTTGAAGATATGCGGCCCGTGCCGGAAGGCCTCGACAATGGCGCGGGTTTCGTCGACCAGCGCCTGGCCGCCGGTCACCATGTGACGCGACGCAAGGTTGCCCTGCACGCAGCCGCCGGTCTGGATGTGCTCGGCCGCCCATTTGGCATCGACGGAATTGTCCAGCGCCACGCAATCGGCGCCGGTGGCTTTGTGGAAGCCGACGTATTTCTCCCCCGCCTCACGCGGGAAGGCGATGATCGGAATGTCGGGGTGCCTTGCCTTCAGTGCGGCGATGATGCGCTGGGTCGGGGCCAGCGCATATGCGTTGAAATCCTCGCCCGTAAGCGAGCCTGCCCAGCTGTCGAAGAGCTTGACCACCTCGGCCCCGGCCTCGATCTGCGCCGAGAGGTAGAGGATCGTCGCCTGCTCGATCCGCTCCAGCAGCGCCTCGAAGAGCGCGCGGTTTTCGTTCTTGAGCGCATGGGCCGGGCCCTGGTCGGGCGTGCCGCGCCCGGCGATCATGTAGGTCGCCACGGTCCAGGGCGCGCCGGCAAAGCCGATCAGCGTGGTCTCGGAGGGCAGTTCGCGCGCCAGGATGCGGACGGTCTCGTAGACCGAGCCGACGGTTTCGTCGATCGCATCGGCCGGTTTCAGTGCGTCGAAGTCGCGCTGGGTGGTGATGGTGGACAGCCGCGGGCCCTCGCCGGTGACGAACCACAGGTCCGCGCCCAGCGCCTGGGGCACCAGCAGGATGTCGGCAAAGAGGATCGCCGCGTCGAAGCCATAGCGGCGGATCGGCTGCAGCGTGACCTCGGCGGCAAGTTCGGGATTGTAGCACAGCGACAGGAAATCGCCGGCCTGCGCCCGGGTGGCGCGATACTCCGGCAGGTAGCGGCCCGCCTGTCGCATCATCCAGATCGGCGGGGTGGGCAGGGTCTCGCCCGCCAGCGCGCGCAGAATGGTCTTGGTCATGCCGGTCTCCCTTTGGTTTGCCGGTTGGTCGGACGCTTGGGCGGCGATGTCAAGGCGGGCGCTTGTCACCCCGCGGGGGCGGGGCTAGACAATCGCCATGACACATCAGCTTCCCTCCCCCGACGCACCGCTGAAGATCGGCACCCGTGGCTCGCTGCTGGCGCTGGCGCAGGCCCATGAAACCCGTGACCGGATTGCCGCGGCCTTCGACCTGCCGCAGGCGGCCTTCGAGATCGTGCCGATCACCACCACCGGCGACAACCGGGCGCTGATTGCCAGCGACACGCCGCTCAAGGCGCTGGGCGGCAAGGGGCTGTTCACCAAGGAGGTCGAGGATGCGCTGATTGCCGGCGAGATCGACATCGCGGTGCATTCGATGAAGGACATGCCGGTGGTGCAGCCCGCCGGGCTGGTGCTCGACTGCTACCTGCCGCGCGAGGACGTGCGCGACAGTTTCATCTCTCCGGTGCTGTCGGGGATTGCCGATCTGCCCGCGGGCGCGGTGGTCGGCACCTCCTCGCTGCGCCGCCGGGCGCAATTGCTGAGCCGGCGGCCCGATCTGGAGGTGGTGCAGTTTCGCGGCAACGTGCAGACCCGGCTGAAGAAACTGGCCGATGGCGTGGCCTCCTGCACCTTTCTGGCGATGGCCGGGCTGACCCGTCTGCGGATGCTGGACGAGGTTCCGGCGCATCCGATCGCGACCGAGGACATGCTGCCCGCGATCGCCCAGGGCGCCATCGGCGTCGAGCGGCGCGAGGGCGATACCGCCACCGCGGCCCTGCTCGAGCCGCTGCACGACCGGGTGACGGGCCAGCGGCTGGCGGCCGAGCGGGCCTTCCTGGCGGCACTTGACGGCAGCTGCGAAACGCCGATTGCCGGGCTGGCGCTGCTGGAGGGCGGCGAGGTTTACCTGCAAGGCGAGATCCTGCGGCCCGACGGCTCGGAGGTTCTGGCCGACGCCGGCCGCGCGCCGATCGAGGATGGCGCGCGGTTGGGCCACGAGATGGGCAAACGGCTTCTGGCGCAGGCCGGACCGGGGTTTTTCAGCTTCAAGACCTGAGATTGGCGCGGGCTTTCGGCAAAACGCGGCGTCCTTTAGCGCTCACGCGACGATTTTGACCTGTCGCCCCCGCATGTGAGCCTTTATCAACGCTGCGGAAACATGATTTCAGAGTCGCGGCCCATGCGGGTGGCGAAAACCATGGGAGTGTTACGCAGATGAAGGTCCTTGTACCCGTCAAACGCGTGATCGACTACAACGTGAAGGTCCGCGTCAAGGCGGACGGCAGCGGTGTCGATCTGGCCAACGTCAAGATGTCGATGAACCCCTTCGACGAGATCGCCGTCGAGGAGGCGATCCGGCTCAAGGAAGCGGGCAAGGCCGAGGAAATCGTGGCCGTCTCCATCGGCGTCAAGCAGGCGCAGGAGACGCTGCGCACCGCGCTGGCGATGGGCGCCGACCGGGCGATCCTCGTGGTGGCCGCCGATGACGTGCACAACGATATCGAGCCGCTTTCCGTCGCCAAGATCCTCAAGGGGATCGTGGATGAGGAGCAGCCCGGTCTCGTGCTCTGCGGCAAGCAGGCGATCGACAACGACATGAATGCCACCGGCCAGATGCTGGCGGCGCTTCTGGGCTGGTCCCAGGCGACCTTTGCCTCCGAGGTGGAGATCGACGGCGACAGTGCAAAAGTCACCCGCGAGGTCGATGGCGGCTTGCAGACGATCAGCGTCAAGATGCCCGCGGTCGTGACCGTGGATCTGCGGCTCAATGAACCGCGCTATGCCTCGCTGCCCAATATCATGAAGGCCAAGAAGAAGCCGCTCGACGAAAAGACGCCGGCCGATTACGGCGTGGATGTCACGCCGCGGCTGGAAATCGTCAAGACCGTGGAACCCGCCGCGCGTGAAGCGGGCGAGATCGTCGGATCGGTCGACGAGCTGATCGAGAAACTCAAAGCTGCGGGGGCTGTTTGAATGGCTGTACTCCTTCTTGCCGAAGTCAATGACGGCGAACTGAGCCTCGACGCCACCGCCAAGACGGTGAACGCGGTCACATCGTTGGGCGAAGTGACGGTGCTCTGCGCTGGTGGACATGCCGCCGCCGCAGGCGAAGAGGCCGCGAAGATCGCGGGTGTGGCGCGCGTATTGGTGGCCGAGGATGCCTCTCTGGGGCACCGTCTGGCGGAATCCACCGCCGCGCTGATCGTCAGCCTGGCAGGCGATTATGAACATATCGTTGCCCCGGCCACGACCGATGCGAAAAACGTGCTGCCCCGGGTGGCGGCGCTTCTTGACGTGATGGTGATTTCGGATGTTTCGGGCGTCATCGATGCCGATACCTTCGAGCGTCCGATCTATGCCGGCAACGCGCTGCAGACGGTGAAATCCGGCGACGCGAAAAAGGTGGTCTCGATCCGCACCTCGACCTTCGAGGCGGCGGGCGAACAGGCCGCGGCGCCGATCGATACCGTGGGCGCGGTGGAAAACCCCGGGCTCTCGGAATGGATCGAGGACAAGCTGGCCGAGAGCGACCGGCCGGAGCTGACCTCGGCCAAGGTGGTGGTCTCGGGCGGGCGCGGCGTCGGCTCGGAAGAGGATTTCGCGCTGATCGAGAAACTGGCCGACAAGCTGGGCGCCGCGGTCGGCGCCTCGCGCGCGGCGGTGGATTCGGGCTTTGCGCCCAACGACTGGCAGGTCGGCCAGACCGGCAAGGTCGTGGCGCCGGACCTCTATGTCGCAGTCGGGATTTCCGGGGCGATTCAACACCTTGCGGGGATGAAGGACTCCAAGATCATCGTCGCGATCAACAAGGACGAGGAAGCGCCGATCTTCCAGGTCGCCGATTTCGGCCTGGTCGCGGATCTCTTCACCGCGGTGCCGGAACTGACCGAAAAGCTGTGAGCGCGCGCCGATCCATCAATGGATCGGCACCGATCTGTTGACAGATCGGGTGACGGACAGATCGAAGGCCCGCCGGGACATGGCGGGCCTTCCTGCTTTTCAGTGGCGCAGATGCAGCAGGCCGGAGAGCGCGGAGCCCAGCGCCGCGGCGGCCTCGCGATGCGCCGCGGGGCCCATCAATTCGCGCGCGGCGGCCTCCTCCATCGGGCTGTAGAGCATGCCTTCGGTGCCCTGGCGGACGGCGGTTTCGCTGGCCGAGACCTCGACCACCCCGGCGACCCTGTCGCGCAGCGCATCGACCATCTCGCGCGTCACGAACAGCGGGTCGGCCCAGCTGTCCACGTCATCCGTCGGCTGGCGCGCGGCAAACCACAGAAGCACCACCGGGCTCTTGATCCGGCCGAGCAGCATGGTCATGCGCGCCGTCCAGGCAGCCTGCAACTCCTCGCGCACCATGCGGAAGCGCTCGGCGCTGATCTTCTCGAGCTCGCTCAGCAGGTGGCGGGTGAAGTGGAATTCGGTGAAATCCACCTCGCGATAGATCGCCTTGAGCATGGCCGAGGCATTGACGAAACGGTCGTTGCGGCGCGGATGCACCGAATAGAGCCGGTTCGACATGTTCTGCGCGCCCATGATCTGCACCACCGTGGCGCGAGCATTGCCCGCGGCCTCGAGCAATGCCGTGTCATTGACATAAGCATCGACCCCGGCATTGACGCAGCCGAAGTTCACGCAAGGCAGGCCCAGCGCCTCTTCGGTCAGCGCCGGATAGGGCGTCTCGATGAATTTGCCGTAGGTTTCGGTGCTGCCGAATACCGCGACATATTCCCCCTCGAGCCGGCGGCGCGGGCCGCGAAACACCAGACGCGAGGTGCCATAGCGACAAGGGTAGTACTCGGGGGCCGGGCCCCCGGGAAGTTCATAGGTCATCTCACCCACCATAATTTTCTCACCCGCACCCTTTTTGCGCCGATTCGATTTCCAAAAGCCTAAACGGCGGATTTGGCGCGAAGTTTAGCGGTTCGCGGGCTTTTGCCTGCCCTTGCCCTTGGCCTTGGATACTGCCTATTGTCGGGCGAGACAGATGAAGGGGCGGGCATGGACATTCATTCGATCGGCGTGATCGGCGCGGGCCAGATGGGCAACGGGATTGCCCATGTGATGGCCGTTGCGGGCTATGACGTGGTGATGACGGACATCTCGGAAGAGGCGCTGCAGGCAGCCGTCGCCCGGATCGACAAGAACATGGAGCGGCAGGTGGGCCGCGGGCTGATCTCGGCCGAGGACAAGGCCACGGCGATGGGCCGGATCTCGATCACCATGGACACCCCCGAGGTGGCGCAGACCGACCTGGTGATCGAGGCCGCGACCGAACGCGAGGAGGTCAAGCAGAAGATCTTCGACGGGCTGCTGCCGCATCTCAAGCCCGAGACGATCCTGACCACCAATACCTCGTCGATCTCGATCACCCGGCTGGCCAGCCGCACCGACCGGCCCGAGAAGTTCATGGGGTTTCACTTCATGAACCCGGTGCCGGTGATGCAGCTGGTCGAATTGATTCGCGGCATCGCCACCGACAAGGACACCTTCGACACCTGCCTGGGCGTGGTCGACCGGCTGGGCAAGACCGCGGCCTCGGCCGAGGATTTCCCCGCCTTCATCGTCAACCGCATCCTGATGCCGATGATCAACGAGGCGGTCTACACGCTCTATGAAGGGGTCGGCAACGTGACCTCGATCGACCGGGCGATGAAGCTGGGGACGAACCATCCGATGGGGCCGCTGGAGCTGGCGGATTTCATCGGGCTGGACACCTGCCTGGCGATCATGAACGTGCTGCACGACGGTCTGGCGGATACCAAGTACCGGCCCTGTCCGCTGCTGACGAAATATGTCGAGGCCGGCTGGCTGGGGCGCAAGACGCAACGCGGGTTCTATGACTATCGCGGCGACGAGCCGGTGCCGACCCGCTGAGCGGGGCGAAATTTCCTCAAGGAAATTTGCAAATTCCGTTGACGGAATTTCCCGCTCAGGCCCCGAGGCTGAGCGTGTGGTTGCGCAGCCAGTCCATCATCTCGCGCGGCTTGGCGTTCCATTCGCGGATCTCTTCGGGGCTGATCGGCGTGCCGATGATCGGCGCCTGCGGGCGATTGGCGGCATGCATCACCTCGTGGATCAGCAGCCCCTGGCGCAGGGTGGCCGAGATCCGGTTGGCGATCTGGTAGGCGCGGGAATTCTGGCCGGGGAAATGGATCGGCACCACCGTCGCGCCCGACCGGGTGATCATCTTGGCGGTGAAGGGGTTCCAGACCGCCTCGACCGCCTTGCCGAACATGGTCTCGGAGGCCGCCACGACGCCCGAGGGAAACAGCGCGATGACCCCGCCGCCCTTCAGGTGGTCCATCGCCTTCTGGCGCATCTCGAGGCTGGCCATCCGGGCGTCTTCCTCGTGCGGGAAGGGCACCGGGATCATGAATTCCGCGATCTCCTCGACCCCGGTCAGCAGGTTGCGGGTGAGGATGCGGTAGTCCTGCCGGACCCGGCCGATCAGTTCGGCCAGCACCATCCCATCGACCAGCCCGTGCGGATGGTTGGCGACGACGATCACCGGGCCTTTCGGCGGGATGCGGGCGATCTGTTCCGGCGGGGTCAGCAACTCGATCTTCATCAGCGCCAGCGCCTGGCCGAAGAAGGCATGACCCTGCTGCGGGCCCTCGCGCTCGAACCGGCGCACCAGGCGCAGAAGCGGCAGCTTGCCGGTCAGCCATTCCATCGCGCGGATGGTATTGGCCTTCCAGGGGTTGGTGAAGGTATTGGCATAGGAGAGCTTGCGCTTGTCATAGGGCACCGGCGGGCCCGCCGTCGGCTTGCGCCCGGCTGCGGATTGCGCGGTCTCCACCATGTTCCTGTCCAGCATCCTTCCCAGGAGGGCGTTGAGCCTGTCCCTAGCAGTCTTCCCCGAACCGGTCGGCCACCAGCGCCTCGAGGGCATCCGCCAGGTGCCCGGCCTCCGGGCCCGTGGTCTGGACCTCAATAGTGGTTCCTTTGGACGCTGCCAACATCAAAAGCCCCATGATCGAGTCGCCCGACGCGCTCATCCCGTCCTTCAGCACCTCGGCGCTGGCATCGAAGCCTTCGACCACCTCGACCAGCTTGGCCGAGGCGCGGGCGTGCAGCCCCTTTTCATTGACGATCTTCAGCTTTCGGGTGACGACGCTGTCATTCATATATCTGTGTCCGATGAAATGTTCTGACTGTCTATATACTTGCGCCCGGCCTCTGTCGCGTGCCGAACCGCATCTCCGACCGTCAGGTCGCGGCTTTTCGCCAGTTTGATCAGCATCGGCAGGTTCGCGCCATACATCATGCGGCGGTTGTCCGGCAGGCAGGCGCGCAGCGACAGGTTCGAGGGCGAGCCGCCGAACATGTCGGTCACGATCACCACCCCGCCGCCCTGGTCCACCGCGTCGGCGGCCTCGCAGATCTCGAGCTGCTTGTCGGCGCGCACATGGTCGGGCTCGATCGCGATGGCAAGGATCCCCGGCTGTTCGCCGACCACATGCTCGACCGCCGCCAGGTACTCCCTGGCCAAACCCCCATGCGCCACGATCACGATGCCGATCAAGGTTGTCGGTCCCCCCCTTCATGCCGCCCCGTGCGACTACCCCTGGGGCTGCAGCGCAAGTGCGCGCCGCTCAAGCTCTCGGTGCCTAATTGACACCCGCCAGCCTTCTTGTGCAAGCCCGCGGGCAATGCTTTCCGCGAGGGCAACGGAGCGGTGCTTGCCGCCGGTGCATCCGAAGGCTGCAGAGAAGTGGGCCTTGCCCTCTTCGCGTGCGGCGGGCAGTTGGAAGACCAGCAGATCAAGCACTTTTTCGTGGAACGGCGCAAAGCGCGGATCGGTGGCGATATGGGCCGCGACGCGGGGGTCCTGGCCGGTCAGCGGCCGCAGGTCGGGCTGCCAGTGCGGGTTGGTCAGGAAGCGGCAGTCAAAGACCACGTCCGCCGCCCGCGGCAACCCGCGCTTGTAGGAAAACGACTGCACCGAGACCGCAAGGTCATGCCCGCCCATGGCGCCGAAGATGCGGTGGATCTCGGCCCGCAGGTCATGCGGCGACAGGGTCGAGGTGTCGATCAGCACCGTGGCCTGGTCGCGCACCGGCGCGAGCAGGTCGAACTCCACCGCGATGCCGGCCTCGGGCGTGCCGTCGGGCGCCATCGGGTGGCGGCGGCGGGTCTCGGAATAGCGCGAGACCAGCACCGAAGGATCGGCGTCGAGAAACAGCAGATCGGCCGCCGTGCCGGTCAGCGTGGCGATATCGGCCAGCAGGGCGCTCAGCGCCGCGGGCGAGAAATCGCGGGTGCGCACGTCGATGCCCAGCGCCATGTCGCGCTTGAGCCCGTTTTCCAGCAGCCGCGGCGCCAGCGTCAGCGGCAGGTTGTCGATGCTCTCGAAGCCGAGGTCTTCCAGCGCATTGAGCGCGGTGGACCGTCCGGCCCCGGAGGGACCGGTCAACAGCACCAGGCGGGGCAGGGCGGGTACGGTCATGGCGTGTCCTTGCGTCTTATTCCAGGCGTCCCTGCAGCAGGTATTGCCGGATCGCGGCCGGAAAATGGGGCAGCGCGATATTGTGAAGTAACGGGAGATGGATACCAGCGATCTCGCGCCGGCGAAAGGGCGGCAGGCGCTGATCCTCGCTCCGGTCGAGATCGACCACCAGCGCCAGCGGCACCGGGCCCTGCGGCGGGGCGGCGAGGATGCCGATAAAGCGCGCCTCGATCCGGCCGGAAATGGCCGGCGGGCAGGTGGCGATGGCTTCGCCGTCGCGGGCGGTGATCTCGGTGCGGTCATCGGCCACCAGCCCGGCGCCCAGCGCCATCAACTGAAGCGCCAGCGCCGACTTGCCGCTGCCCGAGCGCCCGCAAATGAGAACACCGCGGCCCCGGAAGGCCACGGTGCTTGCATGAAGGACGCAGGCGGGGGCCGCCGGTGCCATGATCTAGACGGGAAGCCCGACGACGAAGCGCGCGCCCAGGGGCTCGGAGGTGATGTCGGCCTCGGTGGGGCGGATGTTCTCGGCCCAGATCACGCCGTCATGGGCTTCGACGATCTGCTTGGAGATCGCGAGGCCGAGGCCCGAATTGTTGCCGAAGTCATGCTCGGGCCGGTGCGAATAGAAGCGCTTGAAGATCTTGGTCAGCGCCTCTTCCGGGATGCCGGGGCCGGTGTCTTCCACCACGATCAGCACCCGGTTCTGGCGTTGCCGGGTCCAGACGCGGATGGCGTCGCCCTCTTCGCAGAAGCTGATCGCATTGGTGATCAGGTTGACGAAGACCTGCGCCAGCCGCGGTTCGAGCCCGTGCACATGGATCGGCTTGTCGGGCAGGTCGGTGATGAATTCGACGCCCTTGGCCTGGGCATCCTGGCCCAGGTGGTCGGTCAGGCTGCGCAGCAGGTCGATCAGGTTGAACCGCGCCTGGTCTTCCTTGACCAGCTCGCTGTCGAGCCGCGAGGCATCGGAAATGTCGCTCACCAGCCGGTCGAGCCGGCGCACGTCGTGATCGATCACGTCGAGCAGCTTTTCGCGGTGATCCTCGCGCTTCACCATGCGCAACGAGCCCACGGCAGAGCGCAGCGAGGCGAGCGGGTTCTTGATCTCATGGCTGACATCGGCAGCGAATTGTTCATTGGCGTCGATCCTGTCGTAAAGTGCGGTGACCATGCCGCGCAGCGCGCCCGAGAGGCGGCCGATCTCGTCCGGGCGGGCGGTCAGGTCGGGAATGCGCACCCGTCCCCTGGTGTCGCGGCGGCGGTCGCGGTCGCGGCCCAGTTCGGCGGCCTCGGCGAGGTCGGAAATCGGGTTCGAGATGGTCGAGGCCAGCACCAGCGACAGGCCGATCGAGACCATAGTGGCCACCAGGAACATCTGCAGCACGCGCTCGCGCTCGGTGCGGACCAGGCGGTCGATCTCGCCCGAGGCGGAAACCAGCACCACGGCGCCGATCGGCGTGCCGTTCTGCTCGATCGGGCTGCCGACGGTGAACACGGTCGAGCCATCGGCGGATTCGGTGTTGCGCACCGTGGTCTCGCCCGACAGCGCCGGGCCGGCCATGGCCGAGACATGTTCCTCGAAGGCGGCGATCCGCTCTTCCTTGGTGCCCGAGACGACGCTTTCCACCGCCGACCAGATCGAGGCGAGGATGTCGGTGATCAGGGTGCTGCTGTCTTCCTCCTCGGGCAGGGCCCGCGCGGCGCTGCGCCCGACGATGGCCTGGTTCGGGTCGAGCACGAAGATCTCGGCCCGGCGGCGCAGCTCGATCCCGGCGAGGGTGGCCTCGACATCGATGCCGTCGTTGGTGGCCAGGTTGACCGGCGCATTGCCGGGCAGTTGCGCCTCGAAGACATCGGCGATCAGCTCGGCCTCGGAAATCAGCCCGCTGGCGCGCTGGGCGGCCAGCCCGTCGCGCGAGGAATTGAGGTAGAGGATGCCGCCCACCAGCACGTTCAACGCCACGAGGTTGAACATGATGATCTTGCGGGTCAGCGGCGAGGTGCGCAGCGAGAACAGGCCACGGCGCGCGCGGCTGTCCTGCATCTCCTGCTCGACGGTGCCGTCGGGCGCGACCCAGTCGTCGCCAAGGACAACGTCCCCGCGCCGCTTTGAGCCCCGCTCAGGCACGCCCATCTCTCCGACCAGGGCCATTACTCTTCGTTGTACCGGTAGCCGATACCGTAGAGCGTTTCGATCGCCGAGAAGTCAGGATCGACGCTGCGCATCTTCTTGCGCAGCCGCTTGATGTGGCTGTCGATGGTGCGGTCGTCCACATAGACTTGGTCGTCATAGGCAACATCCATCAGCTGATCGCGCGATTTCACGAAGCCGGGGCGCTGGGCCAGGGCCTGCAGCAGCAGGAACTCGGTCACCGTGAGCGACACGTCCTGGCCTTTCCAGGCCACCGCATGGCGCAGCGGATCCATCCGCAGATCGCCGCGCTCCATGACCTTGGTCTCCTCGGTATCGCCGACAACATCATTCTCGACCGCGTCCTGGCGGCGGAGCAGCGCGCGGATGCGTTCCACCAGAAGCCTTTGGGAAAACGGCTTTTTCACGTAATCGTCGGCGCCCATGCGCAGGCCCAGCACCTCGTCGATCTCGTCATCCTTGGAGGTGAGGAAGATCACCGGCATGGTCGTCTTCTGGCGCAGGCGCTGAAGCAGGTCCATCCCGTCCATGCGCGGCATCTTGATGTCCAGCACGGCCATGTCGGGCATCTTCTTGTTGAAGGCGTCCAGCGCGGACTGGCCGTCGTTGTAGGTTTCGACCTCGAAGCCTTCGGCCTCAAGCGTCATGGAAACGGATGTCAGAATGTTCCTGTCATCGTCCACAAGGGCGATCTTAGACATTAGGTCTTGTCCTTATACTGCTCGGCTGCCATTGTTTTTTCACCATTATGCCTTGATTTGCAGGGTGCAATCAATCCTTAACTGCGAATCACGCAGCCGCTCCTGCCCCAGCAGACCGCAAAATTACCAATGAATGACTAAATTGCCTCACTTCCGCGGCCGGGGTGCGAAATTTCGCATCGGGCGCGAAAGATGATTGCGCTAAACACGTATCTGGTGGCGCTAACTGTGCGTTTGCGTCCTGTTCAGCCTTGGAAGCGGCATGTTACACCAACCGGACCAGGGCCCCGAGCATGGGTCAGGGAGGCGGCCGAGGGGCCGCCAGCGAAAGACTTCCGCCTATCGACGCGGACACATGGAGAGCGAGACATGGCATTTGGACGGGTCAACCCGCAGTTCCGGCTTGAAGATCAAGGGATCGAAGGTCTGGGCAATGTCTATTACAACCTCATGGAACCTGCGCTGATCAAAGAGGCTCTGCGGCGTGAAGAGGGCGTTCTGGGTCAAGGCGGCGCGCTGCTTGTGTCCACCGGCAAGTTCACCGGACGGTCGCCCAAGGACAAGCATGTCGTCCGGACCGAAAGCGTGGCCGACACCATCTGGTGGGAAAACAATGCCGCCATGTCGCCGGAAGGCTTCGATGCGCTTTACGACGACATGCTGGCGCATATGAAGGGCCGCGACTATTTCGTGCAGGACCTTGTCGGCGGCGCGGATCCGGCGCATTCGATCGACGTTCGCATGGTGACCGAACTGGCCTGGCACGGGCTTTTCATCCGTCACCTGCTGCGCCGGCCCGAGCGCGAGGATCTCAACGAGTTCACCGCGGATTTCACCGTCATCAACTGCCCCAGCTTCAAGGCCGACCCGGCGCGCCACGATTGCCGCTCGGACACCGTCATCGCGATGAATTTCGACCGCAAGCTGATCCTGATCGGCGGCACGGAATACGCGGGCGAGAACAAGAAATCGGTCTTCACCCTGCTGAATTACCTGCTGCCGCAGAAGGGCATCATGCCGATGCATTGCTCGGCCAACCACGCGGTCGGCAACCCGGTCGATACGGCGATCTTCTTCGGCCTCTCGGGCACCGGCAAGACCACGCTTTCGGCCGATCCCGGCCGGGTGCTGATCGGCGACGACGAGCACGGCTGGTCGGATCGCGGCACCTTCAACTTCGAGGGCGGCTGCTATGCCAAGACCATCAACCTGTCGCCCACCGCCGAGCCCGAGATCTATGCCACGACGACCAAGTTCGGCACGGTGATCGAGAACATGGTCTATGACCCCGAGACCAAGGAACTGGATTTCGAGGACGACAGCCTGACCGCCAACATGCGCTGCGCCTATCCGCTGGACTATATCTCCAATGCCTCGGAAACCGCGCTGGGCGGGCATCCCAAGAACATCATCATGCTGACCTGCGATGCCTTCGGTGTGCTGCCGCCCATCGCCCGGCTGACCCCGGCGCAGGCGATGTATCACTTCCTGTCGGGCTTCACCTCCAAGGTGGCGGGCACCGAGCGCGGCGTGACCGAGCCCGAGCCCACCTTCTCGACCTGTTTCGGCGCGCCCTTCATGCCGCGCCGACCGGAAGTCTATGGCAACCTCTTGCGCGAAAAGATCGCCAAGCATGGTGCGACCTGCTGGCTGGTCAATACCGGCTGGACCGGCGGCGCCTATGGCACCGGCTCGCGGATGCCGATCAAGGCCACCCGCGCGCTGCTGACCGCGGCGCTCGACGGCTCGCTGGCCGAGGCCAAGTTCCGCAAGGATCCCAACTTCGGCTTCGACGTGCCGACCGATGTGCCGGGCGTGCCCGACGTGCTGCTCGATCCGCGCCGCACCTGGGGCAACCCGGGGGCCTATGACGCGCAGGCCGGCAAGCTGGTGCAGATGTTTGCCGACAATTTCGCGCAATACGTGCCCTTCATCGACGACGACGTGAAGGCCGCGGCGATCGGCTGACCGGCGCGCGCAGGACACAACAGGAAACCCCCGGCAGCGGATCGCTGCCGGGGGTTTTTTTCATGGCGACCGGTGCCGCGCACCGGGGCCTCCTGTCCTGAAAAACAAGAATGTATTTCAGGAAATGAGCATGTCTTCGGGTGGAACACCGCGCGCCAGGGCATCCACGAACCAAGCCGGTTTGCGTCCGCGACCGGTCCAGGTCTGACTGGCATCATCGGGGTTTCGGTATTTCGGCGCCGAGACCTTGCCGCCCTTGCCATTCGTCAGATCCGACAGGGAGAACCCCATCTCGGCCGCTTTGGCTTCGAGCGTTGCAAGCGCTTCTTTCTTCTTGCGGTCCTCAAAAGTGCTGATTGCCTTTGCCACGTTCTTCTGCAACTGCTTCAGTTCCTTTAGAGACAGACCGTCCAAATTGATTTCCGGCATGGAGTCTCCGATTGCTTGTCAATACGACATGTTGCTTCGTTAATTGATCATGAATAATCAGTCAAACCATTTATTTGAGACGAAAGGCCGGCCTTGCAACCCCTTTCATCAATTCGTGTCACACATTTCGCGCATTAGATGCAGGCGAATGGATATCTGACGCGAATCAGTGTCAACGACAGGGCGATTTATCGAAATCACCGCAATCGGATAATAGCATGCCCGTGAATGCGCCAGAAATCATTTTTCGGCGACCGCGGAATGAGCGGAAATCCGACCATGCGGCGCGATTGCGAAAGCCGCGATTGTGGCGCACAGTCGGGGGCGAATGCCGCGGGGATCGGGCGGCGCGCAGGACGGAGGGCAGGATGAATATCGCCATGTGGTCGGGGCCGCGAAATCTTTCGACCGCGCTGATGTATGCCTTCGGCGCGCGGCGCGATTTCGACGTCTGGGACGAGCCGTTCTATGCCGCCTACCTGCAACGCTCGGGCCTGGCGCATCCGATGCGCGACCGGATCATTGCCGCCGGAGACCCGGACCCCGGGGCCGTCGCAAGGGCCTGTGCGGCACCGGCGCCCAACGGGGCGGCGCATTTCTACCAGAAGCACATGTGCCATCACATGCTGCCCGGCATCGACCGCGCCTGGTTTTCCGCGGTCAGCCATGTCTTCCTGATTCGCCATCCGGCGCGGGTGCTGGCCAGTTACGACCGCAAGCGCGAGGCGCCGACGCTCGACGACATCGGCTTTCGCCAGCAGCGCGAGATCTTCGCGGCGGTGCGCGACGCCGGGGCGCCCGCGGTGGTGATCGACAGCGCCGACATCCGCCGCGCGCCCGAGGCGATGCTGCGCGCGCTCTGCGATGCCATCGGGCTGGACTTCGATCCGGCGATGCTGCACTGGCCCGCCGGCGGCCATCCGCGCGACGGGGTCTGGGCGGCGCATTGGTACGACGCGGTGCACCGCTCGACCGGCTTTGCCGGGCCCGAGGGCGACCTGCCCGACCTGCCGCCGGCGCTGGCCGATCTCTGCGCCCGGGCGCTGCCGATCTACCGCGACCTTGCCGCCCATGCGCTGGCCGTCCCCAAGGAGGTATCCGATGACCACGACTGACCGCACCACCCATGACGCCGAACACGACCCGCGCAATGACGATCTGCTGATCTACGTGGATGGCGAGCTGGTGCCCAAGGCCGAGGCCAAGGTCTCGGTCTATGACAGCGGCTTCATGCTGGGCGACGGCATGTGGGAGGGGCTGCGGCTCTACAACGGGCAATGGGCGTTTTTCGACGCGCACATGGACCGGCTGTTCAATTCGCTCAAGGCGGTGGCGCTCGACCCCGGGCTGACGCCTTCGGAGATCCGCGCCATCCTCGACCGCACCGCCGCGGCCAATGGCATGACCACCGATGCCCATTGCCGGCTGATGATCACCCGCGGGCGCAAGGCCAAGCCGTTCCAGCACCCCTCGCTCAGCCGCTGGGGGCCGACCGTGGTGGCGATCTGCGAGCACTCGAAACCCAGCGAAAGCGTCCAGACCGGCGGCATCCGGCTGGCCAGCGTGCCGCAGGTGCGCGGGCTGCCGCACAGCCAGGATCCCAAGTTCAACTCGCATTCCAAGCTCAATTGCGTGATCGCGTGCCTGCAGGCCGAGCAGGCCGGGGCGGACGAGGCGCTGATGCTCGATCCGCAGGGTTTCGTGAACACCACGAATGCCTGCAATTTCTTCATCGTCCGGCGCGGCGAGGTTTGGACCTCGACCGGCGATTACTGCATGAACGGGGTGACGCGGGCCAAGGTGATCGACCTGTGTCGCGACAATGGCGTTCCGGTCTACGAGAAGAACTTCTCGCTCTACGAGGTCTATGGCGCCGACGAGGCCTTTCTCACCGGCACCTTCGGCGCCCAGACCCCGGTGGCCGAGGTCGACGGCAGGCCGATCGGCCCCGGCCAGGGCGCCGGTCCGCTGACGCTGCACATCCGCGCGCTCTACAAGCAACTGGTGGCGCAGGACGTGGCGCGGCAGGCGGCGGGGTGAGCGGGGCCGGGGGGGCGCAGGTGGTCCGCCGGGCGGGGGGGCGGACATCCTTTCCGCCGCAGTCCCGGACCTGATCCGGGACCTCCGCGTGCGGTTTGCCATGAGGTCCCGGATCAGGTCCGGGACGGCGGGGCGCGCGTGGCAAGCGTGGCGAGAGGCGGCACTGCGGTGTTTCCCTTGCCTGCGTTCTTGATCTAGGCTCGGCGCATGCTTCGCTCTCTCCTGCCGGTCAGTGCATTGCTCCTCGGAAGCGCGCTGCTGCTGTTTGCAGGCGGCGTCAACGGGCTCATCCTGCCGGTGCGGGGCACGTCGGAGGGCTTCTCGGCCTTCTCGCTGGGGCTTCTGGGGACGGGCTGGGCGATCGGCTATGTCTCGGGCTGCCTGCTGACGCCGGGGCTGGTGGCCAAGACCGGCCATATCCGCAGCTTCGCCGTCATGGCGGCGGTGGCGGCGGTGGCGATCCTGTCGTCGCTGCTGTTTCTCACCCCCTGGGCCTGGATCCCGCTGCGCGCGCTCTCGGGGTTCTGCTTCGCCGGGGCGGCGATGATCGTGGAAAGCTGGCTCAGCGAAGCCACCGCGCCGGGCGACCGCGGGCGGGTGTTCGGGCTTTACACCATGGTCAACCTCGTCGCCTCGACCGCGGGGCAGATGTCGCTGACCCTCGGGCCGACCGACAGCCATCTCTTCTTCGTGCTGGGGGCCATCCTCTACAGCCTGGCGCTCTTGCCCGTGGCGATCTCGACCTCGGCCACGCCCAAGCCGCTGGTGACCGTGCGGCTGGATCTCAAGGCGCTCTGGCGCAACTCTCCGGTGGCGCTCTTCGCGGTCTTCATGGTGGGCATGTCCAACGGCGCCTTCGGCACGCTGGCGGCGGTCTATGCCGACGGGGTGGGCATCACCCTGACCGGGGTGGCGCTGTTTTCCAGCATGCCGATCCTCGCCGGGGCACTGGCGCAGATCCCCGTGGGCCTGGCCTCGGACAAGCTCGACCGGCGGATCGTGCTGCTGGCCATCGCGCTGGTGGCGGTCACCGCCGATGCGCTGTTCATCTGGATGGCGCCGCAGGGCCTCGGGATCAACATGGCGCTGGGCTGTCTTTACGGCGCGGCGGTGTTCTCGATGTACCCGGTGATCATCGCCCATGCCAACGACCATGCCGCCGACGGCGCCTTCATCCAGACCAGCGGCGGGCTGCTCATGGTGTTCGGCCTCGGCTCGATCGTCGGGCCGCTGCTGGCCGGGGTCGGCATGTCGCAGGTCGGCAGCACCGGGCTCTTCATGGTGTCGCTGCTGGCGCATGTGCTGATCGTGCTGTTCACCCTGCTGCGCATCCGCAGCCGCGCCGCCGTGCCCGAGGCGCAGAAGGGCAACTTCCAGGCCGCGCCGCCGGGCCGGGCACTGACGCCCGAGACCGCGGCCCTCGCCACCGAGGACGAACCCGAGGCGACGCCGGGCTGATACCGGCGCCCAGACGCGGGAAATGGGGTGAAATTGGTCGGAGTGAGAGGATTCGAACCTCCGGCCCCTGCCTCCCGAAGACAGTGCTCTACCAGGCTGAGCTACACTCCGACCGTGACGGGCGGATTACATCGGGCATCCGCGCATTGCAAGAGGGATTCGGGCGCTTTCAGTTCTCTTTCCAGCGCCGCAGCATCGCCGAGGTGCGGACACTGCCCGGGCTGAAGCCGCGGGTGCGGTTGCGCAGCACCGGGGTATTGCTCGATTTGCCGCCGCGGCTTTCGCGAAAGACGATGTAGAGCCCCGAGGCGATGATCAGCCCGGCGCCGATCATCGTCGGCCGGTCGAGGCTTTCGCCGAACAGCAGGAAGCCGAAGAAGGTGGCCCAGAGGATCTGGGAATATTGCATCGGCGCCACGATGGCGGCCTCGCCGAAGCGATAGGCGGCGATGATGCACATGCTGGCGATGAAGCCCAGCAGCGCGATCACCGCCAGCCCGCCCAGGTCGAGGATCGGCATCGGCACATAGACGAAGGGCAGCGCCGCGCCCATCAGCAGGAAATTCCCGGCCAGCGGATAGAGCACCAGGATGATCGGCCGCTCGGCCTGGCCGATCTTGCGCACCACGATCGACGACAGCGCATTGGTCGCCGCCGAGGCCAGCGCCGCGGCGTGGCCCAGCGACAACTCCTGCGTGCCGGGGCGCAGCACCACGATGACGCCCACCAGCCCGACCGTGACCGCCGCCCAGCGGTGGATGCCGACGTGCTCGCCCAGGAGCGGGATCGCCAGCACGGTGATCAGCATCGGCGCGACAAAGAGCAGCGTGTAGGTCTGCGCCAGCGGCAGCACCGAGAAGGCATAGAACCCCAGCAGCCCGGTGACGAGCGCCGCCAGCACCCGCACCAGCACCCACCAGGGATGCACCGGGCGCAGGTTGTCGCGGGTGGAATCGGTGATCAGCACGAAGCTGAGCAGCGGAAAGCTGAACAGCCCGGCGAAAAAGATGATCTGGATCGGGGAATAGGTGCTGCCGAGGTACTTGACGACCACGTCATGCATGGAAAACAGCGCAAATCCCAGGAGGGCGAAGAGCAGGCCTTTGATGTTCATGAAGTCTCGCCGGATGAGCCGCGCACGCGGGCATATTGCGTTGTCCCCTGTTAGGGCCAAATGCCCGCCGGGTTCAAGCCCCGCGGGCCCGGCTCAGGGGCAGGGCGCGCTCTGCCAGGTCATCGGCGTCTCGCCGCGGCGGCAACGGTATTCGGTCTTGCTTTCCAGCACCTTGTAGCGCCCGTCGGCCTGGGGTTCGAGGACATGGGTCTTGCGTTCGCCGTCGACGCTGTCGTCCGCATAGCCGGTATTCGCGTATTGCACGACGATATTGCCGCTGTTGTCGCGGCGGATGACCAGCGCCATGTGCGGGCGGCCTTCCGCGTCGGGCGCGGGCAGGGTCGAGACCCCGTTGAGGATCGAGGGCATCGGCCAGTCGATGATCTGGCCGACCTCGGTGCCATTGGCAAGCGCGGGCGCGGCGAGAAACAGGCAGGCGGCGGCAAGACGGAACATGGGGCACCTTTCGGGTTGGGTCAGCCGCAGGCTATCCCAACGCCTTGGCCCGCGTCGAGGGCGCAGATGCCCGCCGGCAGACCTCTGCCGGAGGGGCGCGGAACGGGGGTTTCCCGCCCCGCTGCGAGGCTCAGAGCGAGGCGTCGAGAGCGGCGAGGATCGCGTCACCGGCCTGCGAGGTCGAGACCGGCCTGGCGCCATCGGCCTGCAGCAGGTCGGCGGTGCGCACACCATCGGCCAGCACCGTCTCGACGGCCTTTTCCAGCCTTGCGGCCTCGTCCCCCTGGTCGAAGCTGTAGCGCAGCGCCATGGCGAAGCTGAGGATACAGGCGATCGGGTTGGCCTTGCCCTGACCGGCGATGTCGGGGGCAGAGCCATGCACCGGCTCGTAGAGCGCCTTGGGTCGGCCATTGTCCATCGGTGCGCCGAGCGAGGCCGAGGGCAGCATCCCCAGCGACCCGGTCAGCATGGCGGCGAGATCGCTCAGCAGGTCGCCGAAAAGGTTGTCGGTGACGATCACGTCGAACTGCTTGGGCCAGCGGGTCAGCTGCATGGCACCGGCGTCGGCGTACATGTGGGACAGCTCCACATCCGCATATTCCGCCTGATGCACCTCGGTCACCACGTCGCGCCAGAGCACGCCCGATTCCATCACATTGGCCTTTTCCATCGAGCAGAGCTTGTTGCCGCGCTTGCGCGCCAGCTCGAAGGCCGAGCGCGCGACGCGGGCGATCTCGCTCTCGGTGTAGCGCTGGGTGTTGATGCCCACGCGCTCGTTACCTTCGCGGATCACGCCGCGCGGCTCGCCGAAATAGACGCCCGAGGTCAGCTCGCGCACGATCATGATGTCGAGGCCCGAGACCACCTCCTTTTTCAGCGAGGAGAAATCGGCCAGCGCGTCGAAGCATTGCGCGGGGCGCAGGTTGGCGAAAAGGTCCATCTCCTTGCGCAGGCGCAGCAGGCCGCGTTCGGGCTTCACGCTGAAATCGAGATTGTCGTACTGCGGCCCGCCCACGGCGCCCAGCAGGACGGCATCGACTTCCTGTGCCTTTGCCATGGTGTCGTCGTGCAGGGGGGTGCCATGCTTGTCATAGGCGCAGCCGCCGACGAGGTCTTCGCTGACCTCGAACTTGAGCCCGCGCTTGTCGCCGTACCAGTCGATGATGCGGCGCACCTGTTCCATGACCTCGGGGCCGATGCCGTCGCCGGGCAGGATCAGAAGGGAATGCGTGCTCATGGGGCTGTTCCTTTGTCGCTTTTGCTTTGGTCCTCGCCTAGCCAATGGCTGCGCGAGGGTCAAGAAAGCTTGCGGGCCGGGGGGCTGCGGCGCGGCGATCCGGGGGCTCGACCGGCGCGTCCCGGCCTTGCGCCGGGACCTCATGGCCAAGGGTCGAGCAGAGGTCCCGGCGCAAGGCCGGGACGCGGCGGACCTGGTGCCAGGGGGGTCGCTTTGCCCTCAGACCCCTTGCCCGTGACAGGGCATCGTGTCGCCGGGGGCGGGCGTGGCGAGATGGATCGCGCGGGCGATGGCGCGCGACAGGCAGGTGGCGGCGGCGTGGCAGATCTCGAGCATCTGCCAGTCGGCCGCGGTGAGCGCCACCTGGCCGGTGGCGGCGGCAAAGACCAGGTCGCCGTCCATCGGCGTATGCGAGGGCACCACCGCGCGGGCGATGCCGGCATGGGCGGCAGTGGCCATGCGCCGGGCCTGGGCCTTGGTGAGCAGTGCATCGGTGGCGACGATGGCGATGGTGGTATTGGCGCCGGCGGCCATGGCCGAGAGCTTGCGGCTCTGGCGCAGGTCGAGGGCGCGGGGGCTGGGGTCGGGGCCGAGGCCGCCGAACTCCGCGCCGATCTCGAACGGGGCGGCCCAGAAATGCCGCTCGCCTGCCGTGGTGACCGCGCCCACCGGGTTGGCGGCGACCAGCGCGCCCACGGTGACGCCACCCTCAAGGCGCTGCGAGGCCGAGCCGAGGCCCCCTTTCAGCATCGCCGTGGTGGCGCCGGTCCCGGCCCCGGTGGAGCCGAGGTCGAAGTCGCCCGCGGCGGCCTGCAATGCCGCGCGGCCCAGCGCGGGGTAGGGGTTTTCCGGCCAGGCCTTGTCGCCGCCGTTGAGCAGGTCGAAGAGGATCGCGGCGGGCACCAGCGGCACGCGGGCCGAGCCCACCGCGAAGCCCCGGCCCTGTGCGGCCAGCGCCTCCATCACCCCCTGCGCCGCCGCCAGCCCGAAGGCCGAACCGCCCGAAAGCACCAGCGCATCCACCGCGGGCGCCATCTTGTCCGGCGCCAGCAGGTCGGTTTCCCTTGTGCCGGGGGCGCCGCCCATGACGGCGACCGAGGCGACGAAAGGCGCCTCGCCCACCAGCACCGTGCAGCCGGATTTCAGCGCCGCGTCGCGGGCATTGCCGACGCGCAGGCCGGTGACATCGGTGATCAGGTTCTTCGGGCCGGTCTCGATCTCCATCGGTGGATCCTTGGGGCAGGGGGCGGGTGCCGGGGCTGTCTCAGATGCGCGGTTTTTTCGCCGCGGTGGCGGGATCGCCGGTGTTGGGTGTACCTTTCGGCTCGATCAGCAGCACCTTGCATTCGGACTCGGCGCGCGGGCGATGGGTGACGCCCCTGGGCACGATGAAGAGCTCTCCGGCCTTGACGACATGCGAAGACCCTTCGAGGTCCATCACCATCTCGCCCTCCAGCACCAGGAAGAAATCGTCGGTCTCCGGGTGCAGGTGGAAGGGAAACGCGCCCTCGAACTTCACCACCATGACCTCGTTGTCATTGTAGTCGGCCACCACATGCGGATCCCAGTGGCGGTGAACCCGCGCCAGTTTCTCGGCCAGGTTCACCGCTTTCATATGCAGCGCCCGCCGTCGACTTCCATGCAGACCCCGGTCACCAGGCTGGCCTCGTCCGAGCAGAGGAAACAGGCGGCATTGGCAATGTCTTCCGGCATGGAAAACCGGCCCAGCGGGATGGTCGAGAGGAACTTGTCGCGCATCTCCGGCGTGTCCTCGCCCAGGAACGACGCCAGGAGCGGCGTGTCGCCCGCCACCGGGTTGACCGCGTTGACGCGGATGCCATGCGGCGCCAGTTCGATCGCCATGGCGCGGGTGGCGGTGTTCATCCAGCCTTTCGAGGCATTGTACCAGTTGAGCTTCGGCCGCGGCGAGACGCCCGCCGTCGAGGCGATGTTGAGGATCGCGCCCGCGCCCCGCGCCTTCATCAGCGGCAGCACCGATTTCGCGCCGTAGTAGACCGATTTGCAGTTCACCGCGAAGACCCGGTCGAAATCCTCTTCCGAGACCTCCTCCATCGGCGCCGGCAGATGGGTCACCCCGGCGTTGTTCACCAGGATGTCGACCCCGCCCATCAGTTCGACCGCCTTGTCGATCATGTGCTGCACGCTGGCGGCATCCGAGACATCGACGCGCTGGCCGACGCCGCCGAATTCCTCGGCCACGTCGCGGGCGGCCTCGTAGTTGATATCGGCGAGCATGACCTGCGCGCCCTCCTGCAGGAACTTGTGCGCGATGCCCGCGCCAAAGCCCGATCCGGCGCCGGTCACGATGGCGGTCTTGCCTTCCAGTCTCATGCGAACCCTCTTTCGTTGGTGTGTCTTGCCGCCCGCGGTCGGAGCCTATCCATGAAAGGCCGCCACGGTCTTGAGCGTGGAAAAGCCGTAGAGCGCCTCGAAGCCCTTTTCCCGGCCATGCCCGGATTTGCCGATCCCGCCGAAGGGCAGCTCCACCCCGCCCCCTGCGCCGTAATTGTTGATATAGACCTGCCCCGAGTGCAGCGCCCGCGCCAGCCGCATCTGCCGCGCGCCGTCGCGGGTCCAGATGCCGGCGACCAGCCCGTAATCGGTGCCATTGGCAATGCGCACCGCCTCTTCCTCGGTGCCGAAGGGGATGATGACCTGAACCGGGCCGAAGATCTCCTGCTGGGCCAGCGGATGATCGGGCGGCACCGCGTCGAGCAGCGTCGGCGGCGCGTAGTGGCCGGGGCCCTCGGGCACCTTGGCCTGGGCGGCAATGGTGAGATCGGCGGCCTTTTCGAGGAACCCCGCGACGATCCCCTGCTGGCGGGCCGAGATCATCGGGCCGACGTCGAGGTCCTCCATCGCCGGGCCGACCCGGAGCGCGCTGTAGCGCTCGGCCATGCACTCGCGCAACTCGGCGTGGCGAGAGTGATGCACGAGGATGCGGGACGAGGCAGAGCAGGTCTGGCCCGCGTTCTGGGTGCCTGCGTTGATCAGGAAGGGCAGGGCGGCGTCGAGATCGGCATCCTCGAACACCAGTTGCGGCGACTTGCCGCCCAGTTCCAGCGTCACCGGCACCACGTTGCGCCCCGCCGCCACCTGCACCGCGCTGCCGGTGGCGACCGATCCGGTGAAGCTCACGTGCTGGATGCCGGGATGGCCGGCTAGCGCCGCGCCCGCCTCGGCGCCCAGCCCCGGCACCACGTTCAGCGCGCCTTGCGGCAGACCCGCCTGTTCGGCCAGCCAGGCAAAGGCCAGCGCGGTCAGGCAGGCCTCTTCCGCCGGTTTCAGCACGCAGGCATTGCCCATCGCCAGCGCCGCGCCGATCGAGCGGCCGATGATCTGCATCGGGTAGTTCCAGGGGATGATATGGCCGGTCACGCCATGCGCCTCGCGCAGGGTATAGACCGTGTAGCCCTCGAGATAGGGGATGGTTTGCCCGTGCACCTTGTCCGCGGCGCCACCGTAGAACTCGCAGTAGCGCGCCAGCGCCACCGCGTCATTGCGCGCCTGGGTCAGGGGTTTGCCGACGTCGCGCGCCTCGAGTTCGGCCAGCCAGTCCAGGCGCTCGCGCACCAGCGCGCCGATCCGGGTCAGGATGCGGCCGCGCTCTGCCGCGGGCATCCGGCCCCAATCGCCTGCGCGCGCCGCCCGTGCGGCGCTGACCGCGGCGTCGATGTCGGGGGCCCCGCCCCGGGCGATTCGCGCAAGCTCGGTGCCCTGCGACGGGTCGAGCAGCGCCAGCGTCGCGCCGCCCTCGGCCGGGCGCCAGGCGCCGCCGATCAGGGCCAGCGACGGATCGAACGGCAGTTCCGGATCAGGCATCCTGTCCTCCCTTTTGCTTGACCATCGTCGACGCGGCGCCACACCGCAAGCCCGGAATCCCGGGGGCCTGCCGACACGCAACGTGCTGGATTTGCTGTCTCGTGCCTGCTACATCCGTGGCAACTGCCATGAATTCGGAGGCTCGCCCATGAGCGCGACCGCCCGCCCCAAAGCTCCCATGCCTGACCAGATCAGGGCGATGAAAGGGGGCACGCCGATTGTTTCGCTCACCGCCTATACCACGCCCATGGCCCGGATGATGGACGCGCATTGCGATTTCGTGCTGGTCGGCGACAGCGTGGCGATGGTCCAGCACGGGCTCGACTCGACCGTGCAGGCGACGATGGAAATGATGATCCTGCATGGCCAGGCCGTGGCGCGCGGGCTGCACAGCGCGATGATGGTCGTCGACCTGCCCTTCGGCGCCTATGAGGAAGGCCCGCAGCAGGCCTTCCGCAGCGCCGCCCGGCTGATGCGCGAGACCGGCGCCGGGGCGATCAAGCTCGAAGGCGGCGTGCACATGGCCGAGACCATCGCCTTTCTCACCCGCCGCGGCGTGCCGGTGATGGCCCACATCGGCCTGACGCCGCAGGCGGTCAACACGCTGGGCGGCTACAAGGTCCAGGGCCGGGGCGAGGATGCGCGGCAGCTGACCGCCGATGCCCAAGCGGTGGCCGAGGCCGGGGCCTTTGCGGTGGTGCTGGAAAAGGTGCCGGAGACGCTGGCCAATGCGATCACCGCGGCGGTCGCGATCCCCACCATCGGCATCGGCGCCTCGGCGGGCTGCGACGGCCAGGTGCTGGTGGTCGACGACATGCTGGGGCTCTTCACCGCCTTCCGGCCGAAATTCGTCAAACGCTATGCCGCGCTGGGCGAAGCGGGCGAGGCCGCCATCGCCGCCTATGCCGCAGAGGTCCGCGCGCGCAGGTTCCCGGGCCCCGAGCATGTCTTTGCCGACGAGGCCCCCTCTTGATTGCGCCGATCCTGCGTGACCTTGCCACCCTGCGCGAGATGACCGGCACCTGGCACCGGGCGGGCGAGACCATCGGCGTGGTGCCCACCATGGGGGCGCTGCATGACGGCCATCTCAGCCTCGTGGCCGAGGCCAAGAAGCGCGCGACCCGGGTGATCGTGACCATCTTCGTCAACCCCAAGCAGTTCAACAGCCCCGAGGACCTGGCCAATTATCCCCGCACCGAGGAGGCGGATGCCCGCAAGCTCGACCGTTTCGACATCGATGCGATCTGGGCGCCCGAGAGCGACACGATGTATCCGCCGGGGTTTTGCACCGGGGTCTCGGTCTCGGGGCTGACGGATGTGCTCTGCGGCGCGCATCGGCCGGGGCATTTCGACGGGGTGGCGACGGTGGTGACCAAGCTCTTCACCCAGACCGCCGCCGACCTGGCGTTTTTCGGCGAAAAGGATTTCCAGCAGCTTCAGGTGGTCCGCCGCCTGTCGCGCGATCTCGACCTCGGGGTCGAGGTGGTGGGCTGCCCGACCATCCGCGAGATCGACGGTCTGGCGATGTCCTCGCGCAACCTGCTGCTCAGCGACCGCGCGCGGGTCAAGGCGCCGCGGCTGAACGAGGTGATGGAAGACATCGCCCGGGGCCTGGCCGCGGGCAAGCCGATGGCGGACCTGACGCCGAGGGCGCTCCGGGCGCTGGAAAACGCCGATTTCCTGTCGGTCGACTACCTGGAATTGCGCAGCTGCGACACGCTGGCGCTGCTGGAGACCGCCTCCGAGCCTGCCCGCCTCTTTGCCGCGGCGCACCTGGCCGGTGTCCGGCTGATCGACAATATCGACGTCCCGGTGGCGCGGTAGCGGTTTTCCGGCGACCCTCGCCCGTGGCGCACGTCGGCGCTTCCGCGAAGGTCTCACCAAGAGAACTTTCATGCCTCCGGCGGGAGTTTACTCGGCAAGATGAAGCTTGGGACCGTCCCCTGCTTCATCTTGCCTGTCAAACTCCGGGGGGCGAGGGGGCAGAGCCCCCAAATGTCCCCAAGGAATTCCCCAGGCACAAAGCCGCCAAGGTCAGCGCCATGACCTGCGCGCTCTGGGTCATGTCGTCGATCCCGACCCATTCGTCGGGCTTGTGCGCCAGTTCCAGAATGCCCGGCCCATAGGCGATGCAATTCTTCAGCCGCCCGATCCGGTCGATGTGCTTCTGGTCGTAAGTACCGGGCGAAGCGACATATTCCGGCGCCCGGCCCAGCACCTCTCGGATCGCGGCGGCGACCACCGTGACCACCGGCGCGGCGCGGTCGGTCATCGAGGGGGCGACGTGGTTCAGCTCTTCCAGCCGGTAGTCGAACTTCGCCCGCGTGGCCTTGAGATCCTCCAGCAGCGCGCGCAACTCGCCCGAGACGCTGGCGTGGCTTTCCTCGGCCAGGTAGCGCCGGTCGATCACCATGCGGCAACTGTCGGGCACGCAATAGGCGGGCAGGCCGGTGTAATCCTCGGCCTGCTCGGCCTCGCCGCCGTGGATCGAGTTGATGTTCATGGTCGAGGACCGCGCGCCCTCGGGGACCACCGGCATGTCGGTGCGCCGCGCCGCCATCGCCGGATAGAGCCGGGTCTCGAAAGCCTCGATCACCGCGCCCATGTGGCGCACCGCGCAATCGCCGAGAAAGGGCATGGCGCCATGGGCGAGCTCGCCCCGGGTCTCGATCTCGGCCCACCAGGCGCCGCGATGTCCAAGGCAGATGCGGTCCTTGTTCAGGGGCTCGGGGATGATGACGTGCTGCACCCGCTCGGGGGCGAAGACCCCCTGTTCGGCGAGGTAGGCCACGCCGCCGTAGCCGCCGGATTCCTCGTCCGCGGTGGCAGAGATCTCGATGGCGCCGGCGAACTCCGGGAAAAGGTCGACAAAGACCTCCGCCGCGATGATCGAGGTGGCCAGCCCGCCCTTCATGTCACAGGCGCCGCGGCCGTAGACCCGCCCGTCGCGGACCTCGCCGCCGAAGGGATCGGTGCTCCAGCCCTGGCCGACTTCGACCACGTCGGTGTGCGAGTTGAAATGCACGCAGTCGCCGGGGACAGCGCCCTCGCGCCGGGCCAGGAGGTTCCAGCGGGGGTGGCGGTCGCCGTCGCCCGGCGCCCCTTGGGCGCGAATCATCCGGCAGTCGAAGCCGCGTTTGCCCAGCCGTCGGGCGAGGTAGTCGCAGATCTCGCGGTACTGCGCGCCCGGCGGGTTCAGCGTGGGGAAGCGGATCAGGTCCTGGGTCAGCGCGACCAAATCGTCGCGCCGGGCGGTGATTTCGGTTCGCAATCGGTCGGTGGCATGGGTCATGACGGCAGTCTTGCCGCTGGGTCTTCCGGGCGCAAGGGGGAGAGGGAGTGGCAAGAGAGCGCTGCAACGGCGATCCGCGATCCGCAGTCCCGGACTTGATCCGGGACCTCATGGCAGACGGGACAGGTGAGGTCCCGGATCAAGTCCGGGACTGCGGTGCGATGGGGCCCCGTGTCAGGGCAAGACCAGCCGCGGGGCCGCGCCCAGGGGCAGCGGGCCGAGGCGCATCTGGCCGTCGTCCAGCGTCAGCGTCACGTCCAGCGAGGTTGGGCTGCCGGAGAACTGCGCCATCAGCCCGAGCGTCGCCTCCAGCCCGTCGAGCGCCAGGGCGGAAACCCGGCCCGAGGCGCGCGCCACCGCCAGCATCTCCTGCCAGTTCCTGGCCTGCAGATGGACCTCGCCCGTGGCCCGCCCCGCGGCGTCGATAGCAAGATCGCCGGCCAGGCGCAGCGCCATCGGGCCCCAGGCCAGCTCGGCCCGCGTCAGGTCGAGGCTTCGCGGCTGCGGCCGGGTCTTGGCCGCACCCAGGGTCCAGGGGGCATCGAAGGTGACCTGCGCCTGCAGCCGGGCCTCGTGGAAGGTCTCGGGCAGGGCGCCGCCGGTGGCGCGCAGCAGGGCGGCGGGCAGCGCCAACCCCTCCACCGAGAGCGCGAGGTCATAGGCCGCGCCCTCGCCGCGCTGCACGCCGGCGCGCAGCCGGGCCAGCGCGGTGGTGCTCTCGCCGCGGGTCAGGTTCAGGACATCGGCGGCGAAGTTGGCGCGCTCCAGGGCGTGCTCCGCGCCGGAGGTGATGACGCTGGCCTGCAGGCTGTCGCTGGTTACTTCGATCTCGCCCTCGGGGGTGAGGATCAGCTGGCGGTCGGGCCAGGCGGCGATGGCGTGATGGCGGTTGTAGCTGAGCAGGAACAGCTGAAAGAAGGGCGCGCGCCAGCCGATGCCGCTCTCGGGGTCGGTCAGGCGCAGCTCGGTCCAGGTGGTGTCATGGCGGTTGGGAAAGCCGCGGATCGCCATGTCGGCATAGTCGGCCTGCCAGCCCTTGGCGCGGCGTTCGGCGAACCAGCCCTCGTAGGCGGTCGACAGGCTGTACCACCCCCAGAGCCAATGGCCCGACCAGGCCAGGCCGGCCAGGAGGATCACGAAGGCGAGGCGTTTCATCATGTCCGGCGCTCCTGCGGGGTTTCCCCGGTTGCGGCCTTGCAGTACATCGCAGGGGCAGAAAGGAAAAGCACGATGGCACTCTGGGTATTCGGTTACGGATCGCTGCTGTGGAATCCCGGCTTCGCGGTGGCCGAGCAGCGGCTGGCCTCGCTCGAGCATTACCACCGCAGCTTCTGCATGCATTCGATCCACCACCGCGGCACAGAGGAAGAGCCCGGCCTGGTGCTGGCGCTGGACGAGGCGCCGGGCGCGGTCTGCGACGGGGTGGCCCTGCGCGCCGAGCCGGGCAGCGAGGACGAAACCCTGGCCTACCTGCGCGAGCGCGAGCTTGTCTCCTCGGCCTATGTCGAGCGGCACGTCATGCTGGGGCTCGAGGATGGCCGCCGGGTCGAGGCGCTGGCCTATGTGATCAACGCCGATCACTGGCAATATTGCCGCGGGCTGCCGCTGGAAGATCAGGCCCGGATCATTGCCCGCGCGGTGGGCGGGCGCGGGCCCAATACCGAGTACCTGTGGAACACCGCCGCGCATCTGAGCGAATTGGGAATCGAGGATGCGGATTTGCAATGGTTGGCCGACCGGGTTCGTGACATTTGCCGATAAGTCCTTGGCTTGACCGGCAATCCTTCCTAGAGTCCCGACGTATTTAGCTGATGTCAGGAATGGTCCCTTATGGTGGACAAGCCGGACCGCGAGGCCGCGCCGAAATTCTCCCAACCCGTGCGGCAGGTGCTGTTCATGGTCACCGTGCTGGGACTGGTCGGCGCGGGCCTGTTCCTGGCGCTGCCGCGGGTGCTGCCGGTCTTTGCCTCGAACCCCTATCTCAACGGCTTCATCGTGCTGGTCTTCGTGATCGGCGTGCTGGCGACCTTCTTCCAGGTGGTGCAGCTGATCGGCTCGGTGCGCTGGATCGAAAGCTTCGTGGCCGAGCGCGACGCCGGGCACAAGGCGCCGCGGCTGCTGGCGCCCTTGGCCACGCTGATGCGGGCGCGGGGCAAGCGGATGCAGATCTCGGCCACCTCGTCGCGCTCGATCCTCGACTCGGTCGGCCAGCGCATCGACGAGGCGCGCGAGATCACCCGCTACATCGTCTCGCTGCTGATCTTCCTGGGCCTTCTGGGCACCTTCTACGGGCTGGCCACCACGGTGCCGGCGCTGGTCGAGACCATCCGCTCGCTGACGCCGCGGGCAGGCGAGACCGCGGGGCAGGTCTTTGAACGCCTGCAACTGGGGCTTCAGGCGCAGCTGGGCGGCATGGGCACCGCCTTTGCCTCCTCGCTGCTGGGCCTGGCCGGGTCGCTGGTGGTGGGGCTGCTGGAGCTTTTCGCCGGGCACGGCCAGAACCGCTTTTACCGCGAGCTCGAGGAATGGCTCTCGTCGATCACCCGGCTGGGCTATGCCGGCTCGGGCGAGGGCGAGGGCAATTCCGACCAGCAGCTTCTGGTCGCGGTGGTCGATCACATGTCCGAGCAGATGGAGCAGTTGCAGCAGATGTTCACCCAGTCCGACATCAGCCGGGCCGAGGTGGATGACAAGCTCTCGGTGCTGGCCGACAGCGTGGAACGCATGACCGAACGGCTCGAGGCGCAGGCGGCGCCGACCATGGCGCTGACCCGGCTGGCCGAGGGCCAGGAAAGGCTGATCGACGCGCTGGAACACCGCGCGGGCCAGGACAGCGACAGCGGGATCGATGCCGAAAGCCGGATGCGCCTGCGCTCGATCGACGTGCAGATGCTGCGCATCCTCGAGGAAATGTCCGCCGGCCGGCAGGAGAGCATGGCCGAGTTGCGCACCGACCTGGCGCAGCTGACCCGCGCGCTGAACACCGCCGCGCGGCAATTGACCATCGCCTCGGCGCCCTCGGCGCGCAGCCGGCGCAACCAGCGACCGCCCAGTCTGGAAACCCCCGAACAGGAGGGATAAGCCATGGCGCTCTCTCGCCGTACCGGACAGAGGTTCCAGGCCAGCATCTGGCCCGGCTTCGTCGACGCGATGACCGGGCTGCTGCTGGTGCTGATGTTCGTGCTGACCATCTTCATGGTGGTCCAGTTCACCCTGCGCGAGACCATTACCGGGCAGGAAAGCCAGCTTGACGCGCTGGGCTCGGAGATCGCCGCGCTGGCCGCGGCGCTGGGGCTGGAACGCGAAAAGAGTGCCGCGCTGGAAAGCGAGGTCGGCACCCTGGTCTCGACCCTGGGCGATGCCCGCAAGCAGGCCGAGGCCCAGGCGGCGCGGATCGCCACGCTCGAGGACGGGATGGCGGCACGCGATGCCGCGCTGGGCCAGGCCGATGCGCAGATCGCGGCGCTGGAGACCGACCTTGCCGCGCGCGACACCGCGCTGGGCGAGGCCCGCGCGCGGATCGCCGGTTTCGAGGACCGGGTCGCCGCGCTTCTGGCCGACCGGGCCGAGGCCACCGCGCGGATCGGCGCTCTGGAAGAGCGCGAAACCGCGCTGATGTCGGAGCAGGAGGCGCTGCAACTCGCGCTGGCCCAGGCCCGCGACGAGATCGACGCCGAGACCGAGGCCGCCCGCCTCGCCGCCGCCCAGGCCGAGGCGCTGGAGGCGCTGGTGGCCCAGATCCGCGCCGAACAGGCCGATGCCGAGGAGGGGTTTGCCACGCAACTGACCGCGCTGGAAAACCGCCTGTCCGAAGAGGAGGCCCGGCGGCTGGCCGACTCCGCCGCCGCCGCCGCGCTGCGCGAAAGGCTCAAGACCGCGGATGCCGAACTGACCGCGATGACCATGGCGCTGGAGGACCAGCGCCGCGAGGCCGAGGAGACGCTGGACATGCTTGCCGCGGCGCAGGCGGCGGAGCGCGATCTCGACGCGCGTCTCGCCGCAGCACTTCTGGCGCAGGAGGCGGCAGAAACCCGGCTGGGCGAGACCGGCCAGGCGCTGGCGGAAACGACCCAGGAGGCCGATGCGCTCAAGGCCCGGCTTGCCGCGGCGCTGCTGGCGCAGGAGGATGCCGAGCAGCGCAATGCCGCGCTGCGCGCCGATCTGCAGACCGCGCTGTCGGAGGATGAAAAGACCACCTCGCGGCTCTCGGCGCTGGAGGCGCAACTGGCCTCGGCGCTGCTCGACAGCCAGGACCAGTCGGCCCGGATCGGCGAATTGCAGCAGGCGCTGAGCGCGCTGCGCGACAGCAGCGAGGCCGAGAAGGGCGCGCTCGAGACGCAACTGGCGCAGGCGCTGGCCGACAAGCTCTCGGCCCAGCGCAGCGCGCGCAATGCCGTGCAGGCGCGCGCCGTGGCGCTGGAACGGCAGGCGACGCTGGAAGAGGAACTGACCCGCGCGCTGGCGGCGCAATCCGATCTGCGCGGGGTCGAGGACGACCTGGCCGAGGCGCTGGCCGCCAAGGTCGCCGCGGATCAGGCGCGCGCCCGCGCCCTGGCCGACCTCGAAGAGACCGAGGCCCGGCTGGGCGATGCGCGCGCCGAGAGCCGGACGCTGGAGGAAAAGCTCGCCGAGGCGCTGGCCGCCCGGCTGGCCGCCGAGGAAAACGCCCGCGCGCTGGGCGGGCAACTGGCCGCGGCGCAGCAAACCACCGTGTCGCTGGAGCAGCAACTGGCCAACCTGCGCGCCACGCTGAACGAGACCGAGACCGGCGAGACCAGCCTGCGCGACCAGCTCTCCGCCGCGCTCTCCGCCACGCTCAAGGCCGAGACCGAGGCCGCCGATATCCGCAAGGACCTGGCCGAGGCGCTGGCGCTGAAACTGGCCGCCGAGCAAGCGGCCAAGGCGGCGCAGGCCGATGTTGTCGCCAGCCGCGCCGAAACCGCCAACCGCGAGGCGCTTCTGGCGGCGGCGCGGCAGGAACTGGCCCAGCAGACCGAGGTTTCCACCGCCGCGCAGCGCCGCGCGCAGGTGCTCAACCAGCAGGTCGGCGCGCTGCGCACGCAACTGGGCGAGTTGCAGGCGCTGCTCGACGATCTCAAGGAACGCGACGCCGCGCAATCGATCCAGATCGAGAACCTCGGATCCGACCTCAATACCGCGCTGGCGCAAAAGGCGCTGGAGGAAAAGCGCCGCGCCGAGACCGAGGCGCGCAATGCCGCACTTCTGGCGGAACGCGCGGCGCGGCTGGAGGAAGAGGCCCGGGACCTCGAGAAATACCGCTCGGAATTCTTCGGCCGGATGCGCGAGTTGATCGGCGACCAGGAAGGCGTGCGGATCGAGGGCGACCGCTTCGTCTTTTCCTCCTCGGTGCTCTTCGAGTCCGGCCAGGCGGAACTCTCGCGCGAGGGTCGGGCCGAGATCGCCAAGGTCGCCAATATCCTGCGCACCGTGGCCGACGACATCCCCGACGAGATCGACTGGGTGATCCGTGTCGACGGCCATACCGACAACGTGCCGGTGGTGGGCTCGGACCTCTTTGCCGACAATTGGGAGTTGAGCCAGGCGCGCGCGCTCTCGGTGGTGCGCTACATGATCAACTTCCTCGGCATCGACCCCGAGCGGCTGGCGGCCAACGGTTTTGGGCAGTACACGCCGATCGACCCGGCCAATACCGCCGAGGCGCGGGCGCGCAACCGGCGGATCGAGTTGAAGCTGACCGAGAAATAGGCGCGGGGCCGATCCATCGATGGATCGGGGCTGATCTGTCGACAGATCAGCCCCCCGTCACGCCCGGCTCAACATCCGGAACGCCGCCGAGGCGCCCCAGCCCGCGGCAATGGCGATGACCAGGGCCAGGATGCCATAGGCCAGCGAGTGCTCGCGCGAGAGGTTGAAGAGGTAGCGTTCCAGCCCGACCTTGTGCACGTCGATCACGGTCTCGAAATCCGACACCACCTGCTGGTCGCGCAGCAGGAAGACCCGGGTGCGATAGGCGCCCTCGGTCAGGTTGGCCGGCATCGAGACCGAGGTGCGAAACAGCGTCTGTTCGGTCACTTCGACGCTGGATTCCTTGAGGGTGTAAAGCCCCTGGTTCTGGCGGATGCGCAGCACGGCCTCGGCGAATTCCTTCTCGGACCCCAGGGTCCAGACCGCGCGCGGCGCGGTGATCCGGTAGATCGTGTCGGTCTGTTCCGACAGGATCTCGGACAGCGGCGCGGAACTGGCCACGGCATAGAGCGAGGGGGCGGAACGGATCTCGGCCGACTCGGTATTGATCCAGATGCCCCAGTGCCGCGCCTTCTTGCGCACCACCACCGGGTTGGAGGGGCCGGCCACGGCGATGATCACGTCAAGCTCGCTCTCGGGCATCGGCGCCTCGCGCCGGATCGCGCCGAAGATCAGGATCTCGGACCCGTCGAAATTGGTGGTGATCCGCACCCGGCTGTGCGACAGGCCGAGCACCACGTCCTCCTCGACCACCGAAGGCTGGGCCTCGGCCATCAGCGGCAGGACGAGGAATGCCAGACCCGCCAGCAGCCGCCGCATCACAAGCCCCCCGGATCGGCGATGGAATAAAGCTCCGACGGGCGCAACAGCAGTTCCAGCGCCAGCTTGCCGCAGACCACCAGCACCAGGAGCGCCAGCAGGAGGCGCACCTGTTCGGCCTTCATCTTGAGGCCGATGCGGGTGCCGAACTGCGCCCCGATCACGCCGCCGACCAGCAGAAACAGCGCCAGCGCCATGTCGACGGTATGGTTGGTGATGGCGTGCAGCAGGGTGGTGAAGGCGGCGACGAAGATGATCTGGAACAGCGAGGTGCCGATCACCACCTTGGTGGGCATGTGCAGGATATAGATCATCGCCGGCACCATGATGAAGCCGCCGCCGACGCCCATGATCGCCGCCAGAAGCCCCACCGCGAAGCCCACCAGCACCGGCGGGATCACCGAGATGTAAAGCCCCGAGGTGCGGAACCGCATCTTCAGCGGCAGCGCGGTGACCCAGCCGCGGTACTTGCGTTTCGCCGGGGGGGTGCCTCCGGCGCGGCGCGCGCGTTGCCAGGCGCGCAGGCCCTCGACGAACATCAGCGCGCCGACGATGCCCAGAAAGACCACGTAGCACAGCCGCACCAGCAGGTCGACCTGGCCCAGCGCGCGCAGGTAGTTGAAGACGATGACGCCCAGGCCCGCGCCGATCAGCCCGCCGACCAGCAGCACCAGGCCCATCTTGAGATCGACGGTCTTGCGCTTGAGATGCGCCAGCAGGCCGGAAAAGGACGAGGCGACGATCTGGTTGGCCGAGGTCGCCACCGCAACCGCCGGCGGTATGCCGATGAAGAACAAAAGCGGCGTGATCAGAAAGCCGCCGCCGACGCCGAACATGCCGGACAAGAGCCCGACGATTCCGCCCAAGCCCAGAAGCAGGATCGCATTCACCGAAACCTCGGCTATGGGCAGGTAGATTTGCATGGTCCTTCCTAATCCCGACCGTGACCCGGTTGCAAGTGCAGCATCGGCTCATCAAGCCCTTCCGGGCATTCTTCGCCCTGCGCCAAGGCCCCTGGCTCAGCGCTCCTTGACGTAGGGCTCGCCGCCCGCGCGGGGTGGGATGGCCCGGCCCACGAAACCGGCCAGGATCACCACGGTCAGGATATAGGGCAGCGCGTCCATGAACTGGACCGGCAGGACAAAGACGCCGAGGTCGATGTTCTGATAGCGCAGCGCCACCGCCTGCAAGAGGCCGAAGAGCAGGCAGGCGTATAGCGCGTACCACGGCCGCCACTTGGCAAAGATCAGCGCCGCCAGCGCGATGAAGCCGCGCCCCGCCGTCATTTCCCGCACGAATCCCGCCTGCAACCCGGTCGCCAGATACGCCCCGGCAATGCCGCAAAGCACGCCGCAGATCGCCACCGCGGCAAAGCGCAGCCCGATCACCGAGACCCCCGCGGTATCCACTGCCGCCGGGTTCTCGCCCACCGCGCGCAGGCGCAGCCCGAAGCGGGTGCGAAACAGCACCCACCACGACAGCGGCACCATCAGGAAGGCGACGTAGACCAGCGCCGAATGGCCCGAGATCAGGTCATGATAGATCGGCCCCAGCACCGGCACGGCTTGCAGGCTTTCGGCGAAGGGCAGGGTGATCGGCTCGAACCGCCCGCCCGCCATGAGCGAGGGCGTGCGCCCGCCCTGTTCGAACATGTCCTGCGCGATCAGCACCGTCATGCCCGAGGCCAGGAAGTTGATGGCGACGCCCGAGATCAGCTGGTTGCCGCGAAAGGTGATCGAGGCCAGCCCGTGGATGGCCGAGAGCACCAGCGAGGCCCCGATCCCCGCCAGAACGCCGATCCAGACCGAGCCGGTGACCGAGGCAAAGGCGGCGGCAAAGAAGGCGGCGGCCAGCATCTTGCCTTCCAGACCGATGTCGAAGATGCCCGCACGCTCGGAAAACAGCCCCGCCAAGCAGGCCAGCAGCAGCGGCGTGGCCAGCCGGACCGTGGAGTCGAGGATCTGCAGGATGGTGTTCAGGTCCATGTCTCAGCCCTCCTTCCGGCGAAAGGCCATGAAGACCCGTTCCAGCGGCATGCGCACCATGTTGTCGAGCGCGCCGGTAAACAGGATCACCAGCGCCTGGATCACCACGATCAACTCGCGCGGGATATTGGTCCAGAGTGCGAGTTCCGCGCCGCCCTGGTAGAGAAAGCCGAAGAGGATGGCGGCGAGGAAGACTCCGAAAGGATGCGACCGGCCCATGAGCGCGACGGCGATGCCGATGAAGCCTGCGCCCTCGGTGGCGTTCATCACCAGCCGTTCAGCCTCGCCCTGGGTGGTGTTGAGCGCCATGAGGCCCGCCAAGCCGCCCGAGATCAGCATGGCGACGACGGTGATGCGCACCGGCGAGATGCCGGCGTATTTCGCGGCCGATTCAGAATGGCCGAAGGCGCGGATCTGGTAGCCGAGCCGGGTGTGCCAGAGCAGCACCCAGACCGCGACACAGGCCAGCACGGCGATGAAGAAGGTCACATTGGCCGGTGCGCCGCGGAACATCGCGGTCTCGGCGGTCGAGAACATGTCGCTGAAGGTGGGCAGGTGCGTGGCCTCGGGAAAGCGCGCGGTGGCCGGGTCCATGCTGCGCGGCGGGCGCAGCAGGTTGACGAGCACGTAGTTCAGCACCGCGGCGGCGATGAAGTTGAACATGATCGTGGTGATCACGATATGGCTGCCGCGCCTGGCCTGCAGCCAGGCCGGGATCAGCGCCCAGAGCGCGCCGAAGGTGGCCGCGCCCACGGCCGAGCCCAGCAGCGCCAGCGACCAATGCGGCCAGGGGATGTAGAGACAGACCAGTGCGACGCCAAGCCCGCCCAGCATGGCCTGCCCCTCGCCGCCGATGTTGAACAGCCGCGCGTGGAAGGCGACGGCCACGGCGAGGCCGGTGAAGATGAAGTTGGTGGCGTAATAGAGCGTGTAGCCCCAGCCCGACGACCGCATCAACGCACCGTCGACCATCAGGGTAAAGGCGGCCACCGGGTCTTCGCCGATGCCGATGATGACCAGCGCCGACAGGATCGCGGCGAGGATCAGCGAGATCAGGGGGACAAGGACCGCATCGGCCCATGCGGGCATGCGCTCGGCGCCCAACCCGGAGCCGCTGATTTTGCTTCTCAAAAACATTTTTCTGAATAGCCAGATTGCAGCACCAATAATGGCGCCGGCGAGAGCGGCGTATAGCAAAGTCTCGAATACGCTATTCATTCGCCAAGTCCTCCCGCGCGAGCGGCTGAACAAAAGAGTCAGCCATGGTGCCCGGCCTCCCGCGCTTCTTTCGCGGCCAGCTGTTCCTCAACCGCCTCGATCACCGGCTTGTCGGGTTCCTCGGTGATCCCGGCCATCAGCAGGCCCAGTTCCTTTTCGTTGGTCTCGGAGGCCAGGCGCTCGCCCATCACCCGCCCGTCGAACATCACCGCCACGCGGTCGGCCAGCGACAGGATCTCTTCCAGCTCGACCGAGACCAGCAGCACCGCCTTGCCGGCATCGCGGAGCGCCACGATCTGGTTGTGGATGAACTCGATGGCGCCGATGTCGACGCCGCGGGTGGGCTGGCCGACGAGCAACAGGTCCGGGTTGCGCTCGATCTCGCGGGCGACGACGATCTTCTGCTGGTTGCCGCCGGAAAAGCTCTTGGCGGTCAGATTGGGATCGGGCGGGCGGACGTCGAACTTCTCGATCTTGGCCACGGTATCGGCCTTGATCGCGGCATTGTTCATCAACAGGCCCGACTGGTATTTCGGGTCGTGGTGATAGCCGAAAGCGACGTTTTCCCAGGCCTGGAAATCCATGATCAGGCCCTCGCGCTGGCGGTCTTCCGGCACATGGGCGATGCCGCGTTCGCGGCGCGACTGGCCATCGGATTTCGTCCCGGTCAGGTCGATGGGCGCGCCGTTCATCAGCACCTCGCCGGTGGCCTTGCGATAGCCGCCCAGCACCTCGAGCAGTTCCGACTGGCCATTGCCCGCCACCCCGGCAATGCCGAGGATCTCGCCCGCGCGCACCTCCAGATCGATGCCCTTGACCCGTTCCACCCCGTCGGCATCGACCACGCGCAGGTTCTTCACCTGCAGGATCGGCTTGCCCGGCGTGGCGGGCACCTTGTCGACGCGCAACAGCACCTTGCGGCCCACCATCAGCTCGGCCAGTTCCTCGGGGCTGGTCTCGGAGGTCTTGACCGTCGCGGTCATCTCGCCCCGGCGCATGACGGAGACGGTATCGGTGATCTCCATGATCTCGCGCAGCTTGTGGGTGATCAGGACGATGGTCTTGCCCTCTTCGCGCAAGCGGTTGAGAATGCGGAACAATTGGTCGGCCTCGGCGGGAGTCAGCACGCCGGTCGGCTCGTCCAGGATCAGGATATCGGCCTGGCGGTAGAGCGCCTTGAGGATCTCGACCCGCTGCTGGTGGCCGACCGAGAGGGTCTCGACGATCTTGTCGGGGTCGATCTTCAACTCGTACTCGGCGGCCAGATCGGTCAGCGCCTTGCGTGCCTTGGCCAGCGAGGGTGTCAGCAACTCGCCATCCTCGGCGCCGAGGATGACGTTTTCCAGCACGGTGAAGTTCGGCACCAGCTTGAAATGCTGGAACACCATGCCGATGCCCGCGGCGATGGCCGCCTGGCTGTCGGGGATTTGGGTCTTCTTGCCGGCAATGAAGATCTCGCCCGCGTCGGCCTTGTAGAACCCGTAGAGGATCGACATCAGCGTCGATTTCCCGGCGCCGTTCTCGCCGATGATGCCGTGGATCGTGCCCGGCATCACCCGGATCGAGATGTCCTTGTTGGCCTGCACCGGGCCGAAGGCCTTGGAAATGCCCTTGAGTTCGATGGCGGGGGCGGTGTCTGTCATCCGATGGGTCCCTGATGGTCGGGGCCAGAGTTGCAAAGCCCGAGGCATTTGCAAAGGGGCAATTGCCGCCTGCCGTAAGGGCAAGGCCGGGCGCGTGGCGCGGCGACGAAAAAAGCCGCGCCGGTTGCCCGGCACGGCCTTGTCGCTTTCGGACCGGCCGGGATCAGAAGTTCAGCACCGGGCAGCTGTCGTTGGCATAGTAGCTGACCACCTCGATCTCGCCGTCGATGATCTTCTGCTTGGCCTCTTCGACCGCTGCCGTCATCTCGTCGGTGAGCAGGTCCTTGTTGTTCTCGTCGACCGCATAACCCACGCCGTCCTCTTCGAGGCCCAGCACCAGCGTGGTGCCGGTTTCGAGGTTCTCGCCGGCGGTCATCGCGTTGAACACCGCCACGTCGACGCGCTTGAGCATCGAGGTCAGCACTTTGCCGGGGTGCAGGTGGTTCTGGTTGGAGTCCACGCCGATCGACAGGATGCCCTCGTCGGCGGCGGTCTGCAGCACGCCCACGCCGGTGCCGCCCGCGGCGGCATAGATCACGTCCGCGCCCTGGGAGATCTGCGCCTTGGCCAGTTCCGAGCCCTTCACCGGGTCGTTCCAGGCGGTGGGCGTGGTGCCGGTCATGTTGGCGACGATCTTGATGTCGGGGTTCACCGCCTTGACGCCCTGGGCATAGCCGCAGCCGAAGTGGCGGATCAGCGGCACATCCATGCCGCCGATGAAGCCGACGGTGCCCGAGTCAGAGGCCATCGCCGCCAGCATCCCCACGAGGTAGGACCCCTGGTGCTCCTGGAAGGCGATCATCGCCACGTTGTCGGGCACCTCGGGCAGGAAGCCGTCGATATTGACGAACTTGGTATCGGGATAATCCGGCGCCACTTCCTCGATCACCGGGGCGATGGCAAAGCCGGTGGTGATGATCGGGTTGGCCCCGGCCTCGGCAAAGCGGCGCAGCGCCTGCTCGCGCTGGGCCTCGGACTGAAGCTCGATGTCGCGATAGCTGCCGCCGGTTTCCTCGGCCCAGCGCTTGGCGCCGTTATAGGCGGCCTCGTTGAAGCTCTTGTCGAACTTGCCGCCAAGGTCGTAGATCAACGCCGGCTCGGCCAGCGCGGCGCCTGCGGTCAGGGCCAGCGCGGCGGTGGAGGCGAGGATTTTGTGCATGAAGGTCATTCGTTGCTCCCGTTGGATAATGGCGGGGCGGGGCCCCGCGCAAGGATCGTTGCCCGGGTGTGCCGGATCATGGCTGATTAAGGCCGGGTTGGCAGGGAAGGGTCAACCGATTCTTCTGCTCTTCCGTCGCGGTAACGGGGGGTTATGGCCCGTCGGGCTTTGGGCGCGCGCAGGCATCGCCCAGGGCCCGAAGGCGCGGGGCCCGGCGCATCAGGGCCGGTCCGGCGCGCCTTGCGAAAGCGCCTTGCGCAGGATCAGCGCATCCGCCGCGGGGGCGTCGAGCCGCGGGTAATAGGCTTTCCGGCGCCCGGCCTCGGCAAATCCGCAGGAGCGATAGAGCGCGCGGGCGGCGCTATTGTCCTCGGCCACCTCGAGAAACATCACCGCAGCGCCGCGCGCCTGTGCCGCGGCGAGGGTCTCGGTCAAAAGCGCCCGTGCCACGCCCTGGCGCCGCTGGCCGGGATCGGTGACGATGGTCAGAAGCTCGGCCTCGTCCAGGGTGACGCGGGCCAGGGCAAAGCCCTCGGGCCGGGCCGAAAGAAGACAGGCGGGATCGGCGAGCAAGCTGTCGAACTCTGCCGCCGACCAGCCGCGGGCGAAAGCGCTGCCATGCAGGGCCGAGAGCGCCGCGGCGTCAGGCGTCATCGAGGATCACCGGCGCCACGTCGCGCGACGGCGCGGCATCGGCGGGCCGGATATAGAGCGGCGCGGGCGGCGGGGGCGGCGCGCTGGCTTCGTGGTACTTGCGGGCCGCGATGGCGGCGATCAGGCCGGTTTGTCGCTCCGAGATATCGTCACACCCATGCGCTTCAAACTTTTGCGCCATTTCCTCGGCACGATGGCCGATGATCGACATGCCGAATGACATTTGCAGATCCTTCGGCGGGTTGGCGGGATCGATCAGGCGACCATTGCCGAAACGCGGTTCGCAGTCGTGCCCGAACGCCTGAACGTAAGCCATGCCGCGCGGCGCGGGCAGAGACACAAGCGTGCTTCTGCCGACGCCGCCGACATGGCCGCAGGCGTTCTCGAAGTTCGTGATGCCAAAGACGGGAATGTCCAGCGCCAGCGCCAGGCCGCGCGCGGCAGAAACGGAAATACGGATGCCGGTGAAATTCCCCGGGCCGACGACGACGCCAAGGGCATCCAGGTCGGACCACGTCCATTTCCAGCGGGCCAGTTCCTCTTCCAGCAGCGGAAACAGCGCCTCGGCCTGGCCGCGCGCCATGTCTTCGACCCGTTCGGTCGTATCGGTTTGCCAGGTCGCCGCAATCGAAACGAAAGGCCCCGACGTGTCGAACGCCAGGACCTTGGGGTCTTGCCTCTTGTCGTCCGGAAAGGGCAACGTCAGACGGCGACCGGCCGCACCTCGGTCACTTCCGGGATATAGTGGCGCAGCAGGTTCTCGATGCCCATCTTCAGGGTCAGGGTCGAGGACGGACAGCCCGCACAGGCGCCCTGCATGTGCAGGTAGACGACGCCGCGGTCGAAACCGTGAAAGGTGATGTCGCCACCATCCTGCGCCACGGCGGGACGCACGCGGCTGTCGAGCAATTCCTTGATCTGATCGACGATCTCGCCATCCTCGCCGGTATGTTCGGCATGCCCGGAGGAACCCGCGGCATCGCCGGCCATCACCGGCGCACCGGACTGGAAATGTTCCATGATCGCGCCGAGGATGGACGGTTTCAGATGATCCCAGTCCTGGGCGTCGGCCTTGGTCACGGTGACGAAGTCATGCCCGAAGAACACGCCTTCGACGCCATCGACGGCAAAGAGCCGCTCGGCCAGGGGCGAGGCCGAGGCGCCTTCGGCGGTCGGAAAATCGGCGGTGGCGCTGTCCAGCACGGTCTGACCGGGCAGGAACTTCAGCGTCGCGGGGTTCGGGGTGGATTCTGTCTGAATGAACATCTGCTGCATTCCTCTTCGCTCTGCAGAGATATGCGACCCCGCGCCCGGGAAGTCAATGTTTGGAATGATTCTAAGTCAGGCCATGAACTGGCGGTAGTGCCATTCGACCGCCACCGAAGACACGTCTGCATTCAGGGCAACGCCGCTCAGCGCTCCATATGCGCTGGCTGCGATCTTGCTAGACAGCAGGATTTCCCGGGTCGCAGGGTCTACCGAAATCAGGAACAGATCGAACAGGCGGTGAATATCGCGGCGCAGCAGTAATCCATTCGACGGCAGGTTCCGGTCGGTCGTTTCCTTGGCGAAAGGAATGATATGTGCGGCCTCGAGTGCTTCGAGAACATCACATCCGGTGATGCTGCACCGTGGTCCGTGGCGTTCGACAAGAGCGTTCCGGAATGCCACCTGATCGGGGCGTTGCCTTACCAGGCCCAGGCGGCGTTCTTCCGCAGATCGACGAACCTTTTCGAGGTTGCGACCGAGTTGACGCGAAAGCGCCTTGTCCTCGTACTCTATCGTCAAAGCCAAGCGGTTTTCGGCGTCCAGCAGGATCGACTTGCCCGCGCCGTCGAGCATTTCGTCAAGCGACGGGCCGCTGCCGCCGATCACAGGCTTGCTCTGGCTGCCCCATTGGTGCCAACTTCTCGGCGCAAGTCCCCAATCGACGCACAACCCCTGTTCAAGGTGTGGGAGGCCTGAAACCCATTCCTGATCCGCGGCTTCCGCCGTCACACCCCTGACGCGGTAGTCTTCAAGCCAATAGCGGGGAGGTCGGCTGTCATCCCAGGGTCTGCGTTCGAGCAATTCGGCAAGACCGACAAAATAAGCCGAAAACCCTCCTGTTTGCAAACGCGGACCGGGCAGGAAGTGGGCGACCCAGCGCGGATTTCTTTGGAACGGCGATGTCTCTGCCGCCTGCACCGAAGCGAAGCTGAGGAAGTGATCTGGGCTTTTCTTCCATGCCAGCAACCCGCGGGTGTCATGCCGTAGCAGCTTGACCTGTTTCGGGTCGAAACCGTCGGCGAGGAGAAGATCGGCGAAATTCATCTGTTTGAGGCCGGAGCCCGATCAGGTGATCGCTTCCAGCCGCTCCTTCGACAGATCGCCCGGCACGATGGTGATCGGCACCGGCAATGTCCCGGAATTGCGCGTCATCTGCGACACCAGCGGGCCGGGGCCCTTCTTGTCGGTGCCGGCGCCCAGCACCAGCACGCCGATTTCCGGATCTTCCTGGACATGGGCGATGATTTCATCCACCGGCTCGCCTTCGCGGATCACCAGTTCGGGATCCACGTTCTGACGGTCGCGCATCCACTTGGCAAAGACCTCGAAATGCGCCTGGATGCGCTCGCGCGCCTCTTCGCGCATGATGTCGCCGACGCCGATCCAGTGGTTGAACTCGTCCGGCGGAATCACCGAAAGCACCGCCACCCCGCCACCGGTGTGATTGGCGCGCATGGCGGCAAAGCGCATGGCATTGAGACATTCGCGGCTGTCGTCGAGGACGACGAGGAACTTGCGCATCTGGGTCCACTCCTTGAGGGGCGATCATGACCGGGTTTGAAAACGGGGGCAATGGCCGAGTTCACCGCTCCGACGCCGCCCAGTCCCAGTAAAGCGCGCGCGCCCGGCGGGTGAGCGGACCCACCTGAAAGGTGGTGTCGTCGAAGGCGGTGACCGGCGTGACCTTCATCATGTTGCCGGACATGAAGACCTCGTCGGCGGCATGGAAATCGGCAAAGCTCAGCACCTTTTCCACCACCTCGACCCCGTCGGCCCGCAGGTTGGCGATATGGCGCGCGCGGGTGATCCCGGCCAGGAAAGTGCCGTTGGGAATGGGGGTGAAAACCACGCCGTCCCTGACCATGAAGATATTGGCCGTGGCGGTTTCGGCCACGTTGCCCAGCGCATCGGCAACCAGCGCATTGCCGAAGCCTTTCGCGCGCGCCTCGGCCAGCATGCGGGCATTGTTGGGATAAAGACAGCCCGCCTTGGCATTGACCACCGCATCGGCCAGCACGGGGCGGTGAAACTGCGTGCGCGTCAGCGTCGAGGTGGCATCCTCGGGCGCCATGGGAATCGCCTCGAGCGAGATGGCAAAGCCGGTCGGGCCCTGCTTCGGCACCACGCCGAGGAAATCGCCCTCCAGCGCCCAGTACATCGGCCGGATATAGACCGCGGTGCCGGGCGCATAGGCCGAAAGCCCCTCGCGGACGATCTCGACCATGTCCGCGGCGGTGACCGAGGGCGTGATCATCAGCGCCTCGGCCGAGCGGTTGACCCGCGCGCAATGACGGTCGAGGTCCGGGGTGCGCCCGTCCACCATGCGCGCGCCGTCGAACACCGTGGTGCCCAGCCACGCGCCATGGTCGGCGGCCTTCATGATCGCCACGTCGCCGTCGTGCCAGCGGCCCTCGAAATAGGTGCGGATATCGGTGCCGGTTGCCATGCTGTGATCCTCCTCGGCGCGACCCTAGGGGCCAGCGCGCCCGAGGTCCAGATGCCGCAAGATCGCGCCCGGACCCTGGCCGATCCGCGCAAGGTCCTGATCTTCTTCGGTTTGGTAAATATCCCGGGGGTGAGGCCGCAGGCCGAGGGGGCAGCGCCCCCTGCACCCGTGCCGCCAGCGCAGATCTATCCGTTGAGTTCCGCCACCACCGCCTGCGCCGCCGCGCGCGGATCCGTCGCCTGCCAGACCGGCCGCCCGACGACGATGTGATCGGCGCCGATGGCCACGGCCCTTCCGGGGGTGACGATGCGCTTCTGGTCGTTGGCGGCGCTGCCCGCGGGGCGGATGCCGGGGGTGACGATCAGCCGGCCCTGCGCCTCGGGCAGGGCGCGGATCATCGCCGCCTCCTGGGCCGAGGCGATGACCCCGTCGGCGCCGGCCTCCAGCGCGCGGGCGGCGCGCGTGGCGACGATGTCGCGTAGATCGCCCGGCGCGATCAGCGCCTCGTCGAGATCGCCGCGGTCCAGCGAGGTCAGCACCGTGACCGCGAGGATCTTCAGGTCCTTGCCCGCCGCGCCTTCCTTGGCGGCGCGCACCACGTGCGGATCGCCATGCACGGTCAGGAAATCGAGATCGAACTGCGCCAGCCCGCGCACCGCCGCCTCGACCGTGGCGGCGATGTCGAAGAGCTTCATGTCGAGGAAGATGCGCTTGCCATGCTCCTGCTTCAGCTCGTTGGCCAGCGCCAGCCCGCCGCCGGTCAACATGCCCAGCCCGATCTTGTAGAAGCTCACCGCATCGCCCAGCCGGGTGGCCAGCTCCAGGCCGGCCACCGCGTGGGGCACATCGAGGGCGACGATCAGGCGGTCGTCGGACAGCGGAAGGGTCATGGCGCGGCTCCTGGGCTTCGGGGTCGCGCCTGAGTGAAGGAGCCGATGCGGGAGGTCAAGCCTCCCGCATCGCCCCGCCTGCCTGCCGTCCGAGGATCTGCTCGAGGTAGTTCGGGCGCGAAAAGAGGATATCCTTCGCGATATCCCCGGATCCGGCGGCCAGGCTTTCGGAAACGCGCCGGCGGGTCAGGGTACAGGACGCGGGCTGGTGCTGCGCGCGCGCCTGTGCCGACAGCGCGGCGCAGATCAGGCTGGTGTCGGTATCGATCGGGGCGGAATGGGCGACCGCATAGGTGAAACAGTCGGTGCCGTCGATCACGGTCACATCCGCCTCGAAACACCCGGTTTCCGCGCAGTGGCGGACGTTGGTGATGCGGGTCTTCAGGGGCATGGGGGCCTCCTTGGCTTGCTGCCCGCAGGGACATCCCGGCGGGTTATCCACAAGATGGGGTGGATAAGTCGAAATGGAAGATCCTTACGGCAATTGTCATCCGGCGCGGAATCACTCTGCCGTGATCTTGAAACCCGGAATTCCGCCCCCCATGTCCTTTCCGAAGGCCCACAAGGGGATGTGCCGCAGCGACGGGCAGACCCATTATCGGGCGCTTGACGAAAAGGAGAGACCCATGAACTTGGAGAAGTTCACGGAACGGTCGCGCGGGTTCATTCAGGCCGCCCAGACCATTGCCATGCGCGAAAGCCACCAGAGGCTGGCGCCCGAACACATCCTGAAAGCCCTGCTGGACGATGAGGAAGGCCTGTCGGCCAACCTGATCAAACGCTCGGGCGGCGCGCCCGAACGCGTGGTGCAGGCCAATGACATCGCCCTGGGCAAGATCCCCCAGGTCAGCGGCGATGCCGGACAGGTGTATCTCGACAGCACCACCGGCAAGGTGCTGGACGAGGCCGAGAAGATCGCCACCAAGGCGGGCGACAGCTTTGTCCCGGTCGAACGCATCCTGATGGCGCTGGCCATGGTGAAATCCGAGGCCAAAAAGGCGCTGGAGGCAGGGGCGGTCAACGCCCAGGCGCTCAACGCCGCGATCAACGACATCCGCAAGGGCCGCACCGCCGATACGGCAAGCGCCGAGGATGGCTATGAAGCGCTGAAGAAATACGCCACCGACCTGACCGAACGCGCCCGCGAAGGGCGGATCGACCCGATCATCGGCCGCGACGAGGAAATTCGCCGGGCGATGCAGATCCTGTCGCGCCGGACCAAGAACAACCCGGTGCTGATCGGGGAACCCGGCGTCGGCAAGACGGCGATTGCCGAGGGCCTCGCCTTGCGCATCGTCAATGGCGACGTGCCCGAAAGCCTCAGGAACAAGAAGCTGATGTCGCTCGACATGGGCGCCTTGATCGCCGGGGCGAAGTATCGCGGCGAGTTCGAGGAACGGCTGAAGGCGGTGCTGTCCGAGGTGACGAGCGCCGCGGGCGAGATCATCCTGTTCATCGACGAGATGCACACGCTGGTCGGCGCGGGCAAGGCGGACGGGGCGATGGATGCCTCGAACCTGCTGAAACCGGCGCTGGCGCGGGGAGAGTTGCACTGTGTCGGGGCGACGACGCTGGACGAATACCGCAAGCACGTCGAGAAGGACGCGGCCCTGGCACGGCGCTTCCAGCCCCTGCTGGTGGAAGAGCCGACCGAGGAAGACACCATTTCGATCCTGCGCGGCATCAAGGAGAAGTACGAGCTGCACCACGGCGTGCGGATCTCGGACTCGGCACTTGTGGCGGCGGCGCAACTGTCGCATCGCTACATCACCGACCGCTTCCTGCCCGACAAGGCCATCGACCTGATGGACGAGGCCGCCTCGCGCCTGCGCATGGCGGTGGATTCCAAGCCCGAGGAGCTCGACGCGCTCGACCGCGACATCCTGCAAAAGCAGATCGAGGCGGAAGCGCTGCGGAAAGAGGACGACCAGGCCTCGAAGGACCGGCTGGAAAAGCTGGAAAAGGAGCTGGGCGATCTTCAGGACCAGTCGGCGCAGCTGACCGCCAAGTGGCAGGCCGAACGCGACAAGCTGAGTGCGGCGCGCGACCTCAAGGAACAGCTGGACCGGGCGCGGGCCGAACTCGACATTGCCAAGCGCAATGGCGATCTGGCCAAGGCCGGCGAGCTCTCCTATGGCGTGATCCCGCAGCTTGAAAAGCAGCTGTCCGAGGCCGAGACCCAGGAGCAGGACGGCGTCATGGTCGAAGAGGCCGTGCGCCCCGAGCAGATCGCCTCGGTGGTGGAACGCTGGACCGGCATTCCCGCCGGCCGCATGCTGGAAGGCGAGCGCGACAAGCTCTTGCGCATGGAAGAGGGTCTGCACGCCCGCGTGGTCGGCCAGAACCAGGCCGTGACCGCGGTCTCCAACGCCGTGCGCCGGGCGCGCGCCGGTCTTCAGGACGAGAACCGGCCCTTGGGCTCGTTCCTCTTCCTCGGGCCGACGGGTGTGGGCAAGACCGAGCTGACCAAGGCGCTGGCCGAATTCCTGTTCGACGACGACAACGCCATGGTGCGGATCGACATGTCGGAGTTCATGGAAAAGCACAGCGTGTCGCGGCTGATCGGCGCCCCTCCGGGCTATGTCGGCTATGACGAGGGCGGCGTGCTGACCGAAGCGGTGCGGCGCAGGCCCTACCAGGTGGTGCTCTTCGACGAGGTCGAAAAGGCGCATCCGGAGGTCTTCAACGTGCTGTTGCAGGTGCTCGACGATGGCGTGCTGACCGACGGTCAGGGGCATCGCGTGGACTTCAAGCAGACGCTGATCGTGCTGACCTCGAACCTCGGCTCGCAGGCGCTGTCGCAACTGCCCGAAGGCTCGGACGCGGCCAAGGCCAAGCGGGACGTGATGGACGCGGTGCGGGCGCATTTCCGGCCCGAGTTCCTCAACCGCCTGGACGACATGATCGTCTTCGACCGCCTGGCGCGCGAGGACATGGCCGGGATCGTCGACATCCAGATGGCGCGGCTGCTCAAGCGGCTGGCCCAGCGCAAGATCACGCTGGATCTGGACGATGCAGCGCGCAAGTGGCTGGCCGATGAGGGCTATGACCCGGTCTACGGGGCGCGGCCGCTGAAACGGGTGATCCAGCGTGCGCTGCAGAACCCGCTGGCCGAGATGCTGCTGGCCGGCGACGTGGTCGACGGCGACCTGGTGCCGGTGAGTGCCGGGCCCGACGGGCTGATCATCGGCGACCGGGTGGCAGCGTCGAACCGGCCGCGTCCGGACGATGCGGTGGTGCACTGAGGGTTTCGCCGCGGCGCTGCCGCGGCGACCGGCCGGGGGGTGCCCCGTGGTCCATCGGGCTTGACCCAATGGCGCCACGGTGGACGACCCCCCGGAGTTTGTCGGCAAGATGAAGGGGCGCGCGCGCAACTCATACGCGCGCGCCTGTCCGCAGAACGCGCCGGGGTCACACCCGGCGCGTTTTCCGTTTGAACGGGTCAGTTGGGCAGGATGACCGCGTCGATCACGTGGATCACGCCGTTCGAGGCTTCGATGTCGGCCTGCACCACGTTGGCGCCGTTCACCGTGACGCCGCCTTCGGTCATGATGGTCACGTCACCGCCCTCGACGGTGGTGGCCATCATGTTGTTGCCCAGGTCGGTCGACATGACCTTGCCCGGCACCACGTGGTAGGTGAGGATCGCGGTCAGCTGGTCCTTGTTTTCCGGCTTGAGCAGGTCCTCGACGGTGCCCGCGGGCAGGGCGGCAAAGGCCTCGTCCGTGGGGGCGAAGACGGTGAAGGGGCCGTCGCCTTTCAGGGTCTCGACCAGGCCCGCGGCCTCGACCGCGGCGACGAGGGTGTTGAAGCTGCCGGCACCTGCGGCGGTATCGACGATATCCATGGAATGGCCGCCGGCATAGGCCGGGGCCCCCAGGGTGGCGGCGGCGGTCAGGGCGAGGAAGGTTCTGCGAAACATGTGGTTCACTCCGTGTGTCTGGTACGTTGGGTTGAAAGTACCTCGTCTACGGAAGCGGGCGCTCTTCGGTTCACCACAAGAAATCGCCCGGCGGGCTTGACCGGGCGCGTGCGGCGCCTAAGCGCCGGGGGTTCGGGATCTCAAGTGACAATCATGTGAATGCCGCGGGGTCGAGACCCCGCGGTCTCGGCCGGTCAGTAGAGGATCGTGCCGGTGCCCTTGGCCGCCGAGGCGGTCGATGGGGCGCCTGTGATCCGGGACCGGGATGGATCAGATCAGGAACATGTCGGAGTCGACCTCGGCCAGCGACAGCCCGGCGATGGTGATCGTGTCGCCCTCCGGCGTGGTGATCAGCAGGTCGTCGCCGACCTCGGTCAGCACCAGATCGGTCTCGTCGGCAAGGCCGAGGCCGGTCAGGTCCAGCACGTCGTCGCCGGTGCCGAAGCTCTCGACCGTGTCATCGCCGAAGCCGGGGAGGAAGACGAAGACGTCGTCGCCATAGCCGCCATGCAGCAGGTCGTCGCCCGCGCCGCCGATCAACGTGTCGTCGCCGGTGCCGCCGTTCAGGCTGTCGTTGCCGGCGCCGCCGTCCAGGCTGTCGTCGCCGTGCGAGCCCCAGAGCAGGTCCGCATCGCCGCCGCCGTCCATCACGTCGTCGCCATTGCCGCCATAAAGCGTGTCGGCGCCGTCATCGCCGGCCAAGGTGTCTTCGCCATTCGATCCGAAGAGCGCGTCATCGCCGCCGCCGCCCGAGAGCGCGTCGTCGCCATTGCCCCCCGCCAGCCAGTCATGCCCGGCGCCGCCATCCATGATGTCGTCGCCATTGCCGCCGCGCAGGCTGTCGGCGCCGTCGCCGCCGTCCATCAGGTCGTTGCCATTGCCGCCGCGCAGGTCGTCGTTGCCGGTGCCGCCCGACAGGGTGTCTTCGCCATTGCCGCCGCGCAGGCTGTCGTCGCCGGCGCCGCCGTCGAGCACATCCTCGTTGTTGCCGCTGCGCAGGTCGTCATTGCCGTCGCCGCCGATCAGCGTGTCGAAGCCGTTGCCGCCGCGCAGGGTATCGTCGCCGGTGCCGCCGGTCAGGCTGTCGTGGTCGGACCCGCCGGACAGCAGGTCGGCGCCCGATCCGCCGTCGATGGTGTCGCGGCCATTGCCGCCATAGGCGGTGTCGTTGCCGCTGCCGCCGTACATTTCGTCGCCGCCATTGCCGCCGAACAGCCCGTCATTGCCGGAATCGCCGTAGAGCGTGTCATGGCCGTTGCCGCCATTGACATGGTCGTCATCCAGACCGCCGTAGAGCAGGTCGTCGCCATGGCCACCGCGCACCGTGTCCATCCCGGCGCCGCCATAGGCCTCGTCATTGTCGCCGCCCGCCGAGATCAGGTCGTCGCCGTCGCCGCCCCAGATCGTGTCGAGACCCCAGTTGCCGCGCAGCTCGTCGTCGCCGGTGCCGCCGAACAGCAGGTCATTGCCATAGCCGCCGCGCAGGGTGTCATTGCCGGCATGGCCGTAAAGCGTGTCGTCGCCCGAGGTGCCGCGCAGGTAATCGTCCAGCGGGCCGCGGGCAAGCGGGTTGGTAAACAGGGGGGATCCGGGCGGGGGTATGATCTTGAAAGGCAACGGACGTCTCCTGTCGCTGCACGGGTTTCATAAACAAAGGGTGTATTCGTCGCCAATTGTGTCCGAATTTGGGCCAAATGCCGGGCAGTTCGGAAAATCCGTCCGCGCTGCGGTTTCCCGGCCACGGCGCGCGGCGGGCCGGGGCAGGGGACCCCGGCGAAACGTTACAATTCGGCCACGCAGAGTTGAGCAGACTTGGTTTTGCGCAAAGCCCGCAAGCGGCTAGATAAACGGCAGCCGGGATGCCTGCGACCGCGTCCCTCGCGTATCTGCGATAGCAAAAAGGGGACATTGCATGGCCTTCCGCTGGAAAAACACACTGACCGAGAACGACGTGACGCCCGAGGCGCTCTATCTCAGCCGCCGCCAGTTGATGGGCGGGGCGGCCGGGCTGGGGCTGGCCACGCTTGCCGGGCGGGCCGGGGCGATGGAGGCGGGTCTCGAGCCCAACGACTGGGACGACATCACCAGCTACAACAACTTCTACGAATTCGGCACCGGCAAGTCCGACCCGGCCAACAACGCCCATGCGCTGACCATCGACCCCTGGAGCGTCAGGATCGACGGCCTGGTCGACAAGCCCGGCGACTATGCCTTCGAGGACATCATGAAGGCGATGAGTGTCGAAGAGCGCATCTATCGCTTCCGCTGTGTCGAGGCCTGGTCGATGGTGGTGCCCTGGAACGGCTTCGAGCTGGCCGACCTGCTGACCATGGCCGGGATCCAGTCGGGGGCGAAATACGTGGCCTTCGAGACGCTCTATCGCCCCGAAGAGATGGTCGGCCAGAAATACGCCGTGCTGGACTGGCCCTATGTCGAGGGGCTGCGGCTGGACGAGGCGATGCACCCGCTGACGCTGATGGCGACCGGCATCTATGGCCGCGACATCCCGAAACAGAACGGCGCGCCGCTGCGGCTGGTGGTGCCGTGGAAATACGGCTTCAAGTCGATCAAGTCGATCGTCCGCATCACCCTGACCGACAAGGAGCCGCCCACCAGCTGGAACATCGCCAATGGCCGCGAATACGGCTTTTACAGCAACGTGAACCCGAAGGTGGACCATCCGCGCTGGTCGCAGGCCTCGGAACGGGTGATCGGCGGCGGGCTTTTCGCCCGCAAGCAGCCGACGCTGATGTTCAACGGCTATGAAGAAGAAGTGGCCAGCCTCTATGCGGGCATGGACCTCGGGACCTTCTTCTGATGCTCGAGCGGGTGAACAGCGGGCTGCGCCGGATCCCGGCGTGGCTCTTGTATGTGGTGCTGCCCTTGCCGGCGGTCTGGTTTCTCTATCTCGGCCTCACCGGCGGCCTCGGTGCCGAGCCGATCAAGGCGCTGGAGCACAAGCTGGGCGAATTTGCCCTGCAACTGCTGATCGCCGGGCTGGCGGTGACGCCGCTGCGAAGGCATCTCGGGCTGAACCTGATCCGGTTTCGCCGCGCCATCGGGCTGATGGCGTTTCTCTATGTCTTTCTGCACCTGCTGACCTGGCTGGTGCTGGATGTGCAGGTGCTGTCGCAGATCTGGGCCGACATCCTGAAGCGTCCCTATATCACCGTCGGCATGGCGGGTTTCGTCCTGCTGGTGCCGCTGGCGCTGACCTCGAACAACTTCTCGGTGCGCAAGCTCGGGCCGCGCTGGCGCAAGCTGCACAAGCTGACCTATGGCGCGGTGCTGCTGGGCGCGGTGCACTACGTGATGCTGGTCAAGGGCTTCCAGTTGGAACCGCTGATCTACCTCGGCGTTATCCTCGGACTGCTCGCCCTGCGGATCGAGCCGAAGAAACTCCGCCGCCGCTTTGCCCGTCAAAGCGCGGCCTGACCCCGAAAGGATACCCGATGTTGCGTTCGCTTGCTCTCATCTTGCCCCTGCTGGCCGCCCCCGTGGCCCAGGCCGAGACCGTGAAGGTCGCCACCGACAAATCCGTCGAGGCCGCCGCCGATGCGCTGGCCGCCGCCATCGAGGGGGCAGGGGCCACGCTTTTTGCCCGCGTCGACCATGGCGCCGGGGCGAAAAGCGTGGGCGAGGATATCGGCGCCTCGCAGCTTCTGATCTTCGGCAACCCCAAGGTCGGCACCCCGGCGATGATCCAGGCGCGCGAGACCGGGCTGGCCCTGCCCCTGAAGGTGCTGGTCTATGAAGACCGCGCGGGCGGCACATGGCTGGCCTACGAGGCCCCGGCCGAACGGCTGGCCGACCTGGCCGACGGCGCCTTGCCCGATGCGATCTCGGCGCCGATGGCCGGGGCGTTGAAGACCCTGACGGCGAAGGCGGCGAACTAGCGAGTCGCATGCTCCGACTCGCCCGGCGGTCCTTCGGGGCCGATTCCGGGCGGTTGTCGGGGCCCGACTCGGGGGTTTTGCGGCGCGATCTGTGGATAACCCTGTGGACCACTCGGAAACCGCCGGCGAGTCGCTTCGGGGCGAGTCGCTCAGCCGAGCAGGGGGCGCCGAAAATCGGGGTATCGGCGGAAAAAGTGACCCGGCAAGTCCCTGATTTGAAAGCATTTCTGTAGATAAATGCGGAAAACTCCAAATTTCCTGAAAATAGTGCTTGCGGGTCTTGGTAGGTATTCGTAAAAGCCCCCTCACCGGCGGCGCTGAGGCGCACAACGGGACGCCAGACGGGGCGGTGATGAGGCGGAGACGCGGAGTTGCTGCAAACGAGGCGGAGAAATTCGAGGGCATGACGGGCGGGCGCGCCGAAAAGTAGAGGCGCATCCGGTTGATATTTGTCTCTCACGCTGTTTGACATTGC
>SBGD01000026.1 GCA_006226775.1 Paracoccaceae bacterium | reverse complement strand
GCAGCCAGATCCCCGGGCTCGATGCCCTGGCCAGCCGCATCCTCGGCCACCAGGTCCGTCTCGGACGCCCGCTCCGGGTTCACGGGCTGCCGCAGGCCGTCACCGGGCCGGGGTTCTCGGCGGCGGTGGGGCTGTGTCTCTTCGCGGCCCACCCCCAGGACGAGTGGTGGGATTTCGATCTGCCGGTGGACCGCTACCCGGCACGGTCGCTGAAACGCGCGGTGAAGTGGTTCCGCGACAACTGGTAGGCGCCTGAGGCGCGACAGCGGGGGCGATTCTGTGGATAAGGTGGCCGGTCATTCCGGCCGCCTTGTGGGCGTATTGCCCACTGCCCACCATATTTGGCAGGATCGGCCACATCCGGCGGAAATTGGCATCTTTTCGCCCAGATTTTGCGGTTTTATCTTGTTTTTTACGTGACGCCTCTGTCAGCTTTCGGCATAATGGAGAATAACAGGCAGCAAACGTGCCTTTCAGGGCGCGAAAAACAGGCGGACAAGGCGGACAGTTATGACATTGAATCTTACCGTACCCGGACATGACGAACTGCGGCCCCGCATCACGGTTTTCGGCGTGGGCGGTGCAGGTGGCAATGCGGTCAACAACATGATCGAAAAGGCGCTGGAAGGCGTCGAATTCGTCGTGGCCAATACCGACGCGCAGGCGCTGCAGCAATCCAATGCCGAGAACCGCGTCCAGCTTGGCGTGAAGGTGACCGAGGGTCTGGGGGCCGGGGCCAAGGCCTCGATCGGGGCGGCCGCTGCCGAGGAAAGCATCGAGGAGATCGTCGACCACCTGGCCGGCGCGCATATGTGCTTCATCACCGCCGGCATGGGCGGCGGCACCGGCACCGGCGCGGCGCCGATCATTGCCCAGGCCGCGCGCGAGCTGGGGGTCCTGACCGTCGGCGTGGTGACCAAGCCCTTCCAGTTCGAGGGCGGCAAGCGGATGAAACAGGCCGAGGACGGCGTCGATGCGCTGCAAAAAGTCGTCGACACGCTGATCATCATTCCCAACCAGAACCTGTTCCGGCTGGCCAATGAAAAGACCACCTTCACCGAGGCCTTCTCGATGGCCGACGACGTGCTCTACCAGGGCGTCAAGGGCGTGACCGACCTGATGGTGCGCCCGGGCCTGATCAACCTCGACTTCGCCGACGTCCGCGCGGTGATGGACGAGATGGGCAAGGCGATGATGGGCACCGGCGAGGCCGAGGGCGAGGATCGCGCGATCCAGGCCGCCGAGGCCGCCATAGCCAACCCGCTGCTCGACGAGATCTCGCTGCGCGGCGCCAAGGGCGTGCTGATCAACATCACCGGCGGCACCGACCTCACGCTCTTCGAGCTGGACGAAGCCGCCAACCGCATCCGCGAAGAGGTGGATGCCGATGCCAATATCATCGTCGGCTCGACCCTCGACGACAGCATGCTGGGCATGATGCGCGTCAGCGTCGTCGCCACCGGCATCGACGCCTCGGAAAAGACCCACGACATCCCGGTGCCGCGCCGCAAGCTCTCCGAGCCGCTCAAGCAGGTGCCCGCCGCCGAGGAGCATGTCGAGGAACCCGCCATTGCCGCCCGCGCCGAAGAGCCCGAGCCGCTGCGCGAAGAGACCTATGCCCAGCAGGAGGTGGCCGAGGCCGAGGACGAGCCCTCGCTGTTTGAAGGCTTCGGCCAGCAGAGCGACGACCTGGCCGAAGACGACGTGCCGCCGCCGGCCTACCAGCCCGAGGTGCCGCAATTCGAGCCCCGCGCCACGCATTACGACGCCGACGATGCCGAGAGCTTCGTCGCACCGCGCGCCCCGGCCCCCGGCACCCCGTCGCCCGACGCCCTGGCCCGTCTGCAGGCCGCGGCGCATCGCGCCAATGGCGGTGGCGCACAGCAGGCCGAGAGCCGCGCCGAGCCCGCCGAGGTCGAGCGTCCGCGCTTTGGCATCAATTCGCTGATCGGCCGCATGACCGGCCATGGCCAGGACAGCGGCGGCCAGCAGCCCGCCCGCCGGCAGCCGCCGGTGCAGTCTCCGGCCGCCAGCCACGCGCCCGAGCCGCAAGCCGATCCCGAGCAGGAACGCATTGAAATTCCCGCGTTCCTGCGCCGCCAGGCCAACTGACCCAGACCGGTTGACCTTGCAGCGAAGGGCCCCCCAGGGGGGCCCTTTTGCTTTGTCCGCCGCAAGGGCGGGTTTTCGTGTTAGGATTGTTGAGCACCCAGATCAGATTCTGAGAACGTGTCCAATACAGGAGGTCCGCCATGAAGACCCGGGGTTTCGCCCTCTGCCTGGCCCTGCTTGCCGCCGGCCACGGCTGGGCAGAGACGGTGGAGGGCATCGACGTCTCGCATTACCAGGGCGATATCGACTGGGCGCAGGTCAAGGCGTCGGGCGTGGTCTTTGCCTATGCCAAGGCGGTGCAGGGCGATGACGGGCTCGACCCGGATTTCGCCCGGAACTGGTCGGCGATGAAGGTGGCGGGGCTGCTGCGCGGCGCCTATGACTTCTTTGTCGTCGGCGACGATCCCGACACCCAGGCGCAGGACTACATCGGCAAGGTGAAGCTGGATCCCGGCGACCTGCCGCCGATGGTCGATATCGAGACCGAAAGCACCGGGGTGGAAAGCGACCCCGCCCAGATCGCCGATCTGCACAGCTATCTCGAGACCCTGACGGCGCATTACGGCGTCGCCCCGATCATCTATACCAGCCCCGGTTTCTGGGACATCCATTTCGACGACAGCTTCAGCGCCTATCCGCTCTGGGTGGCGGAATACGGGGTTTCGGCGCCGAAGGAAGTGACCGGCTGGACGGTCTGGACGATCTGGCAGCACTCGCAATCGGGCAGCGTGCCGGGGATTTCGGGCGCGGTCGACCTCGATCTTTTCAACGGCGCGGCGGCGCAACTGGAGAAATTCACCCTGAAATAGCGCGCCGCGGGGCAGGGGGCGGCGGGCCCTGGGCACGCAATATGTCACATTTTCGCAGAAATCCCTCCGCGCGGCGGTCACATTGTCTTGTCGATTCGGCAAATCATCCCCTGCAATAGTGTTCCATATCAAGGGCTTGCCCCGTCGTCGCGGGTTCCCGCCGAGATGCTGACGGATATGTTTCATCGCGTTGCAATACGTTATTTGAGCCTGAGGCACGGAGATCCTAATTCTCGGTCAACACCGGCTGCGGCACGCGATCTCCGGGATGGTCCCGGTCATGACCAGATGTGCAGCAGCGCCGTCAGAAGCCGCAAAGGTCGGATACGGCGAGGGGTCAGACGAGAGGGAAACCGATGCAGGCGACACTGAAATCCAGGATCCGGTTCGACGGGGTCGGCCTTCACTCCGGCCGCCCGGTCCGCATGGTCATCTCTCCGGCGTCCGCCGGCTACGGCATCTGGTTCAAACGCACCGACATCCTGTTCGGCGATGCCATGGTGCCCGCACGCTGGGATGCGGTGGAACGCTCGCCGCTCTGCACCCGCATCCGCAACGGCGCCGGGGTCGAGGTCTCGACCATAGAACACGTCATGGCGGCGCTGGCCGGCTGCGGCATCCACAACGCGCTGATCGAGATCGACGGGCCGGAAGTGCCGATCCTCGACGGATCCGCGGCGCCCTTCGTCGATGCGATCCTGTCGCGCGGCATCCAGACGCTCGACCGGCCGGTCATGGCGCTCAAGGTGGAAAAGACGGTGACGGTGGAAACCGCCAGCGGCTGGGCCCGGCTGGCGCCAGCCGACACCCTGTCGATGAGCTTTCACATCGATTTCGAGGACGAGGCCATCGGCACCCAGGAAAAGCACCTGATCCTGTCGAACGGCACCTTCGTGCGCGAATTGTGCGACAGCCGCACCTTCTGCCGCAAGTCGGACGTCGACACCATGCACGCCCATGGGCTGGCGCTTGGCGGCACCTATGAAAACGCGGTGGTGGTCGATGGCGCCGCGGTGCTCAGCCCGGGCGGGCTGCGCCACCGCGACGAGCCCGTGCGCCACAAGATGCTGGACGCCCTAGGCGACCTGGCGCTGGCGGGCGCGCCGATCCTGGGCCATTACACCGGGTATCGCGCCGGTCATTCGATGACCAACCTGCTGCTGCACGCGCTCTTCACCACCCCCGGCGCGGTGCGCTTTGTCGAGGTCGAGGGCCTGGATGCCGCGCGCCTGCCCGGTGTCGGGGTGATGCGCTACGACATGCCCGCCGTGGCCTGAAATCCGCGTTTCGATGTCTTTGCGCCCGCCCGTCAACGGCGGGCGTTTCCATCGCTTGCGATCTGTCGTATGCCCTTTCAGAGCCTTCGGGCTTTGTGTTAGGAGGTTGGCAACCGGAGCTGTGTCGGGCGACAGGGATCCAACCGGGATATTGTGGGTGAGGAAACGACAGGCATGACGGGCGGGGGACCTCTGGGTAGCAGTACATCGCGGGCCATCCTTGTGGCCCTTGTGCTTGGCATCGGCCTTGCCGGTTGCGGCGATACCTTTCGCAACAGCCGCGGCAATATCGGCTTCGGCAATACCCCCATCGAGGCCTATACCGCCAAGCAGATTTTCGAACGCGGCGAATACGAGCTCAACCGGAACCGCTTTACCGAGGCTGCCGAGTTCTTCGCCGAGATCGAACGGCTCTATCCCTATTCCGACTGGGCCAAGCGGGCGCTGATCATGCAGGCCTATGCCCATCACGAGGACAAGGAATACGAAAAGGCCCGCTCTGCCGCGCAGCGCTATATCGATTTCTTTCCCGCCGATGACGATGCCGCCTATGCGCAATACCTGCTGGCGCTCAGCTACTACGACCAGATCGAGGATGTCGGCCGCGACCAGGGCCTGACCTTCCAGGCGCTTCAATCGCTGCGCACGGTGATCGAGCGCTATCCCGACAGCGAATATGCCCGCTCGTCGATCCTGAAATTCGACCTCGCCTACGATCACCTCGCCGCCAAGGAGATGGAGATCGGGCGCTACTATCTCAAGCGCAAGCATTACACCGCGGCGATCAACCGTTTCCGCGTGGTGGTCGAGGATTTCCAGACCACGACCCATACCGCCGAGGCGCTGCACCGGCTGGTGGAAAGCTATCTCTCGCTGGGCCTGACCCAGGAGGCGCAGACCGCGGGCGCGGTGCTTGGCTACAACTACCAGTCGACCGACTGGTACCAGGACAGCTACCGCCTGCTGACCGGGCAGGGGCTCGAGCCCAAGGTCTTCGAGGGCAACTGGCTCGGCGCGATCTACCGCCAGATGATCAAGGGCGAGTGGTTGTAAGGTTCAGGTGGGCCCGGCGCCCACCCTACGGGGCATTTGATGCTGCGCGCACTTGAAATACGCGACATGCTGATCATCGACCGGCTGGAACTGACGTTTCAGCCGGGTCTCAACGTGCTGACCGGCGAGACCGGCGCGGGCAAGTCGATCCTGCTGGATTCGCTGGGCTTCGTGCTGGGCTGGCGCGGTCGGGCGGACCTGGTGCGCAGCGGTGCCGAGCAGGGCGAGGTGGTGGCCGCCTTCGACCTGACCGCCGAGCACCCGGCGCGCGCCATCCTGACCGAGGCCGGGCTGCCGGTCGCCGACGAGTTGATCCTGCGCCGGGTCAATTCCGCCGACGGGCGCAAGACCGCCTGGGTCAACGACCGCCGCTGCTCGGGCGAGGTGCTGCGGCAACTCTCCGAGGTGCTGGTGGAACTGCATGGCCAGCATGACGATCGCGGCCTTTTGAACCCGCGCGGCCATCGCCGCATCCTCGACGCCTTTGCCGGGGTCGAGGATGAGCTGGCCGCGACCCGCGCCACCTGGCGCGCGCTGCGCAGCGCCCGCAAGGAACTGGCCGAGGCCGAAGCCGCGCTGACCGCGATGCGCGAGGAAGAGGATTTCCTGCGCCACGCGGTCGGAGAGCTGGACACCCTCGACCCGCAGCCGGGCGAGGAGGCGGCGCTCGACACCCGGCGCCGCCAGATGCAGCAGGCCGAGCGCATCCGCGACGATGTCGCCCGCGCCGGACAGGTGCTGGGCGGCGAGGGCGCCGAGGGCGCGCTGGCCGATGCCATGCGCTGGCTCGACGGCGTGGCCGACCGCGCCGAGGGCCGTCTCGATGCGCCCTTGGCCGCGCTGGCCCGGGCGATGGAAGAGTTGGACAGCGCGACGCGCGGTGTCGAGGAGGCGCTGGAGGCGCTGGCCTTCAACCCGCATGAGCTGGAAGAGACCGAGGAACGGCTCTTTGCCATCCGCGGCCTTGCGCGCAAGCACCAGGTCGCGCCGGAGGAGCTTCCCGCCCTGGCCGAAACCCTGCGCGCGCGGCTCGACACGCTGGATCGCGGCGATGCCGGCATCGCTGCCCTGCGCGGCGAGACGGAGGCGGCGCAAACGGCCTATGACGCCGCCGCCGATGCGCTGAGCGCTGCCCGCCGCGCGGCCGCGGCCCGGCTCGACGCCGCGGTGACGGCGGAACTGGCACCGCTCAAGATGGACCGCGCGGTCTTCACCACCGAGCTCGCCGAGGAGACCGCAGGCCCCGAGGGGCGCGACGCGGTGGCCTTCACCGTCGCCACCAACCCCGGCGCGCCCTCCGGTCCGATCGGCAAGATCGCCTCGGGCGGCGAACTCAGCCGTTTCCTGCTGGCGCTCAAGGTCTGTCTCGCCGAGGGCAATGCGGGCGTGACGATGATCTTCGACGAGATCGACCGCGGCGTCGGCGGCGCCACGGCGGATGCGGTGGGCCGGCGCCTGGCGGCGCTGGCGGCGGCGGGGCAGGTGCTGGTGGTGACCCATTCGCCGCAGGTGGCCGCGCTTGGCGCCTATCACTGGCGGGTGGAGAAACGCGTCACCGAGGGCCAGACCCTGTCCAGCGTGGTGCCGCTGGACGCCGGCGACCGCATCGACGAGATCGCCCGCATGGTGGCCGGCGATACCGTCACCGACGAGGCGCGGGCCGCCGCAAGGGCGCTGCTGGCAGGCTAGCGGCGGGGGGCCGATCTCGCCCTCCGCTCGCCACCGCCCCCCGACGCAGTCCCGGGCTTGACCCGGGACCTCACCGCCCACCACGAGGGCAGAGGCCCCGGATCAGGTCCGGGGCTGCGGCGCGCTGGACTGCGACGGCCTGCCCGGAGATCACCCCCCCGGCGGCACCAGCTTGCCAGGATTGAGGATGTTCGCCGGGTCCAGCGCCCGCTTGATCTCGCCCATCACCGCCCAGCCTTCGCCATGTTCGGCCGCCATGAAGTCGCGCTTGCCCAGCCCCACCCCATGCTCGCCGGTCGAGGTGCCGCCAAGCGCCAGCGCCCGCTCCACCATGCGCCGCGACAGCGCCTTGGCCACCTCGATCTCGTCCGGGCGGGTCTCGTCGATCAGCAGGATGGCGTGGAAATTGCCGTCGCCCACATGGCCCAGGATCGGCCCGGGCAGGCCCGAGGTGGCGATATCGGCCTGTGTCTCCTCGACCGCCTGCGCCAGCCGCGAGATCGGCACGCAGATGTCGGTCACCAGCGCCCGCGCGCCGCGGCGCGAGGCGAGGATGGCGTAATAGGCATTGTGGCGCATGGTCCAGAGCGCCTTGCGATCCTCGGCCCGCACCGACCAGTCAAAGCCGGTGGCGCCGTGATCCGCCACGATCTCGCCGAAGGCGGCGGCATGTTCCGCCACCGCCGCCTCGGATCCGTGAAACTCGACCAGCAGATGCGGCACCAGCGGAAACCCCATCCCGGCATAGGCATTGACCGCCGCCGCCGTGGCCGCATCGACGAACTCGATCCGCGCCATCGGCAGGCCCATCTGGATGGTGTCGGTCACCGCCGCTACGGCGCTTCCCATGTCGGCAAAGGCGCAGACCCCGGCGCTGATCGCCTCGGGCTGGCCATGCAGCCGCAGGGTCAGCTCGGTGATCAGCCCCAGCGTGCCCTCGCTGCCCACCATCAGCCCGGTCAGGTCGAAGCCGGCGGCGGATTTGCGCGCCCGCGTGCCGGTGCGGATCACCCGGCCATCGGCCAGCACCACCTCGAGCGCCAGCACATTGTCGCGCATCGTGCCATAGCGCACGGTCGTGGTGCCGCTGGCCCGTGTCGCGGCCATGCCGCCAAGCGCGGCATTGGCGCCCGGATCGACCGGAAAGAACAGCCCCGTGGCGCGCAACTCCTCGTTCAGCGCCTCGCGGGTCAGCCCGGGCTGGACGGTCACATCCATGTCCTCGGGGCGGATCTCGAGCACCCGGTTCATCCGGCTGAAATCCACCACCAGGCCGCCGCGGACCGCCAGCGCATGCCCCTCGAGCGAGGTGCCGGTGCCCCAGGCCACCACCGGCACCGCGTGTTGCGCACAGATCGCCACGATCCGCGCGACCTCGGTCGTGGTCTCGGGCCAGGCCACCGCATCGGGCAGGGTGAGGGGAAAATAGCTCTCGGATCGGCCATGTTGGGCCAGATCGGACTTGGACAGCGACAGGCGCTGCCCTAACAAGGGGCCCAGCGCCGCAATGGCGGCCTCGACTTGCGCCTCTGTCTTTGTCATGTGGACCCCCTGCGTGATCTGCGAATTGCGCATTCTTACCGTGACGCAAAGGGCGCGCAAAGACGTGAACAGGATCCATGGCCGATAGAGAGCGAAACCTGGCCATCCGGCAATTCCGCGAGATGGCGCGGGTCTTCGCCCGCGGCTGGCAGCTTCTGCGGCACCGCGGCCCCAGCCAGATCCAGTTCTGGTTCATCGCGCTGGTGATCGGCATCGCGGCGGGCTTTGCCTCGCTGCTGTTCCGCCGCGGCATCGAATGGTTGCAGGCCACGCTCTACGGCACCGAGGACATCAACACCCTGCACACCTTTGCCATGGGCCTCGACTGGTTCTGGGTGCTGATCATCCCGATGGGCGGCGGCATCGTGGTGGGCATCATCCTGCAGATCTTCACCCCCGACGGGCGGGTGCGCGCGGTGGCCGACGTGATCGAGGGCGCCGCGCTGAACGAGGGCCGGGTCGAGGTCAAGGCCGGTCTCGCCTCGGCCGCGGCCTCGCTGATCACGCTGTCCACCGGCGGCTCGACCGGGCGCGAAGGCCCGGTCGTCCACCTCGCGGCGCTGGTGTCGACCTGGGTGTCGAACCTGATGGATGCCGACGGCATCACCGGGCGCGACCTCTTGGGCTGTGCGGTGGCCGCCGCCGTCTCGGCCTCGTTCAACGCGCCGATCGCCGGGGCGCTGTTCGCGCTCGAGGTGGTGCTGCGCCATTTCGCGCTGCATTCCTTCGCGCCCATCGTGGTGGCCAGCGCGGCGGGGACGGTGATCAACCGGCTGGCCTTCGGCGATGTGACCGAGTTCTCGCTGCCGGGCACCACGGCGCTGGAGTTCTACCTCGAATTGCCCGCCTTCCTGCTGCTCGGGCTGGTCTGCGGGCTGGTCGCGGTCATCATGATGCGGGCGATCTTCTGGGCCGACGACCTGGAAAACCGCATCCAGCGCCGACTTGGCTGGCCGCTGTGGATCGGCCCGGTGCTGGCGGGCGGGGTGCTGGGCTGCATGGCGATCTTCTTTCCGCATATCATCGGCGTGGGCTACGAGACCACCTCGCTGGCGCTGACCGGCAAGCTGCTGTTGCGCGAGGCGGTGGTCTTTGCCATCCTCAAGGTGATCGCCGTGGCGGTGACCATGGCGGGGCGCATGGGCGGCGGCATGTTCTCGCCCTCGCTGATGGTCGGTGCGCTGACGGGGCTGGCCTTCGGGCTGATCGCCACCGGGCTCTTCCCCGACAACTCGGGCGCCTTCACGCTCTATGCGCTGGCCGGGATGGGCGCGGTGGCGGCGGCGGTGCTGGGCGCGCCGATCTCGACCACGCTGATCGTCTTCGAGCTGACCGGCGACTGGCAGACCGGGCTGGCGGTGATGGTCTCGGTCTCGATGTCCACCGCGCTGGCCTCGCGGCTGGTCGACCGGTCGTTCTTCCTGACCCAGCTGGAACGGCGCGGCGTGCGGCTGGCCGCGGGGCCGCAGTCCTACCTGCTGGCGATGTTCCGGGTGGCCAGGCTGATGCGGCCGCTGGGCGCGCCCAATACGCCCACGCAGGAGGCCTGCTGGGCGATGGTCGAGGAGGGCGTCTACCTCGACGCCAATGCCACGCTGGAGGCGGCGATGCCGATGTTCGAGAAATCCGGCGTGGTCTTCCTGCCGGTGGTGGCGATCCTCGGCGAGGGCCAGACCCCCGAGCTGCGCGGCGCGCTGTTCCACATGGACGCGCTCAAGGCCTATAACACCGCGCTGGCGGCCACGGTGGAGGAAGAGCACAGCTAGCGGTCGGCGGGGAGTGCGCTCGCGGGAAACATGTGCGCCGCCGTCCCGGACTTGATCCGGGACCTCCACCTTGACCCAAGAGGTCCCGGATCACGTCCGGGACAGCGGCGGAGGGAGAGGCGAAGGTCGCCCCCCCATCAGACCCCGCGACTCAGGCCCGCTCGACCTGCAGGAACTCGCCCGGCCGAAAGGCCAGGTAGCCATCGATCTGCGCGACCTCATCCTTGGGCGCCTCGTAGGACCAGACTGCATCTTCCAGCGTCCGGTTCACGGTGGCGATGGAGAAATAGCTGGCCTCGCCCTTGTGCGGACAGGTGGACTTCCGCTCCGAGGGCTCGAGAAAGGCCATCGCCACGTCGCTGCGCGGGAAATAGATCACCGGATCATGACCGTCCTCGATCAGTTCCAGCGCCTCTCCGCTTTCCGCGATCACCGAGCCCGCGGCCCGTACGGTCCACTTTCCATTCGCTTTCACGATCCTGATCGTCACGGTCAGTCCTCCAGATATTCAGCCGCCCTGCCCAAGGGCAGGTCACGGGCTTGGTTCAGATTGCTGCGGTTGCGGCATCCAACCACATCGCCGCCGCCTTGCCCAGACTGCCGCGCACTTTCTCGCGGCAGGCGGCGTGATAGGTGTTCAGCCAGGCGCGCTCCGGCGCGTTCAGCATCTGCGGTACGATCAGCCGGGTGTCGATCGGCACGAAGGTCAGGGTTTCCCACTCCAGCATCTCGGCCACGGTGCCGCCGGGCAGGGGGGCGGCGGCGCGCGCGGCCATCAGGTTCTCGATGCGGATGCCATAGGCGCCCTCGCGGTAAAAGCCCGGCTCGTTCGACAGCACCATGCCGGCGCGCAACTCCTCGCTGCCGGTCCGCGCCAGCCGCGCCGGGCCCTCGTGGACGCTCAGATAGGCGCCGACACCATGGCCCGTGCCATGGCCGTAATCCTGCCCCGCCATCCACAAGGGCATCCGCGCCAGCGCATCCAGATCGCGCCCGGCCAGCCCCCGGGGCCAGCGCGCCCGCGACATGGCGATCATGCCCTGCAACACCCGGGTAAAGGCCTCGCAGGCCTCCTGTGGCGGCGGGCCCACGGCGATGGTGCGGGTGATGTCGGTGGTGCCGTCAAGGTATTGCCCGCCACTGTCGACCAGCAGCACCTCGCCCGCGGCGAGCGTCCGGTTGGTCTCTTCGCTGACCCGGTAATGCACGATGGCACCATTGGGCCCCGAGCCGCAGATCGTCTCGAAGGAGATGTCCATCAACTGGTTGCTCTCGCGCCGGAGAGCTTCGAGCTTCCTGACCACGTCGATCTCGGTCAGATTGCCCGGCGCTTCCGCATCCAGCCAGGCAAGGAATTCGCACATCGCCACCGCGTCGCGCAGATGCGCCGCGCGCATTCCCGCCAGCTCGGCCACGGTCTTGCAGGCCTTGGGGAGGATGCAGGGGTCGCGCCCCTCGATCACCTCAGCCGTCAGCGCCTCGACCACCGCCAGCGGCACGCTCTCGGGATCGACCAGCACCGGGCCTTCAAGGCCCGCCAGCGCCGCGGCAAACTCCTCCGGCGCGTGCCGCCGCACCTCGCCGCCCAGATCCACCCCGTCCAGCTTCTGCGCCGCCATGAACAGATCGACCGTACCATCGTCGCACAAGATCGCAAAACCATGCGCCACCGGGTTGCGCGGAATGTCACTGCCGCGGATATTGAGCAGCCAGCAGAGCGAATCCGGCAGGGTGATCACCGCCACCTTCGCCCCGGCCTTGCGCAGATCGCCGGCCAGCGCCGCGCGCTTCTCGGCAGAACTGCGCCCGGCCAGCGCATCAGGATGGGTCTTGACCGGCGCCAGCGGCGGGGCGGGCTGATCCGCCCAGATCGCATCGACAAGGTTGTCGACCGCGCGCAGCGTCACCCCCGAACCCTCCAGCCCCTGCCGCAGACCCCGCACCTGCTTCAAGGTATGCAGCCAGGGATCGAACCCCAGATCGCCCGCCTCCAGCCGCTCCCGCACCCAGTCCGCCAACTGCACCTCCGGCCAGTCCACCGGCGTGAACACCCCGGCCACCTGCGATTTCACCTGCACCCGGTAGCGCCCGTCGACGAAAACCCCGGCCTCCTCGGCCAGAACCACGGCAAACCCCGCCGAGCCGGTGAACCCGGTGAGCCAGGCGAGCCGGTCATCGCGCGGCGCGACATATTCGCCCTGATGCACATCCGCCTTCGGCACGACAAATCCCGCCAGCCCGCGCGCCGCCATCTCCTCGCGCAACCGCGCCAGCCGCGGCGGCCCTTGCTCCGGCCGGGTCGTCACGTCAAACGACTGAAACATCGCGTCCCCTGCTTCTCTGGTTTGTTAAATATCCCGGGGGAGGCCGCAGGCCGGGGGCAGCGCCCCCAAGACCCGCTCTCACCCCGCCCTGCGTATCCCCATCACGCGCGCCCGCGCCCGCGGATCGGTGTCGAACAGCGCCGCCAGCTGCTCGGTCATCGCGCCCGCCAGTTGCTCGACATCGGTGATCGTCACCGCGCGGTCGTAATAGCGGGTCACGTCATGGCCGATGCCGATGGCCAGAAGCTCGACGATCCGCTTGCGCTCGACCATGGCGATCACGTCGCGCAAATGCTTTTCAAGAAAATTCGCCGGGTTCACCGAGAGCGTCGAATCATCCACCGGCGCGCCGTCCGAGATCACCATCAGGATCTTGCGCGCCTCGTGCCGCCCCTGCATCCGCCGATGCGCCCATTCCAGCGCCTCGCCGTCGATATTCTCCTTCAGCAGCCCTTCCTTCATCATCAGCCCGAGGTTGGCCCGCGCCCGCCGCCAGGGCGCATCGGCGCGCTTGTAGACGATGTGGCGCAGGTCGTTGAGCCGCCCGGGCTGCTGCGCGCGGCCCTCGTTCAGCCATTGCTCGCGGGAAAGCCCGCCCTTCCAGGCGCGGGTGGTGAAGCCGAGGATCTCGACCTTGACCGAGCAGCGTTCAAGCGTGCGCGCCAGCACGTCGGCGCAGATCGCGGCGATGGAAATCGGCCGGCCCCGCATCGAGCCGGAGTTGTCCAAGAGAAGCGTCACCACGGTGTCGCGGAACTCGGTGTCCTTCTCGACCTTGAAGCTGAGCGGCGTCGTCGGGTTGGCCACCACCCGCGCCAACCGCCCGGCATCCAGAATCCCCTCTTCGCGGTCGAACTCCCACGAGCGGTTCTGCTGCGCCTGAAGGCGACGCTGCAACTTGTTGGCCAGCCGCGAAACCGCGCCTTTCAAGGGCTCGAGCTGCTGGTCGAGATAGGCGCGCAGGCGTTCCAGCTCGGCGGGATCGGCCAGGTCCTCGGCGGCGATCTCCTCGTCGAAGGCAGAGGTGAACACGGTGTAATCCGGGTCGGCCTCCGAGACCGGTGCCGGGGGCGGGGGCTCGAGCGGGGCCTCGCCCTCGGGCAGCTCGGTCTCCTCGCCCTGGTCCATGTCCGACATGTCGTCCATGGTGACCTGGGCCTGGCTCGGGTCCTGCTGGTCGTCCTGGCTCTGCTCGGGATTGGCATCGGCCTGGTCGTCCTGGTCCTCGTCCTGGCCGGTGCTGTCGGGGTCCTGGTCGTCGTCCTCGCTGTCCTCGGCCTGCTCCTCGGATTCGTCCTCGAGATCGTCGGGATCCTCGCCCAGCTGGTCGCCATAACCCAGGTCCTGGATGATCCGGCGGGCGAACTTGGCGAACTTGCCCTGGTCGGAAAGCGTGTCCTGAAGCCGGTCGAGCTCGGCCCCGGCCTGGTCCTCGATATAGCCGCGCCAGAGATCCATGATATTGGCCGCGGCGGGGGGCAGGGCGCGCCCGGTGGCAAGGTGGCGGATCAGGTAGCCGGCGGCGGCGGGCAGCGGCGCCTGCGCGGCCTCGGTGACCTGGTCATAGCCGCGTTTGAGCGCATCGGCGCTGATCTTGGCGTCGATATTGCCGGCGGTGCCGGGCATGTCGCGCGCGCCCATCGCCTCGCAGCGGGCGGTTTCCATCGCCTCGTAGAGATCGCGCGCCATGTCGCCGGGCGGGGCATAGCGGCTGTGGGTCGCCAGGTCGTGGTACTTGTGCTTGAGCGCCAGCGCATCCGCGGTGCCGCGCGCCAGCAGCACCTCCTCGCGGGTCATCCGCCGGCTGACCTGCGGCAGGCGCATGGCATCGCCCGACACGCCGGAGGGATCGACGGTATAGCTGACGGTCAGTTCGGGATCATTGGCCATCACCTTGGTGGCTTCGGCCAGCGCCTTCTTGAACGGATCGGCGGGGTTGTCGGTCTGCGCCATGGGACTGCCTGCAAGAGGGGTTGAAACGGCGCCACCCTAATCCCCTGCCGCGGCAATGGCCAGTGGGCGGGCGGGGAAAACCGATGCGGGGGGTCAGGTCAGCCCGCGGACTGTGAGGTGCAGAGAGGCGGCGCATCGCCGGACATGACCTGCGCCGGCGGAAGGGAGGAGGAAACCGCCAGCGCAAGAGAACCGATGAAAAGTCCTACACCGTTCATGTCCCCAGCATAACACCGCAAGCCGCATCCACGAAGCGGGCAAATCGAGAACCTGACCGGAGCGTGCCTCGAAAGCCACGGCTGCAGTCGCGGCGAACCGCGCCCGCAGGCGCCGCTCATCCGGACCCTTGCGGGCCGTCTTCGCGAGGAGGGCCGTCAGGCCCGAGGAGCCCTCACCCCATGCTCACGCTGGCCGCGCTTTCGGGCAGTTCCTCGTCGAAACAGCGCTGGTAGAACTCGGCCACGGTCTGGCGCTCGAGCTCGTCGCACTTGTTGAGGAAGGACACCCGGAAGGCATAACCGAGGTTGCGGAAGATCTCGGCGTTCTGCGCCCAGGCGATCACCGTGCGCGGGCTCATCACCGTCGAGAGATCGCCGTTCATGAAGGCGGTGCGGGTCAGATCGGCCACGGTCACCATCTGCTTGATCTGGCGGCGGCCCTTCTCGGTATTGTAATGCGGGCATTTGGCCAGCACGATGGCGCATTCCGCGTCGATCGACAGGTAATTCAGCGTCGCCACCAGCGACCAGCGGTCCATCTGGCCCTGGTTGATCTGCTGGGTGCCATGGTAAAGCCCGGTGGTATCGCCCAGGCCGACGGTGTTCGAGGTGGCGAAGATGCGGAAATAGGGATGCGGGTTGATCACCTCGTTCTGGTCGAGCAGCGTCAGCTTGCCGTCGACCTCGAGCACCCGCTGAATCACGAACATCACGTCGGCGCGACCGGCATCGTATTCATCGAACACGATGGCGGTGGGGTTGCGCAGCGCCCAGGGCAGGATGCCTTCCTGGAACTCGGTCACCTGCATGCCGTCGCGCAGCTTGATCGCATCCTTGCCGATCAGGTCGATCCGGCTGATGTGGCTGTCGAGGTTGACCCGCACGCAGGGCCAGTTCAGCCGTGCCGCCACCTGTTCGATATGGGTCGACTTGCCGGTGCCGTGATAGCCCTGAATCATCACCCGGCGGTTGTTGCGAAAGCCCGCAAGGATCGCCAGCGTGGTGTCGGGATCGAACTTGTAGGTGCTGTCGATATCCGGCACCCGCTCGGTCCGGTTGGGGAAACCGTGCACGATCATGTCGGTGTCGATACCGAACATCTCGCGAACCGAGACCTCCTGGGAGGGTCTTGCATTGGGATCGATCAAACCGTCCGCCATGGCCTCGCGTCCTTTCCGGGTCTGTCATGCGTCGCGCCCGCCTGAGTGCACCAAATTCGCCGCAGTGACAAGGGGAGGGGGGCAGGATTCCGTCGTCCCTTGCCCTTGCTCGCCAGTGGCCTATCGTACACCTTGGACAGGGCAACGAGGGCGGCCAGTGGGACAACAGGACTTGGACGATCTGCTGGCACGGGTGTCGATGGCCGACCGGACCGCCTTTGGCCAACTCTATACCCAGACCTCGGCGAAACTTTTCGGCCTGTGCCTGCGTATCTTGCATGACAGGGCCCAGGCGGAAGATGCGTTGCAGGAGATTTACGTCAAGATATGGCAACGTGCCGAGGCCTATCAACCGGGCCGCGTCCGGCCGATGACCTGGCTGCTGGCGGTGGCGCGCAACCATGCGATCGACGTGGCGCGGAAATCGCGCAGCGGCGTCTCGGGCAAGGCCGATGGCGACGACACCGTCCTCGACCGGCTGGAGGCGCGTGACCCGGGGCCCGCGGAAACGCTGGCGGCCAAGGACGAGCGTGCCCGGATCGAGGCCTGTCTTGACGAACTGGTGGCCGAACGCGCCGAGGCGGTGCGGCTGGCCTATCTGGACGGGGCAAGTTATGCCGAGCTGGCCGCGCGTTTCGCGGTGCCGCTCAATACCATGAGAACCTGGCTGCGCCGCAGCCTGCTTAGCCTGAGGGCCTGTCTGAGCCGATGAGCGACGAGACCGAATATCCCGACGACGACGCGGTTCTGGCCGCGGAATACGTCCTTGGTCTGTTGCCCGCGGACGAGGCGCAGGGCTTTGCCCACCGCCTGATCCGGGACCCCGCCCTGCGCGATCTCTGCGACACCTGGTCCGAGCATTTCGCCGAACTGGCCGAACAGGCCGAAGAGGTCCGCCCGCCCCCCGCCATCTGGCGCGCCATCCAGGCGCGGGTCTTCGAGCGGCGCAAGCCGCTCTGGCGCCGGCTCTGGCTGGGCCAGGCGCTGGTGGGCGGCGCGCTGGCCGCCGGGATCGCGCTGGCGGTGCTGCGCCTTGGCTGGCTCGAACCCCAGGCGCTGCCGCTGAGTGCCGCGCTGACCACCGAGGGCGCGGGCGAGGTGGCGCGCATCGCGCTCGACCCCGACAGCGGCGAGGTCATGGCCGAACTGGTCGGGCTCTTCCCCGATCCGGGCCGCGCGCGCGAGCTCTGGCTGATCCAGGGCGACAATGCGCCGGTCTCGCTGGGGCTGCTTGCGCCCGGCGTGGTGGTGGCGCTGGCGGTGCCGCAGGACTTGCGCGCCGCGCTTGCCGGGGCGGTGCTGGCGATTTCCGACGAGCCGACCGGCGGCTCGCCCACCGGCCAGCCCACCGGCGCGGTCCTGGCCACCGGGGCGATCACAGCCTCGTGACCCGGTTGTGACCGCCGGTGCGAAACTATTGTCGCACCCGCTTCGTCTCTCCTGTCGAGCGGGACCACAAGGCCCCGCAGACAACAACAGGAGTTCTTCATGACCTTTTCCAGGCTCACCCTCACCGCCGCCGCTTTCGCCCTCACCGCCGGCATGGCCAGCGCCGAAAGCCACGGCCAGACCGGCAACCCGATGGTCGGCGGAGCGGCGATGTTCGCCGACAAGACGATTGTCGAGAACGCGGTGAACTCCAAGGATCACACCACGCTGGTCGCCGCGGTCAAGGCCGCGGGCCTGGTCGAGACCCTGTCCGGCCCCGGCCCCTTCACCGTCTTCGCGCCGACCAATGCGGCCTTCGACAAGCTGGCCGACGGCACGGTCGAAACCCTGCTGAAGCCGGAAAACAAGGACCAGCTCACAAAGATCCTGACCTGCCATGTCGTGTCCGCCGATGCCATGTCGATGGCGATCAAGGGCATGATCGACGACGATGGCGGCACCCACCCGGTGGCCACCGTGGGCGGCTGCACCCTGCAGGCGACCTATATGGGCGACGAGATCATGCTCGAGGACGAGCGCGGCCGCACCGCCAAGGTCACCATCGCCGATGTCGACCAGTCGAACGGCGTGATCCACGTGATCGACACCGTGCTTCTGCCGGCGATGTAACGCCGGGCCGACACCGCACACCATCGGGCCGCATGTTTGGTACGTGGACTGTTACGGTTCAGGCACGATGGTTGCCCTGTCTCCCGGGTTCGGGGGGCGGGGTGGTGGCGGGGCAGCCCTTCTCCCCCGTCACCGCATCCGCAACGCACCCCACCTATCCGAGGAGCCCCCCATGACCCTGCACCGACGCCATTTTCTTGCGACCGCCGCCGCCGCCGCGGTTCTGCCCGCGATCGGCGGGGCGCGCGCCGCCCAGGGCGCCTTCGAGATCACGCGGACCGAGGCCGAGTGGCGCGCCATGCTGAGCGATCTGCAATACGAGGTGATGCGCGAGGAGGGGACCGAGCCGGCCTTTTCCTCGCCGCTGAACGATCTCAAGACCGAGGGGACCTATCTCTGCCGCGGCTGCGACCTCGAGATCTATGCCTCGGCGCATAAATTCGACAGCGGCACCGGCTGGCCCAGCTTCTGGCAGTCGCTGCCGGATGCCATCGGCACCCGCGAGGACCGCAAGCTCTTGTTCATCGTCCGCACCGAATGCCATTGCCGCCGCTGCGGCTCGCACCTTGGGCATGTCTTCGACGACGGGCCCGACCCCACCGGCAAGCGCCATTGTCTCAACGGTGTGTCGCTGAAGTTCCGCGCGGCCTGACCGCGGCGCCGCTCATCGGCCCTTGCAGGCCTCTTCGCGACGAGCGCCCGGCAACGGGCCGAGGAGCGGCCCGCCGCCCGCGCGTCACTTATCAGGAAAGCTGCGGCTTTCCTTCACCTGCTCCCAGGCCCACATCACCTCGTTGAGCTGTTCTTCCTGCGAGCGGTCGCCGCCGTTCATGTCCGGGTGCAGCACCTTGATCAGCGACTTGTAGGCCTTGCGGATCTCGACCTTGGTCCAGGTTTCCTTGGCCTCGAGGATCTCGATCGCGCGGCGTTCGGTCGGTGGCAGCCTGCGGCCCGCCGCGGCGCCCCGGCGCCCGGGATTGCGGGTGGCATTCTCGCCCAGCACCTGGTGCGGATCCTCGATCCCCAGCCGCGCCCAGGCCTTGGCCTCGGGATCGCGCCAGCCCTTGGTCTTGCGCTCCCAGACCTTGTCGGCGCTTTCCTGGGCGTTCATCTCGGCCTCGGTCTTGCCGTCGAAGAAGCTCCAGCGGGCATTGTACTCGCGCACGTGGTCCTTGCAGAACCAGAAGAAATCGTCCAGCACATCGGGCGCCTTGGGCGCGCGGTAGAGCCCGCGTTCTTCGCATCCGTCGTGATCGCAGACGCGCTGCGAGGTCTCGGACGCGCCTGACATGCTGCGTCTTCCGCGCGGATTTTTCTTCTTCGCGGACGACACCGACATATCAAAACCGAAGGGGTCTGGTTTACTCATGGCTCACACCTTTTCGACTCGGACATGGCAGTTTAGACCATTGGGGAACAGAGGGAAGGGGCAGGGAAAAATTTCATGGAACGTACCGAAGAAATCCGCCGACGGCTGGAGGCGGCCTTTGCGCCCGCCGCACTCGATGTCATCGACGAAAGCGAAAAGCACCGCGGTCATGCCGGCTACCAGGAAGGCGGCCAGAGCCATTTCCGCGTCACCCTGCGGTCCGCCGCCTTTGCCGGCCAGTCCCGCATCGCCCGGCACCGCGCCGTCCATGCCGCGCTGGGCCCGGCGCTGATGGCGGCCATTCACGCCCTGGCGCTGGATCTCGACACGCCCTAGGCGCGGCGTCACGCGTCCCGGGGCGTCGTGGCGGGCGCCCCGGCCGGGTCTTTCTCGTCGGTTGATGTGTCGTCGGTCGTCGCGTCGCCAGGCTCTTCGTCACCGGGCTTCTCGTTACCGGGCTTTTCGTCACCAGCCTTCTCGTCACGCGTCTTCGCGTCACGGGTCATCACCGGCGTCCGGTCGGCGCGCGCCACCCGCGCGGCATCCAGCACCGGGATCTCCTTGGGCGGGTCGAGCAGGCGCGGCTCATAGGCCTCGACCTCGTCCTCGCGCGCGCGGCGAAACACCAGCAGGTTGCGATAGACCACCTGCTTGCCCGACAGCCCCTGCCGCTCTTCGCTGGGCAGGGTCTCGGCGCGCTGGTATTCCCAGCCCTCGCCGGCCAAATCGTTCATCACCTGCTCGAGCGCGAAGGCAAACCGCGCCTCGGCGCTTTTCACACCCCTGGCCTTCAGCCCCCGCTCGGGGGCGGGCACGACCTTGTAATCATATCGCATCATGGCTCGGTGCAAGACCACAAATCGCGCTCAGGCGCAATGCGCCAGACGCGCTTTGGGCGGTGACGTCGGGCCGCTGGCGGGTCCCGCCGCTGTGCCCCGCCTATTCGGCGGGGTGATGGCGCCGCGACTTGGCGATCAGCGCGTCGATGCGACGGGTGTCGCGCTTGAGCAGCAGGGTGCCGACGCCGATCACGGCGAAGGCCAGAAGGGGAACGGCGATTTCAAAGCTCATCATGGGGCTCCTCCTTGCGCAGCATACCAAGAATATAGTGTGACATGGCATGAAATGCCAGCCCGGCAAGCCCCCATCCGGTGGTCAGCCCGTCAAAGGCGATGCTGCCGTCGGTCAGCGGCCGCAGGATGGCAAAGCCGATGAAGCCCAGCGCGATGGCGTTGGAAAACCCCGCCAGCAGCTTCACCCGCTCGTTATGCACCACCAGCGTGTCGCGCAGGCGGGGCATGTCACAGCCCGAGCTTGGCGCTCACGATCTCGTTGACCGCCTTGGGGTTGGCCTTGCCGCCGGTGGCCTTCATCACCTGGCCGACGAACCAGCCGGCGAGCTTGGGGTTGGCCCTGGCCTTCTCCACCTGTGCCGGGTTGGCGGCGATCACCTCGTCCACCGCCGTCTCGATGGCGCCGGTATCGGTCACCTGCTTCATGCCGCGCGC
>SBGD01000046.1 GCA_006226775.1 Paracoccaceae bacterium | reverse complement strand
CTGGCCTTCTCCACCTGTGCCGGGTTGGCGGCGATCACCTCGTCCACCGCCGTCTCGATGGCGCCGGTATCGGTCACCTGCTTCATGCCGCGCGCCTCGACGATCTGCGCCGGGTCGCCGCCCTCGGTATAGACGATCTCGAAGAGATCCTTGGCGATCTTGCCCGAGATCTCGCCCTTCTGGATCAGCGCGATGATGCCGCCCAATTGCTCAGGCGAAACCGGGCTTTCGGAGAGCGTGTGGTCTTCCTTCTTCAACCGTCCGAACAACTCGTTGATCACCCAGTTCGCGGCGATCTTGCCGTCGCGGCCCTTTGATCCGGAAATACTGGCGACCTTCTCGAAGTAATCCGCGCTCGCCGTCTCGGCGGTCAGCACCGAGGCGTCATAGTCCGACAGGCCGAAGTCCTTGATGAACCGCGCCTTCTTCTCGTCGGGCAGTTCCGGCAGGTTGGCGGCGATGTCATCGACCCAGGCCTGCTCGATCTCGAGCGGTAGCAGGTCGGGGTCGGGGAAGTAACGGTAATCATGCGCCTCTTCCTTCGAGCGCATCGAGCGAGTCTCGCCCTTGTCGGGGTCGTAGAGCCGGGTCTCCTGATCCACCGAGCCGCCCGATTCCAGGATCGCGATCTGCCGCTTGGCCTCGTAGTCGATGGCCGCTTGGATGAACCGCATCGAGTTCATGTTCTTGATCTCGCAGCGCGTGCCGAGATGTGCGAAATCCTGGCTTTCCTGGTATTTCTCGTATTGCCCCGGCTGGCAGACCGAAACGTTCACATCCGCCCGCAGGCTGCCGTTCTGCATGTTGCCGTCGCAGGTGCCCAGGTATTGCAGGATCTGGCGCAGCTTGACCACATAGGCCGCCGCCTCCTCGGGCCCGCGGATGTCGGGGCGGCTGACGATCTCCATCAGCGCCACGCCGGTGCGGTTGAGGTCGACGAAGGACATGTTGGGGTCCATGTCGTGGATCGACTTGCCGGCGTCCTGCTCGACATGGATGCGCTCGATGCGCACCAGCCGCGCGGTGCCGTCGCCCATCTCGACCAGCACCTCGCCTTCGCCGACCAGCGGCTCGTACAATTGCGAGATCTGGTAGCCCTGCGGCAGGTCGGGGTAGAAATAATTCTTGCGGTCGAAGGCCGATTTCAGATTGATCTGCGCCTTCAGGCCCAGCCCGGTGCGCACCGCCTGTTCGATGCAGTACTCGTTGATCACCGGCAGCATCCCCGGCATCGCCGCATCGACGAAGGAGACGTTGGAATTGGGCTCGGCGCCGAACAGCGTCGAGGCGCCCGAGAACAGCTTGGCCTGGCTCGAGACCTGGGCATGCACCTCCATGCCGATCACCAGTTCCCAGTCGTGTCTTGCCCCGGCAATCACCTTGGGTTTCGGGGTCTCGTAGGTCAGGTCCAGCATTCCCGTCTCCTGTCTCTGGAACGCTCCGGGTTTAGGGCAGGGACCGGAAGGGGGCAAGGGGGTTGCGCATCCCCTCGGCCCGCCCGGTGGCGGGGCGGTCGGGCGGCGGGTTCAGCCGGCGGGGCGGGGCGTGCCGGCGGGCCCCCGACGCTCGCCGGTCAGGACCGCCGAGATCGCGGCCCAGGCCTGCTGCATCCCGCTGTCGGCGCTGCCCTCGGCGGGCAGATGCGCGGTGCCGGGGGTGGCATAGGCGGTATCGGCGATCGACCAGACCCAGGCATGGGTCTCGGTCATCTCGTGGCGGATCAGCCGGTCGCGGCGCGCGGTCAGGGCGCGGCGCAGGGCGCGGTCAGGCCCGGGACCGGCCAGCATCCGGCTGAGATAGGCGGCCAGCAGGTTGGTCATGTGCTGGCCCGGCACGCGGGTCAGGATGTCGTCGAGGGCTTCGAGGAAGAATCCGGCATCCAGCGCCCGGAAACACCCCGGATCGAGCAGCAGCGCATCGAGGTAGACCCAGGCATAGGCCCCCGCGCCCCAGCTCTGCGCCGTCATCCCGGCGATGCGGCGGGCCTGCAGATCCAAAAGCGCGTGGCTGCCGAACCAGCAGGGCAGAAGATGCAGCCCGAAGGCGCGCATGTGCCCCGGCATATGCGGCGCCAGCCGGATCAGCCGGTCATATTCGGCGATCACCTGCCCCTCGGCATCCGCCCGTCCGGCCAGCAGCGCGCAGCGCGCCGAGGCGAGGAGGGGCGAGGCGTATTCCTCCGGCGGGAAAGGCGCGAGGATCGCCTGCGCGCGGGCAAAGGCGGCGCGGAACCGCCCGATATGCTGCTCTGGACGGTCGCGCAGCCAGCCCTGCTTGTACCAGGCCCAGCCGGCATCCATATGCGCCAGCGCCACCAGCGCGGCGCAATGGGGATCGCCGTCGCACTCGGCCAGGCTCTCTTCCAGCGCGGCCAGCCCCTCGAGCATCTCGTTGCGCGGCGCCAGCGCACCGGCTTGCGACGCGCCCTCCAGCGCCCGGCCGAGATCCGAGCGCGCACCGGCGGCCAGCACCTCGGCCTCGGGCGTGCCGGCGGCGGTGGTGGCCCCGGCGCGGTCCTTCTGCGCGAGCAGCGCGGCAAGGCACGGCCAGGCCTCCTGGCGCGCCAGGTCGCGGCCCTGGCGGAACAGCGCCTCGCAGGCGATCCGTTCGGGGGTATGCTCGCGCAGCGGCCGGCCCAGCGCCGCCATGCCTTCGGAGGGCGAGGCGCGCGCCCCGGACATCGCCACGCCCCGGGTCCCGGCGCCGCGCTTTTGCAAGGCGGCACGAATCTGGTCCTTGAGCGGTTTGAAAAGCTCGATCATAGTTACTTTCTACTTTGCACGCAGGATTTCATGGCAAGTTGACTCATGTTTTGGGCAAAGCCGTGGCATGGCGGAGAAAAACAGTGGCGGAAACAGATTGTTCGGCGCCGGGGGGCGGCGAAAAATTGCCGGTTGCCCCGGCGCCCGGCAAGCTTTTGCCGGTCGCCGCGGGATTGGCGACGGCCCTGCTGGTCTGGCTGGCCGCACCCGGCCCGCTGATGGCCGAGGCGGTGGCACCGGACGCGCCCACCGAGGCGGTCAGCCGGCTGGCCCCCGACCACAGCCTGCGCCCGCAGCTGCGCGGCAGCCAGGTGCCGGTCACGCGCTGGCGCCATCGCCCGGAAGCGGCGCTCTGGACCCGGGCGATGCTGAGCGCGCTGCGCGGACATGCGCGCCCGCTGGTCGAGGTGGTGCCGCGCGACGTGGCCGAGTGGTGCCCGGCCTATGCCGACAACCCGCCCGAGGCGCGCGCGGCCTTCTGGGCCGGGCTGGCCTCGGCCCTGGCCAAGCACGAAAGCACCTATGATCCGCGCGCCGTGGGCGGCGGCGGCAAGTGGTACGGCTTGCTGCAGATCCTGCCCGCGACCGCGCGCTGGCGCGGCTGCCGGGCGGGCAGCGGCCCGGCGCTGACCGGCGGGGCGGCGAACCTGTCGTGTGCCCTGCGGATCATGGCGATCACCGTGCCGCGCGACCGCGCCATCGCCCTGCGCGACACCCGCTGGCGCGGCGTGGCCGCGGACTGGGGCCCGATGCGCTCGCCCTCGAAGCGGCGCGACATGGCCAACTGGTTGAAACAGCAGAGCTATTGCCAGCCGATCCATGTGCAACGACCGCGTCTCCGCCCCGCCGTCTGGCCGCCGCAGGGGTAGGGGGCTGGTGCTTTCGGTCCCGCTGCGCACCGTCATCCTCGGGCTTGACCCGAGGACCTTTGGGGCGGGAGATCCTCGGGTCGAGCCCGAGGA
>SBGD01000045.1 GCA_006226775.1 Paracoccaceae bacterium | reverse complement strand
CAGCTGGATGAGCTGCTGCCGTGGAACTGGAAGGTGTTGCCACAAGAAGCCGACAGTCAAGCCGCGTAAACTGCGGTATCAATGACGCGGTTACCACGAAGCCAATGCCGGGAACGGTGACTGTTCACATCCCGTTCCGCCTTGTGAAACGAGGCGGTCGCAAGGAGATGCAACTGCCGGATGGGGCATCCAGCCAAAGCAAGATGGACAACACCCTGATCAAGGCTCTGGCCCGTGCGTTTCGCTGGAAGCGGCTGCTGGAATCCGGGGAGTTCGCCACCATCGCCGAACTGGCCGAGCGCGAGGAGATCGCACCATCCTACATGACCCGCGTCCTTCGCCTGACGTTGCTGGCGCCCGACATCATCGAGTCGATCCTGCACGGCAGGCAGGGGCCGGAGGTGACGCTGGCGCGGGTGTTGGAGCCTTTCCCGCAGGAGTGGGGGGCGCAAAGGGTGGCTTTCAGGTCATGAGGCGGGCCAGCGAAGAAAATCTAATTTTTTGATTTCATAGAGTCATACGATTAGCCATTGATATCGCTTTATTACCTCACCGCGCAGCGCCTGGTGGTTCTTTACGACTGGCTGCCCCAATCACCCCACCTCCTCTAACACGGCTATGCCGAGACTATTTCTCAATGGGATCAGGGCGTTGGGCAACTTACCGCCCAGCACAAGAACGATGGCTATCGGCCTCGGGTCTCCCTTGAAAGCTGCACGCGCTTGAAGCACCGATTGATACTTCACACATTGAAACAAGCCGCGTGCAACGTCGTGGATTGGGGCTGAACCCGGCTTAACCTCGATTGCAACGACTCGGTCTATGCGGTCGAACAGCACGTCGATGCTGTCCCCGGAAGGAAGAGCCGCCTCTGCCGAACCTTCGGCGCTACCAGCGGACAAGCCCACGCACTCTGGATGGGAGCGGACGTATTCCTTGAGCGCCTTGTGCTCTGGTCCCTCTCCTCCACCAAGCGACATGGCCTCGTCGATGATATCGTCGATTTTGGACGGAGCTGGCTTCAGCCCAAGCTCAGAGAGGACCCCGTCCCAGTAGGGATAGTTGGCGATCTCGGCGAGATAGGTCTTGAGGATCGCCTTGCGTTCTACCGACGTTTTCCAGACCTTGCCCCTTTCTCTCAGGAAGGGATCAAAGCCGCTCCCAGGAACAGCAGCGCCTTTTGTAACGACCAGCGCCTGAATGGGTGGAATTTCCTTGTGCCACTCCTTGCTCAGGCGGTTGAGCTCATCGCCGATGCAGCCCAACGGGTAATTTAGGTTGCGAGGATTTGGCATGCCGAGTTCAGCAGCCAAGTCTTCATAACTGATTGTTTGACCAGCCGCTTTAGCTTGCCTGATCAGAATGGGGAGAGCGAGGCGCGCCCTCACTTGATACAGCTTGTCGCCATGAAAACCTGTGGCGATGTCGGCGGTCTTTGCCATCAGTCGGCCACCTTGAACGCGCCCGGCCAGCCGCCGTGTTTCTCGATCACCTTGTCGGTCTCGGCCATCAGGCGGCGGGTCTCGGTCAGGGCGACAACGACACGGCGGTAGTGCAGGAAGTCCTCATCAGTCAAAACGCGGCCGGGGTGAGGTTTCTGGCCGCCCTTGCCGGTGCGGCACCTCCAGCAGACCGGGTAGCGGCGAGGGGGGAATTCTCGTGTGGCCTTCGGCACGTCCATGAACCAGTGCAACCCGTTAATGATCTTCATTTTCAACTCGAAAACCTCTGGCGAATGTAGGTATGCTGCTCGCTTGCGTTCAAGCTTACAGTTGCGTTCCCACAGCGGATGAAGAACTCGTGCTGCCCCTGGAAGTCGACGAAGACTGGCTCCTTTGCCGCGACGACGTCGATCACGCAGACCTTCTTGCAGTCCTGTGCATCGGCGAACCGCATCTTGCAGTGAAGCGAGTATGGCGCGCCGATGGCCGAGGAAAACACGCTCAGGAGCCTTTTCTCGAACGCATCAAGACTGTTCTGGACAAGCTTCAGGTAGTGCTCCAGGCCGATGACCTCTTTGTCGTCGGTCACACCGATGACGAGTGTACCGCCGTCGGAGTTCATGAAGGCCGCGAGGGTCTTCAGGACCTGTTTTTGCAGGGCCTTGTTCTGTTTTCCTTCCCGCATGTCCCATTGGAACGTGCTCTTGAACTCAAGCTCTCTGCTCTCGTCGGCGCCGATGATCTCTTCCACCGAGGGCGGGGGCGGGGGCGGTTGATAGAAGGCGCCCGGCCAGCCGCCGTGTTTCTCGATCACCTTGTCGATCTCGGCCATCAGGCGGCGGGTCTCGGTCAGGGCGACGACGACGCGGCGGTAGTGCAGGATATCCTCGTCGGTCAGGATGCGGCCGGGGTGGGGGTTCTTGCCGCCCTTGCCGGCGCGGTCCTTCAGCCATTTCTCGCAGACCTGATAGCCGCCGACGTGGAACTCCCACGTGGCTTCCGGCACGTCCTCGAACCAGCGGGTGCCGTTGATCATCACCTTGCCGTTCTCGAATTTCGGAAAGCCCTTCTCGACCCGCGCCTCTCCGGACCCGGCGAAGCGGACTTCGAGCCTTTCGAGGATCGGTGCCTCGTCAGGCCGCAAGAGGTGCAGGGCGACGAGGTCTCGGCCGAGCGGCACAAGATCGGCGAAGGTGGTGCGGTCCTTCGGCGTCGGGATGCGGGGGAAGTCGGATTTCAGGAACTCGGCATAGCGGCTGCGATAGCCGGGACTGTGCAGCACGGCGTAGATGTAGTCGAACAGATCGCGGGGGCCGAAAGTCTTCGCTAGATCACTGCGACCGTCCCAAGCGGCGTCGAGCAGACCAAGCTGCTCGGCCTTCTGCCGCTCGAAGTCGGGACCAAAGCTTTTCTGTTCGCCCCTTGGGATACCATCTTCGTAGTTCAGGCCAATAATCTTGGCAAAACCAAGCGACCAAGCGCGATCTATGTTGGGGCGACGTTGTGGTTCGCCAACCGAAGGTTTCAGCCAAAGCGGGAAAACTGAGACCCGATCGTAGCTGCTAGTTAGCTTATGTCCGCATCTCCCAGAAACTGCCAAAGCACCAAACTCTTCTTTGGTTTGCCTTGTAGTCACCAAACCTGGATGAACAAAATCTATATTTGAGAAGACGTTCTCCCCATTGGTCTTCAAAAGTCGCTTGGTGGCAAGCAGAACACGAAAATCAAACGCATGCTTTTGAAAGGGAGATATGTCCTTGGCTAGCGGTAGAACCTTTGTACGGTTGTCAATAATCCTTCGAGCATTTCCCTTCTTTGCATTGAAGACCTCCACTGCCTCCTCTCTGTCCATTGTGTCGAAGTCTTGGAGCTTCTTGACTAACGAAGGGTTGTCGAAATCAAGAAGAAGATCATCAAACCCACTTTCCACTCCTGTTGAGAACAAAGGAAAGATTGAGTTTATGGCTCCACCAAGTTGCCATTCAACAACAAGAGGCCCACCGCTCCGAGGAACGAATAGGTAGTCTGGCCCGTCTAAGCCTACCTTGCGAGCAATAAAATCCTTCCAAGACCCTGAGAAAAGGCGTTCCTCTTTGCCTCGCCCTTCCCCCCAAAGTTCACCCCAGGCGACCGGAGGAGCTTCCTCTACATTTCTGGCTCGAAGGATTGCAACGCCTTGCTTGATGGGAAAAATATTCTTGTCGATATTCCCAGATGAGAGCGACTCATTCTTATTCGAGTTGCCATGAAGATCGACTACCTCAATTGCAGAGAAAGACCTACCCAAATGCCAACGCATCCCCCTCAGTGTTGGAGCATCAATGTATCCATGGTTTGTAATCAAGGAGATGACGCCGTGATTTCTAGAGGCTTCACGCTCAGCCAATCTAATGAACTTGACATAATCGTCCTGAATATTCTTCTCAAACTGGAGCATGTTACGTTCTCGAATCTTAACTCCATCGACGCTTCTGTAGGGATCAACAACCCGGCGGAGTTCAGGTGTGAGGTTCGCGGAAAGTGACGCATATGGCGGGTTCCCCACGACCACAGTGAACGGCGTTTGAGCCTTTGCATCGTTTGAGGCCTGAGCCTCATGCGCCAGCGCCTCCGACATGAAGTCAAATTCCATATCTAGATCGCGCGCAGGTTCTAGCGCATTGGTCAGGAAGATCCGCGCCCGCTCGTCCGACCCGAACGTGTAGCCCGTCTCCGACAGCTTCAGCCCCACCTTCATGTGCGCGATGGTGTAGGGGGCCATCATCAACTCATACGCCGTCAGCCGCGGCAACAAGTGCGCAGGGACATAGTCGTTCCAGGCGGCCTTGATCTCGGCCGCCGACTTGCCCTGCGCCTTCCAGTGCGCTTCCATCCGCTTGTGGATCAGGTCGATCACCTCGACCAGGAAAGTGCCGGTGCCGGTGGCCGGATCGAGGATCTGGACGAAGGGCGCGTCTGGATGCACATGTGCGGGGATGGTGATGTGATCATCCCGCGCCGCGACCTCGGCCCAGGTGCTGGTATCGGCGAGGCCCAAAGGCAGGCCGAACTCCGTCCGCAAGATCTCATCCACACCGCGGACGATGAAGTTCACCACCGGACGCGGGGTGTAGAAGACGCCGCGCTGCATCCTTTTCTGCGGATCATACTCCTTCAGGAACAGTTCGTAGAAATGGATGACGGGGTCTTCCTTAGGGTTGCGGTCGCCGAAGTCGCGCAGCACCGCCGGCATGTCGGCATCGTTCAGCACGTCGACGACATCGCGGATCCCGAGCTCGTCGAAGTCGAGCCCCGTCCGCTTGTCGCGCCCGCCAATTTTGAGGAAGTTACCGAACAGCTCCTTCAGGAACGGGTTCGTCTTCGGCACCATGTCGGCGAGGTTGTCGGCGATGATGCCCATGGGACGCGAGATGCGCGCGGCCAGCATTCCGTAGGCGATGGTCTGGGCGAACATGTCGGCGAAGCCGTCATCGTCCAACTCGTGGATGAGGTTCTTGCGGAAGGCCGCGTGCATCGTGCGCATGGGCCCGGTGTCGTCTTCGGCTTCAAGGAGTTGGTTGACGCGCGCCCGGATGTCCGAGGCGAGATCAGCCAGTCGAATGGCCAGGTCCTTCGAGGTCTTGATCACCTGGTTCAGGCGAAGCTCGAACGCCGAAGCCCAGATTTTGCGCCAATGCTCGCTGTTCTCTGGGTCATCGGGCCAGATCAGCTTCTCACGGAGAAGCCGGGCGACATACTCGTTGTGAAGGCGGGTATCCTGGGCGTTCCAGCCAAGCACCTTCATGACCGGCAGATCGCCCGCAGTCCTGCCATCCGAGAAGTGGATGAAGGCAAGTTCGCGCGCGCCCGATTTCCCGAAGCTGGCCGCGAAGATCAGGTCGCTCTTGTCCCAGGCGCGCCGATCCGCAGTCTGTGCACCAGACCGCTTCTTCACCACCAGAGCCTTGAGGATACGACGAAGCACGGTGACCGGGATCGCCTTGTCCTCCATCGAGATGAAGAAGATGCCCCAGGGCTGGTTGGTTGCAAGCGGCCTCAGCTGATGGATTTCACGGATCTTTGTTGTCTCGTCCTTCTTCAGACCGAGTTCGCTGGCCTCGTATTCAAAGACTATGTCGTCGAAGCCGTAATCATCGCCGATCGGCCATTCTAGTTTGTCCCGAAGGAGTTCAACTAGCTGTTCGAAGTTCGATACCCGGTCGAGATCGGCGGCACTTACGTTACTCATCAGGCAACAACCCTCAATTCAATTCCATCCACGCCTTCAGGATCGGCTTCACGCCTACAGGGGCCTGGACCTTGCGCAAATATGTCTTGGCGATGTGCTTCTCGACGGACTTTCGCACCTCCGAGAGCTTTTCCTGATCGACCCGTACGCGCCGGGACGTCCCAGGCTCGCAGCGCACGAATTCTATGATGCGCGAGGCATCCTCTAGGATCGCACCGCCTTCCAGATCGGCCAGATACCATTTTACGTCGCCTGCCTCGGTAGACCAGACGTCTTGCTCGTCTCTCTCCGAAGCCTCGCGATCATAGGCCGGCCGAGAATAGCAGAAGAAGACAGCGCGTGCGCCGCGCTTTGAGTGTTGTTTGCCCGAAAACACCGAGTCAGGCAGGCTGGACAGATAAGCCTCTAGTTCAGGATCGGCAGCGAGCAGGTCCTGCCATTCCAGATGCATCTGCTCGTCCGGGCTCGCAGTGCCTTCGTACTGTTCGGCAAAGTTGCGGAGGTCCTCGTAGTCATCGTCCTCGCGCAGCAGTTTCTTGCCCTCGATGCCGAGCGTCTTCGAGATGCGCAGCGTCTTGTGCGACACACGGTTATAGAGCCGAAGGAGGTCGTCGAGCTCGTCCGGCGGCAAGAAGTTCCAGTAGCCAACGGTCCCGCGCAGATCCTTCTGGTCCGGGTGATCCGTGAGTATCCTCTTCTCGATCTCTGGGTTCATGCGGCGATCAACGCGGCCGATCCGCTGCATGAGGCGCACGGGGTTCCAGTGCAGGTCATAGTTGATCAGCCGAGTGGCGTCCTGAAGGTTTAGCCCTTCCGAGAGCACATCGGTCGATATCAGCACCCTGATCTCGCTCAAGCCTCGTTTTGCAAGGTCCGGGGAACTTGACTCGTTATAGTAGGGTGCGAACCGCTGGATGACCCGCGAGCGGTCCCCCTTGGTCCCACTGTCGATCTGATCGACACCGTCAATGCCGGCCTCGTTCAGCTGAGCCGCAACATAACGGGCGGTTTCCCCGAACTCAGAGAAAATGATCACCTTCTGATCCTTCAGGATCGAATCATTCCTCAGCAATTTCTTAAGTTCATTCAGCTTTTTGTCCTGCGAAGGCTTAAACTTTTCAAGCTCGTTCAGGAAGTCCGCGAGCTGGTCCAAATCTTGGATCGTGTCATGCACGATCTTCTCGATATCAAATTCGTCGCGGGCAAGCTTTTCAACGGCGTCCCGCAACTCCTCTGGATAGAGATCCTCTTCGCCCTCAGCTTCATCAAGGAAGTCAAGCTGTGGTTTGTATCCGATCAGCTTTCCATTGCGCCGCTTCCAGCGCTCAACGGCCTCCCGTTCGTGTTCGGTTTCCGCATTCACGTCCAACCAGGCCAGTAGCTTGTAGAGCAGCCGCCAGCATGACAAGCGAAACGCTTCTGCTGAGCTTTCAAAGCGCTTCAGGAAATTTGTTCGGATCAGCGCCACCACCTGCTTCCGGCGGCCCTTCTCCATGGCGGGGATGATCTCGGGATCGTCGCCCTTATAGTAGGCATACGGGTTGTAGATGCCGAGGGTGAAGAGCGGAACACGTTTGTGGAAGGCATCGGCAACCATCTCAAGCAGCTTCCCATATGTCTGCTTGACCGAGTAGTGCGCGACCTTTGGCTTGCGCGGCTCCGGGAATACAACCACGCCTCCACCTTCGCGCAGCATACTCGCCTTCACATAGCTTCGGCTTCGCTGAACGACGAGCGCATCAAATAGGGAGTCTGTCGCAAACAAGTCACCAATGTCAGCGGCGTTGATCTCTGCGACCTCTTCATCCCCATTCGATCGCAATTGACGCTCAATCGATCGTTCCAGCTGCCGGATGTGGCCCGCGAGCGAATGGATGCCAAGCGGTGCATCGGCGAAATGATCTGCGCGGTGTCGTGAGAACAACTCGACCATATGCTGGAAATCCAGGAGGCTGTTGTTGATCGGCGTGGCCGTGAGCATGTAAAGTTCCTTGCCCTCGGCGAGATCATACAGGTGCCAGTATCGAGATTTGCGCTTGGCACCCTCTTCACCACGGGTGCCGGTGTTTCGAAAGTGATGTGCCTCATCGATGATGATGACATCAGCCTGGGCTTTGACCTGCTCCAGTTCCTCCTGCATCTTCTCGCGCATCAGGTCCGTGTGACTAAAGATTTTCAGCCGACTGAACCCCTTGAACACATCCGGCAGCCGGTTCCTGAGCTCCCGCTCCCAAACCGGCGACTTGGCCGACTTCGGAACAAACAGGGCGACGTTCTTGTTTTCATATTGAACAAAACGTTCAATCAGCATGAGCCCGATGAAGGTCTTGCCGAGACCAACCCCGTCGCACAGGAAAGCACCGCCGTATTTCCCAGCCCTCTTGAGCAGCGCCCCGTATCCGTCCCGTTGGTATTTCGCGAGGACCGGATAGAGTCTTGACGAGTTCTTCTCCCACTCGGTGGCGGTCTCCTCATGTCCGGCGAAATAGAGCTGCATCGATCGCGCATAGACATCGAACGGGGAATAATCGCGCGTGTGGCGCTCAATGGTCTTGAGGACTTCGTCCGAAACGTCCTCGGCTTCTTCCCAGCGTTCCTCATACCATTCCTGCAGAACGGCAACCGGCGTGCCCGTGATCTGGACGTTCAGTTCAATGTTCTGGGTGAGGCCTGGGACCGTGAAGTTAGAAGAACCGACAAGCGCGGATGATCCAACCACTTCGAGCCGGGCGTGTGTGATGTAGGCTTTCGCGTGGAACTTGTCCTTCCTGTAGACCCGGCACTCGATTTTGCCCGACTGCATCGCGTCGACGATCGCGGGAACTCCATTTAGGAAGTGGTTCTTTTCCTTTACCTGCTTGATGCTTCTATCAAGACGCAAGGCAATCTCCTGCAGGCCGGCTTCGAATGCGCGCTTGGTGCGTTTCGAAACCTCATCCCCCATCAGGATGCGGATATGATCGACTTTTTGCCATTCGTCGCCAAGCGCAAGCAAGGCACCAATTTCAAAATAACCCGTAGCTATATCGATTGACTTAGAGAGCTGGCACCAGTCGTTCAGGTACCTGAGCGCCTTCCATTCATCGGCACTATTGTCGACGATAAACAGTTCACTGCCTGCTTTGTGGCTTTCTCTTTTTGGCATCTGCCCTCCGGAGCATGAACTATCTGTAGACTCATCGAGAGAGGGCCACGGCCATAGCGCATACCTCCAACAGTTGACCCAAAAACCCATAGAACACAAGACTTTGAGCCAAGCAACCAAGCGCTGATCCCATGGCAGCCCTCATCAAAGCAATCGGCCGAAGGTTGACGATGGATCGTGTGATACGGAACCAATCTCTCGGTTCAACTTCTGGGCAAGCCGTGACGAACTTTCGATCTCAGTTCCATCTCTGCCCGGGCGACCGGCGTCGAAGTGTTCAGATTGCCAGCCTGAAAAGGCTAGTAATTTCAGAAGGCTACAAACTCTGCACCAAATCAGCGCAGTCAATAGGTTCAGAGAAAAAGGGCCGGAGAGAACGGATTTCGGGGTCCGTCGGCCTTCGGTGGTGAATAGCCCTACCTGCAAACACCTTTGAAAACACGGAAAAATCCGGCCAACACTGAGCGCGGAGAAACTTTCTTCGAAGGCAAGTGGCGGACAGTGAGGGATTCGAACCCTCGAGACGGTTTCCCGCCTACACACTTTCCAGGCGTGCGCCTTCGACCACTCGGCCAACTGTCCGTGCGCGGGTGTTTAGCCTCGCTGGGTTGCGGGTTTCAAGTGCAAATGCAGCCGCGCGGGACGGAAATTAAGCGGCGTTGCAGGATGGTTGCCTGGCATTTGTCCGAACCTGATCGGGGAGGTTGCCGCGGACGTGATCCGGCAGGTTGCGCGGGACACGATTTGAGCGCCTGCGCCGCACTTGATCCGGGAGCCTGCCCCGGACCTGATCCGGGAGCCTGCCCCGGACCTGATCCGGGGCCTCACCTCTAATGCGGCGAGAGGTCCCGGATCGGGGTCCGGGACGGCGGCGTGAGGGGCGTCAGCTGTCGAGGATCACGTTCACCCGGCGGTTCTGGCGGCCCTTCTTCTCGATCTTGCCGAGACGCAGCGCGCCGATCTCGCCGGTGCGCGCCACGTGGGTGCCGCCGCAGGGCTGCAGGTCGACCTGGTCGCCGCCCTTGCCGATGCGCACAAGGCGCACCCTGCCCTGCCCGCGGGGCGGTTTGACCGACATGGTCTTGACCAGCTCCGGCGTCGAGTCGAGCACCGCGTCGGTGACCCAGGTCTCCGACACCGGCAGGTCGCGCTCGATCAGAAGGTGCAGCGCCTCCTCGATCACGTCGCGGTTGGCCGGGGCCTCGGGCATGTCGAAATCCAGCCGGCCCTTCTCAGTGGTGATGGCCCCGCCGGTCACCGGCAAGGGGATCACCACCGACAGAAGATGCAGCGCGGTATGCACCCGCATGTGCCGGTGGCGCCGCTCCCAGTCGAGGTGCTGGGTCACATGGGTGCCCACCGCGGGCAGCGGCAGCGGCTCGGAGGGCACCAGCACCACGTCCGCGCCCTCGCCCTTGACGGTGGTGGCAATCGGCATCTCGATGCCGTCCCAGGCCAGCATCCCGCTGTCGCCGGGCTGGCCGCCGCCGGTGGGATAGAACACCGTCTGGTCGAGGATCACCCCGCCTTCGGGCGTGTGGCCGGTCACCCGCGCGGGCGCGTCGCGGCGGTAGGGATCGGCGCGAAACAGCAGGTCGGTCATCGCGACCCCTCGGCATCCACCCCGTCGGAATTGCCCTCCAGCCCCTCGCCCGGCGAAGGCTCGCGCGCCTGCGGCGGCGGGGGCGGCGCGGCGGGGGCGTCCGGCTTGTCCTCGGCGCGCTCTGCCGTCTCGCCTTTCGGCGGGGCGGGCGCCAGCGCCTCGGGGTTGCGCAGCCAGATGTCGCGCTGGGCAAAGGGCACCTCGATCTTCTCCTTGGCGAAGGCCTCGACGATCTGGTGGCGCATCTCGGTGCGCACCGACATGCCGTTGCCGATGTCGTAGAGCACGGCGCGGATCTGGAAATCCAGCGAATCCGCGCCGAAGCCGATGAAATCCACCGCCGGTTCGGGGTTCAGCAGCACCTGGTCGTGGTGTCGCGCGATATTGAGCAGCAGGCGTTCGACCTTGCGGGTGTCGCTGCCATAGGCGACGCCGACCGGGATGACGATCCGGCCGACGGAATTGCCGCGGGTGTAGTTCGACACCCGGCCCGACACGAAATCGGCGTTGGGAATGATCACGTCGTAGCGGTCGAAGGTCTCGAGCCGGGTCGAGCGCACCGAGATCCGCTTGACCGTGCCATGGGTGCCGCCGACCTCGATCCAGTCGCCCTCGGCAATCGGCCGCTCGATCAGCAGGATGATGCCCGAGACGAAGTTGGACACGATGTTCTGGAGCCCGAAACCGATCCCGACCGAGAGCGCACCGGCGACGATGGCCAGCGACGACAGGTCAAGCCCGGCCGAGGTGATCGCCACCAGCGCGGCGACGAAGATGCCGACATAGCCGATGCCCGAGATGATGGCGTTCTGCCCGCCGGCGTCGATCTTGGTCTTGGGCAGGATCGAGTTCCGCAGCGCGCCCTGCAACAGCCGGGTGCCCATGTAGCCGACGATGAAGACCACGATCAGCAGGAAAAAATCCATCGGCGAGATGCGGCTTTCGCCGATCGCGAAGCCTTCGCCGATGCGGGTCCAGAGCTCGGTCAGGTCGGCCACCCGCGCGCCCCAGATCAGCGCCAGGAAGGGCAGCGCGCCGATCGCCAGCATGAAGCCGATCAGCACCGCGATCAGGCTGTCGGCCTCCTCGTCCGACTGGCGCATGAGAAAGCGGTAGAGATCGTTGGTGAACCGTTGCAGCACCACGATCAGGCCCAGCAGCCCCAGCGTCGAGATCGACGGAAAGATCAGCCGCGAGGCGGCATTGCCATAGCCGGTCGCGGCCAGCACCGGCGCGACCACCGAGACCAGCATCACGATCCGCCCGAAGAAGGTCACCACGCGGGCGCGCACCGCGCGCTCGGCATTGGCGTTGTCGAAGCGGATGTGACGGATCATCAGCTGGCCGAGCCGGAAGATGATCAGCGAACTGGCGACGATCAGCGGGAAATAGAGCACCGCCAGCGTGGGGTCGGAAAAGCCTTCGACCACGCCGAACTCGGCAATCGCGTCGCGCAGCACCAAAAAGATCGCCAGCGTGCTGGCATAGACCCGCGCCTCGCGCCGCTGCGGGCGCGGCATGGGCAGCATGCGGTCGCCGTCGTGCTGCGAGAACAGCCGGTCGGCCAGCCACCGCAGCCCGAGGATCAGCGCGCCCCAGGCGGGCAGCTTTTCCAGCACCAGGGTCAGGCGCACGCCGGGAACGCCGGTAGCGAACATCGCCTCGGTCAGCGCCAGAAGGCCGATCAGCGGCAGGGCGATCTGCCCGACCGAGACCAGGAAACTGAGCACCGCGCCGCCACGGCTGGTGTTGTGGCGCATCCAGAACCCGGCCGAGCGCGCCCAGGTGCGCCCGCGAAACAGCAGCACCAGGCCCACCGCCAGCAAGAGCAGCACCAGCGGCAGGTTGCTGCGGATCTCGGTCCGGCGCACGTCGGAATTCCACGAGGCCACGACCTCGGAACTGGCGCCGCGCCAGGCGTCGGAAATCTCGTCCCAGGCCAGGACCCAGTTGTCGGGCAGGATCGGCATCGGCCCGAACTTGAACAATTCGTCGGTCTGGCGCGCGCGGATCAGCGCGTCGATCTCGCCGACGATGCCATCGGCGCGGTTATAGGCCTCTTCGGCGGCCACCACCGGCGCGCGCAATTGCGCCAGTTGCTGGTTCAGCTCGGTGCGCCGGGCGGCCACCTCCTCGGCTTCGGTCTCGCCCTCGGCGGGGGCCGGTCCAAGCGCGTTGATCTGGCTTTCGATGGTGCGGATGCGCGACTGGTTCTGGTTCTGCGCATCGAGAAAGCGCGCCCGCCAGGCGGCGATCTGGGCGCGCAGGTCCTCGAAAGCGGCATCCGAGGCCCGACCGGCCTCCAGCGCCGCCTCGGCGCGCCGGGCCAGCCGGTTCCATTCCTCGTAGTCGGGCGCCGCCAGCGCGCCGCCCGGCAGGCTGCTGCCGGCCTGCGCGCCGAACTGGGGCAGGTCGTCCTGGGCCGGGGCCGGACCGGGCATGGCGAAAAGCGCCGCAAAGAGCCCGAGGGCAAGCGCGGCCAGTAGACGGTGGACCTGCATCAGATGTCCTCGAAGACCCCGGGGATCGACGCCGGCGCGCGGCTCAGCCAATCCGGTGTCGGAAGCCCCTTCTCGCGCAGGAAATCGACGTTGAAGAGCTTGGACTGGTAGCGCGTGCCATAGTCACAGAGCACGGTGACGATGGTATGCCCCGGCCCCATGTCGCGCGCCAGCCGGATCGCGCCCGCCACGTTGATGCCGGTCGAGCCGCCCATGCAGAGCCCCTCGTCCTTGAGCAGGTCGAAGACGATGGGCAGCGCCTCGGCATCGGGGATGTTATAGGCGAAATCCGGGGTGAAACCTTCGAGGTTGGCGGTGATCCGCCCCTGCCCGATGCCCTCGGTGATCGAGCCGCCCTCGGCCTTGTGCTCGCCGGTGGTGTAGTAGTTGTAGAGCGTGGCGCCATCGGGATCGGCCAGCGCGATCTTGACGCCCTTGGGTTGCAGCGCCTCGGCCACCCCCGCCAGCGTCCCGCCCGAGCCCACGGCGGCGACGAAGCCGTCGACCTTGCCGCCGGTCTGCTCCCAGATCTCGGGGCCGGTGGTCTGCACATGCGCCTCGCGGTTGGCGGTATTGTCGAACTGGTTGGCCCAGATCACCCCGGCATCCGACCTGCGCGCCAGTTCCTCGGCCAGCCGGCCGGAGTAGCGCACGTAGTTGTTGGGGTTGCGATAGGGCGCTGCGGGCACCTGCACCAGTTCCGCCCCGGCCAGGCGGATCATGTCCTTTTTCTCCTGGCTCTGGGTTTCGGGAATGACGATGACGGTCTTGAACCCCATCGAGGCGCCGACCAGCGCCAGCCCGATGCCGGTATTGCCCGCCGTGCCCTCGACAATCGTGCCGCCGGGTTTCAGCAGACCCTTTTCCACCGCATCGCGAATGATGAACAGCGCGGCACGGTCCTTGACCGACTGGCCCGGGTTCAGGAACTCGGCCTTGCCCAGAATGGTGCAGCCGGTGATCTCGCTGGCTTTTCTGAGCTTGATCAGTGGGGTATTGCCAACTGCGTCGGCCAGATCGGATGCAATGCGCATGGGCTGGGCTCTCCTGAAACGTGGTGCCCGATGTGTAAGCGGGGCTTTGGCCGAACTCAAGGGCGCGCGGGCAGGCCCTTGCGGCGCAAGTCCTCACGATGGCGTGCAAGCCAGAGCAGCATCATGGTCAGCGGCCCGGCATTGACCTCGCCACTGTCGACCAGCGCCATGGCGCGGTCGAAAGACAGCACATGGGAACGGATGTCCTCATGCTCATGCGCCAGCCCGGCCAGCCCGCCGGCCTCGTCCGACAGCGCACAGAGGCCGAGGTAGCAGTGAAAGAACTCGGTCGAATAGCCGGGCGAGGCATAGACCCGCGTCATCGGTTGCAGATCGCCAAGCTCCAGCCCGGCCTCCTCGGCGGCCTCGCGCCGGGCGCAATCGGCGGGGTTTTCGCCCGCCTCGACCAGCCCGGCAATCGGTTCGAGCACCCAGACGCCCGGATCGCCGCGCCACATCGGGCCAAAGCGCAATTGCTCGATCAGAAGCACCCGGTCGCTGACCGGATCATAGGGCAGCACCAGGGCGGCATCGAAGGCGATGAAGGCCTCGCGCGAAAACGGCGCGGTCCGGGTGCCGTCGAAGCGGCGAAAGCTCAGATCGAAGGCGCGCAGGCGGAAGAAGCCGTCAAAGCCCTTGCGCATCCCCTCGATGCGGAAGGGATCCTCGCCGGGCGGCTGGCGGATCTCGAAGGGCGCGGTGTCGCGGGCCAGGATGCGCGCCCAGGCGCGGGCGCGGATCCAGGGAAAGAGCCCGGCGATCTGCTGCGCCGGGGTGGTGCCGAAACGCTCCATGACCTCGCTTGCCGCCTCCAGCGTCATCGCGCCGTAGCGCGCCACCCAGTCCTCCAGCACCCAGGGCGCGCCCGGGCGCCAGCGCGCCGCATCGGGCAGAAAGACCTGCGCGGTCACCGGCGCACCATCGCGCTCGCGCACCTCCAGAAGCGCGAGCGCATAGTCGAAACCGCCCTCGTAGTGGTCGAGCCTTGCCAGGTCTTCCTCGCCCAGATCCCGCAGCAAGAGCCCCTTGGCCTCGGCCCCCGCGACCTTGCGGATCATCGGAAAGCTCTCCTCCGCGACCCAGGTGACCGCCCAGCCCGGCAGCACCGCAGGCACCAGCGCCAGGTCTGCGGCCCTTCGGCCCAGGACGCGCTCGAGAAGCGGCACGTGACACAGCGTGCCGTAAAAGAACAGATCCGCCATCTCCTATTTCCAGCGCAGCGACGCCCAGAAGGCGAGCACCCCGGACAGCAATCCGCCGATCGCCAGCGTGACGATCACCTGCGTGGTAAAGACCTCGGCGCCGAAATCGACGCCGATCTGGAACACCGCCGCCACCGCCTCGAGCGGGCCGCCATAGCGGTGCCGCATGGCCAGGCGGAACATCTCGTAGGCCGATTGCGCGAACAGCGCCATGAAGGTCAGGATCGCCGCCCCGGTGAGGCCATAGCTCAGCGCATCGGCGATCCGCGTGGTGGCCAGCTTGCCGGTATAGAACCAGCCGGTGACGAAGCCGATCCCCATGTTCAGCTGCACGAAGATGCCGAAATCGGTGCTGGGGGGCAGAAGCGCCATCACCATCTTGGACGCGAAATAGGCCGTGATCGACAGGCAGAGCGCGGCAACGAGCTTGGGAATGGTCGGCATCAGGCGGCGGGCCTCCTCAGGGTAATCTGCGTTACATCGCAGTTACCGCTGTGAAAGGTCGCGGCGCAAGAGGTCAGGTAGAAGTTCCACATCCGCCGGAAGCGGTCGTCAAAGCCCAATTCGGCCACCTCGTCCCAGCGCGCGTTGAAAACCTCGTGCCAGCGCCGCAGGGTCTGGCTGTAGCTTTCGCCGAATTCGACCGAGCGCAGGATGCCCAGGCCCGCGCGCTCGATCTCGGTCACCAGCGCCGAACGCGACGGCAACATGCCGCCCGGAAAGATGTATTTCTGAATGAAATCAACGCCTTTCCGGTAAACTTCCCAGCGGGCATCCTGCACGGTGATGATCTGCAAGGTCGCGGTCTTGCCCGGGCGCAGCCGGTTGCGCAGGGTGTCGAAATAGACCGGCCAGTATTTCTCGCCCACCGCCTCGAACATCTCGATGCTGGCGATGCCGTCGTACTGGCCTTTTTCGTCGCGGTAATCCTGCAACTTCAGCTCGACCTGATCGGAGAGCCCGGCCCGCGCGATCCGCTCCTGCGCATAGCGCAATTGCTCGGCGCTGATGGTCAGCCCGGTGACCTTCAGCCCCCGCTCCCTGGCCGCGTATTCCGCGAACCCGCCCCAGCCGCAGCCGATCTCGAGCACGTGGTCGCCCGGCGCGACCCCCATCTGATCGACCAGCGAGGCATATTTGGCGATCTGCGCCTTTTCCAGGCTCTCCTGCCCGGTTTCGAACAGCGCCGAGGAATAGGTCATCGTCTCGTCCAGCCAGAGCCGGTAGAAGTCGTTGCCGAGGTCATAGTGGTATGAGATGTTGCGCCGCGCCTGCCGCCGGGTATTGGACTGCAACCAGAAGCGCAGCCGCTCATAGGCACGCACCAGCGCCATGCCGGGGAAGCCGTCGAAAAGCTCTTCATTGGCATGCAGCAGGTCGAGGAACGCCAGAAGGTCGGGCGTGTCCCACCAGGCATCGAGATAGGCGTCGCAAAAGCCCAGGTCGCCTTCGCGGATCAGCCGGGCAAAGACATCCCGGTTGCAGATCCGCAATTCCGCCACCGGCCCCGCCGCGCGGCCCTCGGCGCGAAAGCAGCGCCCGTCGGGCAGCACGAAGTCCAGCCTGCCGCGGCTCATGGTGCAGGCGGCCGCAAAGACCCGGGCGAAATAACGTGGCAGATCGTTCTGCCCTTCCAGTGAGGTCAGGATCATCGCCGACACACTCCATTCCTGTTTGTAATCTAGGGGTTCGGCCCGGTCGCTGACAAGGCGTGGCTCAGAAACTCCGGGTCTCGTAGGCGTCGAGCGCGCGTTTGCGCCCGTCGTCCAGCGCCACCACCGGCTCGGGATAGGCGTCGCCAGGCGCGCGCGCCCAATGCCGCGGAATGGCGTCGAAGAAGGCCAGCGCGGTCTCGGGCGGGTCGTCCTGCCCTTCGGCGATCCAGCGGCGGCGATAGGCGCCGTCGGGGTCGAATTTCTTCGCCTGGGTCTCGGGGTTGAACACCCGGAAATAGGGCGAAGCATCCGGCCCCGACCCCGCCACCCATTGCCAGCCCATGGCATTCGACGCCGGATCCCAGTCGGTCAGGCAGTCCTCGAACCAGCGCAGCCCTACCTTCCAGTGGGTCATCAGGTGCTTGGTGAGATACGACGCCACGATCATCCGCACCCGGTTGTGCATTCGGCCCGTCACATACATCTCGCGCAGGCCCGCATCGACAAAGGGCACGCCGGTGCGCGCCTGTTTCCAGGCCTTGATCTCGGCGGCGCGCTCGTCGTCCTTCCAGGGAAAGCTGTCCCAATCCTCGCGCCAGTTGCCGGTGACCAGCCGCGGGGTATTGACCATCAGGTGATAGGCAAACTCGCGCCAGCCCAGCTCGCGCAGAAAGGCCTTGGCGCCCTTGGCCCCCTCCTCGCGCGCGCGCAGCCCGGCGTGCCAGCATTGATGCGGGCTGATCTCGCCCAGGGTGAGGTACTCCGACATCCTCGAGGTGCCATCCACCGCCGGACAGTCGCGCCGCGCGTCGTAGCGGTCGACGCTTTCCTCGATGAACCACGCCAGCCGGTCCTGCGCCGCCGCCTCGCCCGGTTTGACATGGGCGGCCACCACCCCGGCGCCGCGATCCATCGCCCGGCCCAGGTGCCAGTCCTCCAGCGCCTCGCTCTCGGGCCAGGCCTCCGGCGCTGCGATCCGCGCCGGCGTCGCCAGAGGCGCCTCCACATCGAGACCCTTGACCGCCTTCCAATAGGGCGAGAACACCTTGTAGGGCCCGCCCGCCTTGGTCTCGATCGCGGTCGGCTCGAACAGCACATGCCCGCCGAAACTCTTGGCCTCGACGCCCATGTCCCGCAGCCGCGCCTTGACCGCCTTGTCGCGGGCGATGCTGTCGGGGTCATAGCTGCGCGACCAGTAGAGCCGCTTGGCCCCCAGCGCAGCCGCAAGATCCGCCAGCACCTCCTCGGCCGTGCCGGAGCGCAGGATCAACCGGCTGCCCTTGGCCTCCAGCGCCGCCTGCAACCGCTCGAGCCCCAGCCCCAGCCGCCACTTCGGCGCCGCGCCAAGCCCGTCGACCGAGCCGTCGCGGATGAAGACCGGCACCACCGGGCCATTCGCCTTGCAAGCCGCGGCCAGCGCGGAATGGTCGCAAAGCCGCAGATCCCGCCTGAACCATAAAATCGTCGTCACGCCTGTCCCCTTTTCGACTTTCTACGCAGACCGCCGGACGTCGGATCAAAACGATGCCGTGCCGCGCGACCGGGGATCGCAATATTTGCGCATGAAAAAGAAAAGGCCCCGCGACGGGGGCCTTTTCCAAAGCGTTTCGCTGCCCGTTCACATCCGTCGGCGTTCGTTGCGCAGCCCCTTGAAGATCGCCCAGCACATCACCAGCAGCACCAGGGTGAAGGGCAACCCGGTCGTGATCACCGCCGATTGCAGCGCCGACAACCCGCCGCCGACCAGCAGGACGATCGCCACCGCCCCCTCGAAGACGCACCAGAACACCCGTTGCGGCACCGGCGCGTCGACCTTGCCGCCGGCGGTCACCGTGTCGATCACCAGCGAGCCTGAGTCCGACGAGGTGACGAAGAAGATCACCACCAGGATGATCCCGATCGTCGAGGTCACGGTGGCCAGCGGCAGCGGTTCGAGCATGTGGAACAGCTTGAGTTCAAGCGATGCGTCGCGCGCGGCGGTGTAGCCGTCGGCCACCACCTGGTTGATCGCGGTGCCGCCGAAGACGCTCATCCACAACACGCAGACCAGGCTGGGAATGAGCAGCACGCAGATCAGGAATTCGCGCACGCTGCGCCCGCGGCTGACCCGCGCGATGAACATGCCCACGAAGGGCGACCACGAGATCCACCAAGCCCAGTAGAACGCCGTCCAGCCCTGCACGAAGTTGGTATCCTCGCGCCCGAAGGGATTGCTCAGCGGGATCAGGTTCTGGACATAGGCCAGCAGGCTGTCGGCAAAGAAGGTCAGCAGGAAGATCGGCCCGCCGACGAACAGGGTGAACACCAGCAAGAGCGCCGCCAGCCCCATGTTCAGCTCGGACAGCAGCTTGACCCCGCCGTCCAGGCCGCGCAGCACCGAAACCAGCGCGATGGCGGTGATCCCGGTAATCAGCAGCACCAGCAGCGTCGGCGAATTGGCCACGCCGCTTTCCTCGGAATTGCCATAGGCGATGCCCAGGAAGGTCCGCGTGCCCGCTTCGGCATCGCCCGAGCCGTAAAGGTAGGTCAACCCCGAGGCCGCCTGCTCCGCGCCGAACCCCAGCGAGGTTGCCAGCCCGAAGAGCGTGGCAAAGACCGCCAGCGTGTCGATGATATGGCCCCACCAGCCCCAGACACGCTCGCCCAGGATCGGGTAGAAGGCCGAGCGGATGGTCAGCGGCAGCCCCTTGTTGTAGGTGAACAGCGCCAGCGCCAGCGCCACCACCGCGTAGATCGCCCAGGGGTGCAGCCCCCAGTGAAAGATCGTCGCCGCCATGCCAAGCCGGGTCGCGGCGGCATCGTCGCCGCCCGCCGCACCCAAAGGTGCCCAATCGGTGCGAACGCCGTTCTCCACCGTGACGCCGCCGGCCGAGGTGGCGTAATGGGTCATCGGTTCGGAGACGCCGAAGAACATCAGCCCGATCCCCATGCCCGCGGCAAAGAGCATGGCGAACCAGCCGATATAGCCGTAATCCGGCGTGGCATCCGCGCCGCCCAGCCGGACCTTGCCCAGCGGGCTGACGATCAGCGCAAGGCAGAACAGCACGAAGATGTTCGCCGCCGCCAGAAAGAACCAGTCGAAGGTCCCGGTGACGAAGGTGAAGGCCCAGGCGAAGACCGCGTTCGCCTGGTCGGGCAGCACCAGGGCATAGAAAACGAAGGCCAGGATCGACAGCCCCGAGATCATGAACACCGGGTTGTGGATATCAAGCCCGAAGGGGCCGATATGGGTTTCCAGGTTGTCCTGTCCGATTTGATAATCCGTGTCGATTATCTCGGAGTACCCCTCAGGTTTGGGGATCCCCTGGTTGTCGGTTGCATCGCTCATGCACGATCTCCCTGTCTGTTCGCTTTGGCGTCGCCCACCGGCGGACGCGGTTTTGACATGTCTTTCGCCTTGCGGCGCCTCAGCTGCGCACCACCATCACGGTGGCCCTGGAATGGCCCGCCACCGTGCCACCGTTCGACGGCCAGAGATAATCCGCCAGCCCCGGCACATGGCTGGCCATGACGATCAGGTCGGCCTCCAGCGTCTCGGAGGCCCGGAGCAGCGTGCGGTCGAGGTCGATCGCCGGGTCATGGCTGATCTCCGGATGCGATCCCGCCTCGATGCCGCGCAGTTCGGCCTGGGCGGCGGCAAAGCGGGCCAGCTTTTCGGCGAATTCCTGCGGCGTATGGGCGACCGCGCCCGGCGCCGAACTGGCAACGCTGACATAGGTCACCTTGGCGCCATAGTGCCGAGCCAGATCCGCGCTGACGACCAGGGCCTTTTCAAGGCTGGCCACATGCGCGAGGTCCACCGGCACGACGATGTTGTGAAACATGGCGTCTCTCCTTTTCCTGCGCGCCGCCGCTTCGGGCTCTGTGCGCTGCAAGGTCATCCTTGCAAAGGCGCGCGCTGATGACTGACGCCGGTCTGCGTCGGGCGCAGGACCGGGTCGATAGCCCGTAACTAACCAGACAAGCAGGCAAACCGCAAACCATTGGCGGCGCCCGCGCCGCCAAAAGCGGCCACGCGGCGGCGTTTCGACTTGCGATGCCCCGGCTCCGCGCGGTTTGCATAGCCGGGCAGTTCCGGCCTAGCAGGGTGCTGAAATAGTCCCGCCTCGACAAGGATTTGAGAACGTGATTCACCCTCGGCACGGAAACGGCGGGGGTGAGGATGCGCGGTGT
>SBGD01000086.1 GCA_006226775.1 Paracoccaceae bacterium | reverse complement strand
ATTTACGCTTGGAACCACCCAGGACCTTGATGCACTGCACCCGGCGAGCGCCGGAGTTGTCAGCGACATCCAGATTGGTCTGCATCTGGATCATGGGGTTTCTCCTGACCTTTGGGGGGCGTCATTGCCTGTTCCCCAGGGTTTCGATCAAACCGGAACGTGATGTCCGACTGTCCGGGGCCGCTCATCCGCCCTTGCAGGCGTCTTCGCAAACTGCTGCGAGGAAAGTCCGCAAGGACTTGAGGAGCGGCTGGCCGATCAGGCTTCCAGCACTTCCCAGCGTTTCGTCTTCGATTTCGGCGCGCATTCGATGATGCGGACAAAGTCACCGACCTTGAAGGCGTTCTTCTCATCGTGAGCCCGGTACTTCTTGGACTTGCGGATGGTCTTCTTCAGAACCGGGTGCTTGAAGCGGCGTTCAACCGACACGGTGACTGTCTGTTCGTTGGCATCGCTGGTCACGGTGCCTTGCAGGATACGTTTGGGCATATGTCTCGCTCCTTACTCGGCGGCCGCGGCGGCTTTTTCGTTCAGCACGGTCTTCACGCGCGCCACGTCGCGCTTGACGGTGCGCATGCGGGCGGTGTTTTCCATCGACCCGGTGGCCTGCTGGAAGCGCAGGTTGAACGATTCTTTTTTCAGGTTCGCCAGAGCTTCGCGAAGCTCGTCCGGCGTCTTGTCACGCAATTCCTTGGCGTTCATCGCCTTTTTCCTTTCTCAACATCAACGGAGGGCCCCCGATGAGGGTCACCCTGATTCCGCTGGAGTGCATGGATGAGGGCGCCGTATAGGCGGGATGGGGGTGGATGGCAACCCCCAGCGCAACATCCGCGAAACCAGAAGCAGCCGCCCCTCGCTCAGCCCGTTGCTCGTTAAAAGCACTCCGCTGATGGAGGGGTGTTGCCTTACAGCCACGCCATGTAACGGATAACGGCCGATTACCAGCACACATTTTGTTTACAGGCCTTTACGAACGCCGACATCTGGTGGGTGCGTAGACATGTGACGCCGAATCGCATAAAAGAAAACCGCAGGGTGTTGGCGCACCCTGCGGTCCATCTATAACCGTCGTTGACTGACGGTGAGTTGAGATATCTCTCTGCGCTTGTCGCACAGAGCGACATTTCGGTCAAGTGCTCAGTCAATGGCATCCTTAAGCTCTACAAAGGTAGTCAAATATGAGAACTTCACCAGACGTCACGTTCGATATGGCCATCCAGTTTTGGATCTTGCGCTGGTCAGGAATGAACCAACACGACATCGCTGCGCGCTTCGGCGTAAACCAAGGCAGGGTGAGCGAAGTATTAAACGGTCATCGTCAGCTCGGCGCTGAACAAGCTGCCCGCCAAGTGACTTAATATAGAAACTGAGTTCGCCGGGCTGGTTGCCGCTGGCCCGGCGGGCTTCGTCCTTGATTCCGCGCCGGGCACGGTACAAGCCTCAGACAAAGCTTTTCCAAGGAAACCCCATGCCCGATATCCGCTCTCTCTTCGTCACCCGCCTCTACCGAGCCGCGCTTTCCGAGCAGGGGCCGAACATCGATCCGCAGGAGCTGGAAAACTCCTGCATGATCATCGCCCAGGACGACGAGGCCGGGCAGGACTGGTGCGCGGAGAACGACTACCCCGGCTATACCTCCTATGCCTCGCTCACCGACCTGCCCTGGCGGTTTCCGATCTTTGCCGATCTTGTCGCATCGCTTGACGCCCATGTCGCCACCTTTGCCGCGGACCTCGAATTCGATCTCGACGACCGGCCGCTGAAGCTGGAGGACATCTGGATCAACATCCTGCCCGAGGGCGGTTTTCACTCCTCGCACCTGCACCCGCATTCGGTGATTTCCGGCACCACCTACGTGGCGATGCCCGAAGGCGCCAGCGCGCTGAAGCTCGAAGACCCGCGCCATGCCCGCATGATGGCCGCCCCCCCGCGGCGCAAACAGGCGCGCGAGGAGATGCGGAGCTTCGTCTACGAGACGCCGAAAGTCGGCGACGTGCTGCTCTGGGAAAGCTGGCTGCGCCATGAGGTGCCGATGAACACCGCCGAGGATGAGCGGATTTCGGTCAGTTTCAACTACGCCTGGGCGTAATCCCTCCAAAACCCGCAAACCTGTGCTATGGTCAATGTCCCGAGTGTGCCCGAACGGAAAACAGGGAGGACCCCCGATGGATGCCATTCAGGTCGCCGACTATGCCAACCGCCTGATCGCCGCGCATGGCGACAAGGCCATTGTGGAAGCTTCGGAAAAGATGCGCGCCAGCGAAGCGGCGGGCAACAAGCAAGAGGCCGCCAACTGGGAAAAGGTGCGCAACGCCATCCACCGGATGCGCGGACCGCGCCAGACCTAAGCCCGGGAGCCCGGGCCTGAGCGCGCGCACAGGCCGCGCGACCGGGGAAATCAGGGGCGGAAAACAGGGGCGTGACCTCTTGCCAGCAGGGGGCCGCGCGGCTACCCCTCGTGCCATGCGCATCATTCGCGATCATCAGTTCATCGAAGCCCGGGACCGGGGCGCCTCTGTCGCCATCGGCAACTTCGACGGCGTGCATCGCGGCCATCGCTCGGTCATCGACCTGGCGCGCCGCCCCGACATGCCGCTGGGCATCCTGACCTTCGAGCCGCATCCGCGCGAGTTCTTTGCCCCCGACGCCCCGCCCTTTCGCCTGATGTCGCCCAAGGCGCGCGCCTCGCGGCTCGAGAAACTGGGCGTCGAAAAGCTCTACGAGCTGAATTTCAACCATGCGCTGGCCGGGCTCAGCCCCGAGGACTTCTGCGCCAGCGTGCTGCGCGACGGCCTGGGGCTGAAACACGTGGTGGTCGGCGCCGATTTCTGCTTCGGGCACAAGCGTGCCGGAACGGCGCAGGACCTCGAGGCCTTTGGCCGCGACATGGGATTCGAGACCACCATCGCGCCGATCCTGCAGGAGGGCACGGCGCAGGTGTCTTCCACCGCGATCCGCCAGGCGCTGTCCGATGGCAAGCCGGAACTGGCGGCGGAAATGCTCGGCCACTGGCACCGCATCGCCGGGCCGGTGGTCGGCGGCGAGCAACGCGGCCGGACGCTGGGCTATCCCACCGCCAACATGACGCTGGAAGGGCTGCACCTGCCGGCCTTCGGGGTCTATGCCGTGCTGGTCGACGTGCAGGACGGGCCGCACCGGGGCAGCTACCTCGGCGCCGCCTCGCTGGGGGTGCGGCCGCAGTTCGGCGGCGCCGTGCCGAACCTGGAAACCCACCTGTTCGATTTCTCCGGCGATCTTTACGGCGCCACCCTCTCGGTCGGCCTGGTCAGCTTTCTGCGCCCCGAGACCACCTTCGAGAGCCTCGACACATTCGTCGCCCAGATGGACGAGGATTGCGCCCGCGCGCGCCGCATCCTCGACGTGCTATGACCGATCCGATCGACCGCTCCGGCCTCACCCCCCGCTTCTGGGAGACCAAGCCGCTCAAGGCCCTGTCCCCCCGCGAATGGGAGGCGCTCTGCGACGGTTGCGGCAAGTGCTGCCTGAACAAGCTCGAGGACGAGGAGACCGGCGAAGTGGCGCTGACCTGCGTCGCCTGCCGGCTGTTCGACGACGAGACCTGCCGCTGTGGACAATACGAGATCCGCCACCAGTTCGTGCCGGAATGCATCGTGATGACGCCGGACAACATCGACCAGCATGCCTATTGGCTGCCGCGCACCTGCGCCTACCGGTTGCTCTGGCAGGGCAAGCCGCTCTTCGACTGGCACCCGCTGATCTCAGGCACGCCCGAGTCGGTCCATGCCGCCGGCGTGTCGATGATGGGCCGCACCCTGCCGGAATTCGAGATCGACGAAGAAGACTGGGAAGACCACATCATAGAAGAGCCTGTCTGATGTATTTCGCCTCCGACAATTCCGGCCCGGTGCATCCGAAGATCATGGAGGCCCTGGCCCGCGCCAACCAGGGCCATGCGCTGCCCTACGGCAACGACGCGCTGAGCGAACTGGCCGCCGACCGGCTGCGCGCGGTCTTCGAGGCGCCCGAGGCCGCGGTGCATTTCGTCGCCACCGGCACCGCCGCCAATGCGCTGGCGCTGGCCTGCCTCGCCCGGCCCTGGGACGCGGTGTTCTGCACCCCGGTGGCCCATGTCGAAGAGGACGAATGCAACGCGCCCGAGTTCTACACCGGCGGCGCCAAGCTGACGCTGGTGGGCGACGGCGACCGGATGACGCCCGAAGCGCTGGAGGCGGTTTTGGCCCGCCATGCCGCGGGTTCGGTCCACAATGCCCAGATGGGGCCGGTGACGCTGACCCAGGTCACCGAATGCGGCACGCTCTACCTGCCCGAGACGCTCCTGGCGCTCTGCGAGGTCGCGCGCCGGTATGGCGCGCCGGTGCATCTGGACGGGGCGCGCTTTGTCAATGCACTGGCGGCGCTGGGCTGTTCGGCGGCCGAGATGAGCTGGAAATGCGGCATCGACGCGGTCAGCTTCGGCGGCACCAAGAACGGGCTGATGGGGGTCGAGGCGGTGGTGCTCTTCGATCCGGCCCGCGCCCGTGAGTTCGAGTTGCGGCGCAAGCGCGGCGCGCATCTGGTCTCCAAGCAGCGCTATCTCGCCGCGCAGATGGCCGCCTACCTGGACGCCGGGTTGTGGCTGGAGATGGCCGAGGCCGCCAACCGCAACGGCGCACGCCTGGCCGCAGGGCTGCGCGCCAGCGGCTTGGCCGGGTTCCTGCACGAGCCGCAGGCCAACATGATCTTCTGCACCCTGCCCCGCGCCCTGCACCGCAAGCTGAAGGCCGCCGGCGCGCAGTATTACCTCGACGGCCCGCTCGAGGGGCCGGATGACGAGGCCCTCCCGGCCCGGCTGGTCTGCGACTGGTCGCTGACCTCGGAGCAGATCGACCGGTTCCTGTCGCTGCTCGAGACCTGAGCGCCCGGCAGAGGGCGCGTCCTCCGGGGCTGGCCATCGCGTCGCATCGCACCCGGCGCGGGCCCCGAGACGACCCGCGCCCCGGACCTGATCCGGGGCCTCATGGCGGGCTGGATGGCAGGCTTGGGGCGAGGTCCCGGATCAGGTCCGGGACGCGGGCAGCCTCAGCGGCGCAATGTCCCGCAGGGCATCAAAGGTGTCACCTATCAATAGGAATGCGCCGCGTAGATCCGGTCGAGATCGCCGTTCCATTCGCCGTCATATTGCTCGAGAAGCTCATCCGCCGGCACCTTGCCGCTCTCGACGCTGTCGCGCAGCGCATTGAGGAAATGCGTCTCGTCGGGGATCAGCCCGCCCGAGCCGGGCCGCGCGCGCGCCTTCAGCCCGGCCTCGGCAATCGCCAGCACCTCGCGCGCCAGGTCGTGCATCTGAACGCCCCCCGCCTCGGCCTGCAGCCCCTGTTCCGAGGCCGCCACCCGCAGCGCCTCGCGCGTCTCGGCGTCCCAGCCCTTCACCAGGTCCCAGGCCGCATCCAGCGCCGCCTGGTCGTAGGTCAGCCCGACCCAGAGCGCCGGCAGGGCACAGAGCCGCCGCCAGGGGCCGCCATCGGCGCCGCGCATCTCGATGAACTTCTTGATCCGCGCCTCGGGAAACAGGGTCGTCAGGTGATCGGCCCAGTCGCTCATCAGCGGCTTTTCGCCCGGCAGCGCGGGGAGTTCGCCCTTCAGGAAATCGCGGAACGACATGCCCAGCGCGTCGATGTACTTGCCGTCGCGATAGACGAAATACATCGGCACATCGAGCGCGTAATCGACCCAGGCCTCGAAGCCGAAGCCCTCGTCGAAGACGAAGGGCACCATGCCGGTGCGGGCATCGTCGAGATCGCGCCAGATGCGCGAGCGCCAGGACTTGTGACCGTTCTTCCTGCCCTCGAAGAAGGGCGAATTGGCAAACAGCGCCGTCGCCACCGGCTGCAGGCCGATCGCCACGCGCATCTTCTGCACCATGTCGGCCTCGGACCCGAAATCGAGGTTGACCTGCACCGTGCAGGTCCGCCGCATCATCGCCCGGCCCATGGTGCCGACCTTGCCCATGTAGGCATCCATCAGCTTGTAGCGCCCCTTGGGCATCAGCGGCATCTGCTCATGGGTCCAGATCGGCGCCGCGCCGAGGCCGATGAAGCCGACGCCGATCTCGTCGGCGATATCCTTGACCTCGCGCAGATGCACGTTCACCTCGTCACAGGTCTGGTGGATGGTCTCCACCGGCGCGCCGGACAGCTCCAGCGCCCCGCCCGGCTCGAGGCTGACATTGGCGCCGTCCTTCTCCAGCCCGATCAGCTTGCCGCCTTCCAGCACCGGCGCCCAGCCGTGGCGGTCGCGCAGCCCCTCCAGCACCGCCTCGATCGAGCGTTCGCCTTCGTAGGGCAGCGGCTTCAGCGTGTCCTTGCAATAGCCGAATTTCTCGTGCTCGGTGCCGATGCGCCAGGCGTCCTTGGGCTTGCTGCCCGAGGCGAGATACTCCACCAGTTGCTCATGGCGTTCGATCGGAGCGCCGCCGGATTGGGGAATGGACATGTGATCTCCGATCTCGATGCGTCAGTTGGAGCCTAGGGATGGGCGGATTTGCCGCCCCTGTCAATGCAGCGCCGGGGCGCTGTGCCCCTTCTGCCAGATCACGGCTTCGTTGGAGGTGTCGCGGGCCAGTTCGCGCAGCATGTATTCGGTCCTGAGCCCGGGCAGCGTGGCAAAGGCATCGAACAGCCCTTCGGCACCCTTGGCCGTCACCGGGATCTGCAGCGGGTCATGTCCGGGCTGGGCCAGGATCCAATGGGCCGGAAACAGGCGCCGGTCGAGCGACAGCCGGGTGATTTCCGCCATGTCCACCGCGCCGCCGGTCAGCGGCCCGAAATAGGCCACCCGGCCCTCGACCACCTGCACCACCCCCGGCCCGTCGCTACCGGCGCGGAACCGTCCGCGCTGCACCCCGAGAACCACCAGCCCCAGCGCAATGGCAATCAGGCCGACGCCCAACCCGTTGAGCATCCAGCCGGTGGCGCCAAAGGCCCACCACAGGCCCAGCACCAGCAGGCCGGCACCGGCCAGCACCTCGCGCCAGCGCCAGAGCGTGGCCTTGGCTTGCGGCCGCAGGAAGCTCACCGCCAGTCCCCCAGCGCCGCCTGCCACAGGGTCAGCGCCGCCACCGCCGCGGTTTCCGCCCGCAGGATGCGCGGCCCCAGCGCCACCGCATGGGCGTTGTCCATGGCGTGCAACCGCGCGCGCTCGGCCGCGGAGAACCCGCCTTCCGGCCCGACCAGCACCGCCCAGGGCCCCAGCGCGCCACCTGCACCCAGGGCGAGGAGGCCCGCAAGGGCCGAGGAGCCGCCCGCCTGCGCCTCGTCGCAGAACATCAGCCGCCGTTCGCCGGGCCATCCGTCCAGCAGCCGCGCCAGTTTCGCAAGATCCGCCACCTCGGGCACGAAGGTCGCGCCGCATTGCTCGGCGGCCTCGATCGCATGGGCGCGCTGCTTGTCGGCGCGGATGCGGTCGGAATTGGTGAAATCGGTCTGCACCGGCACGATCCGCCGCACCCCCAGTTCCACCGCCTTCTCGACGATGAAATCGGTGCGCGCCTTCTTGACCGGCGCAAACAGCAGCCAGAGGTCCGGCGGCACCGCCTGCGCCCTGACCTGCGCCCGGCAGACCAGCACCCCGCCGCGCTTGCCGGCCTGGGCCACCTCGGCGCGCCATTCGCCCTCCGCGCCGTTGAACAGCAAAAGCTCCGCCCCCGCGCCCAGCCGCATCACGCCAAAGAGGTAATGCGCCTGGTCGCGGGCCAGAGGAATGGTTTGCCCCTCCCCCAACGGGTGATCTACATACAGCCTGACCGTGCCACTCATGGGGGAACAGATATGCCAGAGCAAAGCCCGACGCCAGAGGCCGAAGGCCAGGTTTCCGACGCCGTGCGCGGCAATTGGGTCGACCGGCTCGCCCCGGTGGCCACCCGCCCCTACCTGCGGCTCAGCCGGGCCGACCGGCCGATCGGCACCTGGCTGCTGCTTCTGCCCTGCTGGTGGGGATTGCTGCTGGCGATGGTGCGATCCGGACAAGTCTCGCTGCATGACCTGTGGATATTAATCGGCTGCGGCATCGGCGCCGTGCTGATGCGCGGCGCGGGCTGCACCTGGAACGACATCACCGACCGGCATATCGACGGCTCGGTGGCGCGCACCGCCAGCCGGCCCATCCCCTCGGGCCAGGTCAGCCTGGCCGGCGCGGTGGCCTGGATGAGCGCCCAGGCGCTGGTGGCCTTCGCGATCCTGCTCACCTTCAACCTGGCCGCCATAGCCCTCGGCATCGCAGCGCTTTTGCCGGTGGCGGTCTATCCCTTCGCCAAACGCTTCACCTGGTGGCCGCAGATCTTCCTCGGCCTCGCCTTCAACTGGGGCGCGCTGCTGGCCTGGACCGCCCATACCGGGCGGCTGGAGGCGCCGGCGCTGGTGCTATACCTCGCCGGCATCGCCTGGACGCTGTTCTATGACACGATCTACGCCCACCAGGACAAGGAGGACGACGCGCTGATCGGGGTCAAATCCACCGCCCGGCTGTTCGGCGCGGCGACGCCGAAATGGCTGATGCGCTTCATGATGATCTCGGTCAGCCTGATGGGCGTCGCGGTGCTCATGGCGGTGCCCAAGGGCGAGATCCTGGCGCTGGTGATCGCGCTCGGCGGGCCCTGGGCGCTGGGCTGGCACATGGTCTGGCAGATGCGGATGCTCGATCTCGACGACATGGACCGGCTGCTCATGCTGTTCCGCTCGAACCGCAATGCCGGGCTGCTGCCTGTGCTGTTTTTCGCCACCGCCATGGCAGTGTGATTGAAACACCCCGCAGGGAGGCGTATCTCAACACGGTCTGAACTGCACTGGACCTGCCGTATGCGTTTTTCGACCTATGTGCTGCCCGCCGCCTCCTTCGCGCTGGCCGGCGTCTTCTCCGTCATCGCGGCGGGCTTTGCCGTGTCCCAGGTCGAGGAAGCCTCGAAGACCGCGATTACCGAGCAATTGCAGATGGCCGGGCTGACCTGGGCCTCGGTCGATGCCACCGGTTTGCAGGTCTTCCTGATCGGTACCGCGCCCACCGAAGCCGCCCGGTTTCGCGCCCTGTCGAACGCCGGGCAGGTGGTCGATGCGGCCCGGGTGATCGACCAGATGGATGTCGAGGAGACCCAGACGCTGGCCCCGCCGCGCTTTTCGGTCGAGATCCTGCGCAATGATTCGGGGGTGTCGCTGATCGGACTGGTGCCCGAGGGCGCCGAACACGAGGAAGTGGTGGCCCGGCTGCACAAGATCGTCGGCGAGGACCGCGTCGCCGACCTGCTGGAAACCGCCGATCACGCGGTTCCCGACGGCTGGGACGGCGCCATGCGCTTTGCGCTGGATGCGCTGGTCCGCCTGCCGCGCTCGAAGGTCTCGGTCGAGGCCGACCATGTGCAGGTCACCGCGATGACCGAAAGCGCCGATGAAAAGCGCCGGGTCGAACAGGTGCTGCGCCGCGCCCGGCCCGAGGGGCTGCGCATCGCACTGGCGATCTCGGCGCCGCGCCCGGTGATCACGCCCTTCACGCTGCGCTACATCCTCGAGGACGGCACCGGCCACTTCGACGCCTGCGCCGCCGATACCGAGACCTCCCGCGACCGGATCGTCAAGGCCGCCCGCGCCAACGGGCTGAAAGGCCGCGCCGACTGCACCATCGGCCTCGGCGTGCCCAGCACCCGCTGGGCCGAGGCGGCGGAAATGACGCTGGCGGCGCTGACCCGGCTGGGCGGCGGCACCGTCACCCTGTCGGATGCCGATATCTCGCTGATCGCGCTGGAAGGCACCGACCAGGGAAGGTTCGACCAGACCGTGGGCGAGCTGGAAAATGCCCTGCCGCCGGTCTTTCAACTGACCGCCGTGCTGCCCGAGACCCCGGACGAAAGCGATGACGGCCCGCCGGAATTCACCGCCACCCGCAGCCCCGAGGGCCAGGTGCAGATGCGCGGAAGGGTCAGCACCGAGACCGCCCGCCAGACCGCCGAAAGCTATGCCAAGGCGGCCTTTGCCGGCGCCTCGGTCCAGATGACCGCGCGGATCGACGAGAATCTGCCGGGCGGCTGGCCGGTGCGGGTGCTGGCCGGGCTCGAGGCGCTGGCGCGCCTGTCCAACGGCGCCGTCACCGTCACGCCCGACGACCTTCAGGTGCGCGGCAAGACCGGCAACAAGCAGGCCCGCGCCGACATCGCGCGGCTTCTGTCGGAGAAACTCGGCGAGGGCGCGGCCTATACCATCGACGTGACCTATGTCGAAGCGCTCGACCCGGAGTCGGGCCTGCCCACGCCCGAGGAATGCCTGGGCCGGATCCGGATCGTGCTGGGCGATCGCAAGCTGAATTTCGAGCCGGGATCGGACACCCTCGATTCCGCCGGCAAGGACATCATGGACGACATTGCCGAGGTGCTGTCGGGCTGCGGGCCGATCAATCTCGAGATTGCCGGCCATACCGACAGCCAGGGGCGCGAGAGCATGAACCTCGATCTCAGCCAGGCGCGCGCCGAGGCGATCCTGACCGAGTTGCGCAACCGCCGGGTGCTGACCTCGACCTTCCGCGCCAAGGGCTATGGCGAGGCGCAGCCGATCGAGGACAACCGCACCGAAGCCGGGCGCGAGGCCAATCGGCGCATCGAATTCCGCCTGGTTGCCGCCGAAGCGACCGAAGAGTCGGAATCAGCGCTTGAAAGCACCGGGAATTCCGAGGATGAAGGCGGCGCTTCAGCCACGGAGGATGTCGGAGATGAACAGGACTGAATTCGTGATCGCCACCGCGATCATTCTGTTCGTGGCCTTCTGTCTCGGCTGGTTCGCCAACTGGTTGCTGCACCGCTTCACCTCGGTCTCGAAATCGGACGTGGGCGAATTGGAGCGGATGAGCCAGGAATTGCACGAGGCCGAGGAAACCCGCGACCAGGCGATCACCTACCTGCAACAGCGCGAGGCCGAGCTGACCAACCAGCTGGCCCAGACCGAGGCCGAGCTGAACGCCGCCATGGAAGGCCTGCGCGATGCCCGCCACGAGGCGGAAGAACTGCGCGCCTATGTCGAGCGCGTGCAGCAAAGCGCCAGCTGACCGCGCCCCCTGACGCCGGGTCCGGCGTTGTTTCTGACACAGATCAAGGCCCGGCCCGACAGGATGTGGTGTTGCCCGTCCGAACGACCAACATGAAGGAAATCCCATGAGCTGGACCGACAAGATGACCGAGATGAAGGGCGCCCTGCGCAGCCTGCACAAGGCGGTGCCCGAGGCGGCCAAGGCCTTTGGCGATCTTGGCAAGGCGGTCAAGGCCGACGGCGCGCTCGACCTCAAGTCCAAGGAATTCGTGGCGCTGGGCATTGCCGTGGCGATCCGCTGCGAGCCCTGCATCCTGTTTCACACCCAGGCGCTGATCAATGCCGGTGCCACGCGCGAGGAGGTGGCCGAGGTGCTGGCGATGTGCCTGCAGATGGGCGGCGGCCCGGCGCTGATGTATTCCGCCAAGGCGCTGGAATGCTTCGACGAGCTGAGCGCCACCACCTGAACCCCGCGCCGCCTGCGGCAATTTGTCGAGACGGAAACGGCGTGATATAGCGTTTATGGAATATGAACCACGCCAAGGGAGGCCTGTCATGTTCCGCACCATCACACTTGTTCTCGCCCTTTCCGCCACACCGCTGCTTGCCGCAAGTCACGGGCCGGGCGGCGGGGTGCCGGGGGCCTATTTCATCGAAAACTGGGATCTGGACGGCGACGGCCAGGTCACGCTGGCGGAAGCCGGGGAAAAGCGCGCCGAGCTGTTCTATGCCTTCGATTCCGACGAGAACGGCATCCTCGACGCCGCCGAATACGATGTCTTCGACGAGGTCCGCGCCCTCGACCTGGCCGAGAACGAACAGAGCATGAGCCGCGACAACCCGGCCAATGCCATGCTGCGCGAGGTCACCGATGCCAATGGCGACGGCGAGGTCACCCGCGCCGAGTTCATGGACGCGCTCCCCGCATGGTTCGCCCGGTTCGACCGCAACGGCGACGGCGTGCTGAGCGTCGACGACTTCGGCCCGCGCCGTCCGTGACACCGGCGCGGGGCCGATCCGTCGACGGATCGGGACTGATCCATTGATGGATCAGCCCCCGCCCGGTGTCAGCCGTCCTTGCGGATGGTCTCGTTCGCCGGGTCATAGGGCGAGTCGCAGGTGACCTCCGCGTCCCACAACTCGCCCAGCATCCGCACCTTCAGCCGCGTGCCCTCCACCGCCAGGTCGGGCGTGACATAGCCCAGGCCGATGGATTTGCCGAAGGCCACCGAATAGCCGCCCGAGGTCAGCCGCCCGACCTTCTGACCGTCGTGATAGAGCGCCTCGCGGCCCCAGGGATCGGCGTCCGCCGGCCCGTCGATCAGCAGGGTGCAGCATTTCGACCGCACGCCCAGCGCCTCCATCGCCGCCTTGCCGCGGAAGTCCTTGCCGAGATCCACGAACCGCGGCAGATCGGCCTCCCGCGGCGTGGCGTCGCGGCCCAGCTCATTGCCGAAGGCGCGATAGGACTTCTCCTGCCGCAGCCAGTTCTGCGCCCGCGCGCCCACCAGCTTCAGCCCGTGGTTGCGCCCCGCCGCCTCCAGCAGGTCGAACAGGTAATTCTGCATCTCGATCGGATGGTGCAACTCCCAGCCCAATTCGCCGGTATAGGCGACGCGGATCGCCTTGACCGGGCACATGCCCAGCTCGATCTCGCGCGCCGAAAGCCAGGGAAAGCGCTTGTTCGACAGCGCGGTGTCCGGGTCGGCATCCTTGATCACGTCGCGCAAGAGCGCGCGCGCCCTGGGCCCGGCCACCGCGAAGACGCCCCATTGCGTCGTCACGTCATGCACCAGCACCATTTTGCCGCTGTGGGCCATGAAATCCACCGCCGATTTTTGCAGGTAATCGGCGTCATAGGCGGTCCAGGCCCCGGCGGAGACGAGGTAATAGCTGTTCTCCTGCTGGCGCACGATGGTGTATTCGGTGCGCGTCGTGCCCGCCTCGGTCAGCGCATAGGTCAGGTTGATGCGCCCCACCTTCGGCAGCTTGTTGGTGGTGAACCAGTCGAGGAACTCCGTCGCGCCCGGCCCCTTGACCACGTGCTTGGTAAAGGCGCTGGCGTCGATCAGGCCGACGCCTTCGCGCACCGCCTTCGCCTCCTCCACCGCATATTGCCACCAGCCGCCCCGGCGGAACGACCGCGCGTCATGGTCGAAGGTGTCCGGCGCATCCAGCGGGCCGAAGTAGTTGGGCCGCTCGAACCCGTTGACGCAACCGAACTGCGCGCCCCGCGCCTTCATCCGGTCATAGCAGGGCGCGGTGCGCAGCGGGCGACAGGCTTCGCGTTCCTCGTCCGGGTGGTGCAGGATATAGACGTGCTCGTAGCATTCCTCGTTCTTGCGCGCGGCATATTCGGTCGTCATCCAGGCGCCGTAGCGCTTGGGATCAAGCGAGGCCATGTCGATCTCGGCCTCGCCCTCGACCATCATCTGCGCCAGGTAGTACCCGGTGCCGCCCGCCGCGGTGATGCCGAAGCTGAACCCTTCGGCCAGCCACATGTTGCGCAGCCCCGGCGCGGGGCCGACCAGCGGGTTGCCGTCGGGGGTGTAGCAGATCGGGCCGTTGAAATCGTCCTTCAGCCCCACCGTCTCCGAGGAGGGAATGCGGTGGATCATCGACATGTATTCCTCCTCGATCCGCTCGAGGTCCAGCGGGAAGAGGTCGGCGCGGAAACTGTCGGGCACGTCATAGAGAAAGCGCGCCGGGGCACCCCGCTCATAGGGCCCGAGGATCCAGCCCTTGCGTTCCTCGCGCACATACCACTTGGCATCGGCATCGCGCAGCACCGGGTGCTCGGGGTTGCCGGCGGCGCGCCAGGCGGCCAGCTCCGGGTCGGGCTCGGTGACGATATACTGGTGCTCGACCGGGATCGCCGGGATCTTCAGGCCCAGAAGCCGCGCGGTGCGTTGCGCGTGGTTGCCGGTGGCGGTGACGACGTGTTCGGCGGTGATGACCTGCTGTTCGTCCGAGGGGATCAGGTTGCCGCCCTTCTCGACCATCCTGGTGACCGTCACCCGCCATTCCGAGCCGGTCCATTCATAGCCATCGACCTGCCACTTGCGCTCGATGGTCACGCCACGCTGGCGCGCGCCCTTGGCCATGGCCTGGGTGACATCCGCCGGGTTGATGTAGCCATCGGTCGGATGATAGAGCGCGCCGCGCAGATCCTCGGTGCGCACCAGCGGCCAGCGGTCGCGGATCTCGTCGGGGGTCATCCACTCGTAGGGGATGCCCACGGTCTCGGCGGTCGAGGCATAGAGCCGGTATTCGTCCATCCGCGCCGCGCTCTGCGCCATGCGCAGGTTGCCCACCACGTAGAACCCGGCGTTCAGCCCGGTCTCGTCCTCCAGCGTCTTGTAGTACCGCACCGAGTAGTCGTGGATGTGGCTGGTGGCATAGCCCATGTTGAACAAAGGCAAGAGCCCGGCGGCGTGCCAGGTCGAGCCCGAGGTCAATTCGTCGCGTTCCAGCAGCATCACGTCGGCCCAGCCGGCGCGGGCCAGGTGATAGGCAATCGAGGTGCCGACGGCGCCACCACCGACGACAAGCGCTTTGACATGGGTTTTCATCGCGGGCTCACTCCAACAGGGCTTTGATCCGTGCATAGCGGCGCGCGGCCACGGGCGCAAAACCTGCCCGACCCCTCAGGGCGGGAAAGCGACATTCGCCCTTGCGGTGGCAGGTCGCCGGCGCCGCCAGCCATCGGGGGCACGGCGGGGCGAGGCCCGCAATCCGCGTTTCTTGTCGCGGGCCTTCGGCCCTCACTGCGCGTCTCGCGTCAGGGAGGCTTGCACGTTTGTCACCGAGAGCGGGCGGGATGGGCCGAGACCCGGTCGGAAACTTGCAGTTTGCCGACATTTCTCCGGCAGGCATCACCGGAACGGATGCCCTCTCCGGCAGCGCGACCTGGCGCCACTCGCAGGACCTCGGGCTTGCCAATTCGCGCTTGACGGACCGCCGGATCCGCCTGCAAAAGCCGCGTTTGCCGCTCGGAACTGGCGTCGGAAGGCCATTGGCGCGACCGGGTGCCGCAGGAGGCTGCCTTTGCCCGATGCGCCCCGCCGCCAACTTACCCACAAGTCTTCACCGGGTTATCCACAGCAATTTTCCGGGAAATCGTCGCCAAGGCCTCTTGTCCAATCATGACCTTTTCTGAAGCTCTTCGGCCCATTTACCCGCACTGAACTGTCCAATATCAACTTTTCTACCATTTTCCGGCCCCGCAAAACCGCCCGAAATCCGGCCTGCGCGGCGGTCTCTGGCGAAAAGGCGCTGATGCTTGGGCGCTAACCTCTTTCGCCTGACACGGCACCTGCCTATAAGTGCGCTTGGCCGGGTTCAGGTGCAGAATCGCGGTCCCGGAATCTGTGGCACCAAAAGGCAAAGGTATCCCCCGAAATGTTCGGATTGTCTGACCTGACCGGTTTGTTTTCGGCCGACATGGCCATCGACCTCGGCACGGCCAACACGTTGGTCTATGTCAAGGGCCGCGGCGTCGTGCTGTCCGAACCTTCTGTCGTCGCCTATCACATCAAGGACGGCGTCAAGCGCGTTCTGGCGGTGGGCGAGGATGCCAAGCTGATGCTCGGCCGCACCCCCGGCAGCATCGAGGCGATCCGCCCGATGCGCGAAGGGGTGATCGCCGACTTCGACACCGCGGAGGAAATGATCAAGCATTTCATCCGCAAGGTGCACCGGCGCACCACCTTCTCCAAGCCCAAGATCATCGTCTGCGTGCCCCATGGCGCCACCCCGGTGGAAAAACGCGCCATTCGCCAGTCGGTCCTGTCGGCCGGCGCGCGCAAGGCCGGGCTGATCGCCGAGCCGATCGCGGCGGCCATCGGCGCGGGCATGCCGATCACCGATCCCACCGGCAACATGGTGGTCGATATCGGCGGCGGCACCACCGAGGTCGCGGTGCTGAGCCTCGGCGACATCGTCTATGCCCGCTCGGTGCGCGTCGGTGGCGACCGGATGGACGAGGCCATCGTCAACTACCTGCGCCGCCAGCAGAACATCCTGGTCGGTGAATCCACCGCCGAGCGCATCAAGACCTCGATCGGCACCGCGCGGATGCCCGACGACGGGCGCGGCGCCTCGATGCTGGTGCGCGGGCGCGACCTTCTCAACGGCGTGCCCAAGGAGATCGAGGTCAACCAGGCCCAGGTCGCCGAGGCGCTGTCGGAACCGGTGCAGACCATCTGCGAGGCGGTGATGACCGCGCTCGAGACCACGCCGCCCGACCTGGCCGCCGATATCGTCGACCGGGGCGTGATGCTGACCGGCGGCGGGGCGTTGCTGGGCGATCTGGATCTGGCGCTGCGCGAACAGACCGGGCTGGCGGTGTCGATCTCGGACGAATGCCTGAACTGCGTCGCCCTGGGCACCGGCAAGGCGCTGGAATACGAAAAGCAGCTGCGCCACGCCATCGATTACGACAGCTGAAAAGGGTGCCGGGCTGAAGCCCGGCCTACACCTGCCGCTGCGGAAGTGCCCGTTTCGTGAACGGCAGGACGCTGGATTGGCGGAATTGTCTCGTGATATGACGGGATGACCGAGGACGAAGGGCGCAGGTGGCACGGGATCGCTCATATCAGAACGACTATTCGGGCCCGCTCCGGCGGCTTCTGACCTTCGTGCTGATCGTCTGCCTGCTGGGGCTGTTCATCCTGTGGCGGATCGACAGCCCGCGGGTCGAACGCTTTCGCGCGCAGGTGATCGACCGGGTGATGCCGGGGTTTTCCTGGGCCATGGCGCCGGTGACCGCCTCGATCAACCTGTTCCGCGACTTCCGGTCCTACCAGGCGCTCTACGAGCAGAACCAGGAGTTGCGCCGCGAATTGCAGCAGATGAAAAGCTGGAAGGAAGCGGCGCTGCAACTGGAGCAGGAGAACGCAAGGCTGCTTGACCTCAACAACGTGCGGCTCGACCCGCGGCTGACCTATATCACCGGGGTGGTGCTGGCCGACAGCGGCTCGCCCTTCCGGCAGTCGCTCCTGCTCAATGTCGGCAACCGCGACGGCATCCAGGACGGCTGGGCGGCGATGGACGGGCTGGGGCTGGTGGGGCGGATCTCGGGGGTGGGCGAGCGCACGGCCCGGGTGATCATGCTGACCGATACCTCCTCCAAGGTGCCGGTGCTGATCCAGCCCTCGGGCCAGCGTGCGCTGGTGGTGGGCGACAATTCCATGGTGCCGCCGATCGACTTTCTCGAAGACCCCGACCAGGTGCGCCCGGGCGACCGGGTGGTCACTTCGGGTGACGCCGGCGTGCTGCCGCCGGGGCTGGTGATCGGACAGGTGGCCAAGGACCCCGGCGGGCGGCTCCGGGTGCGGCTCTCGGCGGATATCGAGCGGCTGGAATTCCTGCGCGTGCTGCGCGATCACGGCACGCCCGGGGTCGATACCGCCGGCGAACTGGTGGCCCCCGACCGATCCGAGGAGGACGCGCAAGCGGCCGAGGAGGAGGAGCAAGCCGATGGCTGATACCGCCGCCCCCCGGATCTGGATCATGCGCCTGACCTTCATCGGGCTGGCGCTGCTGACGGTCTTCTTCCGCCTGCTGCCGCTGCAAACCGGCCCGGCGCGCTGGCCCGCGCCCGACGTGCTGCTGGCGCTCTGCCTTGCCTGGTCGCTGCGGCGGCCGGAATACGTCCCGGCGCTGCTGGTGGCGGCGGCGATCCTGCTCACCGATTTCTTCTTTCAGCGCCCGCCGGGCCTGATGGCCGCCATCGTGGTGATCGCCTGCGGCAACATGCGCAAGCGCGGCCCCTCGCTGCGCGATGCCGGATTCCTGACCGAGGTTCTGCTGATCGCGCTGACCGTGCTCAGCGTGATGCTGGCCTACCGGGTGGCGCTGACGCTCTTCATGCTGCCGCGCCCGCCCCTGGGCTTGACCCTCTTGCAGGGCTTGTTCACCGTGGCCATCTATCCGATTGTCGCGGGCCTGTCACAGACCCTTCTGGGCGTGCGCGCCCGCACCAATGCCGAACTGGCCGCCGGGAGACACGCATGAGACGCCCGCCCAGGGACACCGCCGAAAGCTTCCGCAAGATCAGCCGCCGCGGGCTGGTGGTCGGCGGTCTGCAAGCCGGGTTCATCGGCCTTCTGGGTCTGAGGATGCGGCACATGCAGGTCGACCAGGCCGACCAGTTCCGCTTCCTCGCCGAGGAAAACCGCATCAACATCCGCCTGATCCCCCCGGCCCGGGGCGAGATCTTCGACCGCAACGGGGTGGCCATCGCCGCCAACGAGCCCGCCTATCGCATCACCGTGGTGCGCGAGGATGCGGGCGATGTCGAGGCGGTGCTGGCGGAACTGGGCCGGCTGGTCGATCTCGACCCCGAGGAACTGGAGCGCGCGCGCACCGAGATGAAGCGCTCGGCGCCCTTCCTGCCGGTGACCGTCGCCGACCGGGTCAGCTGGGAGGACATCAGCCGCGTCGCCGTCAACGCCCCCACCCTGCCCGGCGTCACCCCCGAGGTCGGGCTGTCGCGCTCCTACCCGCTGGGCCATGACCTGGCCCATGTGGTGGGCTACGTCGGCCCGGTCAGCGAGCGGGACCTGGCGCGCTATGAAGACCCGCCGCCGCTGCTGCGCATTCCGCGGTTCCAGATCGGCAAGGTCGGCGTCGAGACCAAGATGGAAGAGGTGCTGCGCGGCTCGGCCGGGGCGAAACGGGTCGAGGTCAATGCCGTCGGCCGCGTCATGCGCGAGCTGGACCGCCGCGAAGGCATCAAGGGCGCCACCGTCCAGCTGACCGTGGACAGCGACCTGCAGAACTATACCCAGGCCCGGCTGGGCCAGGAAAGCGCCAGCGTCGTGGTGCTCGATCTGGAACGCGGCGACGTGCTGACCGCGTCCTCCTCGCCCTCTTACGACCCCAACAAGTTCGTGCGCGGCATCTCGGTTGCCGATTACGCGCTGCTGCGCGACAACGATCACCGGCCGCTGGCGTCGAAATCGGTGCAGGACGCCTATCCGCCCGGCTCGACCTTCAAGATGGTCACCGCGCTGGCGGCGATGGACGCGGGGCTGGTCTCGCCGGACGAAACCGTCTGGTGCCCCGGCCATCTCGAGGTTTCGGGCCGCAGGTTCCACTGCTGGAAACGCGCGGGACATGGCCATGTGAACCTCGAGCAGAGCCTGCGCGAAAGCTGCGACGTCTATTACTACGACCTCGCCGTGAAGGTCGGGATCGAGAACATCTCGAAGATGGCGCGGCGCTTCGGCCTCGGGGTCGAGCATGACCTGCCGATGTCGGCGGTCACCAGCGGGCTGATCCCGGACAAGCAGTGGAAACGGGTCAATCGCGGCGCCGAATGGCTGATCGGCGACAGCGTCAACTCCTCGATCGGCCAGGGCTTCGTGCTGGCCTCGACCATGCAGCTTGCGGTGATGACCGCGCGGCTCGCCACCGGACGCGCGCTGTCGCCGCGGCTGATCAACCGGATCGACGGAGTCGAACAGCCCTCGCGCGCCGGTGACAGCCTCGGGCTGAACGAGAACCACCTGCGCCAGATCCGCCGCGCCATGGTCGCGGTCTCGAACAACCGGCGCGGCACCGCCTATCGCTATCGCTCGGTCGCCGAGGGCGCGCAGATGGCCGGCAAGACCGGCACCAGCCAGGTGCGCAACATCACCGCGGCGGAACGCGCCCGCGGGGTGACCCGCAACGAGGACCTGCCCTGGGAGCGGCGCGATCACGGGCTCTTCGTGAACTTCGCCCCGGCGGATGCGCCGCGGATCGCGGTGGCCGCGGTGGTCGAACATGGCGGCGGCTCGGGCGCGGCGGCGCCGATTGCCCGCGACGTGACGCTGCAGGCGCTTTACGGCGGCGATCCGCCGCTCGACGCCTATCCCCGCGCCGACCGCGCGCGCATCAAGGCCCAGCAGGAGCGGCTGGCCCGTGAACGCCCGCTGCACGGCGCGCCGGGGCGGGAAGAGGCCTGATGTCCTATCTCGAGTACAACGTCAAACACGTGCCCTCGGGCATCCGCAAGGTGCTCTATATCAACTGGCCGCTGGCGCTGCTGTTGGCCTCGGTGGCGGCGATCGGGTTCCTGATGCTCTACTCGGTGGCCGGCGGGTCCTTCAGCCCCTGGGCCGAGCCGCAGATGAAGCGCTTTGCCATGGGCTTCGTGCTGATGCTGGTGGTGGCCATGGTGCCGATCTGGTTCTGGCGCAACATGGCGGTGATCGGCTACGGGATATCGATCGCGCTGCTGCTGGCGGTCGAGGTGGTCGGCGTCAGCGGCATGGGCGCGCAGCGCTGGATCGATGTCGGCTTCATGCGCCTGCAACCCTCCGAGTTGATGAAGATCACCCTGGTTTTGCTGCTGGCGGCCTATTACGACTGGCTGCCGGTGCCGCGGACCTCGCGGCCGTTCTGGGTGCTCCTCCCGGTGCTGATCATCCTGTTTCCCACCTTCCTCGTGCTGCGCCAGCCCGACCTGGGCACTGCCATCCTGCTGATGACCGGCGGCGGGCTGGTGATGTTCATGGCCGGGGTGCACTGGGCCTATTTCGCCGCCGTTCTCGCCGCCATCGGCGGGCTGGTCAGCACGGTGTTCCAGAGCCGCGGCACCGACTGGCAATTGCTCAAGGACTACCAGTTCCGCCGGATCGACACCTTCCTCGACCCCTCGACCGATCCGCTGGGGGCGGGCTATCACATCACCCAGTCCAAGATCGCCCTGGGCTCGGGCGGCTGGACCGGGCGCGGCTTCATGCAGGGCACCCAGTCGCGGCTGAACTTCCTGCCCGAGAAGCACACCGACTTCATCTTCACCACCCTGGCCGAGGAATTCGGCTTCATCGGGGCGTTTTCGTTGCTCGGGCTCTATGCGCTGATCATCGCCTTCTGCGTCGCCTCGGCCTTGCAGAACCGCGACCGGTTCGCGGCGCTGCTGACGCTGGGGATCGCGACGACCTTCTTTCTGTTCTTTGCGGTCAACATGTCGATGGTCATGGGGCTGGCGCCGGTGGTGGGCGTGCCGCTGCCGCTGGTCAGCTACGGCGGGTCGGCCATGCTGATCCTGATGATCGGCTTCGGGCTGGTGCAATCGGCCCATGTTCACAGACCACG
>SBGD01000085.1 GCA_006226775.1 Paracoccaceae bacterium | reverse complement strand
CTGCCGCGCGCCCTCGGGGCGGCGCGAGGCTTCGGGGGCGGCGGCGGGCGCGGGTTCGGGGTCGGCGCTGGCGGCGGGCGGCGTGGCGGCGGGCTTGGCGGGTTTGAGCCGGAGGGTCTGCACCAGCATCCCCTCGGACGATCCGGCGCGTTCGGCCAGCGGATCAAGCGCGCGCGGCGCCGAGGCCGCACCGCCGACCATTGCCACCGTGAGCACACAGATCAGCAGCAGCGAGGCCGCGACCCGCAGGAGAGGAGAAAGGATGGGGCCAGGGGCGCGCATGGCCCATTATCCGAGCCTCCGAAGCAAGGCGCAAGTGACCGCGACGACCATCAGCCGCTTTCTGCCCGCGCGCCTACCCGGCCGCGCGAAAGGCCGAAAACCGCCGCAAAAGCCGCCCGTCGGTCACCGCGAATCCCAGCGCGATGAGGGCAAATCCGGCCAGGGTCCGGCTGCCGATCTGCTCGCCCAGGACCATGACGCCAAGCGCGATGGCAAAGGGGGGAATCAGCAGCGTCACCAGCAGCACGTTGGCCGCCCCCGCCCGGGCGAGAACGGCGAAGTAGAGCACATAGGCCAGCACGGTCGAAAACACCGACAGCGCCAGCAGCGCCGCCCAGACCTCGCCCGAAAGCCGCAGCACCGGCGCGCCGTCCACCGCCCAGACCAGCGGGATCATCAGCAGCGACGAGCCCGCCACCATGCCGAAGGCATTGAGCAGCGGCGGCTGGCCCGACAGCGCGCGGCGCGCCCAGACCCCGGCAAAGGCATAGGACAGCGCCCCGCCCAGCACCGCCAGTTGCGCCAGGTTGGCGGGGTCGAAATCGCGCAGCGCCTCGGGCCCCATGATCCAGGCCACCCCGGCCAGCCCCAGCAGCGCGCCGGCGATCTTGCGCCCGCTCAGCGGCTCGTCGCGCAGCAGGAGACCGGCGACCACCGCGCCGAACATCGCCGTGGTGGCATTGAGGATCGCGGCCAGCGAGGCATCGATGCGGGTCTGGCCCCAGAAGATCAGCGAGAAGGGAATCGCATTGTTGAGCGCCCCCATCATCAGCCAGGCCCCCCAGATCCGCGGCGCGCGCGGCAGGGCGATGCCCCGGATCCGCAGCACCAGCGCCAGAAGCGGCACCGACCAGAGCACCCGGTGCAGGGTGACGGTCAGCGGCGGCACCTCGCTCAGCGCGATCTCGGCAAGGACGAACGACCCGCCCCAGACCGAGGCCAGCAAGAGCAGCAGGGCGATCGACAGGGCATCCAGCCTCAGCGCGGGTGTCATGGCAGGCCTCCTTCGGGGTCTCTCCCGCCATAGACCGCCCGCGCGGCCCGGACGACCCGTTTCCTGCGCTTTGCCGCGCCGGGCAGCCAGCAAAACCGCTTGCGCGGCGCGGCAAAACCGCCTAACGCAGGCGCCATGACAGCAACGGCATCCATCCGACGAGAGATCTGATCTCCGCCCCCCTGCGGCCCCGCCCGCAGGTCCGTTTCGCTGTTGCAAATCCCGACACAACTTGACTCGCGCCGGTGCCCTTGGCACCAATCGGCCTTCGCTCATGAGGATCCCGCCATGATACCACCCGTCCTGCCGACCTATAACCGGGCCAAGCTGCACTTCGTCAAAGGCGAGGGCAGCTGGCTGATCGAAGAGGACGGGCGCCGCTTTCTCGATCTCGGCAGCGGCATCGCGGTCAATGCCCTGGGCCATGCCCATCCCGCCCTGGTCAAGGCGCTGACCGAGCAGGCCAATGCGCTCTGGCATGTCTCCAACCTCTACGAGATCCCCCAGCAGGAGAAGCTGGCGTCGCAACTGGTGGCGGCGAGCTTCGCCGATACGGTGTTCTTCACCAATTCCGGCACCGAGGCCTGCGAGCTGGCGGTCAAGATGGCGCGCAAGTACCACTACGAGAGGGGCCAGCCCGAGCGCATCGAGATCCTGACCTTCGAGGGCTGTTTCCACGGCCGCTCCTCGGCCGCCATCGCCGCCTCGGGGGCGGAAAAGATGGTCAAGGGCTTTGGCCCGGTGCTGCCCGGGTTCAGACAGCTGCCCTGGGGCGATCCCGAGGCGCTGAAGGCCGCGGTGGGCGAGACCACGGCAGCCATCCTGATCGAGCCGGTTCAGGGCGAAGGCGGCATCCGCGTGCTGCCCGACCAATGCCTCAAGGGGCTGCGCGCGCTCTGCGACGAGCATGGCATCCTGCTGATCCTGGACGAGGTGCAATGCGGCATGGGCCGGACCGGGCGGCTCTTTGCCCATGAATGGGCCGGGGTGACACCGGACATCGTGATGTCGGCCAAGGGCATCGGCGGCGGCTTTCCCCTGGGCGCGGTGCTGGCCACGCAAAGCGCCGCCTCAGGCATGGTCGCGGGCACCCATGGCTCGACCTATGGCGGCAACCCCCTGGCCTGCGCGGTGGGCTCGGCGGTGATGGACCACCTCGCCGCGCCGGATTTCCTGGCCGAGGTCAACCGCAAGGCCGGTCTCCTGCGCCAGAAACTCGAGGGGCTGGTGGCCGATCACCCCGAGACCTTCGAGGCGGTGCGCGGCCAGGGCCTGATGCTGGGCCTGAAATGCCTGCGCCCGGCGGCGGATGTGGTCAAGGCCGGCTACGAGGCGCTGGTGATCCTGGTGCCCGCCGGCGACAATGTCGCCCGCCTGCTGCCGCCGCTCACCATCACCGACGCCGAGATCGCCGAGGCCATCGCCCGCATCGATGCCGCGGCGCGGTCGCTCGAACCCTCCTGATCTTCATCTTGCCCTTGAACTCCGGGGGTGTGGGGGCTGGCCCCCACGGTCCTCCGGCCAGACCAACGAGACCCGCATGACCCATTTTCTCGACATCCACACCACCGACCCCGCCGCGCTGCGCAGCATCATCGACCAGGCCCGCACCATGAAGACCGCCCGCCAGGGCCGTCCGCGCGGCGCGCCCGACGATGACCAGCCGCTGGCCGGCCGGATGGTGGCGCTGATCTTCGAGAAACCCTCGACACGCACGCGGGTCAGCTTCGACGTCGGCGCGCGGCAGATGGGCGGCGAGACCATGGTGCTTTCCGGCTCCGACCTGCAACTGGGCCATGGCGAGACCATTGCCGATACCGCGCGGGTGCTCAGCCGCTACGTCGACCTGATCATGATCCGGACCTTCGACGATTCGGTGCTGACGGAAATGGCGGACCATGCCGATGTGCCGGTGATCAACGGGCTCACCGACCGCAGCCACCCCTGCCAGATCATGGCCGACGTGATGACCTACGAGGAACACCGCGGGCCGATCAGGGGCAGGAAAGTGGTCTGGTGCGGCGATGGCAACAATGTCTGCGCCTCCTTCCTGCATGCCGCGGGCCAGTTCGGCTTCGACATGGTCTTCACCGGCCCGCCGCAGCTCGACCCGGAGGCAGGCTTCGTGGATCTCGCCCGCCAGCAGGGCGTTGAGGTCACCATCGAGCGCGACCCCGCGCGCGCGGTGGAAGGCGCCGACCTGGTGGTCACCGATACCTGGGTCTCGATGCACGACAGTCAGTCCTCGAAGGAACGGCGTCACACCATGCTGCGCGCCTACCAGGTCAACGATGCGCTGATGGCGCGGGCCAGGCCCGATGCGCTCTTCATGCATTGCCTGCCGGCGCATCGCGAGGAAGAGGTGACCTCATCGGTGATGGACGGGCCGCATTCGGTGATCCTCGACGAGGCCGAGAACCGGCTGCATGCGCAAAAGGCGATCATGCGCTGGTGCCTGGGGGTCTGACGGGCCGCTCCTCCGCCCATGCGGGAGTCTGACGGGCCGCTCCTCCGCCCTTGCGGGCGACTTTTTCGCGAAGAAGCGGCTGGCCTAGTCGGTCAGCCCGCTCAGCACCAGGAAGATCGCGCCCGACATCAGCGCCGCCGCCGGCACGGTGACCACCCAGGCGGCGACGATGGTCAGGAAATGCGACCTGCGCACCAGCTTGCGCCGCCTGCGCTCCTCGGGCGCGAGCCGCTTGACCTCGGGCTTGGTCTTGGCGGAATTGCGCAGCCGCCGCTCCATGTGCCATTCGCGGAAGAAGCCGACGCCGAAGACCCCGCCCACCGCGATATGGGTAGAACTCACCGGCAGCCCCAGCCAGGAGGCGACGATCACCGTGATCGCCGCCGAGAGCGCCACGCAGAAGGCGCGCATCGGGTTGAGCTTGGTGATCTGGCTGCCGACCATGCGAATCAGCTTCGGCCCGAAGAGGAACAGCCCGAAGGAGATGCCGCAGGCGCCGATCACCATGACCCACTGCGGGATCTGCACGTTGGCGGCGAATTCGCCGAACTGGGTGGCATGGACGATGGCCGCCAGCGGCCCCACCGCATTGGCCACGTCATTGGCGCCATGGGCAAAGCTCAAGAGCGCCGCCGAGATCACCAGCGGCAGGCCGAACAGCGTCTTGAGCGACTTGTTGCGGTTCTCCAGCCCCACCGACTGACGCCGGATCAGCGGCGCGCTGAGCGCATAGGCCAGGGCTGCCACCGCCAGCCCGACCATCAGCGCGGTGGCCATGTCGATGTCGACGATGCGTTTCAGCCCCTTGAGCGCGAGATAGGTGGCAAAGGTGCCCGACATGATGGCGATCAGCACCGGCACCCAGGTCCGCGCCGCGGCGATCTTGTCGTCGCGGTAGATGATCCGCGCCTTGATGAAGGCCAGGAACCCGGCGGCAATCGCGCCGCCCAGCACCGGCGAGATCACCCAGCTTGCGGCGATCGTGCCCATGGTGGCCCAGTTCACCGCGCCGAAGCCCGCCGCGGCGATGCCGGCCCCCATCACCCCGCCGACCACCGAATGGGTGGTCGAGACCGGCGCGCCGATCCAGGTCGCCAGGTTGACCCAGAGCGCCGAGGAGATCAGCGCCGCCATCATCGCCCAGACGAAGATCTCGGTCGAGGCCATGCCCTCGGGCGCGATGATCCCCTTGGAGATGGTCGAGACCACGTCGCCGCCGGCCAGCAGGGCCCCGGCGCTTTCGAACAGCGCGGCGATGACGATGGCGCCGCCCATGGTCAGCGCATTGGCGCCGACCGCCGGGCCCATGTTGTTTGCGACGTCATTGGCGCCGATGTTGATCGCCATGTAGGCGCCGAAGACCGCGGCGGCGACGATCACGTAATTGCCCGGCTTCTGGCCGAAGAACAGCGCCGCCAGCAATCCGGCGAGAACGATGAAGGCCAGCGCGATCCCGGTCCCGACCAGCGGCCGCGCGACATAGGCGGTGGCATATTCCACCCGACTGATGCGGCCGAGATCCTTGTCCAGCGTGCTCCAGCTCTGGCCGCGGTTTGACGAAGTCATGATGCTATTTCCCCAGGCGTCGCGCCGGAGGTAGCGGCCCCGATGCCGGGGTGCAATCGGGTTGTCGCCGAAAACCGCTCAGGTTGTCGGGACTCTGTTACAAATCGGTGACAATCGGCGGCGCGATCACAGCGCCCGAAGGATCTCGCGCAGTCCCGGCTCGGCGACCATCCCGGCGGCGGTGTCGGGATCGACCCATGTCCGCCTGCGTTCGCCGGCCTCGGGGAATCGGTCGGCCAGGTCGCCCACCTTGATGCGGAAGACCCGGGTTTCCACCGGGATCTCGAGTCCGTGGCGCAGCCGCTTCATGTACTCGAAGCTGCCCACCGCCCGCGGCGTGCGGCCGGTCGGCGTGACCCCGGCCTCTTCCCAGGCCTCGCGCGCCGCCGAGCCGGGCGCATCGAGCCCGTCGATCAGCCAGCCCTTGGGCAGGATCCAGCGCTTGGTGCGGCGGCTGGTGATCAGCAGCACGCGCCGCCCCGCGCCGCTGCCGCGATAGCACAGCGCCGCGACCTGAAGCTCGCGCGGGCGTTGGTACAACGGGCGCAGAACCTCGCGCCAGGTGGTCCGGATGGGTTTGGTCATGGTCTGTCTGCTCTTGTCAAAGTCTTTTGGTATCTCGCAAGTATATACGTTTTCGCCGGGGAATCCAGTTCGATCACGTGATGGTGCGGGGGGGTGGGGTGGTCGGTTGGGTCGGGCGGTGTCGCGGCGGGGGCGGCGGTGTCGGGTCTGCCGTCCCTGACAACGTCATCCCGGGCTTGACCCGGGATCTCCCGGAGCTTGTGGCAAGAGATCCCGGGTCAAGCCCGGGATGACGGAACCGCGGGGAGGGCGGCGCGGCGACGAGGACGGAGCCGCGGGGCGGGCGGTGCCGCGCCGATGACGGACCCGCGGGGAGGGCGAGGTGCCGCGACGAAGGCGGAGGCGCGGGGAGGGCGGTGCCACGACGAGGACGGGACCGCGGGGCGGGCGATGCGGCGACGAGGGCGGAACCTCGGGCGCGTCAGCGCCCGAGCAGGACCGGAGCCGCCAGACACCGCCCCCCGCTCACTCGCGGATCTCTTCCGGCATCACGCCCCAGAGCGCGGATTTCGGCGCCCAGCCCTTGTAGCCGCCGGAACTGACCTTGCACCATTCCACATCGCAATCGCCCAGCCGGGCGATCACCCCGCGTTCCAGCCGCGCCGCGACCGGGGTGCGGTCGTCCGGGCGGACGTGCAGGTCGAGCAGCGGCGGCTCGACGATCACCGTCCGCGCGCCCGACAAAAGCGCGTAATGCACCCAGCCGCCCGCGCCTTCGCGGTCGCGCACCCGGCGCCAGTGGCCGTATTCCGCCGTCACCTCGAGCGGCATGTCGCGCCGCTTGAACACCCAGTCGATGCGGTGCGACAGCGAGGGGCCGCGCCGCACGTTGCCCTCGCTGGCCTTCAGCGACACGAAGCGCGGCAGGGGCAGGTTGGTCACCGGCCCCCTGTCCTCGGCGGCCTGTACCGCGCCCGTCGCAATCCCCAGAAGAACGGCGCAAAGCGCGCCGAACCACCCGATCCGATTACCCATGATCCTGACCTTGCACTGCCTGCCAATCTTTTATTCGCCGCGAGGTTCTTGTGCCTCCGCGTGCTCTGCGGCACTGTGCCAGCAACCACGCCCCAATGGGAAGAAGGAGCCGGGAGCTTATGCCATCAAAACGCCTGAGTGTTGTCGTGACGCGACGCTTGCCCGAGGTGGTCGAGACCCGGATGAAGGAGTTGTTCGACGTCCGCCTGCGCGACGACGACACGCCGATGACCCGCCAGGAGCTGGCCGCGGCCATGGCCGAGGCGGATGTGCTGGTGCCCACGCTCACCGACACGCTTGACGCCGGCATGATCTCGGGCGCGGGCACGCGGCTGAAGCTGATCGCCAACTACGGCGCCGGGGTCGATCACATCGATGTCGAGACCGCGCGCAGCCGCGGCATCCTGGTCTCCAATACCCCCGGGGTGACCGCCGAGGATACCGCCGACATGGCGATGGCGCTGATCCTTGCCGTCACCCGGCGCATTCCCGAGGGCCTGAGCACCATGCAGGCCGGCACCTGGAGCGGCTGGTCGCCGACCGCGCTGCTGGGCGGAAGGGTCGGCGGGCGCCGGCTGGGCATCCTCGGCATGGGCCGGATCGGCCAGGCGGTGGCGCGGCGCGCCATGGCCTTCGGCATGCAGGTGCATTACCACAACCGCCGCCGGCTGCGCCCCGAGGTCGAAGAGGCCTTCGAGGCCACCTGGTGGGAGAGCCTCGACCAGATGGTGGCGCGGATGGACGTGATCTCGGTCAATTGCCCGCATACGCCCTCGACCTTCCACCTGATGAACGCCCGGCGGCTGCGGCTGCTGAAACCCTCGGCGGTGATCGTCAATACCTCGCGCGGGGAGGTGATCGACGAGAACGCCCTGACGCGGATGCTCAAGGCGGGCGAGATCGCCGGCGCCGGGCTTGACGTCTATGAACATGGCGCGGCGGCGAACCCCGACCTGCGCGACCTGGCGAACGTGGTGCTCTTGCCGCACATGGGCTCGGCGACGCTGGAAGGGCGGATCGAGATGGGCGAGAAGGTGCTGCTCAACATCAAGACCTTCGAGGATGGCCACCGCCCGCCGGACCAGGTGGTGCCGTCGATGCTTTAGGGGCGGGGGTCGGTTGCGCGGTTGTTTCGGGTGACACCCGGGCCGCACCGATGCCGCCAAAGCACCGTCGTCCCGGGCGACACTTGGCTCATACCGTCGCCACGAAAGCGACGTCATCCCGGGCTTGACCCGGGACCTCGTGCCACAAGGACCGGGAGATCCCGGGTCAAGCCCGGGATGACGGAACTCGTGGGTGACGGGCCACCGCGACGACGAGCCACCAAGCACGACGGAACGCAAACAGACGGCCCTCGACCCGCTTCACACGCCCCGGTTGATGGCGCCCTTCGAGCCGCAATCCCCGATCGATCTTTCGACCTGACAATCGCCGTCACCGGTGAGAAATTCCTTTGGGTCCGCGGGCTTGCCTCTGCTAGGCTCAAGGCATTTCAACCAAGGGAGTGCCTGCAATGACCTTCTTGCAACGGGGGCTGACAGCAGCCCTGATCTGCGCCTGCGCGGCCTTGGCCGTCCGGCCCGGCCCGACCCAGGCCCAGGTCGCCTTCAACAGCCCCGGGGTCTTCGCCGAACTGGGCGCCGGGGCGACCCCCGCCGAGGGCGATCCGCCCACGCCGCCGATCGACATCACCCCGCAACCGCCCGTCACCCCGAATGACGATACGGTCACGCCGCCGCCGCCGCCGCCGCCTCCCCCCCCTCCGCCGCCGCCGCCCCCGCCGCCGGAAAACCCGGACCTCGCGGTCTATATCGCGGTGCGCGGCACCACCACCGGGCCGTTCAACGCCGAGGAATTGCGCCGCAAGGTCTCGAGCGGCGAGCTGACGCCCGAGACATCGGTCTGGATGGAAGGCATGGCCGAATGGAAGCTCGCCAAGGACGTGGCGCAACTGAAGGAGATCCTCGCCGCCGCCCCGCCGCCGCCACCGGAAGTGCCTGAATTCGACGCGCTGAGCTATCTGACCGGCACATGGGAGTCCGAACCGGCGCCGCTCGAACTCTCGGGCGCGCAGAGCGCGATGATCCGCGGCACGGTGCAATATCGCCGCGACAAGTCCTACGAGGGCTTCGGCCAGGTCGACATGACCCTCAACGGTTTTTCGAACACCATGAACTTCACCCTGAAGGGCACCTGGACGGTGCAGAATGAAACCGACAAGGGGTTCCTGCTGACGCTCAAGGGCACGGCGACCTATTTCCTCAACACCGGGCCCTTCGTCGAGAATGTCTCGGCCGCGGTGCCGATCAAGATCGTCGACCAGAACACCCTGGTCAACGACGACGGCGTCCGGTCGCACCGGATCCGCTGATCCTGGCCGGTGCGGCGCTGGCGATTGCGCAACAATCGCCCGGCGCCGCGCCGGTTCCGGCTCGACACCGGCGCTCCAGCCCTTATGACTCCCGCCGAGACGAGCTTTCTGCGGGGGTTTCATGCCGGATCTGTCACGCCGCGCCTTTGTGCTGTCGCTGCCTGCGCTGGGCCTTGCGGGCTGCGGCGCTGCCCTCTACGAGCCGCCGCGCCCTGCCACCGAGGCCGAGGTGCAGCGGCTGTCGCAGCTCATCGCCTCGCTGGATTTCCACGTCAACAATGCCGAGGCCTACCGCGCCGCCGATGTCGCGCTGTCGGAAAGCTTCCGGCTGGCGCAGGAATACGAGATCGAGGATCCGCCGCTGACCCATAACACCAAGGTCAACCTCGGCCTCAAGCCGCGCGGGTTGTGCTATCACTGGGCCGACGACCTCGAGCGGCGGCTCAAGCGCGAGAAGTTCCAGACCCTGGATCTGCACCGCGCGGTGGCCAACTGGGACAATATCCTGCTCGAACATTCCACGGTGATCCTCAGCGCCAGCGGCCATGGCTTCGAGGACGGCATCGTGCTCGATCCCTGGCGCAAGGGCGGGGTGCTGTTCTGGGCGCTGGTGCGCGAGGACACCCGCTACATCTGGACCGACCGCCGCGAGGTCTTCCGCATCCGCCGCGAACGCAAGGGCCGCTGAGCCCCGGTGGGGGTGCTATGGTGCAGAACCGCCGAACAAAGATGGCTTGGCGCAGACGCCCGAGCCAGGCACCAAAGCGCGAAACAGCGGCGATGCCGCCGCGCAGACCACACCGAAGGGCCGCTCCGGGCCGGTATCGCCCGCTTCGACCTGGTGTCATACCGCTCTCATGTAGGAGAGGGTTCAGGCCTTCTCTGGTTCAAAAATATCCTGGGGGGTCCGGGGGGCAAAACCCCCCGGGTGTCTCAGTTCAATGTGCCGGTCGGATGAAGGTATCGTTGCGCAACTCGGCAAAGGCCTGCATCAGCTCCTCGCGGGTGTTCATCACGATCGGCCCGTGCCAAGCCACCGGCTCCTGGATCGGCGCGCCGGAGATCAGCAGGAAGCGGATGCCCTCGGGGCCCGCCTGCACCGTCACCTCGTCGCCGGTGATGATCTTGACGCGGGAGCCGTCATCGTCGGTCACCTCGGGAATGTCGGTGCCCTTGATGTCCTGGCAGCGTGCGCGCGACATCACGGGATCCTCCTTGGCGGCGGGCGGCGATGAGCCCGTCCTCAGTCGGCCTGCCCCTCGGACAGGCTGATCAGCGCGGCCCGTCGGAAGCACCCGGCCCGCCATGAGCGGCACCACGCTCCGAGGCATGAGCTCGCAGGCTGCGCAGGTAGTGCACGACCGTCTTTCGGATGAAGGCCTCCGAGTGCTCTTGCGCCCCGAACCGATAGACGTAGCGGCGGATCGCGATGTAGAAAATCCCGCCATGCAGCGCCCACAGCGCTTCCTCGTGTTCCGCATGGCTGTCCGCGGTATCGGCGATGACGCCCTGTTCGGCCAGTTCCGCAAGAACCGGCAGGATGACCTTGTCGCGAACGATGGTCAGATAGCGGGTCGTCAGGCCATTTTCCATCAGGCCCGAGAACATGAAGATCCGCACCCATTCATAGTCGAAGACACGTTCGGCATATTGCACGTAGAAATCCTGCAGTCGGTCTTCCAGCGGCCGGGTCCGGTCGGTGACCAGGCTGTCCCATTCCGGGTTCCAGCGGTCGAGATAGACCCGTTTGTAGACCGCTTCGACCAGGGCCTCCTTGTTCTCGAAATGCCGGTAGAGCGCGGTGTGCGATATCCCGACACGCTTGGCCAGTTCGCGGGTTTGCCCCTCGAAGCCGACCTCGGCAAAGAACCGGACCGCCTCGGCCAGGATCTGTTCGCGGCGCGCCTCGCCGCGGGCGTATTTGCGCGGCTTGGCAAGCGCTGGATCGGCAGGGGTGTCGGTCTTCATCCAGAGGGGCCTCCAGTCGCGGATGTGAGCAGTATAGCGAGCTCAAGAATGTTTCCAACCGGTAACTTTTTCTTGACAGGCGTTTCCGAATCCGGAATGTTACCAAGTGTTCACATTTCAAGCGCGGCGAGGAGCCAGCCAGATGAAAGCACCAGCCTTCACTTTCGAACGGGCGCCGACTCTGGGCGATGCCTTCGATCTTTTCGAGGCCGGCGGTGGCGAGGCGATCTATCTCGCGGGGGGGCACAGCGTCGTGCCTTCGCTTGCGCTGCGGCTGCAGGCGCCCGAGACGCTGATCGACATTGCCGCGATCCCCGAGCTTTCCGGTATCCGCGAAGAGGCCGGGATGCTGCGGATCGGCGCCATGACCCGGCACGCCGAAATCCTGGCCGATCCGCTGGTGGCGACCCATGCGCCGCTGCTGGCGATGGCGGCGCCGCATGTGGCGCATCCCGCGATCCGCAACCGGGGCACGATCGGCGGCAACCTGTGCCATGCCGACCCGGCCTCGGAATTCCCCGCGGTGATGCTGGCGCTCGAGGCCGAGATGGAAATCGCCGCGCCGGAGGGGCATCGCAGGGTTCCGGCGCGCGACTTCTTTGTCGATCTCTACGAAACCGCCTGCGCGCCCGGCGAGATCCTGGTGGCGCTGCATGTGCCGGTGGCCGGGCCCGCCACGCGCTGCGCCTTTGACGAGATTTCCCGGCGGCGGGGCGATTACGCGATGATCGGCTGTGCCGTGCAGATCACCCTGGAGGCGGGGCGCATTGCCGACCCCCGCGTCGCCTTCCTGTCGGTCGGGGCGACGCCCCGGCGCGTGCCCGGCTGCGAGGCGGTCTTGCACGACGCGCTGCTGTCCGCCGCCACGATTGCCAAGGCGCAGGACGCGCTTGGTGCGGACCTCGACCCGATGGACGACCCGAATGTGCCGCCCGCCATGCGCCTGCATCTGGCGCGCGTGTTGCTGGGGCGGTTGCTGGGCCAGTTGGAGAATGACCATGTCTGAGCAAATCCCCTTGAGCTTCACCCTGAACGGCAAGCCGGTCGCCGCCTTTGTTGAACCGCGCAAATCGCTGGCCGACTTCCTGCGCGAGGACCGCGCCCTGACCGCGACCCGGCTGGGGTGCGAAATGGGCACCTGCGGCGCCTGCCTGGTGATGATGGACGGCGCCCCCGCGCATGCCTGCCTGGTGCTGGCGGCACAGGCGGAAGGGGCCGAGATCACCACGCTGGAAGGGCAGTCGGAGGACGCGCTGATGGCGGATCTGCAAGCCGCCTTCGTCGACCGCAACGCCGCGCAATGCGGGTTCTGCACCTCCGGGATGCTGACGACGGCCCTGGCCTATGTCCGGCAGGGCGGCACGCCGGACCGCGCGGCGATCCGCGATGCGCTGTCGGGCAACTACTGCCGCTGCACCGGATACGAGGCGATCGTCGATGCGATTGCCGGCGTGGCCGAAGCCGCGATGCACAAGGAGGCTGCAGCATGAACGCCGAAGGCCTGAGGATCGGCGCGCGCCACGTGGGAACGCCGCTGCGCCGCGAGAACGCCAGACGCCACGTCGCCGGGCGCAGCCGGTTCACCACCGACCTGACGCTGCCGCAGATGTTGCACGCGGCATTCGTCCGCAGCCCGCTGGCGCATGGCCGGATCACCGAGCTGGATGTCTCCGAGGCGCGCGCCGCGCCCGGCGTTCACGCGGTGCTGACGGCGGCGGACCTGGCCGACTGCTGCACGCCCTGGCGCGGCACGCTCGACCATTTTGCCGGCATGACCAGCGTCAGCCAGCGGCCGCTGGCCGAGGAGGAGGTGCTCTGGGTCGGCCATCCGGTCGCGATGATCCTGGCCGAGAGCCGCGCCATGGCGGAAGACGCCAGCGAGCTTGTCCTGCTCGACATCGAGGAGCTGCCGGCGGTCACCGACCCGCATGCCGCGCTGCATCCCGACAGCCCGAAGGCCGCGCTGGAGGCCGAAAAGGGCAATCTGTGCTTCGAGACGGTGCTGGAAACCGGTGCGGTCGATCAGGTCTTTGCCGAGGCCGCGCATGTAGTGGAAGAAGAGTTCACCTTCGGTCGCCACACCGCCGTCACCCTGGAGCCGCGCGCCATCCTGGCCGATTTCGATCCTTCCACCCGGCGCCTGACCGTACACCAGGGCACCCAGACCCCCTACCAGTTCCAGGACACCTTTGCCCGCCACCTCGGGCTCGAGCAGTCGAACGTGCGGGTCATCTCGCCCGACGTGGGCGGCTCCTTCGGCATGAAGCTGCATGTCTACCACGAGGAAATGGCCGTCGCCGCCGCAAGCGTCCTGCATGGGCGCCCGGTGCGTTACGTGCCCGACCGGCTCGAGACCTTCCTGTCGGACATCCATGCCCGCGACCACCGGATCACGGCCCGCATGGCGCTGGATGCCGAGGGTCACATCCTTGCCATGGACGTGCATGACATCGCCCCCATCGGCCCGTTCTCGACCTATCCGCGCACCAGCGTGGCCGAGGGCAACCAGGTCATCCGCCTGATGGGCGCGCCCTACCGGATGCCCGACTACCGCGGTCGGCTTCAGGTGGTGTTCCAGAACAAGGTCCAGACCAGCCAGTACCGCGCCGTCGGCCATCCGATCGCCTGCGCCGTGACCGAGGCGCTGGTGGACAAGGCCGCCGTGGCGCTGGGGCTCGATCCCTTCGCGATCCGGGCTGCAAATGTCATCGCGGATGACGCCTATCCGGCCCGCTCGGCGACCGGGTTCGAATTCGAGGCCCTGTCGCACGAGGAATGCCTGGGAAAACTGCGCGATCTGATGGGCTATGACGCCCTGCGCGAGCAGCAGGCGGCGCTGCGCGACAGGGGCATCTACCGCGGCATCGGCATCGCGCCCTTTGTCGAGATCACCAATCCCGGAGCGACCTTCTACGGCATCGGCGGGGCGCGAATCTCGGCGCAGGACGGGGCGATTGTCAAGCTGACCCCGGGCGGGCAGGCGCAGGTCGCCATCTCGATCACCGAACAGGGCCAGGGCACCGAAACCATCATCGCGCAGATCGTCGCGGATGAGCTGGGCCTCGATCCGTCGCAGGTGCGGGTGACCACCGGCGACACGGAAACCACCCCCAGCGGCGGCGCCACCTGGGCCTGCCGCGGGGCCGGGATCGGCGGCGAGACCGCGCTGCGCGCCGCGCGCAAGCTGGCGGCCCAGATCAGGGCGATCTCCGGCGCGGTGCTTCAGAAGGACGGCGACACGCTCATCCTGTCGGGCGGGGCCGTCGTCTCGGCCGACAATCCGATGGTCGCGATGGATCTCTCCGAGGTCGCCCGCATTGCCTATTACCGGCCCGATACCCTGCCGGCGGGCATCGATACCTCGCTGTCGGTGGCGCATCATTTCGCGCCCTCGGGCTATCCGTTCGATTTCACCAACGGCATCCAGGCCAGCCATGTCGAGGTCGATCCCGAGACCGGGATCGTGCGCCTGCTGCGCCATTGGGTGGTCGAGGATTGCGGCACGATCATCAATCCGCTGCTGGTCGACGAGCAGATCCGCGGCGGCGTGGTGCAGGGCCTGGGCGCCGCCTTGTTCGAGGAATGCCTCTACGACGAGAGCGGCCAGCTGACCAACGGGTCGATGGCCGACTACCTGGTGCCGATGCCCTGCGAGATGCCCGACATCGCCATCGCGCATGTGGAAACCCCGACAAAGGACACGATCCTTGGCGCCAAGGGGGTGGGCGAAGCCGGCACCGCCGCCGCCAGCGCCGCCGCGATGAACGCGGTGAACGATGCCCTGCTGCCGCTGGGCGCGCGGATCACCCAGACCCCGATGACCCCGCTGCGCATCCTCAGGGCTCTGAAGACCATCACCGACTGACAGGAGAGATCGATATGGAACTGACCGGACGCTACGAGCTTGAGGCGCCCCCCGAAGTGGTCTGGGACGCGCTGTTCGACCCCGAGGTTCTTGCCGCCTCGATCCCGGGCTGCGAGACCCTGCAGGCCGAGGGGCCGGCGGCCTATACCGCGACCGTCAAGCTGAAGGTCGGCCCGGTCTCGGCGCGCTTCAAGGGCAATGTCGAGATCGTCGACGCCGCGCCCTGCCGAAGCTGCCGGATCACCGGCAAGGGCTCGGGCGGGATCGCGGGCGTGGCCCAGGGCGCGTCCCTGGTGGCGCTCGAGGCCACGGCGACCGGCACGGTGCTGACCTATACGGCGGATGCCAAGGTCGGCGGCAAGCTTGCCGCGCTGGGCAGCCGGTTGATCGAATCGACGGCGCGCAAGCTTGCCGATCAGTTCTTTGCCAATTTCGCCACCCATCTGAAAAGCCGCCAGGAGAACGCGGCATAGACCGCCAGGGGCATGCCCCCGGCACCACGACCATTCCACGAGGAGGAACCCCATGACCACACGCAGAACATTCCTGGCCGGGACCGCGGCCGCGATCGCCACGCCGTTCCTGAACAAACGCGCCTTTGCCGCGCAGACCATCGACGTGCAGATCGGCTCGAGCCATCCGACCAACAACATCTGGGTCTGGGCGATGCAGAACGCCCTGCAGCCCGAGGTCAACCGGCTGCTGGACGAGGCCGGCGGAAACTACACCGTCAGGTTCCACGAGAACTACGGCGGCACGCTCTACAAGTTCAAGGACACCCGCGCCGCGGTGCGCGACGGGATCGTCGACATCGGCATGGTGGGCACGGTCTGGGAAGGCTCGAAGATGCCCTTGCAGAACGTCACCTATTTCACCCCCTTCGCCAATTCCGACCTGCGGGTGGTGATCGACATCTTCGACGAGCTGACCGACACCCTGCCGGCGCTGCGTGCCGGATGGGAAAACCAGAACATGGTGCATATCTCGTCGCTGATCACCGACAGCTACGATGTCTACTCGAACTTCGAGATCAACAGCTTCGACGATATCTCGAACCGGCGCCTGAACGCGCCCGGCACCTCGGCCAACTGGCTCTCGGGCACCGGCGCGACGCCGGTGAACGGCGCGCTGACCACCTATTACACCGACATCCAGACCGGGGTTTCCGAAGGCACGCTGTCGTTTGCCAGCGGGATTTATCCGACCCGGGTCTACGAGGTCGCGCCCTACCTGACGCGGGTCGGGCTGGGGTCGATGTATTTCGGCGGGATCGGCGTGAACAAGCGCTTCTTCGACCGCCAGCCCGAAGAGGTGCAGGCCGCCATCCGGCAGGCCGGCAAGATCACCTCGCAACGCCATGGCGACTATGTCGAGGAAAAGGCCCGGACCGGGCTGACCAACATGCAGGAGGCGGGGCTGAAAATCCACGACCTGCCCGAGGCGGAAAAGCTGCGGTGGGCCGAAAGCCTGCCGAATGTGACACGCCCCTGGCTCGACTCCACCGGGCCGGATGCAAAAGTGGTTCTGGACGCCTATTTCGCGGCGCTGCGCGACCGGGGCATCACGCCGCTGCGCGACTGGGACAAGGAAGCGTGAGCGTCGTGGCCGCTCTGTCCGATGCGCCCGCGCGGGGCAACACGATCCGGGCGCTTCTGGATCGTGTGATCCGCGCGGTGGGCGCGGTCTATTCGGTGATCGCCGCCTTCGGCGTTGTCTGGATCTTCGGGCTGATGGTGCTGATCGTGGCGGATGTCGCCGGGCGCAACCTCATCGCCGCGCCGATCATCGGGGTGGCCGAGATCGCCGCCCGCTCGGTGGTGGCGATCGTGTTCCTGCTGCTGCCGGCGGCGGTGATCCGGGGAACGCTGATTCAGGCGGATTTCCTGCTGCGCCTGCTGCGGCGCCGGTCCGGAAGGCTCACCCACGCGCTGGAGGCGCTGTTTTCGCTGGTCGGCGCGCTGATCCTGGGGGCGGTGGCGGTGGCCTCCTGGCCGGACACCCTGGTGGCGCTGACCTCGAACGAGTTCTTCGGCGTGCAGGGGATCTGGACCTTGCCGACCTTCCCCTTCCGGCTGATCGTCGTCGGCGGCGCGGCGCTGTCGGCCTTCGGCTTCGTGCTGGTCGCGCTGCGTGAAATCACCCGTGTCTTCGGGAAAGGGTAGAACATGGACAACCTGACCATCGGATTACTATTGATCGGCGTGCTGTTCCTGCTGGTGCTGCTGGGCATGCGGATCGGCATCGCGCTTCTGGCGGTGGCCTTTTGCGGCGTCTGGATCATCCGCGACAACTTTGACCTGTCGATGCGCCTGATGTCGATTTCCGCCTACAACGGCGTGTCGAGCTACCTGTTCGCCACGATCCCGCTGTTCGTCCTGATGGGATACCTGGTCAGCGTGTCCAACGTCGGCAAGGACACCTTCGACGTGGCCGAGATCGGGCTGCGGCGGGTTCTGGGCGGGCTTGGCGTGGCCACCGTCGCGGCAAACACGGTCTTTGCCGCGGTGACGGGCGTCTCCATCGCCTCGGCGGCGGTCTTTACCAAGGTGGCGGTGCCGGAGATGGTGCGCCACGGCTATCGGCCGTCGTTTTCCTGCGGCGCGGTGGCGGGCAGTTCGGTTCTGGGCATGCTGGTGCCGCCCAGCCTGTTGCTGATCATCTACGGCGTGCTGGCCGAGCAATCCATCGGCAAGATGTTCCTCGCCGGGTTGATCCCCGGGCTGGTGCTGGCCGGTGGCTTTGTCCTGCTGATCCTCGGCCTTGCCAGGTTTGCGCCCTCGGTGGTGTTTTCCGACCCCGAGACGCCGCGTGACCGGGCAGGGCTTGCGCGCGACGACGACATGTCCGGCCGCGAGATGATCCTGAAGCTGATCCCCATCCTGCTGCTGGTCGCCTGTGTCCTGGGCGGGCTTTATTCGGGGGTGTTCACGCCGACCGAAGCAGGCGGTGTCGGTGCCTTCGCGGCCTTCGTGATCGCCCTGGCCCGGCGCAGCCTCGACTGGGCCACGACCTGGGATGTGCTGGTCAAGACCGGGACGATCTCGGTCGGGATCCTGCTCTTGCTGGTCGCGGCCAATTTCTATGGCCAGATGCTGGCGGTCGCGGGGATTCCCACCGCCATCAGCGAGCTGGTGGCGCAGTCCGGCCTTGGCGCCTATGGATTTCTGCTGCTTTACGTGGTGCTGGTCCTGCTGCTGGGCATGATCCTGGATTCCACGTCGATCCTGCTGATCGTCGTCCCGATCGCAGCGCCGATCGCGCTGCACCTGGGGTTCGACCTGATCCACTTCGGCATCATCACCGTGATCGCGGTCGAGGTCGGGCTGCTGACACCGCCGTTCGGCATTTCCATCTTCACGGTTCATGCGACGCTGGATGATGCCACGACGCCGCTGGAGGCGATCTTTGCCGGAACCCTGCCGTTCGTGGGGGTCATGCTGGCCGCACTGGCCCTGATCGCCGCCTTCCCCGGCCTGCTCTATTACTGACAGGCCGGAGGCTGACCGCGGCTGCCTCCTTGGGGAGGGCCCCGGTCAGCCCGGCGAGGTCGTGTCCCGACCGGTGGTGCAGGAGGCCGCGCGCGACGCCTTCGGCGCGCGGCTCATGAACTAGGTCGGCACGCCGAGCACGGGCTTCTTGCTGACCAGCTCAAAGCCGAGCGTCCGGTAGAAACCTGCGTTGATCTCCAGGTCGGTTTCGAGCCAGGCCATGGCTGCAAACGAATCCACGTGCTGGCAACACCGCAGCATCAACCGCCGCCCGATACCGCGACGCCGGTAGTCAGGCAGCACCGCGAGCGGGCCGATATGCCAGTGCGGCGCGGGCGGGTCGTTGCTTGCCCAGGCGGACAACCACCGATGTATCCGCAACAAACTGGCGGGCGGTACGCCGGGAAGAAGCGCGCGGGCAAACCGCAGCCGCTCCATCGCCCCGGGGCGGCAGCGGCCGGGCCGGATCATCCCCAGCACGCCGATCAACTCCCCTTGCGCAAAGGCGCCCAGCATCATGCCATTCGCATGGACATAGCGCACGAGAGGATCAAGGAACCGCGCCAAGCGGTGGCGCCGATCCATGGGATCAGCGCCGAACACCGTCACATGCAGCGGGTTGTCCCGCATTCCTTGGGTCAATATGGCTATCGTCGCGGGCAAGTCGCCGGGCATCAGCGCACGGATGTCGAGCGGCAGGCCATCATCGGCGCGGTTGGGCGAGGCGGGGTGGCCCGTCATCTCGGATACTCCCCCGGGACCGAGGTGCCGCCCGGCGCTAACGCTCTGACGAGAAATGGGTTTTCAGATAGGTGAGGATCAACTCCTTTTCCTCCTCGTCGGGCTCGTACATGCCCTGATCTTCCACCATCCATGTCCAGAGATAATCCCAGCGTTCATCGCTCAGGCGTTGCTGTTTGATGATCGCCGTCGAATGGCAGGCGACGCATTGATAATAGGTGTCCTCCGCACCCGGCCCGACAGGCAGGTTTCCCAGTTCCGGGTCCAGCTCGACATCGGACGCGCCCGGCGACGGGACAGACGCGCCGGGCAAGAGCGGATTGGCCGCCGGACGCATCGGATCATAGGCCTCCTGCGAGACCGTGGCCGTGGCGCAGACCACGACGGATGCGCACAACGTGGCCCGGAACAACCTCAGCTTTTCGTTCATCTTGGCTTCTTTCGGCTGGAAGGGGAACCGGGCAACAGGGCCCGGTTCCGTTGCAGGGTCAGGTGGCAATCAGCGCGATGCGGTGCTGCATGTTGTTGCCATAGCCCCGCGGGTTCCAACCGGGCACGACGGGGGGCTGGGCGATGCCGTTCATGTCGGTCGCCCGGGCCCAGACCTCGTAATATCCGGCCTCCGGCAGGGTCACGTCGGCGCGGAACCGTTGCCAGGCGAACTTGTTCTTGGCCGGGTCGAGCGTGGCGGCAATCCAGGTCTGGCCAAAGTCGATGGACACGTCGACCGCCGCAATATCACCGCTGCCCGCCCAGGCATGGCCCCGCACCTCGGCAGGCTGTCCCGCCGGTGTCCGGGTGCCCGATTGCGGGAAGGTGATCAGCGATTTGACCGGCATCTCGGTCATGATGACCATGTCTTCCTCCGGCACCTCGGTGCCCGGCGCCACGGGATAGGCCGGCAGGCGATAGGAATAGCCGGTCATCTTCGCGCCATCGTGCACCTGGTCCCGCACCCAGATGCGGTTGAGGTATTTCTGCGAGACCGAGCCGGGAAAGCCCGGAACGACCACGCGCAGGGGAAAGCCATGGACCGCCGGAATGGGTGCGCCGTTCATTTCCCAGGCGATCATGCTGCCCTCGGCCATCGCCTTTTCGATCGGCGCGCCGCGGGAAATCGCGTCCTTGTCCGGGTCGCCCGAAAGATGCGGGTCGTTGCTGTAATGGGCGGTATAGACCGCGCTCTCCTTCACGCCGGCCGCATTGAGAACATCGCTCAGCCGCACCCCGGTCCAGTCGGCGCAGCCCACGGCGCCGGTGGTCCATTGGTTGCCCGACGCTCCGGGGTTGAAATAGGCGCGCCCGTTGCCGCCGCATTCCAGCACCAGCCGATTGGTCACCACCTCGAACTGCTCCTTGAGATCGGCGATGCTCAGCTCCAGCGGTGTGTCCACTTCGCCGTCGATGGTCAGGGTCCAGCCTTCGGCGTCCATGTCCAGCGCGCTGTCGGGAACGAGCCCGTTGTTGCGAATGAAGAAATGCTCATAGGGGGTGACGTCGTCGTCCAGCAGATGCGCGGGCGTCTCGGCGTTGAGCGGGCGGTCGTTCATCAGGATCAGCCCGTCCTTGGTCGACATGATGTCGTCTTCGCTCATCCCTTGCGCGAGGGCCATCAGGTTGCCCTCGAACGGGATGTTCATGCCGACATAGGCACCCAGGGCCGTCAGGCCGGTGTTTCTCAGGAACGCCCGGCGCGCGGGTTTGTCAGCGGTGTCGGTATCCGTCTCGATGTCGTGCGTGATCTTGTCAGCCATGGTTCAGGTGCCTCCCATTGGATGACTGTGAGCCTAGTGCCGCAAATTTTATTTACAAGTGAACCGAATTTATCGGTTTCCCGACAAAGGCGAGCCCCCTGGGTCGCCGGCGCTGCCCAGGCGCGCCTTTTCCGCCGCAACGCCGCGCAGGATACGGCCCGGAGCGACCATGGACAGGGCAAACTCATGCGGGCGCAACCTCGCCTTCCGCGCGGTCGGGGCAATGGGCTGTCAATCGGCACGCAATTTTGACCCCCTATCGGCGTCCAAAAATGACCCCCATGGATCGCTCGGGTAGCTGGCCCGATGCGGTGTAGCCATCA